>NZ_JAKILT010000020.1 GCF_023283535.1 Shewanella sairae | reverse complement strand
ATGAGTTTTACGTGGTTTATTTGTTTTCATAAGTACCTCAATGGTGATTGTACTTACTTAGTGGAGTGTCTAAAAGTAGTGGCAGGGATCAGTATTTCAAAGAGATACTCTTCGAACGAGAGGCATGGATGCCGAACTGGCTGTTTAACAGGGATGTTATTGGAAACCGCAGAGCGGCCATGGATGGCTTTATAGCGTCCCACAGAGGTAGTGGCATGTGAGTGACTAACTACTCAAGTTTATTTTCTTGGTAATAATGAACTTAGGTAAACTCAGCAAGCCAAGTCAGCTTTGCAAAAAATGTTGCTGGTGCTAAACCAGCAACATTCACAAAGCTTATTAGTGCAGTTTCAAATGTGGGTGTACGATTCGGCTAATGCCTTTAGCGAACATCAATAAGGTGCCTTTAATTGGGCCGTGCAGTTCAATTAAGTGTCTGCGGTATAGTGAGGTGTAAACGAAGCGGGCAATCTTACCTTCTACCATGACGCCGCCACCAATGAACGACATTAAGTTACCTACAGTGTGGAACTTAGACAGGTTAACTAAGGCTCCTAAGTCTTTATAGACATAGTTATTTGATGCCGGTTTGCCCGCTAACAATAACTTAATGTTATCGGCTGTCATCAGTGCCATTTGGCGTGCAGACTGACCACGTGGTGGCACCCAGCTGCCATCTTCTTGCGGACAAGCTGCGCAGTCACCAATTGCAAAAATTGCCGGGTCGCGAGTGGTTTGCATGTTTTGCTGCACCATCACCTGGTTAATGTGATTGCTCTCAAGCCCGCCAATCTCTTTAAGAAAATCTGGTGCTTTAACACCGGTAGACCAAATCACCATATCAGATGGGATAAATTCACCTTCAGAAGTGTGCAAGCCTTCTTCTGTCACTTGATTGATGCGGGTGCTAGTCATCACCTTTACACCAATTGCGGTAAGCTCTTTGGCGACAGAGGCTGAGATCTCTTCTTTTTCTACCTTAGGTAGAATGCGCTCATCGGCTTCAATAAGGGTGATTTCAAGTAGGCTGCTATCGATTTTATAGCCAAAGCCGCGCAGCTGATCAACCGCGTGGTGCATCTCTGCAGACATTTCGACACCTGTTGCACCTGCGCCAACAACAGCAATTTTGATTTTGTCATCAAGCTGGTGGTGGCTTGCATAACGCATGAACTTATTAAGCAGCATGGTACGAATTTCCATGGCTTGCTCAGTGCTGTCTAAAAATACACAGTGGTCACGTACACCGGTAATATTAAAATCATTGGCAATACTACCGATAGCAATCACTAGGTAGTCATAATCAATGCGGCGTGCAGGTAAAAGCTCGTTGCCTTTTTCATCATTAATCGGCGCAAGGATCACTTGCTTGGCTTCACGGTCTAGGTCGGTCATTGCACCTTGTTGAAAATGATAACCATGGTTAGCAGCGTGACCACGGTAGCTAATTGCATCAATACCAATATCTAAGGCGCCTGTGGCAACCTCATGCAGAAGGGGCTTCCAAACATGGCTTTCGGCACAATCAATCAGTGTGACTCTGGCTTTGCCTTTTCGGCCAAGTTGGTGACCTAACTTTGTTGCGATCTCCATACCACCAGCGCCACCACCTACGATGACAATATTAGCCATTTCATGCATGAGTTCTATAATCCTTAATTAGATAAAACTGTAAATTAAATATGGGTTTAACTTGCCTATTCACGAGTTGACTATGCCGTTTTGAGGCCGTTTTTAGTTGCTCAATGCTTGTACTGCAAGTGAAAAGTAGACAGCTAAGTTTGCTTAAAAAGTGTAGCAGTAGATGTGAAAAACGGCAATTAAGCCATTGAATTGGCTTAAGGTGGTTTTTTAATTAACTATTCGATTTTAATTAGTTGAATTTTAACGGTTTAAAATTTTACTAAGTTAACTTTTTACATGTTTTTTGTGGCTAGGTGGTCATAAAGGAAGGAGATAAACTTTGACTAGAATGTTAGAAGTGTGATCTGACTCGTTGTAACAACAAAAGCTAAAATGCGGCATGCTTTAAGGAGATAAAACATGCCGGCAATTATTAGAGTTTGCTTAAGCGAGACTTATAGTCTTCGATAACATGTTCCATGATTTCTTGTACTGACGTGTCTTTGGTCTTGTTATCCATAAACACCTTGAATGTCACCAAAGCATGTTTGTCATCTTTGAGGCGGTCATTCTGCATGGCGAAGTAGGCTTGTTCCTGTTCGCATTCTCTGACGACAAAGCCTTCATGTTCAAATAGTCGGTTGCCTGAATGGCCGTGCCACTTAGTAATTCTGTCTAGTGCGATTTCACAAGAGCGATTGAGCTCTACATGGTTACGCCAGCTGGTTGGGTGAGCGGGATCCTTAACGTGCGGGCATCGGACTGTGTAGTTGTATACATGAGAGATTGCTGTCATAAATTACCTACCTGTTCGCTGTGACTAATGCCATCTTAGGCATCGTTTTTTATCTTGGTCAACCACTTGCGTGGTTTGAGCGTACTTTCTGTGTAGTTCGAGCAAAGATGAGCTAACTAAATATCGATTATTTCTAAAGCGTACAAACATAACGCTTAGTTAACACTCTAGTTGCTGTACCTATTGTTTACCATGACATTTAACTGAATAACCTTGTCCCAGCTCTCACTTTTACCGATGAAAGCAAATAAGTAGCTGCTTTGGCTAATAAAGCATCAGTTTAATTGCTTTTGGATTTATGAGTCGGTAATTAGCACCCATAAAACTGCAGAGCCTAGCTTAGGTGGTCAATGTTAATAAGTTTGCGTTTTCATTACAAAAAGGTTTCTTTTGCTTGATGAGGCAGCCTATAATTTCAGGACAAAAATAAAGCACATATCCTACCCTTCAGGAGGCTTCGATGGCCGATTCAACCGTTTCAAAATTTAAGTTGTGGGTGTTCGCTGTTAGCGCTGCGGCAGTCTCTGCGTGTGGCGATGCGCCAGCACCTCAACAAGCTATGTTACCGAGTGTCATTGTTAACACTGCCCACACTGAAGAGATCACCCCTAAAACTGAAATAGTTGGTCGTACCCGCGCTTCAGAAGATGTGGTCATAAAATCGCAAATACAAGGTCAATTGCTGCAACGCTCGTTTATCGAAGGTGATGACGTCACTGCTGGTGACTTATTGTTTGAAATCGATCCTGCGACCTATAAAGCTGAGCTTGCGCAGCAACATGCAGTGTTAAAGCAAGCTGTGGCATCGCGTGATGTTGCGGTAATGAACTGGGAGCGTGGTCGTCGACTGCTGCCTGACGGCATGATCAGTGCGCAGGATATGGATGAGTTAACCAGTCGTAAACTCACCACTGCAGCGGGTGTAGTACAGGCAGAAGCGGCGGTACAAGCAGCCGAGCTGCAGCTGAGTTATACCAAGGTCTATGCGCCGATTTCAGGGCGTATTAGCCACTCAAAAGTGAGTACCGGTGACATTATTACCCCGCAATCAGAGATGGCTAATTTGGTGCAACTTCAACCTATGTGGGTTAATTTCCAAGTGCCAGAAAAGGGGCTTATTACAGCGCAGCAAAATTTTTCTAAGGCAGAACAACGCGAAGTTAAAATCACCGATATTGTCATGCGTTTACGCCTTCCTAACGGCACAATGTTTGATGAGATCGGTCATATCGACTTTGTCGGTAACCGTGTTGACGCGGCAACAGGTACCTTGCCTGTACGCGCCACCTTTAAAAATGACGACAAACTCATGTTACCCGGCTTGTTTGTTACCTTAGTGATTGAATCACCTATTACAGAGAGCGCATTACTTATCCCGCAAGCAGCAGTGCAGGAAGATCAGCAAGGACGGTTTGTGATGGTGCTCAATGAACAAGATGAGGTGCAAAAGCGTATTGTTAAGCTTGGTGACCGTTTTGGGGTTGAGTGGCGCGTATTAGGCGGTTTAAAAGATGGTGAGCGTATTGTGGTGGAAGGATTACAAAAAATCCGTCCTGGGATCAAAGTTAACCCTGTCGAGCAAGAAGTGGTGCCGTTTAAAGAAGATGAACAATCATAGTCGGAGAGAGTGATGCCAACAACACACGTTATCGCCGGCTTTAAAACGAGCTGCGACCATTGCAGCCCAGGCCTTTTTGATAAGGCTGACAGGGGAATATCATGATCAGTGATTTTTTTATTAACAGGCCCAAATTCGCCTTTGTTATCTCAACAGTACTGACCTTAGTCGGCTTAATCGCGATTCCTGTGTTATCGGTTTCAGAGTTTCCTGAAATCGCGCCGCCACAGGTGAGCGTTTCAACCAGTTATTCTGGTGCCAGTGCCGATATTGTAAAAGATACTATTGCCCAACCGCTAGAGGCTGAAGTTAACGGCGTTGAAGGCATGCTCTATATGGAGTCTAAAAGTGCTAACGACGGCAGTTACTCGTTAAATGTCACTTTTGAAGTGGGCACCGATGCTGATATGGCACAGGTAAAAGTGCAAAACCGAGTGCAACAGGCAATGCCGCGATTGCCAGAAGAGGTGAAACGCCAGGGGGTTAAAGTTGAAAAACAAAGCCCCAATATGTTGATGGTGGTTAACCTGGTTTCACCTGATGAAACTTTTGACTCTTTGTTTATTACTAACTATGCCGGCTTAAACGTTAAGGATGCGCTAGCGCGTCAATACGGCGTGTCTAAAGTACAAGTGATTGGTGCGTTAGATTACGCCATGCGTATTTGGCTCGACCCTGACAAAATGGCAAGTTTTGGCGTAACTGCAACTGATGTGATTGGTGCGCTACAAGAGCAAAACATTCAGGTGGCTGCGGGGCGAATTGGCGCTGCGCCAGTTGATCCCGAACAGCAGTTTCAGTACACGCTGCAAACCAAAGGTCGACTTAAAGATCCACAAGAGTTTTATGATGTAATGATCAGAGCCAATAATGATGGCTCTAAAGTGGTGGTTGGCGATGTTGCCAGAGTCGAACTTGGCTCACAAACCTACGATGCTCAAGGTAAGTTAAACAATAAGCCGTCGGCGATTATTGCGATTTATCAGTCACCAGATGCCAATGCACTAGATGTGGGTAAAGCGATTAAGGCTGAAATGGCAAAGCTGTCTGAGCGCTTTCCTAGTGATCTTGAATACGAAGTACTTTATGACACCACTGAGTTTGTTGAAACCTCGATTAAAGAAGTGGTACAAACCCTGTTTATCTCCATCGCATTAGTGGTATTTGTGGTGTTTATCTTCTTGCAAGATGTTCGCTCGACGTTAGTCCCTGCTATTGCAATTCCTGTCTCTTTAATTGGTACTTTTGCCTTTTTACTCGCCTTTGGCATGAGTATTAACACGGTGTCGCTATTCGCGCTTATTTTAGCGATTGGTATCGTGGTCGATGATGCCATTGTGGTGGTCGAAAACGTCACTCGTCTAATGCAAGATGAGGGACTATCACCGAAAGAAGCCACCTCAAAAGCCATGAAAGAGGTAACTGGGCCGATTATTGCCACGACCCTAGTACTGCTTGCAGTGTTTGCGCCAACAGCGGTTATGCCGGGGATCACAGGCCAGATGTACGCGCAGTTCTCTGTGACTATCTGTATTTCGGTGCTCATCTCTTCAGTCAATGCATTGACCTTAAGTCCGGCGCTGTGCGCCTCATTATTGCGTCCGCCTAAGACACATACTAAGGGATTCCACGCTGCCTTTAATAAGCACTTTGAGCGCTTTACGGGCAAGTATATGAAGCTGGTGACCTCACTGACTCGTAAGTTGGCGTTAGTGGGTATAGTGTATGTTGGCTTAATTTTGCTAACCGGTGGTATCGCTAAAACCTTACCGTCAGGCTTTGTGCCAATGGAAGATAAAAAAGCCTTTATGGTGGATATCCAGCTACCTGATGGTGCATCGCTTAACCGTACTGAAGATGTGATGCGTGAGCTAGTGGAGCTAACGCTTGATGAGCCAGGGGTTGAAAACGTCATTCATGCCAGCGGCTTTAGTATTTTGACCGGCTCAGTGTCTTCAAATGGTGGTTTGATGATTGTGACCTTATCAACATGGAGCGAGCGTGAATCAGCCGATATGGCAGAGTCTGCCATTGTTGCTAAGCTGCAAGCTAAATACGCCGCCAACCCTGCGGTAAAGGCGATGGCATTCTCACTGCCGCCGATCCCTGGGGTGGGTAGTGTCGGTGGTTTTGAGTTTGTGCTGCAAGATACGCAAGGGCGAACGCCTCAAGAGCTCGCAGCTGTGATGCGCGCCTTGATTATGAAAGCCAATGAGCAACCTGAAATCGCGATGGCCTTTAGTAACTTCCGCGCCGATGTGCCGCAGATGTTTGTCGATGTTGATAGGGATAAAGCCAAAGCGTTGGGGATTTCACTGAATGAGATCTTCTCCACCATGCAAACCATGCTTGGCTCTATGTACGTTAATGACTTTAACCGTTATGGCAAAGTCTTTAGGGTTATCTTGCAGGCTGAGACTGAGTATCGTGATTCAGACAAAGATATCTCGCGTTTTTATGTGCGCTCTAATACCGGTGAAATGGTGCCGCTAAGTACCTTAGTGACAGTGACGCCGATTTTAGGCCCTGACGTAATGAATAACTACAACATGTTCAGCTCGACGACCATTAACGGTTTCCCTGCGCCGGGCTTTAGCTCGGGGGATGCGATTACCGCAATGGAGCGCGCCGCTAATGAATCGCTGCCAACCGGCTATACGTTTGAGTGGACAGGGCAAACTTACCAAGAGATTAAGGCGGGTAACTTAGCCCCATTGATTTTCTCGTTGGCGTTAGTGTTTACTTACTTATTCTTGGTGGCGCAGTACGAGAGTTGGACCATTCCGTTTGCGGTAATTTTAGCGGTACCGATTGCGGTGTTAGGGGCGTTCCTAAATATCCTCTTGGTCGGTTCAGACTTAAACCTTTATGCACAGATTGGTCTGGTACTGTTGATTGGTCTCGCCTGTAAGAATGCGATTTTGATTGTCGAGTTTGCTAAGCAGCTCCGAGAAGAAGGCAAAAGCATATTAGAGGCAGGTGAAACCGCGGCAAGATTGCGTTTTCGTGCGGTATTGATGACGGCATTCTCCTTCCTGTTAGGGGTATTACCTTTAGTCATCGCAACCGGTGCGGGTGCCGGTAGTCGCCGCGCCTTGGGCTACTCAGTGTTTGGCGGTATGTTAGCGGCCACTATCGTTGGTACGCTATTGGTTCCTGTGTTCTACGTGATGATGCAAAAGATGCGTGAAAAGGCCAAGGGCATACCGAAAGAAGCAGAGCCTCAAGTAACGAATGAGGCGAGTCACTAGTCATTAAGCTTAGCTGTAACATAAAGGCCTGCTTTGATAGTGGGCCTTTTTTCTAAATTCAGCGTAATCAATAACGTTAGTTTGAGCATAAGAGTGTTGCGATGCCTCTCTTTGGCGAATATCAATTGTCTGTTATCTGGTATGACTTATCTAATACGTAGCAAGAGCAACGCGCAGAAAAGTTAAAGCTTAGAAAGAGAGGGCGCAGAAAGGAAAAAGCCCACTCCGAGGAGTGGGCTTTAAAGCTTGCTTTAACTTTTGCAGGGAAAAAGCGAACCAGTCGATTATATCAAAGATGTATCCTTTTGTATCGAATAAAGCCAATTAAATTGGGCTCTAGCTACTAATAGGGCGGTTTAGCGGCAAGAAATCTCGTAAAGATACTGATTGGTATAATAATCCCTCAGCAAGCTGTTTTGACTGATGCTTAGGTTATTTGAGATTGGTGACGAGTGTGTTTAGAGGAGTGATTTTTGGTTAAATCCGGTTTGAAAAAACTGTTTGTTATAGCCAGCTTGGATAAAGCTGCTGCCATGAAATTATGCTGGGGAAGTGATGACTGAAAGCAAGTAAACGATTGACCGATAACAGATACCAGTCAATCGTTTTAGGCTAATCAATTAAAGTAAGTCGTTTTAAATAAGTCGCTTACCTACTGCAAATATCTAGCAGTGACAGAGTTTACAGCGCGTTAGTGAAGATTTGGCAAATTTCAGCATGAGTTGCCTGCTTAGGGTTGGTAAAGCCGCAAGCATCTTTAAGCGCGTTATCAGCAAGGGTTGGAATATCTTCCGCTTTAACCCCAAGCTTGGTGAGATTCTCTGGAATGTTCACCGCGACAGACAGCTGCTTAATCGCTGTGATTGCCGCTTGTGCACCTTGCTCATCACTCATCGCTGCGACATCGACGCCCATCGCCTTAGCGACATCTTTTAGGCGAGCTGGCACAACTTGCGCGTTGTATGCTTGTACATGGGGCAACAAGAGTGCGTTACATACACCATGTGGTAGGTCATAGAAGCCACCCAGCTGATGTGCCATAGCGTGAACATAGCCAAGGCTTGCGTTGTTAAATGCCATCCCAGCAAGGAACTGAGCGTAAGCCATTTGGTCGCGTGCTTCGATGCTTTGGCCGTTTTCAACCGCTTCAACTAAGTTGCCTTGAATAAGCTCAATGGCTTTAATTGCGCATGCATCTGTAATTGGGTTGGCAGCAATTGATACATAAGCTTCAACGGCGTGAGTGAGCGCGTCCATACCCGTTGCTGCAGTTAACCCTGCTGGCTTAAGTAACATCAGCTCTGGGTCGTTCACTGACAAAATCGGCGTGGTATTTTTATCCACAATCGCCATTTTTATGTGGCGCTCTTCATCGGTAATGATGCAAAAACGGGTCATCTCACTTGCAGTACCTGCAGTGGTGTTGATTGCCACTAGTGGCAGCTGTGGTTTAGTTGATACATCTAAACCTTCGTAATCTTTAATGCTGCCACCATTTGTCGCAACCAGCGCAATCCCTTTTGCACAATCATGGGGAGAGCCGCCACCTAAAGAGATGACAAAGTCACAGTTGTTAGCGGTTAATATTGCAAGACCCGCTTCAACATTGCCGACGGTAGGGTTGGGTTGCACGCCGTCGAAGACGACAGATTGAATATCATTGCTGGCAAGTTTATCGGTAACTTGGCCGACAAGACCAATATCAACCAGTGGCTTATCTGTAACAATTAATGCATTTTTAAAGCCTAGAGACTTAATGTCGCCAATTGCTTCGGTAACAGCATCTTGTCCTAAGATATTGACAGATGGGATAAAAAATTTAGCAGCCATAAGAATCACCTATTACGCTTAATGTTAAAAGTTGTTATCTTTTCTGGTAATTAAAGTACCAACACTACCGCAATAAAGGTGTGATCAACCTCAAAGAAAACGCCGACTTAACTAAGGAATCGAGCCAAAGTTGGATCTACCTTACTAATTTTGTAATTTTATGACATAAACAGGTCCCTTTAATCGTTAAAGCTCACTTATCTATAGTAAATAGTGAAATAAACTTCTAAATTTTACTAAAACTAGTACGAAATAATGACAGCGAGGCTGATTGTAAAGGCTTTTGCCCTTTTGTGGGCATAGTGCGCACCAAGTTGGCGCGAGCTTTAGAGTGACGTACTTTATCTATGAAAATCGTTTTAAACGCTGGTTAATATTTACTTTTGTTTAAGTCATTGTTTTAGATTTTATTCTTATCTTTATTGGTTCTGAAATAAAACTGTATTCAAGCTGTCATTATCGATTGGCATGGTAACTGCTCTATTTAGAGTCTGAATAGCCAAGTGCAAGGATGACGGATATGGGGCTAGACAAATTGCTGTATTTGCAGGGAGTCGCTGCAGAATTTATTAACAGTAATGGTAATAAAATACAGATCTCTGATGCTGATAGGTTAGAGGTTTTAGCTTGTATGCTTGTCAGTGATGATGCTAGCCAAGCTGAAGTTATCCGTCTTTGCCGCGATTTACCTCAATTACATACCTTAATTGCCGAACGTAACTTTGACTTAGACGCTAAGCAATGGACGCAACTACTACCTAGATTCCAATACTGTGACAGCAAAGATCTGACTCTAAGCTTTTATCTGCCTGAGTATTATCGTCAAGAGATTGAAATTGAGTTTGAATTGGAAAACTCAGATCGATTTAGCTGCAAAACCTTTAGCTTTAAAATCAAGATTGATAGCAGTCCCCATTGCCAAGTGGTCGGTGACTACCGTATTGGTGAACAAGTCTATCTCAATTATCGATTAGTTATTTCCCCAGAAGTATGCGACATAGATTTGCCCGCTATCAATATGGGGTATCACCATGTTTCATTGCGCTTTGTTGACTCACACTTGCAAAGTGCCACAGGCATTTGGCTAGTGTCTCCGAGTATGAGTTATCAAGGTGAAATTAACGCCAGTGCATCCAGCTCCACTAATGCTTGGGGGGTTAGTGTCCAAGTTTATAGTTTGCGCAGTGAGCAGCAGTGGGGCATAGGTGATTTTGGCGATTTAACCCAGCTTATTGATATGGTTGCGGCTCAAAATGCTGGCTTCATTTTATTAAACCCATTACATGCGTTAGATCTTACTAAACCTGATGAGGCTAGCCCCTATAGCCCAGACGATCGCTGCCGACTCAATCCACTGTATATCGATATTGAGCAGGTAGAGGAGTTTTCGCTAATCAATGAATTAGAGATGCTCAAAGGACTTCAAGCACTGGATAGTCGCTCACAGGAGTTTGGCTCAATAGCGGCGTTGAAGTCACAGCTGAATGAGACTAAGTGGCTGGATTATAGCAAGGTGAGTCAGTACAAATTTGCTGTTTATCAACAACTATACCAGCATTTTTGTCAGGCACAGTTAATCCCTCAAACCGCAAGGGCGCGGGAATTTCAACGCTTTGTGAACGAACAAGGTGAGTCTTTACGTCTCTTCTGCTTATCCCAAGCTAAATCAGTGGCAAATTTGCCTTGGTTTACTAATACAGAACCACAGTTTTTTGCTTACTTGCAATTTATTGCTGAGCACCAACTTAACCAATGCCAACAGCATGCAAAGCTGCGAAAGATGGCTATTGGCCTGGTTAGAGATCTTGCGGTTGGCGCAGCAGCTAACAGCTGTGAGACGAGGTCGCAACCACAGCTATTTTGTCACCAAGCCAGTATTGGTGCTCCGCCAGATGATTTTGCTCCGCAAGGGCAAAACTGGGGGCTTACACCTATCGACCCTATCGCGTTAAAACGCAGTGACTATCGCCATTTTATCAATTTGCTTAGAGCGAATATGCAGTCTTGTGGTGCACTGCGTATTGATCATGTGATGTCATTATTACGCTTATGGTGGTGGCCAAAGGATAGCAATGGCGGTGCTTATGTTTATTACCCTGTAGATTGCTTGATTGCTATTTTATGTCTCGAAAGCCACCGAGCGCGTTGTCAGGTGATAGGCGAAGATCTTGGCATAGTGCCAGCAGAGATTGTTGCTAAGCTTGCCACGGCAGGCGTTCTATCCAATGAGTTGTTTTACTTTAATAAGCGCAATGATCAATTCACTGCACCTGATAAGTATAAGCAGCAAAGTTTAATGATGTTGGCCAATCATGATGTACCGACATTAAAAGCCTGGTGGCAAGGGGATGATCTGCAATTGCGCCGTGAACTTGCACTTATTAGCAGTGATCCCGAACTTGAACAGGCGCAGATTTTACGTCAAAAAGAGCGTCAACAGCTGATTAACTTGCTGATAGAACTGCAAGTAATTGCTCCAACTAATAGCGTTAATAACATCGACTACCAAGAATTATTAAGCGCTTGGGTGCAAGCATCTGCCTCGGGTAATGCCATGTTATTTAGCCTTCAATTAAGTGATCTCATTCAAGATCCTATTAGCGTTAATGTACCGGGTACTTGGCATGAGTATCCAAATTGGCAGTGGCGCTTACCTAAAACGTTAAAACAAATAGCTAATGATGATTTCGCTAACGGATTAATGCAGCAGTTGACGAGGAATCGAAACGCTAACACCCACAATGCTCAACAGGAAGTTGGTTAGGGCGCTTGGTACAAATCAAACCTTAATCAACAGATATGGACAAACTTTTATGGACTTAATTGCGATGACTCAAAATGCCCCAGAATTTCAAAACGGTGTCGATGTTGCGCTGTTAAATAGTGAATACCTTGATGTATTTGGATTGCTCGGTATGCATGCCATTAATCAAGGGAAAGCCCTCAGCGTTCGCTGTTTTTTACGAGGCGCATTAAGTGTTGATGTGATCTGCTATAAGACGGGTCGCAAAGTGGCTAGCTTAGAGAAAAGTAATGAGCAAGGGCTTTTTAGCGGTGTAATGGGGCGTCGAGTTAAACCTTTCTTGTATAAACTCCGAGTGAAATATCCGTTCAGCCAAGAGGAGATTATTGACCCTTATCAGTTTTCTAGCCTGCTGTCTGACGATGATACATATCTGTTTAATGAGGGACGACAACAACAAGCCTATCAATTTTTAGGCGCCAATTGGCGTGAAGTGCAAGGTATCGAAGGGGTGCACTTTTGTGTTTGGGCACCAAATGCTAAGCGAGTGTCAGTATTAGGTGATTTTAATCATTGGGATGGCGCTATCCATGTTATGCGTCAACATTTAGCTAATGGTTTATGGGAAATCTTTTTACCTAATGCCAAAGTAAATCAGCATTATAAGTTTGAGATAGTCACCGCTAACGGCGAACGTATCGAAAAGTCAGATCCTTACGCTAAAGCGATGCAAGAAGCACCAAGCAACGCGTCATTGGTGCCGCAAAAACAGGCGTATCAATGGCAAGACGAGCAATGGCTGGCTAAGCGAGCGGATATTGAGTGGCATCAAGCACCCATGTCTATTTATGAAGTGCATTTAGCCTCATGGCGTCGCAAAGGGGATGACGGTCAGCAGTATTTAAACTATCAAGAGTTGATTGAGCAGCTGGTACCTTATGTAGTTGAGATGGGTTTTACTCATCTGCAATTGATGCCTATTAGTGAATACCCATTTGATGGCTCTTGGGGATACCAGCCGGTTGGTTTATACGCTCCTACTTGCCGATTTGGCGATGCAGCGGGTCTTAAGGCGTTTATTGATGCCTGCCACCAGGCTGGCATAGCAGTTATTTTAGATTGGGTGGCTGCGCATTTCCCAAAAGACCCTCATGGTCTGACACAGTTTGATGGCAGTTGTTTATATGAACATAACGACCCACGCCAAG
This sequence comes from Shewanella sairae, assembly GCF_023283535.1. GTDB lineage: Bacteria > Pseudomonadota > Gammaproteobacteria > Enterobacterales > Shewanellaceae > Shewanella > Shewanella sairae. The sequence goes on along the minus strand of NZ_JAKILT010000020.1, from coordinate 62,778 downwards.
GAGAGCACCCAGACTGGGACACGCTGATTTATAACTATGGTCGTGGTGAAGTGCAAAGCTATCTATTGAGTAATGCGCATTACTGGTTAAATGAGTTCCACTTTGACGGCTTGAGATTAGATGCCGTGTCTTCAATGTTGTATCTAGACTACAGTCGTGAACCCGGGCAGTGGTTACCTAATCAATATGGTGGTCGTGAAAACCTTGATGCTATCGCTTTTTTGCAGGCGCTTAACCAGCGTATGTACCAAGCTTTTCCTGGTGTTTGTATGATTGCTGAAGAGTCGACGGCGTGGCCTGGGGTGACCCATTTGATCGGCGACTCGAATCCACAAGATCCAAGTAATCAAAATTTGGGCTTTGGTTTTAAGTGGAATATGGGTTGGATGAATGACAGCTTGGGTTATCTTAAGCGCGATCCCATTTATCGCAAACATCACCACCAAGAATTGACCTTTAGTTTGGTTTATCAATATACCGAGCAGTTTATTTTGTCATTGAGTCACGATGAAGTGGTGCATGGCAAAGGCTCGTTGTTGCATAAAATCCCCAATGATGATTGGCAAAAGTTTGCCACATTGAGGGCCTATTACGGTTTTATGTGGGGGCATCCGGGCAAAAAATTATTGTTTATGGGCAATGAGTTTGCCCAACGAGATGAGTGGAATCATAACAAGAGCTTAGATTGGCATTTAACTCAGTTTGCTCCCCATAGTGGCATGCAGCTTTGGCTCAAAGATCTTAACCAGTTATATAAAGCAACCGAGCAGCTTTGGCAGCAAGATAGCGACAATGGCGGCTTTGCTTGGTTAGATTGTAATAATAGCGAAGCGAGCGTAATTAGTTTTGCGCGTTATAACAAAGGCAGTGATAGCCCTGTCATTTTTATAATCAATATGACGCCACAGGTGCATCAAGGTTTTCGAGTGGGTTTACCCAGTAATGATAATTACTGCGAGCGACTCAATAGTGATAGCGAAGCCTATGGTGGCAGTAATGTCGGTAACCAAGGGGTAATTTGCCCGCAAGATCACCCTTATCAGGGGTGTGAATACAGTGCTGAAATAACCATAGCGCCGCTCTCATGTCTCGTATTGGCTAAAGGCTAACGGGTGCAGGTATTAAAGGGAAGACCTTATCCACTTGGGGCAACAGTTGATGACAATGGGATTAACTTTGCGATCTTTTCCGCCCATGCAACAAAAGTGACCTTGTGCTTATTTGATAAAAGTGGTCACTTCGAAACTCAGCAAATCCAGTTAGCGCAAAAAACGCAGCAAGTTTGGCATATTTATCTAACAGGATTAAAAGCTGGACAGGTGTACGGCTATCGAGTCGATGGTTTGTATGAGCCACATTCTGGACACAGATTTAATCCTTACAAGCTATTGCTCGACCCTTATGCAAAGCAGTGGGTTGGTGGCTTTGTTGAGCACGATAGTCACTATGCTTACGACAAAACCAGCAGCGACGAAGACTTATCTTTAGATCTGCGTGATAACAGTGAGTATATGCCTAAGTGTAAGGCATTAGATTATCGCAAGTTACCGCCAATCAACCCACTTAAACGCGAGGGGGGCAGTACTGCTATTGATCAAAGTGTTATCTATGAATTACATGTTAAAGGCTTTAGTCAGCAAAACGCAGCAGTTGAATTACGCCACCGAGGTACGTTTTTAGGTTTATCCCAGCCATGTAGCCTAGCACATCTAGCCAATTTAGGGGTGACAGCTGTAGAACTGTTGCCGGTTCATAGCTTTATTTCAGAAGCATTTCTACAAGATAAACAGTTAACTAATTATTGGGGATACAACAGCTTAGGTTTTTTTGCCCCCCATAGTGCTTATCTTAGCCAAGGCAATGTTGAAGAGTTTCGCCAAATGGTTAGCGCGCTGCATGACGCGGGTATCGAGGTGATATTAGATGTGGTTTATAACCATACGGCCGAAGGCAATCACTTAGGGCCCAATTTATGCTTTAAAGGCATAGATAATCTTAGTTACTACCGATTACAAGCTAAAGACAAACGCTTCTATATTAATGATACCGGCTGTGGCAACACGTTAAATATTAGTCATCCACGGGTATTGCAGCTAGTTATGGACTCTTTGCGCTATTGGGTTGAAATCATGGGCGTAGATGGTTTTCGTTTTGATTTGGCTAGCACGCTAGGTAGAGAGTCTTATGGCTTTGATGCCGGCGCAGGTTTCTTCGATGCGATAGCCCAAGATCCTGTGCTAAACAGGGTTAAGCTTATCGCTGAGCCGTGGGATATTGGTCCCGGTGGATATCAGCTCGGTGCGTACCCTCAAGGGTGGAGTGAATGGAACGACAGGTACCGCGATACCTTGCGGCGATTCTGGCGGGGTGACTTTGGCGTATTACCAGAGTTCGCTAGGCGGATCCATGGTTCTAGCGATTTGTTCGAGCATTCTGCTAGAGGCCCTAGTGCAAGTGTTAACTTTATTACCAGCCATGACGGCTTTACCTTACAAGATCTTATTAGCTATGCAGAGCGTCATAATCAGGTCAATGGTGAGGATAACCGTGATGGTCACCAAGAAAATTTTAGTGCCCATCATGGCGTTGAAGGCGACACCGACCAGCTCGACATCCAGTTAGTAAGGCAAAGACAGGCGCGCAATTTATTGACCTGTTTAATGCTCTCTCAAGGTGTGCCTATGTTGCTTGCTGGTGATGAGATGGGTCACAGTCAGCAGGGTAATAACAATGCATATTGCCAAGATAACCCGCTTACTTGGCTTAATTGGGATTTGGCTGATTGGCAGCAACAAAGGCTGCAGTTTACTAGGGCGCTAATTGCTCTGCGTAAGCGTTTTCCGGCCTTATGTTTTCCGCGTTACATTCACAACGATGCCGAAGACTCACCTTTACTTGATTGGTTTTGCCGTCAAGGTCAGCCAATGACAAAAGTCGCCTGGGCAGAAGGGCAAACTCGCAGTTTGAGCTTAATCCTACGAGGTGAATTAGAGGGGGTAAAAGGCAAGCAGCAAGCATTATTGTTAATGCTAAATAGCGATGAACAGCCCCTAGAATTTAACGTACCGCCGCTAGATGCATTTCCTATCTGGCAACAAATTATCGATACCAGTAGTGAACAGACAAACTTACAGATCTGCTCTGTAGAAGACGCTTCAATATCGATAACTGCAAATCAAACCCTATTGCTACAAGACCGAAGTTTAATGTTGTTTTACGCCCAACATAAAGGAGTAACTGCATGACAACGCCTGTAAAACCAAGTGGAAAGAGCCAATCTAAATCGAAAAAAGTGACAACGAGTTTATCTAAACTAGAAGACAGCTCACTTGCTCAGCGAGTACAGCGCCATGTTAATCATGGTTTAGGTCGAGACAAGTATGATAAGCAAGAGCTATTTCAAGCTTTAGCGTTAAGTGTAAAAGAAAAAATGTTGCAGCGATGGCGTACGACGCGTCAGGCTGATAGCCAGTTTGAGCGTAAACAAGTTGCCTATTTGTCACTGGAGTTCTTAATGGGCAGAGCCATGGGCAACGCCGTTATGAATCTAGACTTACTGCAAGAAACCCAAGAGCTGTTAAAAGCCTATGCGGTTGAGTTAGAAGAGCTTGAACAAGTAGAGCATGATGCCGGCTTAGGTAATGGTGGTTTAGGTCGATTGGCTGCGTGTTTTCTTGATAGTTGTGCAAGCCTAGATTTGAGTGTTACTGGCTATGGCATTCGTTATGAATACGGCATGTTTGCACAAAAGTTGGTGGATGGGTTTCAGGTTGAACGCCCCGATCGTTGGTTGCGCGAAGGTAACCCATGGGAAGTTAGAGTCTCAGAGCATAATGTTATAGTGCCATTTTTCGGTCATACCAGCAGTTATGTGGACCCAAATGGACGCCGCAATGTGGTGTGGCTAGATACTCAAGATGTGCTTGCCGTTGCTTATGATATGCCAGTGCCGGGCTATAAAAACGATCGCGTCAATACCTTAAGGCTTTGGAAGTCAGAAGCGACTGATGATTTTGATTTAGAAGAGTTTAACCAAGGTGATTATACCGAGGCTGTTGCCCGCAAAAATATGGCAGAACAGATCACTATGGTGCTGTATCCCAATGATGCTAGCGAGAATGGTAAAGAGCTGCGATTAAGGCAGCAGTATTTTCTGAGTTCGGCAAGCTTACAGGATCTGTTGAACAATTGGGTGCGCCAGCATGGAACCGATTTTAGTGATTTTGCTAAATTTAATGTTATGCAGCTCAATGATACTCACCCAAGTATCGCCATTCCTGAATTGATGCGCTTATTGATTGATGAGTATTTTCTGGAATGGGATCAAGCATGGCAAGTGGTTAGCCAAACAATGGCTTATACCAACCATACCTTATTACCTGAAGCCCTTGAGCGTTGGTCTGTGCGTATGCTTGAGCATATGCTGCCTAGAATCCTCGAGATTATCTTCGAAATCAATGCCCGTTATTTAGATCTTGTCGCTCATCAATGGCCTGGCGATGAACAAAAATTGGCTGCGATGTCGATTATAGAAGAGGGAAATGAGCCTCATGTGCGCATGGCATATCTTGCTATTGTTGCCAGCTTTTCAGTTAATGGCGTCGCAGGGCTACATAGCAAGCTGTTGACTTCTGGTTTGTTTAAAGACTTTTATCAGTTATGGCCGCACAAGTTTAATAATAAAACCAATGGCGTGACTCCTAGGCGCTGGCTGGCAAATTGTAATCCTCAACTAGCGAGCTTATTGACCAAGCGTTTAGGAAACGATTGGGTCACTGATCTTAGCCATTTAAACGCCCTGAATGCATTTACCGATGATAAGGGGTTTATAAAAGAGTGGCAGCAGGTGAAGCAAAACAACAAGGCGGTATTACAACAGTTAATCAAAGCTGAGTGTGATGTCGATTTTGACACCAATATGCTGTTTGATGTGCAGGTTAAACGTATCCATGAATATAAGCGACAATTGCTAAATATTTTGCACGTAATTCATCTCTATCATCAAATTCAGCAAGGCAATACCAGTAACATGGTGCCCAGATGTGTGCTCATTGGAGGTAAGGCTGCGCCGGGTTATGCCATGGCAAAACTCATCATTAAATTAGCCAGCAATGTGGCGCACATGGTTAATTCTGATCCGAGTGTCACGCCTTTCTTAAGAGTAGCCTTCCTGCCGAATTATAACGTTAGCGCGATGGAAAAAATCTGCCCAGCTACGGACCTTTCTGAGCAGATCTCTACTGCCGGTAAAGAAGCGTCGGGGACGGGCAACATGAAATTCATGATGAACGGTGCGGTGACCATAGGCACTTTAGATGGTGCCAATGTTGAGATGCTTGAAGAGGTGGGTGAAGACAACTTTTTCTTGTTTGGTTTAACTGCAGAGCAAGTGATGCAGCAGCGCCAAGATTATCGTCCGCAGCATTTCATTGATGCATCACCGGCACTAAATGAAGTGCTAACGCTTATCGATAGCGGCCATTTCAGTTTGTTAGAGCCGGGGATCTTCTCACCGTTAATCACTGCAATTACAAGTTGCGATGACCCTTGGATGACCGCAGCTGATTTTGAGTCCTACCGTTTAAGCCAAGAGCACGTCGCGAAAGTCTATAAGAACCAAACGGCGTGGACTCAAATGAGTATTCGTAACACGGCAGCGAGTGGCCGTTTCTCGAGTGACGTGACCATTGCTAAATATCGCGATGAAATCTGGAAGGCCTAATGATGATTAACACCTGTTTAGTTCGAATCAATTTAGTTTTTAGTTCAAGGAGTGAACGTTAATGACCAAAACCAACCCACGTTATATTAGTAATTTAACTCGTGATACCTACGCCATTATTCTTGCTGGTGGTCGCGGTTCTCGCTTGCATGAATTGACGGATTGGCGCGCAAAGCCATCTCTCTATTTTGGCGGTAAATTCAGAATTATTGATTTTCCTCTATCGAACTGTATCAATTCTGGGATCCGCAGAATTGGCGTTGTGACCCAATATAAATCTCACTCACTTATTCGGCATGTTATGCGCGGTTGGGGTCACTTTAAAAAGGAGTTAGGTGAGTCGGTTGAGATCTTGCCTGCTTCTCAGCGTTACTCCGATGACTGGTATCAAGGTACTGCGGATGCTGTTTTTCAAAATATCGATATTATCCGCCATGAATTACCCAAGTACGTAATGATTTTGTCAGGCGATCATGTTTACCGCATGGATTATGCCGGCCTTTTAGCGACTCACGCTGAGTCGGGCGCGGATATGACAGTTTCCTGCTTAGAGGTACCGGTTGCTGAAGCGACTGGAGCATTTGGTGTAGTGGAAGTTGACGAGTCAAAGCGAATTTTAGGTTTTGAGGAAAAACCTGCATTGCCTAAGCATCTGCCTGAAGATCCTGAGATGTGTTTGGCCTCGATGGGGAATTACGTTTTTAATACTGAGTTTTTATTTGATCAGCTTAAGCGCGATGCGCAAAATGCCGACTCAGATAGGGACTTCGGCAAAGATATTATTCCATCGATTATCAAAGAGCATAAAGTGTATGCCCATCGTTTTCGTAGTGCACTACCCAATGAAGAAGCCTATTGGCGTGATGTGGGTACATTAGACTCATTTTGGCAAGCCAATATGGAGTTATTGTCACCGACACCAGCGCTAAACCTTTATGATGCTAAATGGCCTATTTGGACCTATCAAGAGCAGTTACCACCGGCAAAATTTGTATTCGATGATGAAGACCGCCGTGGTATGGCGCTTGATTCGATTATTTCAGGAGGCTGCATTATCTCGGGCTCAACGGTGCGCCGAAGTGTGCTGTTTAATGAAGTGCGGGTTTGTTCTTACTCAACAGTTGAAGATTCAGTGATATTGCCAGACGTTGTCGTGCTGCGTAATTGTAAGATCAAGAATGCGATTATCGATAGAGGCTGCATTATTCCTGAGGGCAGTGTGATTGGTTACAACCAAGAGCAAGATAAAGCCAAGGGCTTTAGAGTGTCTGAAAAAGGCAAAGTGTTAGTCACTCGTGACATGCTAGGTTTACCAGTAGGGTACGAATAATTTATGTCGATATTGGATAATCAATATAATAACCCCCAGCCTAGAGTGTTAATGCTTGCGGCTGAAAACGGCGCCATCCCCGGCGCTAAAGTGGGGGGCATGGCTGATGTGTTACATGATCTACCGCTTGCGCTGGCAAAACTCAATATCGCGGTTGATGTGATAATGCCAAGCTTCGGCTCATTAATCGCCTCAGCAAACGCACATTGGGTGGCTAACATTGACGTTGATTTTCAAGGGCAACATCAGCGCGTAGCGGTTTACCGCGCAGCTAACCCAAAGCTTGAAAACAGCCACTTTTACCTTTTTGAACATAAGCTGTTTAATGGCAGCCTTGGCGCTTATTCGCAAGGGGACGCACAACGTCCCTTTGCTGAGGATGCTACAAAGTTTGCACTGTTCAACTTGGCGGTAGCTGAAGCCTTAAGTCAGGATTTCTATACCGATAAACCGCGGCAAGTTTTTGATGAGCTTCCTAGCCATATTCATTTGCATGATTGGCATACGGGGATGTTTGCAGCGCTGCGCGCTTTTGATCGCCGCTACCGTTTTTTACAAGACTTGCCTTGTGTATTTAGTATTCATAATTTGGCATTGCAGGGCATTAGGCCGCTAAGTGGTGATTCATCATCGCTTGCAGCTTGGTATCCAAGCTTAAGTGCAGATCTTAGCCCTGAACAGCTTTGTTTGTTGCAGGATCCGCGTTATTACAACTGTGTAAACCCGATGCGCGCTGGGATTGTGCTTAGCGATAAAGTGCATTTAGTGTCTCCGAGTTACGCCCATGAAGTGCTTAGGCCATCTTCACCTGAACAAGGTTTTTTTGGTGGTGAGGGACTAGAGCATGACTTGCAAGTAAAGCTAGATAATCAGGCATTAGTAGGAATTTTAAATGGCTGTATGTATCCCGATGATATGCAAGGAACGGATGTTATAGCTGATCGTGATTATTCAAAGCTGGGTTTTGTTGAGCAAGCTTTAGATAAGCTTATTAATTGGCAAGTGGGTAAATTAGAGGTAAGAACTCAGGACTTTATTGCGCAGAGTCGTTTACTGCAATGGCAATCTGAGAGCTTAATTAACCTTAGGAATACTAAAGGTTCGAAAGCGCAGCAGGCATTTTTGTTGACTTCTGTTGGCCGCTTAACCGATCAAAAGGTGATGATATTACGTCATCGCTTCTCTCTTGAGTTGAGTGACAAAAGTTTGCGTGGCAAAACGGTGTTAGAAGTGCTGCTCACTAAACTTGCAGAGCATGATAGCCACGCTCGCTTTGTGATGCTAGGTAGCGGTGATAATAACATTGCTCGTGAGTTTGCTGATATCGCCGCCAAACATAAGCAGTTTATCTTTATGGATGGTTACGATGAGCAATTATCAAAACAGTTATATGGGTTAGGTTCATTGTTTTTGATGCCGAGCTCATTTGAACCTTGTGGCATCAGTCAGATGTTAGCGATGCGAGCAGGGCAGTTGTGCTTAGTCAATCATATCGGCGGCCTTAAAGATACGGTACATCATTTAGAGACTGGCTTTGTCTTTGAGGGGGAAGATATACAGCTGCAAGGTTTATCATTGCTAGCAACGTTTGATAAGGCATTATCTATGTCTGGCAGCGCTAAATGGCAGCAAATGCAGCAATGCGCTAAGTCTGTTCGTTTTGACTGGTTAAGCCAAGCAAAACGCTATAAAAATGCGCTTTATGATTTAGCTTAGCGAGTGCGGTGTTATTATAGTCAAGGCTCATCCAATTCATGGTTGAGCCTTTTTTAATTTATGCTTTTATTGTCAATTAAAATGCTAAAGCAACAAGCTACTGTCGATTTCATGGAACTGGTTAACAGAATCAATTAGCGACTTTGCGGTTAAGCTTGGCACGCCATACACTTGAGTTTCAACACCATATTTTTGCTGGATCCTGTGCATAAGCAAGTCAAAATCACCATCGCCAGAGAGCAAAATAATACAGTCGACTTCACTAGCGGCTTCCATAATATCGATGGTGATCCCCACATCCCAATCACCTTTAGCTGAGCCATCACTGCGCTGAATAAAGGGCTTTAACTTCACGTCAAAACCAATGTGTTTTAAAGCGTCTTGAAATTTTAGTTGGCCGTCATCGCCACGGTGAATCGCATAGGCGGTGGCTTGTACTATGTCGCCCTCATAACCTAAATGTTGCCATAGTTTACGATAGTTAAACTGTTGGCCGTATGCTTGGCGACAGGTGTAGTAGATGTTTTGCACATCAACAAACAGAGCGATTTTTTTCAAAGTAGACTCATTTAGTTAGGCTCATTTAGTTAAACTTAATTAGTTAGACTTAATTAGTTAGACTTGGTTTTGCTGAGCATAGTCAGAAGTTGTTAGCTAGATTGATACTAACTCATGAGACTATCACTAACTCAGTACACTAGCACTAACTCATGAGGCTAGCTCATCATCTTTTATCGCGGTTGGCATTTAACTATATCTAACTATGTTGTTAGCGGCTTTTTCAAAATAGCTCACTAAATATAGATATCAATATCTGGAAGGCAGCTTTGTGGTGATTGGCGTCTATCGTAGGCTCTTAGTTTGCTGTTAGATCGATTGTCGCGTCCAGTTCGTCTTTCTACAATAAATTGACCGTCAATATGCACAGTATCATAGATATTACTATCATCGGGCGCTGTTGAATTATCAGTGTAATTGTTGCGAGTAAAGTCAGTTTCATCCATAAGCGTGACCTCCTTGTGCTAATAAACAGATTTAAAAACTAGCAGTAAATCCTCCTGCCTTACTTTGAGTATAGAATCAATATCTAGCTTTGCAGTGTATTTTTACTCGTTATGGCTTGCTAAGGATCAACAAAAAGGAGCTCATATTATTAATATGAACTCCTTTTTAGTGAGGTAGATAATTGCTACTTAGCTGTTATCTATTGAGCCGTTTTCTAGTTATCATCAAGTCTAAATATTAAGATGATTGTGACGTTAGCTGTTTATGCTCTTCAATCGCTTTATCAAGTTGCGACTCTACATAACCTGGCGACTTAGTTGCTACCGAAATCAAGCGATACATGGCTGGGATAACCAGCAAGGTTACAAAAGTAGCAAAGGCCATACCAAAGAACACCACTGTACCGACGGAAATGCGGCTTTCTGCGCCTGCTCCTGTAGATAGAATTAGCGGTATTGCACCAATAAGGGTGGTGAACGCAGTCATCAAGATAGGGCGTAAACGTCGAGTCGATGCGTCGATAATCGCTTGCTCAATCTCAAGGCCTTTATCTCGTAGTTGGTTAGCAAATTCAACAATCAAAATACCGTTCTTAGTCACCATACCAATCAGCATGATCATACCAATTTGGCTGTAGATATTCAGTCCTTGGCCCGTTAGATATAAACCTAAGAAACCACCAAACACCCCCATAGGTACGGTAAACATCACTACTAATGGGTTAATAAAGCTCTCAAACTGCGCAGCTAACACTAAGTAAGCGACCAGTAGCGCTAAGCCAAATACTATAAAGATACTGCTTTGGTTCTCTTTAAAGTCTTTAGACTCACCTGTGTAAGCAACACTAATGTCACTAGGCAGGATCTCAATCGCTTTTTGATCTAAGAAGTCGAGTGCTTCCCCTAAGGTGTAACCTTCGCCTAAGTTGGCTTTTAGGGTAATCGACTTTTGCTTGTTGTTGTGGCTCAGTTTAAGCGCCGATGCCACTTCCTCAATATGGGTAATGGTATCTAAGGTGATTAGCTCACCTTTGCTAGAACGCATATAGATTTGGCTAAGATCGGCCACGTTACTAAAGCTACTCTCATCACCGCGCAGGTAAACATCGTACTCTTCACCACGCTCAACAAAGGTGGTTTCGCTGCGACCGCCAAGCATGATTTCTAAGGTTTCAGACACTTCAGCAACACTAATTCCAAGCTCGGCTGCACGCTCTTTATCAACGGTAACAACCAGCTCAGGTGAAGTTTCTTTATAGTCGATTTCAGGGCTTTCAAATATCGGGCTATATAGCGCTTCTTCTTCGAGCATAGTCGCCCATTTAAATAGCTCTTGGTAATCAGAGCCGCCTAAAACGAATTGCACTGGCTCACTTGAGCCACCTCTAAAGCCTGGTAGTAGCGGCCTAACCATAACATCAGGGATGCCTTTTAATGCATTTGAAATCACGCCGAGCGCTTGCTGAGCGTTAATGGTTCTTTCGTTCCAGTCTTCTAGCTGAATAATCACAAAACCGGTTTGGTCGCCGGCACGGCCACCAAAAGCAGGCGCTTGAATACTAAAAGACTTGACTACGCCTTGGCCTAAAAGCGGCATCAGTTTGTCTTCGGCAATTTCCATATTGGCAGCCATACGGTTATAGCTGGTACCTTCAGCGCCTTTAATAAAGGCAAAAATTACCCCGCGATCTTCTTGTGGCGCAAGCTGAGCTGGAACCTGTTGCATTAGCCAGCCACTGCCCAAGATACAGGCAATAATCACTAATGGCGCAGCCAATCTCAGTGATACGGCTTTGGTTACCATTTTACGATAACCGTCTTCAAGGCGTCTAAAGGCGCTATCAACGACCAAGTTAAAACGATTCGGTTTTACGTTTGCTTTAAGAATCTTGCTGCCAAGGACTGGGGTCAAGGTCAGTGCTATTAGCGACGAGAACAGTACTGAAACTGCTAGCATAACCGAGAACTCAGTAAACAGTAGGCCAACCATGCCTTCCATAAATGAGATCGGCAAGAAGACCATCACCAGTACCGCGGTGGTAGCCATAACGGCAAAGCCAACTTCACGGGTACCATTATAGGCTGCCAAAATTGGCGGCTCGCCTTTCTCTATATGATGGAAGATGTTTTCTACCACCACGATGGCATCATCAACCACTAGGCCAATTGATAAAATCAATGCCATTAGGGTTAAAAGGTTAATCGAGTAGCCAAATATGTTGGCGGCGATAAAGGCGGAAATTAGTGATACTGGTACCGTTACCGCGGGGATTAATGTCGCCCTTGCTTGGCCGATAAAGATGTACAGCACTAAAATAACCAATAGAGCGGTAACGGCGAGTGTGCTGAAGACTTCATCAATCGAGCGGTCGATAAATACCGTGGAGTCATAGTCAACAATCAGCTTAGTGCCGTCCGGCAAAAACTTTTGAATGAGGTCAACTTCTTTATGTACATCTTGCGCAACTTCCAGCGGATTAGCGTCAGATTGCGCAACGATCCCCAATGAGATATTAACCACACCATCGCTTTTAAAGGTTGAATTCTCGTTTTCTGCGCCAATAAATACCTTAGCCACATCTTTTAGATAGATAGGTGAACCATCATTTGCTGTACGAATAACAAGGTATTCAAAGTCTTCAGGGCTTTGGTATAAACGCGCGGTACGAACAGCCATGACTGTGGTGTCGTTACGTACTTCACCGCCGGGTGTTTCAACGTTTTCTTTATTGAGTACTTTTACGATGTCTGCGGCAGTAACATTACGACCAGCCATTAACTCTGGGCTAAGCTGAACGTACATGACCTTATACAAGCCACCCGAGATATCGACACTACTTACGCCAGATATTAGGCTGAATCTGTCTTCAAGTACCCGCTGCGCGTAGTCTGTTAGCTGGGTTCTGTCCATGACAGACGAGCTTAAATTGACATATACCGATGGCTCACCGGTACCATTATCTTTAGAGACGATAGGATCGTTTGCTTCATCGGGCAGACGGCGCTGTGCGCGGGCAACGGCGTCACGTACATCACTGACACCTTCAGTCAGGTTCCAGCCTAATAGAAAAGTGACCGTAATTCGTGACATGCCGTTACGGGTAACTGACTGAATCTGGTCAACACCGCTAATACCGGTTAGCTCACTTTCCAATGCGGTGGTGATTTGGCTTTCCATGATGGTGGCAGATGCACCTTCATAGGTGGTCATTACGGTAACCACTGGGCTTTCAACATCCGGCATTTCACGTACGGCAAGTTTAGTGAAAGAGACTGCGCCAAACACGCAGAGTAATAAACTCAGTACTATGGCAACAACCGGGCGTTTTACTGAAACATCAGACAACCACATTTAGATGCTTCCTCTTGCTTGTTGTTCTTCTTTCGCTTCATTGGCTGGTTTTTTAGCTAGGGCTGATTCGGCTAAATCATCCACGCGCAGACCATCACGCATATTCACTAAACCTTGAACCACCACTTTATCGCCAATGCTAAGTCCTTCTGTGATTAGTACTTCATTATCAATACGTGCGCCCAAAGTAACTTTAGTGCGCTTAGCAATACCATCAGTGCCAATAACATAAACAAAGCGGTTAGTCCCTGAGTATTCTAGCGCTTGTACTGGGATCACTGGCTCAGAAACGCTCGGGAATAACATGGTTGCAGACATCATCATGCCAGGCTTTAGCTGATGCTGAGGGTTATCAAACTGCACTCTGACTTTGAGGTTTAGGGTGTCTTGATTGACGCGAGAGTCGATGGCGATGACTTTTCCGATAAAGGCTTGATCTGGCCAAGCACGGCTCTTAGCACTAACGGCCATGCCAACACTTAACTGAGACAGGTAGTTTTCTGGCACTTGTAAATCAAGGCGCATGCTTGAAAGATCATCTAGGGATAAAAGCTCAGTGCCTGCGCTGACCATTTTGCCTTGGCTGAAATCGATAAGGCCTGCTGTACCTGAAAATGGTGCGCTTAAGTAGTGGTAATCAAGATCGGCCTGAGCCGCAGCTAAACGTGCTAAAGCCATGTCGACGCTAGCAGTTTGCGCATCGATTTCGGTTTTTGTGATGGCATTCTTATCAATCAGTTTGAGAAACTCTTTTAGCTTACGCTTTTCATCGGCAAGGTAGGCGTTGGCTTCTGCTAGTGCAGCTTGTGCTTTGGCGTCATCAAGTTGTACTAAGATCTGACCTTGGCTAATTTCTTGGTCAGTATTAATTTGAATCGATTTAATCTTGCCTGCAATTTGCGGCGCAATAAATACAGATTGTTCTGCATCAAGCTTGCCAATCAAGGACAGTGATTGAGATAAATCATGTTGTTCGACCAAGCCTGTTACCACCGGAACGGTGCGCACTGGGCGTTCTTTGCTGTCGCTGCGTTTAGCTTCTGAGTAGCTGCTATAGGAAACTGCGCCTACGACAATCAAGATTAAAGGAATAATAATATAAGATGGTTTCATGGATGATTACTTACACTGCCAAAGTTAGCAATATTTTAGATAAAAAAAACTGCCGTAGGGTAAAGCAATGTAAAGTAAGGAAAATAATAAGTTAATGTTTTACTTAGATTTATCTGTATAAGATCAAATTTAACCTTTTATTATCTTGGTTATCATTTTGGCTTCATTTTGTTGGGTGTTAAATCTGACGAGTTGTTTAGTTGGTGCTGAGGTTACGTTGATTTTGTGAGTTGAGTGAAGTCACTCGTTTATCTGATAGGCTGCTTAGTGAATCGCTTTTGTTAAGGCTGTAATTCAAATGGTTTAAGTTGTTAAGAGCGAAGCTGGTAATGCTAAAAAGCTAATACTCAAGAGCTAATATCAAAAGCTAGCAAGCTAAATGGTTAGCTTGCTAGCATTGTTAGGTAGTTGATTTGCTGTCGCTTTGGGTAATTAAAGCGGCTTGCGTGCGCCATCGAATAAACCGCGACTAAACTGGTTATTTTCAATCAACAATAGTTCACCTTGTTTACCGAGTTTGATACTGCTATCAATGGCTATCACCTTATTATTAAACAGACCTAAGACTTGCTTTTGTGAAGTATGGCCTACGGTAATATGGTTAACCTTGAAATAGGCGAGGATTTTATCAAGCTCAGCTTCAGTAAAGTTGTCTTTAAAGTAACCACGATACCAAGTGGGGCCATTGCCATAAAATAGGAAGTTTAATAACTCATCCTGTTTAAGCTCGCTTTTGGGTTTACCAATATTGTCACGGAATAGCTTGTTGGCTTGCGCGATTGTCAGTCCGCGATCTAACCATTCACTACTAATACCGCCATGCATATAAAGTACGTCGTTGATCTTTACTAGTGTGTGCTTGCTTCTAAGCCATTGGCCGATTTCTGTGTCGGCGCCATAAAGCTCATCGTTACTTTTTGCCATTAATTCGCTGGCAAGATCATAACGCTCATGCACATACCTTAAGTCGCCGCCAAGTACCATTTGTTCATGGTTGCCCATGAGTAGATGTAGCATGCCGCCTGCTGCTTTTGCTTGTTTATCCAGTTGATAAACAAACCACAGGACTTCGTTTATCTTGTCGCCGCGGTCAAACATATCGCCGGTAATAACCATATGGCCATCACCGAAAGCCCAGTTGTTATCAGCATCGATGATTTTTTGGTTTTTAAGCAGGCTGATTAAAACATCGTATTGACCATGAACATCACTGAGGGCAACGACATTGTTAACTCCCCTATAGCTGTCTGGCATGACTTGTTTAATGGCATCGCTGAGCTGCGGCTCAGGTAATTGACCACAGTTATCAGGGCGCTTAAGGCTATTATTGCTAACTACGCTGGAATGTAGCTTTGCATTACAGATCCAGTAGGCTGTTTGCGGTTTGTCTGTTTGTGTTGCCGTCTTTGATATGGCTGGGCTATCGAAGACATAAGGGCCATCAAATTGATAAGCAAGTGGCTCTGATGCTTGTAGTTGCATCGTGGCGGTCAATAGACTGGCCGCCAACAATAAAGATTTTGTCATTTTTATACTTCTTATTTGAGTGTCTTTAAATCAAGTTTCAATGTATTTAAGTTGTTTACCAGCCAATTAAATATCGGCTGCGTTTACTCAGTAGCTTTTTAATGATGATGGCAATAACGTAAGAGATAGCAATTACCCCTAAGGTGACGAGTAAGGTGGTAAACTGATTACCTTTGCCAGCAAGTCCGAGTAGATCAGGGCTGTCATAAAGCATCCACCATGGGGTGGTGATCCATGGGTGAATAAAGTAAATCGCAAAGCTTACCTCTGCTAACTTTTGTAGTGGCGCAATTGATACATGCTCAAATTTGTTTAAAATCGCCAAGATTACCAGTGTGAGTAAGATTTTTTGCGGCAGCATCAAGTCTGGCACTGTCATTTCAAATGGGGCTTTGTTAAGCGTGCCAGCACCAAAGTATTGCGCCTGTATAAGTGCTAGGGCAATACCCGTTATTAGCATAGCGAGCCAATATTTATCGATAAAAGGGAACAGTTTATCGCGATGGGCTGAGCCCCAAACTCCAAGCAAATAGACGGGCAAGAAGTAGACTAAAGATTGAATCGCATTTAGGTTTGAAATGGGTCTATGTACCATAATCGCAATGACTAACAGAGGAATCGCGTAGTAGAGGACTTGCTGTTTTTTAATGAGGTCCATTACCCAAGGCGAAAGGGCAAATAGCATCATTCCCATAGGGATATACCAATAGGCAGTCAGGGTACGACCGGTTATTACATACCAGCTTGCCGCGGCAGCAGGCCCTGAAATGTCAGCCATCTCCTTGTGCATCATCGGGTCAGTCCCTACTGTCAGGTGCCAAACAATCCATGGCAAAGACAAAAGTAAGTAGGGGAGGAAAACAAATTTAGTTTTGCTTTTCATATACTTTTTGTAGTCCCAGCGGTGATAGAACACATGGTGGAACAAAAAGCCTGAGATAAACACAAAAAAGACCGTGCCGTTCATCATCAAATTAAACCAAGCTTTGTCGGCAAAGGTTTCCACTTCCCAGCCCGCAGGGCGGTAACAATGCGCCATCACAATAAAGATAATCGCAATACCGCGAAAATGGTTAATGCTGTTTAAAAAGGCTTTGGGCTTAGCTTGTGCTGCTTGGCTTGTGGTTGATGGCTGAGTGCCTTGTGGCGTTATAGGCTGAGGGTTGTGATCATCCATGTCATACCAACTTGTTGTTATTTTATACGCTTAGCATACCTGCATTTAGGGGGGGAAGTCTTTAGATTCTCTGCATCCATTATCGATTAGTAGCTGGACATGTTTGCTTGCGATACCAGTAGATATAACTAAACCTACTGGCATCGAGATTAATTGTTAAGGCTCATTAACAAACTCTAGGTTCTGTTTTTTAGTTGCTGCAGGGATGCCGATAAAATACTCATAGGCTTCACTATCGCCTTTTGTTTCTTTAGCAGGCTTAGCCGGAGTGGGGATGGTTGTGCTATCAGCCAAGAGAGTGAATTTGGCTTTTGGCTTTTTAGTGGCTTTGTTTGTTGCCGCAGGCAAACGTTCGACACTATTGCTTGTTTTAACTACATGCTTAGTGGTATTACCTTCAAACTTATAGCTAAAGACACCATTTCCTTCAATTTTTTCGATGCTCGATTTATCTTGGTTTTGGTAAGAAGCCAAAATACCGTGCTTACCTAGCGGCACTTCATGGAATAATTTAGTGCCCGAACCAATTTTTACGCCATTGATATACCAGTCTGCAGAGACGTTACTGACTAAGGTTATCATTGCCGATCTTAGCCCCAATCTATCATTGAGCACAGTATCGATTTTGCTGTTATAAGAGGGCTTAAAGTTCATGTCTACTTTATAGCGTAAATTACCCTGCATGTTCATGCTGGCGTCGGCAACGTCATAAGAAAGCAAAACACTTTTGTCGTTTAAGAATGGTGATTCACTGCGAACTGTGGCTAGAATTTCATTCTTAGATTTCTTCAAACAGTCGGAAATTGACTGAAATTTGGAACATTGTGTGGTGCCATTGAGACTGATTGGTAATGAGCTTGTGCTCTTAGATAGATCGGCTAATAAACGATTGATAATGTCGGTTTTTAGTTTAAATAGCTGCTGACTTTTATCGAGGCGCTGCTGATCAACCACTTCATACTCTTTTTGAACTACTGCACGTTGACGTTCAATCGCAGCAGCATCTATTTTAGTTTTTTGGGTTAAGCTAGCAGTCGAATTGATGTTGGCTTCAATTTGGCTATAAAATTGTGCCATGTTGGTTTTGGCAAGAATCTTATTTGGCAGTTGTGCAATGAGCTGAGCATAAGCTGCTTCATTGGCGGTAATCTGCTCTTTTAATTCTTGTAAATCGTAATGGCGCTTATTTAGCTGTGAGAATTTGTCATTAACAGTAATGAGCTGGGAATCGATATTATATTGGCTTTCAATCTGCTTTAAGTTGTCTTCTTCTGCAGAGTTGATGACTTGTAGAGCTGCGAAAGCATTGCTTGAGAACAAACAAACAAGCGCAAGGGTTACTGAACCGTATCTCACTGAAAACTCCATTTACGTTAATCCAATATTGATGGTAACAATCCAGTGTCTAAGATGTAGCTAGCTAGATAATGGGTTGTTATCGCTCATAATGTGGAACGAATACTACTCAAGTTAGTTTGGCTTTACAATGGGGGGAGTGTATTGAAGTGGCAATATTTTGACGCACGACAGAGGAGTGCCTTACTCCTTTAATAGTGTGATTAAGTGCTAGATACTAAAACAGAGACTTAAGTCTCTGTTTTATTCTTGCTATAGAGTCGTTTACCGACTATTTAACCATACGCTTGTATTTTAAGCGATGCGGCTCAACAACGTCTGTACCCATGGTTTCTTTCAACCATGTTGAGTACTCAGTGTAGTTACCTTCATAGAAGTTAACTTTACCTTCGTCGCGGTAGTCTAGGATGTGAGTTGCGATTCTATCTAAGAACCAACGGTCGTGTGAAATCACCATGGCACAACCTGGGAACTCAAGTAGTGCTTCTTCAAGTGCACGCAATGTTTCAACGTCTAAGTCGTTGGTTGGCTCATCGAGTAACAGTACGTTACCGCCAGCTTGTAGAAGCTTAGCTAAATGCACTCGGTTACGTTCACCACCTGACAATGTACCGATGATCTTTTGCTGATCGCCACCACGGAAGTTAAAGCGGCCTACATAAGCGCGGCTTGGAATTTCAGTGTTGTTGATACGCATAATGTCTTGGCCGTCAGAGATCTCTTGCCAAACCGTGTTCTTATCGTTCATTGAATCACGGAACTGTTCAACCGATGCGATTTGAACAGACTCACCGAGCTCTACGGTGCCGCTATCTGGCTGCTCAGCGCCGGAAATCATCTTAAATAATGTTGATTTACCCGCACCGTTAGCACCGATAATACCGACGATTGCGCCTTTTGGTACTGAGAAGCTCAAGTTATCAATCAATACGCGGTCGCCATAAGATTTTGTCAGGTTATTGATTTCGATAACCTTGTCACCTAAGCGCGGTCCTGGCGGAATAAAGAGTTCGTTGGTTTCGTTACGCTTTTGGTAGTCGTTAGTATTAAGCTCTTCGAAGCGAGCCATACGTGCTTTACCTTTAGACTGACGGCCTTTAGCGCCTTGACGTACCCATTCAAGCTCTTTGGCGATAGTCTTTTGACGTGCGCTTTCAGTGGCAGATTCTTGCGTTAGACGGGCATCTTTCTGCTCAAGCCAAGAAGAGTAGTTTCCTTCCCATGGAATACCTTCACCACGGTCAAGTTCTAAGATCCAGCCTGCTGCGTTATCAAGGAAGTATCTATCGTGGGTAATTGCCACAACAGTACCCGTATACTCTTGTAAGAAACGTTCTAACCATGCAACCGATTCCGCATCCAAGTGGTTGGTTGGTTCGTCAAGTAACAGCATGTCAGGCTTTTCTAGTAGCAGACGACAAATCGCTACACGGCGACGTTCACCACCTGATAGCACTTCAATCTTCTCATCCCAATCAGGAAGACGCAGTGCGTTAGCTGCACGGTCTAAAACCACATCTAGATTGTGCGCATCTTGAGATTGGATTATCGATTCTAATTCACCTTGCTCTTTTGCAAGTGCGTCAAAATCTGCATCAGGCTCAGCATAAAGTGCATAGACTTCATCTAAACGTACTAGGGCGTTTTTGGCGTCAGCAACGGCTTCTTCAACGGCTTCACGAACTGTTTGGTTTGGATCTAGCTTTGGTTCCTGCGGTAGGTAACCAATTTTAAGATCTTGCATTGGGCGTGCTTCACCCTCAATTTCAGTATCAAGACCTGCCATGATGCGAAGAAGGGTAGACTTACCAGAGCCGTTTAGACCCAAAACACCGATTTTAGCGCCAGGGAAAAAGCTTAATGAGATGTCTTTTAAGATCTGTTTTTTAGGCGGGACAATCTTGCCCACTCTAAGCATGCTATATACAAATTGAGCCATGTTTAATTCTCTTTGATTGTATTTTTTCTATGTTGATTGTCGGCAATTCTACTTGATTCAATGCAGAACTTAAATCTGAATTAGTGCGTTTCAGTGAGTGCTAGGTTGAGAACAGTTATAACAAGATTTGCTTGTTGTTAGTCACTATTAGTGCTTTTTGCAAAACTCACTCATCTAGAATTGCAAGTAATTTCATGTTGTAAATACTGGGATTGTGATCGAATGCGCTGTATCATACCGCGCAACCCTACTAGAACAATTTTACAGCTGGAGTGAGTAATGCTGAAAAAAGATATGAATATCGCGGATTACGATCCACAACTATTTGCAGCAATTGAAGATGAAACGCGCCGCCAAGAAGAGCACATCGAACTCATTGCTTCAGAAAACTACACTAGTCCTCGTGTTATCGAAGCGCAAGGTACACAGCTAACTAACAAGTATGCTGAAGGTTACCCTGGTAAGCGTTACTACGGTGGTTGTGAGCATGTAGATATTGTTGAAGAACTTGCTATTTCTCGTGCAAAAGAGCTATTCGGCGCGACTTACGCAAACGTGCAGCCACACTCTGGTTCACAAGCTAACGCGGCCGTATTTATGGCACTGCTTCAAGGCGGCGATACCGTTCTTGGCATGAGCCTAGCGCACGGTGGTCACTTGACTCACGGTTCTCATGTAAGCTTCTCAGGTAAGTTATACAATGCCGTTCAGTACGGTATTGATGAAACCACTGGTAAGATTGATTACGCAGAAGTTGAACGTCTTGCTGTTGAGCATCAACCAAAGATGATTATTGCGGGCTTCAGCGCTTACTCTGGCATCATTGATTGGGGCAAGTTCCGCGAAATCGCTGACAAAGTTGGCGCATACTTATTTGTTGATATGGCTCACGTTGCCGGTCTAGTTGCTGCTGGTATCTACCCAAGCCCAATGCCACACGCACACGTTGTCACTACAACAACCCATAAGACGCTTGCAGGTCCTCGTGGTGGTTTGATTCTTTCTGCTATCAACGATGAAGATATCTACAAGAAGCTGAATTCTGCGGTATTCCCTGGTGGCCAAGGTGGTCCTTTAATGCACGTTATCGCTGCTAAAGCGGTTGCATTTAAAGAAGCACTAGATCCTGAGTTCACCACTTACCAAGAGCAAGTTGTTGTTAACGCTAAAGCAATGGCACGTACTTTCATCGAGCGTGGCTACGATGTGGTATCTGGCGGTACTGACAACCACCTGTTCTTGCTTGATTTAATCAGCAAAGATATCACTGGTAAAGATGCTGACGCTGCCCTAGGTAACGCTAACATCACTGTAAACAAAAACTCAGTGCCAAACGATCCTCGTTCACCATTTGTGACATCTGGTCTACGTATTGGTTCTCCAGCAATCACTCGTCGTGGTTTTGGTGAAGAAGAGTCTGTGTTACTGACTAACTGGATGTGTGACATCTTAGACGACATTTCAGATTTAGCCGTTAGCGAGCGCGTTAAGGCTCAGGTTCTAGAATTGTGCGCTAAGTTCCCTGTTTACGGTTAACCTTAAGGGTTAAATCAGTTAGACTCCTATGGCCGCATTTATGCGGCCATTTTTGTATGTAATAGTGCATATTTTCTGGAGTATTAAGTCGTATTAATCACATTTTAATTATTGTTAAAAGTGACGTAATTAATGAGATAGACTTAAAACCCGCGTGTCGTAACATTTTTTCTAAACGGAGGCTAAATGCATTGTCCATTTTGCAGCGCAACTGACACAAAAGTGATTGATTCGCGATTAGTCGCAGACGGCCATCAGGTGCGTCGACGTAGAGAGTGTGTTCAATGCCACGAACGTTTTACCACTTTTGAAGGCGCAGAGCTTGTGATGCCTCGAGTGGTGAAGCAAGACGGTAGTCGTCAACCATTTGATGAAGAAAAACTGCGTGGCGGCATGTTAAGAGCCGTTGAGAAAAGACCTGTTTCAATGGATCAAATTGAGCAGGCATTGACTAAGATTAAATCAACTTTGCGCGCAACAGGCGAGCGTGAAGTGAAATCTGAAATGATAGGTAACCTGATGATGGAGCACTTAGTTAACTTAGATAAAGTGGCTTATATTCGTTTTGCTTCAGTTTACCGCGCTTTTGAAGATGTTTCAGAGTTTGGCGACGCAATCGCTAAGCTGCAAAAATAACCTATGCTACAAGGGTTAGGTCATTAACTTAGCCCTCCATCAATCGAATAATCGGAAGTGCCGCCATTATGTGGTCTATTGAAGACAGTCAAATGATGAGCCTTGCCATTGAGTTGGCACAAAAGGGCATGTACACCACCCGTCCAAATCCAAGTGTTGGTAGCGTTATCGTTAAAGACGGCGAAATCGTTGGAGAAGGTTACCATATTCGCGCCGGTGGTCCTCACGCTGAAGTTTATGCGCTGAATATGGCGGGCGATGATGCTAAAGGCGCCACCGCTTATGTCACTCTTGAGCCATGCAGTCATTACGGCCGTACACCTCCTTGCGCAAAGGCCCTTATCGAACATGGTGTAAATCGTGTTGTTATTGCGGTAACGGATCCTAATCCTGAAGTTTCTGGTCGCGGTATTGCTATGTTACGCGATGCGGGGATTCAAGTGGATGTGGGGTTAATGACGACAGAAGCAATGCAGGTCAACTTGGGCTTTTTAAAGCGTATGGAAAAAGGCCTGCCTTGGGTGACGGTAAAACTTGCAGCCAGTCTTGATGGTAAAACCGCATTATCAAATGGTGTGTCTAAATGGATTACTGGACCAGAAGCTCGCAGCGATGTGCAGCGTTTACGTGCTCGCCACTGCGCTTTGGTGACTGGTATTGAAACCATTATTGCGGATAACCCCAGTTTAAATGTACGTCATAGTGAGCTAGGATCATTATCAAACCAGCTCGCGCCAGCAGAAATACATCAACCATTGCGGGTTGTTTTAGATAGTCAGGCTCGCTTAAAAGGGGAGTTAAGCCTATTTCAAATTGATAGCCCTATCTTATTGGTATCAACTAAAGATTACCCAGAAGAGGTTAAAGCAACGTGGCCAGCCCATGTTGAGCATCAAATTATTGCTGCTGTTGAATCACGTATTGATTTACAGGCTTTATTAGCATTTTTAGGTAAAACGTGTAATTCAGTATTGATCGAGGCTGGTGCAACGTTAGCGGGAGCCTTTGTTAACCAAGGCCTTACTGACGAGATTGTACTTTATCAGGCGATGAAAATTTTGGGTGGTCATGGCCGAAACTTGCTGGCGTTAGACGACTTTGAGACCATGTCTGATATACCGCGTATTAACCTAATCGATGAACGCAAAGTGGGTAAAGATACCCGTTTAACGTTAAGAGTGAGTAACTAGTTTATGTTTACTGGGATTATTGAATCTGTAGGCCATTTAAGAAAAGTTGAACGTCGCGGAGATGATATTCGCTTAACGGTTGCTAGCGGCAAGTTAGATTTATCAGACGTTAAATTGGGCGACAGTATTGCAACTAATGGTGTCTGTTTGACTGTTGTTGAGCTTATGAGTGACGGTTATGTTGCCGATATTTCAGCTGAAACTGTCAGTTTGACGGGTTTCTCTCATTATCAGGTTGGAAAAGCCGTTAACCTTGAAAAAGCGGTGACACCCACAACCCGTTTAGGCGGGCATATGGTTAGTGGTCATGTTGATGGTATTGCGCATGTCGATGATAGACAGCTTCGTGGTCAAGCGATTGAATTTTGGTTGTCACCTCCAGCAGAGCTAGGCCGTTATATTGCCCATAAAGGCTCAATTACCATTGATGGCGTGAGCTTAACGGTTAACGAAGTGCAAGGGCATAAATTTAGACTGACTATTGTGCCGCACACAGCAGGTGAAACCACATTAGTGGATTTAAAAGCTGGCGATAGCGTCAATATCGAAGTGGACTTAATTGCAAGACACTTAGAGCGCTTGATGAGCTACAGCAGCCAAGAGCAAGATAGCGGACCTAAGTCGGAAGTGACGATGGAATTGTTAGCTCGCTCAGGATTTTTAAGATAAACACTGGCTTATGCTTATCATGGCGATTAGATTTGTCGTAATGAGTATATTTCAACTAATAAATACAAGCATAATCATTAAATAACTCACTGTATTGGAGCGTTGACCTCAATGCAAACCGCTCGTCGCAGTGACTAAAAAATAAAGGTCTGAGTATGGCGTTACATAGTATAGAAGAGATCATTGAAGATATTCGTCTAGGCAAGATGGTTATCTTGATGGACGACGAAGACAGAGAAAATGAAGGCGACCTTATCATGGCAGCTGACATGGTGACGCCAGCCGCGATTAACTTTATGGCGACGTTTGGTCGTGGTCTTATTTGTCAAACCATGACTAAAGCCCGCTGCCAACAGTTGAACTTGCCATTAATGGTGACCAACAATAACGCTCAGTTTTCGACTAACTTTACTGTTTCTATTGAAGCGGCTGAAGGGGTAACAACTGGTATTTCAGCGCAAGACCGTGCGGTAACTGTGCTTGCTGCTGTCGGTAAAGATGCTAAGCCTGCTGACATCGTACAGCCTGGTCATATCTTCCCACTAATGGCGCAAGAAGGCGGGGTACTTATTCGTGCTGGTCACACTGAAGCGGGTTGTGATTTAGCGCGTCTTGCTGGTTTTGAAGCGTCATCTGTGATTGTGGAAATTCTAAATGACGACGGCACTATGGCTCGTCGCCCAGATCTTGAGATTTTCGCAGAGAAACATGGCTTGAAGATGGGCACCATTGCTGATCTTATCGAATACCGTAACACTAAAGAAACCAGTGTTGTTCGTGAAGCTAAATGTAAACTGCCGACTCGATTTGGTGAGTTCGATATGCTGACATACCGCGACACCATTGATAACCAATTACATTACGTTTTGGTAAAAGGTGAAGTGACTGACAACACATTAGTGCGCGTTCACCTGCAAAATACCTTTAACGATCTATTGCACTCAGAGCGTGATCAGCAGCGCAGCTGGCCGCTGGAAAAGGCAATGGAACGTATTAGTAATGAAGGCGGTGTATTAGTGTTATTGGGCAACCAAGAGCACAGCAGCGACATTCTGGCGAAAGTTAAAGCCTTTGAAGCAGAAGATAACGGCAGCACACCAGCTTCAGCCCCATGGAAAGGCACATCTCGTCAAGTGGGCGTAGGCTCGCAAATTTTGGCTGATGTGGGCGTGACCACCATGCGTTTACTAAGCTCGCCAAAGCGCTACCACTCACTTTCTGGCTTTGGTTTAGAAGTAACTGATTACATAGCAGAATAAAAACTTGCTCTAAGCTGGTAGTCAGCTTGGAGCTTAAATTCACACTTTTCTTATTAATTGCATAGAGATCAGGGCGAAGTGCTGTGGTATCATACCGCCTCTTCCGTCCCTATGCAGGGTAATTAAGCTAATTTAGGTAAGATAAATGAACGTAGTTCAAGGTAATATCGAATCGAAAAACGCCAAAGTTGCGATCGTAGTTTCACGTTTTAACAGCTTTGTTGTTGATAGTTTGCTCGATGGCGCGGTTGACACTCTTAAGCGTTTCGGCCAAGTTGCAGATGAAAACATCACTGTAGTAAAAGTGCCTGGCGCTGTTGAACTGCCACTTGCGGCACGTCGTGTTGCGGCAAGCGGAAAATTTGACGGAATCATCGCACTTGGTGCGGTAATCCGTGGTGGTACACCTCATTTCGATTTTGTTGCAGGCGAATGTAATAAAGGTTTAGCTCAAGTTGCACTTGAGTTTGATATTCCTGTTTCATTCGGCGTTTTAACCACTGATACCATTGAACAAGCTATTGAGCGTTCGGGTACTAAAGCAGGTAACAAAGGCGGCGAAGCTGCACTTGGTCTGCTAGAAATGGTTAACGTTCTGCAAGCACTTGAAGAACAGCTGTAATTTAGGACAATTTAATGAAGCCTTCAGAGCGCCGTAAGGCCCGCCGTTTAGCCGTTCAGGCCATTTACTCATGGCAGCTAAGTGGTAACAATATTGCTGATGTTGAGCATGAGTTTCTAACTGAACAAGATGTTGCTGGCGTTGATATCGCTTACTTTCGTGAGCTATTAGGCGGCGTTGCAACAAAGAAGAGTCAATTGGATGAGCTTATTGCTCCATTCGTGACTCGTCCACTTGATGAAGTGGATCCAGTTGAAAAAGCGATTGTACGTATCGCAACTTATGAACTGACATTCCGCAAGGATGTGCCTTATAAGGTAGCGATTAACGAAGCTATCGAGCTTGCAAAAGCATTCGGCGCAGAAGATGGACATAAGTTTGTTAACGGCATTCTAGATAAGCTGGTAGCACGCAATAAATAATTGAAACGGCATCTTCGGATGCCGTTTTTGTTATATCCGGTAGGGAGCTACACTCGTCCGCGCATTTGTGTTTTAAGCAAAGCATTTTATTTTTCATTTTTGCTAAAGCAACGGTCAGGTTTCTTGCCGCAACTTCCCTGAACTCTCTCTTATATTTGTGATTGGTATTGTGAAAGAATTTCAATTAATCGAAAGCTTCTTTACTGGGCGCGCCCAGTCGCGCAAAGACGTTGTAATGGGTATTGGTGATGACTGTGCCATTGTGCAGCTAAATGCTAATAAGTCGATTGCTATTTCCTGTGACACCTTAGTAGAGAATGTGCACTTTTTCCCTGATATGCCAGCCAAGGATCTTGGTTATAAATCATTAGCGGTAAACTTGTCTGACTTGGCATCAATGGGGGCTGAGCCTGCATGGATGACATTAGCGTTAACACTGCCTGAAGTTGATGAAACTTGGCTCGCTGAGTTTAGTGAGGGCCTGTTTGAAATCGCCGAATATTATGGTGTGGCACTTATTGGTGGTGATACCACTCGTGGTCCGCGTGCTATTACTATCACCATTAATGGTCAGTTGCCAAAAGATGTGGGATTAACTCGCTGTGGCGCTAAAAATGGTGATTGGATTTACGTTACTGGTAGCTTAGGTGACTCGGCACTTGGTCTCGATATCCTACGTGATAAAGCCGCAGTAGATGGTGAGGATAGGGCTTACCTAGTTAATCGTCATTATAGGCCAACACCACGGGTACTTGCTGGTCAGTCATTAAGAACTATTGCGTCAAGTGCGATTGATATCTCTGATGGCATTATGTCTGATATTCAACATGTCATCAAAAGCTCACAAATGGGCGCGGTGATTAATGTTGACCGCTTGCCGCTATCTGAGCAACTAGTGCGAAATACCACTGCCGACATGGCACTGAGCTACGCGTTAACTGGCGGTGAAGATTATGAGCTACTCTTTACCGTACCGGAAGCACAAAAGGGTGCATTAGAGATGGCGTTAGCTGAAACTGGTGTACGCTTTACTCAAATTGGTCAAATCTGTACTGGCGGCCAGTTAACCCTGTTAAATGAAAATAAACCTTTTGAGCCAGTTAACTTAGGCTTTGAGCACTTTAATTAATGAACTTACTCTCTAAAGATGCAGCCTTAGCTAAGCTGTCATTAAAGAATCCTATTCACTTTTTAGCTTTGGGCTTTGGCACTGGGCTTGCTGCTAAAGCGCCGGGTACCTTTGGTACCTTGGCGGCTATTCCGCTGTATCTACTTATGGCGCCACTAAGCTTGCCTTGGTATATAGCCTTAACACTAATTAGCGTGTTAGCAGGTTTTTATATTTGCGATAAAGCCTCAAAAGACATGGGCGTGCACGATCATGGCGCCATTGTTTGGGATGAAGTCGCTGGGCTATTAATTACTATGATTGCCGCGCCTGCAGGTTGGCAATGGCTAGTGATTGGTTTTGCGCTGTTTCGTTTTTTCGATATTTTAAAGCCGTGGCCAATTCGCTGGCTTGACGCCAAAGTGCATGGCGGTTTTGGTATTATGATTGATGACGTTTTAGCGGGTATTTTCTCTTTGCTATGCTTACAAGGTTTAGCGTATTACTTTGCTTAACTGCGCTAATTGTCACGATAAAAAATGCAGAGCTAAGGCTCTGCATTTTTGTTTTAACGCTTACGTCATTGGTATTAGCTCAGCAGTAACTCTTTAGCATTAGCCAAGGTATTACTAGTAATGGTGTCGCCACCGAGCAAGCGGGCTAACTCTTCAATACGTTGAGTCTTATCAAGCGCCACCATAGAGGTTTCTGTTTTACCTGCTTTACTGCTCTTATTGACAAACATATGTTGATGACCATTACCGGCAACTTGCGGCAAATGGGTGACACAAAATACCTGGGTTGACTCACCAAGGCTGCGTAGCATACGGCCTACAACAGCGGCTGTTGGTCCTGAAATCCCGACATCGACTTCATCAAAAATTAGCGTTGGCGTAGATACTTTCTTAGCGGTTATCACTTGTATGCCTAGACCAATACGTGACAGTTCACCACCGGATGCAACCTTGGCAATAGGTTGTAATGGTTGTCCAGGGTTGGTTGACACTAAAAACTCAATATTATCGCAGCCTGTTGGTGTAATGATGGCTTCGTTAAAGTTAACGGCAATATTGAACTTACCTTTTGGCATGTTTAGTTCATGAATCGAGTGAGTCACTTGCTTATCAAGCTCTTTAGCGTAGCGGCTGCGGCTTTGGCTAAGCTTTTTGGCATGTTGTAAGTATGCATCTCGGCTAGCTTGCAACTCTTGTTTAATATCATCAAGCTTGTCGTCATCAGAGCCTAAATCTTCAAGCTCTGCTAACAGGGTTTGATGGTAGCTATAAAGTTCTTCGCCGCTTACTTGGTGTTTGCGGGCGAGCTGCATCGCCTTAGAGATCCGTTGCTCTAAGTGTGCAAAATATTCAGGGTCGAGCTCTAAGCCATCTAAATAGCGTTCGAGTTCGCTACTGCTTTCTTGCACTTGGATCAGCGCATCGTTAAGCATTGATACTACATTGCCTAACTCTGGATCATAGTTTTCCAGATCTTGGCCTTGGCTAATACTGGTATTAAGCAGTGACTCTACACTGCCGTCATCACTTTCTTGCAGTATGTGCAATTGACTACGGCAAAGCTCAATTAACGCTGTGCTATTAGCGAGCTTTTTGTGTTCTGCCTCAATGGACTCAAATTCACCTTTAGCAATCGCAAACTCATTTAACTCTTCGACTTGGTATTGCAAAAGCTGTTTACGGGCCAAGCGCTCTTGCTGCGACATCTGCAATTGGTGCAGGTGTTTCTCAATGGTTTTACATCTGTGATAGCTGGCGGTAACGCTGTCAATAAGCATTTTATGGTTTGCGTAGCTATCTAGCAGAGTCAATTGATGTTCACTTTTTAACATGGCGTGGTGCGCATGTTGACCGTGAATACCAATAAGTAGCTGCCCAAGCGCTTTGATTTGCGCTAGTGGTACCGGATTACCATTGATATAGGCACGTGAACGTCCGTCGCTGCTAATGGTGCGACGTAAGATACATTCATCATCAAGTTCAAGATCGTTGTCTTCAAGCCAGCGCTTAGCTGCTGGGGTATCATTTAATAAAAAACGGGCACTTACTTCGGCCTTGGTCGCATCAGGTCTTATCGCATTGGCGTCAGCTCGATTACCTAGGCATAAGCCCAGAGCATCGATAGCAATCGATTTACCTGCGCCTGTTTCGCCAGTAATACTGGTCATGCCGGCTTTAAAATCGAGCTCTAAAAAACGCACAATAGCAAAGTTGTTGATACTGAGTTGGCAAAGCATAGTGATGTCCTTTTCAAAACACTGTATAACTACACAGTATATACTGTTTATCTATACAGTAAATACCTGTTTGGTTAATCAATAGAGCTTAATCACATTTTCGTTTGAGATCAGTATAAGGGGTTTATGCGATATGAGTAGGTTTGCTTTTGAGGGAAGCGGCGTTACAGCAAATAACCTAGTTGCAATAATCTTTTGTTATTCAGAATCTTAGATTGTTCTTGTGGCTTTTGTTATTTAGTGTTGCAGGTTTTATTGAGTGGAGGTATAGACTAATGCTTAACCTCTTTATGTTGCACTATCGATTTTGATTAACGGAATGCCCATGCTGACTTGGCGGATGTTGTTATAAGATGACCTTGTTAAAAGGGGATTGATGGCGCTAATAAAACGAAAGCCCAAGACAGGTATGAGCTTTGGTTTAGGTTTTATAATAGATATTATTCTGTTAGTTCAAAAATCTTGCTTCTACATTTGTCTATTGCCGCTTGATGGTGCTGCTGATACTCAAGCTTTATGAGTTCCTCATCGCTATAGAGCTGTTTTATAACATTATCACAGCGGTTGATAATGACTTTTACTTGGTTTACACCATATTGCCCTGGCCAAACATGAGCAAGTGTCATGATGATATTTAAGCAAACTGTTTTTAAAAGTGGTGCTTTCTTGTTAATCAACAAATAGGTTTCAAGTAAAGCCAGTTTGTCTAAATGGCTATCTTTGACCATCTGATATTTGTTTTTTAACCAAGTTTTTTTTGCTTTATTACAGTCTCTTAAACCATCTAACATAGAGACTTTACTTGAGAAAATGATTTGATTTTGCTCAAAGCCTAAGCTTTCACCACACCATTGAATAGCTTGCTCAAATTCATTCTCGACACTCATGACATTCAATAACCAAGCGTAATGGTATGCGGCATAAAAATGTTGGAAACATTTTTTGTTATGCAGTTTCCTAAGAATACTCAGTGCCGAACGGTAGTAACCCACTTCCATTGAAATATGCGCCTTAATTAACTCTATTTCATTGCTTATCGATTCATCATTTGAGCCAAGTAAAAGTCTTAGATGATGCTTAGCCTCTTCTATTAACGCTTGTTTATTAGGGTTATTGTGCGCTGCATAAAGTAACGACCTAATTAAACTCAATTTGGAAAAGTCGTTATTGCGGTAGGTTTCTTTGTTGATGTCAAGGTAGAGCTTATATCGTTCAAGCGCCTGCGCATAATCTTCAACCGATAAGCATAGATTAACAATAACAAGCTCGCGCTCAGAGTTACCCGGTACAATTTTACTGGCTAACTCTAAGTGGGCTATCGCAGCTGGAATATCACTTTTCTTAAGTTGTAAGTGGGCCGCTTCAGTTCTCACTCTGGTATCCATAGGCGCAGCTAAGAGTAATTGATTAATAAGCGCTTCAGCTTCTTCTACTTGTCCAAGGCAAGCGAGTGAATTGGCTAGACCTACTTTTGCCCAGTCGAGTTCCTTTTTGGTCAAGGTAGATTGATAAACCCCTTTAGCTTGCTCATGACGCTGCAAAATAGTGAGGAAGGTGCCGCGAAATCGTTCAATAACAAAATAGTATTCCGGATAAAAAGGCTGCATTTCATCGCATAGTCGTAGACCTGTTTCGGCATCTAAAAGCCGTTCTGCGGTGAATAGCGTCGCAAGTTTCTCTCTGCGACGGATAGCAATAGACAAACGCTGCTTTAAGGTGACGGCATTAAGGGGTTTTAGCAAATATTCGTCAGGCTTAAGTTCCAGTATTGGTCTGACTGTTGCCGCGGTATTATCGCCAGTCACCAGAATGAAAGCCGCTTTATCGGTGAGCAAGTTTAAGTGTTTAAGTTCTTCGAATAGCTGTTTGCCATTCATACCTAAGCCAAAATTATAATCACAGATGATTACGTCAAACTGTTTATTTGCCGCAAGATCAAGTGCCAACTTTGCTGACTTGGCGGTGAATAAGTTGGTTTCAATAAATCCTAGCTTTACCAACATGCTTCTAATCGTAAATAGAAACGTTGGCGCATCATCAATGATAAGCAGCTTTAATGATTGAAAAGATTGCATTGAATGTGTATCCCAAAACTTAAACAGTTATTTTAAGCGCCATAATTGACTGTGGCGCATTATAAGTAATGACGTTAATCACTGCTGTTATTGATATTGCTTTGCCAGCCAATTATTAATAGTGCTAACGATAATATCAATTTCAGCACTCAGCCGTGCCGTTGCTTCAGGTAATTCATGTTCTGCTGCGGCTTCGCAGTCGCTGGCTATGGTGGCTAACTGAGTTAGGCCGATTGCGGTTGCAGCCCCTTTTATTCGATGAGCAAGGGCTGTTATAGGCAATGTTTTGTCAACTAATTGTGCTTTATCGACAAGTAAAGAGTCTCTGACTATTGCAGAGAGTTCTAATTGCTCCTCGTCTGTATATTCTATTAACCAATCGAGTCTATCTAGAGTGCTATCAGGGCTTTGTTCTGGGCAATAGCGACTAATAACCTCACCAAGCAATTGGAATGAGTAAGGTTTGTACATCACTTCTGTCATGCCGACTTTAGCTGCTTTTTCTACAACTAATCTTGAGTCTTCTGCTGTGCAGCCAATGATCGGGAAACTTGCAAACTCAGCTTTAGCTCTAAGCTGAGTCACTAGCTCGTAGCCATTTAAGTTCGGCATGTGGAAATCGGTGATCAGTAATGAAATATCGTTTTTATTGGCGGCTAAATAAAGTAATGCTTCCATACCGTCGTGAACAGTGATGACCTCAAGCCCGAGTTTCTTAAGTTGCTTTTGAAATAGAAAACAATTGATAGGGTCGTCATCAGCAACCAGCACAGTACCAGAATATTTAGCATGCTTAAGCAATGGGCTCGTATTGCTTTTTACAGGCATGATAGCGACTTGCCTTAGCAATAGATCTGGGTAGGTATTCCCGTCAGTGTCTAAGGTGCAAAGGCTAACAACCGCGTCATTTTTGACTTTAGCCGGTATGATTCCCCACTCAACTAACCAGTCTTGAGTTGTTGCTTTTTGGGTGTAACAGCTGGTAACCAAGTTTTGTTTAATCGTTGTAAAGTTAGCCGGTAAAGACAGGCGTACTTTTGTTCCTTGATTAAGCTTACTGGAAACCTTTAGCGCTCCTCCCATTAATTCAACAAGATGCTGAACGATCGACATACCTAAGCCCGAACCACCGTATTTGCGGTTGATACTTGCATCTGCTTGTACAAAAGGCTGAAACAGCTTTTGTTGCTGTTCATCGGTCATGCCACAGCCAGTATCTTCAACCGTTAATGTTAATGTTTCTTGGGTATTGCTAACGCTAACGGTAATGGTGCCTTTTTGAGTAAACTTTATTGAGTTATTAACGAGGTTATTGACTATTTGGCTTAGGCGCGACCAGTCTAGCTCTGCATTGCAAAGCTTGGTTGGTTGC
The DNA here is from genome assembly GCF_023283535.1 of Shewanella sairae. GTDB lineage: Bacteria > Pseudomonadota > Gammaproteobacteria > Enterobacterales > Shewanellaceae > Shewanella > Shewanella sairae. The sequence goes on along the minus strand of NZ_JAKILT010000020.1, from coordinate 29,402 downwards.
CAATTAATAATGAAGTTGACCTCTTTTTTATCTAGACTGGCTTCTAAGAGTCTTAATGTTGAACCCAACTCGATAAATAGATTGCTTTGGTGCAGGTCAAGCTGTAACTGATCAGCTTCCATTTTAGAAAAGTCCAAAATATCGTTAACTAAACCTTTGAGCCTATCCGCCGATGCTAGTGCATTGCTTACTAGTTCTTTATTCTTAGCTGACTTTAGTTCAGGGTTGAGTAACTCCATTAGGCCTATCATGGCGGCGAGAGGGGTTCTGAGTTCATGACTAATCACAGCGAGGAAAGATTCTCGTGTTTTTAATGCGTCAACAGCTTGCTGCTTGGAAAGAATCAGCTCTTCTTTCCGTTGTTTCAGTTCTGTAAAGTCAGTGAAAACAGTAATATGGTACTGGTTACCATCGTCATGATTTACAACGTCACGAGATACCCGGTAGTACTTGCCTGCAATAGTACATTTATCATTAGCGACATAGACCGCATCATTGTTAATGTCGGTCGCAACAGTGTTTATTACATTTAAGAAAGCACACGTGTCCTGGCTCTCTTTACATTGGCCATTAATACAAGTTTTAAAGCATTCACTGTATGCCTTGTTAGATAATAAAGGCGATCCCTTATCATCGGATATTAATACCATGCCAGGAAAGCTATTTAATACGCTTGTCAGCCACTGCATTTGGTCGTGAGATTTTTTGCCACTGGCACGTGCTTCTCGTAAATAGCCTTTAAGTTTTTTGCTCCATAAAATACTAGCAGCACCGGCTAAAATTAATAAAACCAACAAAAAGACGACAGTGTTTTTAGTTTGTTTTTTATCGTAACCATATTTAGTGTGAATGACCTGATGACTCTTAACAGCTAAAGAAATCTCTTTAGCTGTTGTTACGGCTATAGCTGCATCAAGCATATCCCTTAACGTCTCTGAGCTTAAGTTTAGCTTGATCCCCATTAAGCTAATGAGTTGTTTTTTAGGGCTATTTACTAGCTCAAATTTTGTTTCACTGCCATAGTATAAATAGTCTTCAGCAATGCTCTTGGGAATATAGGCATGTGTTACCACACCACTTTCTATGTCTTTTTTGAGCAGTGCAAAATCGGTATAGATAATGGGTTTATCGATAAATTTAAAAATGCCTTGTTCAGGCAGGTTGCCGGAGCGATCTAATACCGCGATTTTTTGTTGTTGATACGTTTTAGTGGTACGGATAAACGACCAATTAATAGTATAAAAGGGGTGTGTTGTTAGGAATTTTGTTGACGTCTCGTTTACTGACATAAGCCCGCCTGGGATCAGGTCAATGACGCCTTGATTGAGCATATCATCAATGCTTTGACCCATAGGGGCAACATATTCAAAATTTAGCCCTGATTTTCGGGCTAATATTTTTATAATGTCATGAATATAGCCAGAGATTTCACCGTTACTCTTTGAGATGTATGAGAGTGGGTAGAGATCGTTTTCTATGCTATATCGAATCGTTTGCCTATTATATTGCTGATAGATAGATTCTATTGCCTGCTCATTATGAAGCATGCTTAAGTTTTTAAATTTGAATGGTTTTATGACTTTGTTGTTATGCATTTCCTGCTGATATTGATTAAGTATATCCATCAATATAGGGTTGTTTTTAGCAGTAATAAAAGATGACAACATAGGTTGACTGTTTTCATTAAATACGATGTCACCTAACCAGTCGCCCACAGCAACAGTTTGATAGTAATGGTGCACAGTTCCAAAGTGGATTATGGCTCCGTCAGCTTTTCCTGTTGATAGGTAGTGGATTAAGCTATCTAGCGTTTTGACTTTCGTTAGGGTGCGGAAGCCATTTTGGGCAGTCGCTTCACAAGAGAACGAGCCTTCAACACATACCCAGTTCATATCTGACGCAGGGGTATTGCGGTAGCTAGAGTTACGCAACCAATTTAGCTGATAGTTTTCAAAAACGGGAACTGAGAAGAGTAGACTCTTTTCACGCTCTGTTGTTGGCATAAAGCCGAGAGATAAGTCTGCTTCTCCTGATGCCACTGCTTGCTGTAATTCATCTAAGCACTCATATCCTTTAAATTGAACCGCTATGCCTAGCTCTTGGACAAGGGTGCGAATATAGTCAGTGTAGATACCGAGAGCACCAGGCGAATGGGTATTCCAGTGCGCGCGTAGGCCTGTGCTCGGCATAGCAACAACAATAGCTTCTTTTTTCTTTAAGTACGCCTTAGCTTCAGGTTTTAGCTCGATAGCGTAGGAAAATGCCGAGCAGAACAAGCTAGTAACTAACAGGAGGAAAATAACAATTCGTGTCATTTTTTGAGCAGTGAATGAAAAAAAAGGGGGCGAATGATAATCCACAAATTACTTTTTGACCAATCTAATTTTGACATTTTTGAGATAGACGATAATTGGGGTTATTGTCTGATTCGGTTAGGCTAGTTTAGGTTGGGTAAAAGTTAGATTGGTTACTTACTTGTGGGGCGCCCGTTGCTAACTTAAGGGGCATTGAGCTGCTTACTTAGCAAAGGCAAAGTTTAGCAAAGCCAAAGAGGTTGTGGTTTAACTTTGATATACTGCTTTTTTATATCGTACGTTGATGCTTAATCTATTTTCTACACTAGGGCTTACATTGATGAGTACTAACTTTGGTTTAGAGTTACAACTAATCTATCAATTTGTTCACTTAGTGAATGCGGGCAGTTTTTCTCAAGCAGCCAAAGAGCTAGATATGCCTATAGCGACTGTGAGCCGCAAATTAACTAAGTTAGAAACTGTATTAGACAAACAGCTTTTAATGCGTAACACGCGTAAATTGAGATTGACTGAAGAGGGCATTGCGCTGTTTCAGCAGTATCAATCGATTATTTCGCAATTTGATAGTATCAGTGGCGTTACGGTTGATAAACCTGAGGGAACCTTGCGTATTGCTGCCCCTGTGTCCATTATCTCGATGATTTTTATTAAGGCCTTAAATGAATTCTGTGAAACCTACCCAGATATTCAATTACACATAGCACAGAACAATAATGTCATTGATTTAATTGATGAAGGGGTTGATGTGGCTATTGTTGGTGGGACGCAGCCTGATTCATCTTGGATCTCAAGCTCTTTAGGCGTACTTAATTATGGTTTATTTGCATCAGCGCAATATCTGCAAAACGCGCCAGCGTTAACCCATCCAAACGAGCTAGGGCTGCATGATTTGATCAAAGTGTGGCCTTTGTATAATTGGTCTTTGAAGCACCCTAATGGTGAGTCTTTTTATTACGACGGCAAAGCTAAGCTTACTTTAAGCGATCTACATGGAGCAGTAGAAGCTACGGTGGATAACGGTGGCATTCTTTATGGTCCAGAGTTATTTGTCAAAAAACAGCTAGCGGCAGGAGAGCTTCAAGCATTGTTACCCGAGTGGGTGGGAGAGAAAAGGCGCATCTCAATTTTGTATCATCAGCGTAGCCACCAACCTTTAAAAGTAAAACTGTTTATCGAGTTTATGCAGTCTAAGGCGGAAAGCTTGTTTTCCATGCATAGCTGATTGGCGTTACTGTATAATGGTTTTTACAGACATTAAAAAAGCGCATAAGGTTAACCTTAATGCGCTTGTTGTTTCGGTATATACTTGTTTGAGCTTATCTGCTCGCCTCGATACCGATATTTGATACACCAATTTCAACAATTTCTCGGCGTAACTCTTTAATAAAGTCTGCCTTCATATGGAGATTGTCTTCAATGATATCTAAAAGAGAGCTTTGCATCTCTTTTTCTTCTTGCATCACTTCATGAGCAAAGATGTAATCATCGAGTGCATCTTCATTATCAAACTCTTGCTCACAGGTTGCTTCAATGTAGTTAGCTACAGTGGCTGAAGAGAGTTTACTGATATTGACGATATCTTCTTCAACTTTACTTTGTAGCGCACTGATAAGTGAAGTGAGAGCGACAACAGCGTCCATCGCAGGGTAGACACCATATACGTCAAAATCAGCGGGTTCTGGCGTGTTGGCTTCAAGTCGCTCAAGGTAAATATCAATATTCAGTTTTAGCTTGTTGTCGTACATCGATTGCCAAAGTAGGTTCAGCAAAGTGTCGAGTACTTTAGGATCGCCAAATTCACATACTTCAGAGAAAAGCTGATAATTAGGTAGCATGCGTTGGCATAGGGCAACCGCAAAAAGCTTTTTCTGAGGCAACTCTAGCGCTTTTAGACGTTTAAAAAATCCCTGTTTGTTTGTCATCTTATATATCCACTGATAGCTGGGAGATCACTTGATTAGCGGCCGATTCTACCTTAGTTAACTCATCAAGTAACTCTAGTATTTCGGGTTCAACGTCATCAATCATCACGTCGCGCTTTAAACTGGACTCAATTTCTTGGCAAAGCATCTGGGTTGTAGGGACTCCGCAATAACAGCATGCGCCATGTAGTTTATGAATACAGGCTAGCATTTTATCTTTATCTGTCGTGTTGAGTGCATGTTCAATATGCTCCACAGTTTCAGGTAAAGACTTTAACAACATCTTAAGCATATCCAGCGCTAAGTCTGGTTTGTTATTCGCTTGAGTTAAGCATAGATCCCAATTCAATGTGCGTTGATCAAAATGGGTAAACTTAGGTTTGGTCTTCCAGCGAGTGATAACGCCTTTTAGCGCGGCTTCATCAATCGGTTTTGGTAAATAACCATCCATACCACTGGTTGAAATCCGTTCCCTTTCCTCTGCGATAGCATGGGCCGTCACTGCAATAATTGGAGTATTACGGTTTGCTGAATTGCTTCTTATTTCTTTTGTTGCAGTAATGCCATCTGTCCCAGGCATTTGGATATCCATAAAGATTAAATCGTAACTGCGCTCTTTAGCGAGTTGTATTGCTTTTTCGCCATTGTCTGTCACTTGTACTTGTGTCACTAACTCTTTGAGCAATGTATCAATGAGCTTTAGATTGGCTGGATTGTCGTCGACCGCTAACACACTTAGGTTTTCGAGTTTCGCAGGCGTTGCAATAGGCTCAATAGCGATGAAGTGCTCATTGAAACGGCCTGAGTGAGGGTCTAGCAACGAGCTGGATAATAACTTTTCCCCTACAGGTAAAGGCAGCTGTTTATCGACGTAGGGCCTAAGTTGCGAGAACACTTCCTCTTGCTCTGCGCAGTCAGATATCAGCAATAGGTAATCGATTTTACTTTTTGCTTGCTTCAATATGTTGGCTGGCTCATTAAAAGCTGTCAGGGTACGGCAACCGAATATGGCAAAGTCGAAAATATGATTAGACTGCGTGGCAATAAATTCCAGCTGTTTGGCATTTTTAACGAGAGTGATTTTTAGTCCCCAACGCTGCAACATGCGTTCAATAACATGACGTGAAAGCTCACTTGATTCAAATAGCAGGACGCTTTTTCCTTTTAAAGGCGCGAGCGGTAACACGCTATTGATAGAATATTGACTAATATTAAGTGGCAGTGAGAACCAGAAAGTTGATCCTTGATTTGGCGTCGAATGACAGCCAATTTGTCCATCCATACGATTGACTAAGCGTTTTGTTATAACCAGTCCTAAGCCTGTACCGCCAAAGCGGCGAGATATAGAAGAGTCTCCTTGGCCAAAGGCTTGGAATAGAGACACCTGTTGCTGCTCATCAATGCCAATACCGGTATCAATGATTTCACACCGTATATGTACCGTTTCTTCAGATATATCTTCTAGATGCAGTTTGAGCTGCACACTGCCCTTATCGGTAAACTTAATCGCGTTACCGACTAAGTTAGTAATGATCTGACTAAAGCGCATGGCATCACCGGTTACTTCTTCCGGTATGCTAGCGTCAACATCAATCACCAGTTCTAATTCTTTTTCTCTGGCAGTACTCGATAGCATTGTTACTGTTTCTTCAATGGTTTCACGTAAAGAAAACGGGATGTTTTCAAGTACCATCTTGCCAGCTTCAAGCTTAGAGAAATCTAGAATATCATTAATGATGCTAAGCAGGTTGGTTGCGCTGCGTTCAATAGTGCGAATATAGTCCTGTTGACTCGAGTGCAATGGGGTTTTTAATAGCTGTTTAGCAAAACCAATCACGCCATTGAGCGGGGTTCTCAATTCATGGGACATGTTGGCTAAAAACTCGGATTAAATCCGGCTGGCTTCTTGAGCGCGTTTTTTTGCCATATCTAGCTCAACGTTCTGGATTTCAATCTGTTCTAGGGTCTCACGTAAATCTGACGTCGCCTGATCGATGTTTTGCTGCATTTCATCGTGGTACTCAGATAATGAGCCTGCCATGGCATTAATACCACGCTTGAGTAAATCCAGTTCACCAATTAAGTTTCCGGTTAAACGGGTATCGAGTTTACCCTCGCGGATTTTCGCGACCACTCTCACCATTTCAGTAATAGGCTGAGTCACATTTTTAACTAAGCGGAAGGTAAAAAATAAGTTTAGTTGGACACCAATTAATACAATGATAAAAGCTGCAACCGCAGCACGATGTTGTTCTAAAAGCGCATTTTCTTTATTGATCAAAATAGCGATGTAGCCAATTTTCACAATGCCTTGATTGGCTGCTTGTTGTGCGTTAGCGAGACCTTGGACTGGGGCATTGCTACTTTTAAAAATAGGGCTGCGTAGAATTATGCTGTCGCCAACCAGCTCAAGTTCAGTACGGAGCATAGATTCAAGCGGTTTGTCGAAGCGCATCAGTTCGTGATTTTTATAATGATGGGACGTGACAACCACTCGGTTATCGTCGTCAAAAATCGCAATAAATTGCACTAAAGAGGCTTTATTGAGTTGAGCGGAGGTGATCAGTCGTTTGGTGGTTTCGAAATCTTTGCTTTCTAGGCCCACTTCTGCGGCAATAGCAAGTGGCTCAATAATATTACTTGCTTGTTCTATGAGCGTATCTTCAAGTTCATAGAATCTATTTATGGTAAAATAGCCACCCAATAAAATCCCCACTAAAATAGTTGGGGCTAACGCCAATACCAGAACCCATGATCTAAGGCTGTACTTGGTCATATTGTTGGCATCATTCATTCTGTGTATGGGTTACCATTAAATATAGTGTGAGTATTCGATAGACTGCCAGAAGTTAACCTATTTTGGCTAGTTTTTTATCTACTAGAGAGCAACATGGCACAATTTTTTAAAGCAAAACCAAATAGATCTAAGCAACTATCGTCAAAACTGTCTCTAAAGGTGACCCAGCTTGATCATCTTGGGGCGGGGATCGCCCATCACGATGGCAAAATTGTTTTTATCAATGGTGCCCTACCTGGGGAAACGGTTTCGGTGCAATTGACCGAACAAAAGAAGAAGTTTTCTCGTGCTAAATTGCTTAAGGTTGAACAAGCCTCAAGTGAACGTGTGCAACCGGCTTGCCCGCACTTTGCTAAGTGTGGTGGTTGTGATTTGCAGCACCTTGATATTGATGCCCAACGCACCCATAAAGCGGCAACCTTAGTCGACTTAGTGAGTAAGTTTGCCCAAGCTGAAGCGAGTGAAATCTGTGAAACCATTAGCGATAAGAATTGGCACTACCGTCGCCGTGCGCGTTTAGCCACTTGGTATGATAAAAATACCAAGCATATTAGCCTAGGTTTTAGGGCGAGTAGCAGCAGTGATGTTGTTGAGATCCAGTCTTGTGCGGTATTGGCTGAAGAGTTATCTGTGTTGCTCCCTGACTTGGCCTTTATGCTTAATCAATTAAGCGGTAAAAAAGCCTTAGGTCACGTAGAGCTAACTCAAGCAGATAACGGTAATTTTGTGGTTTTGCGAGTCACTAAAACTTTGTCTGATAAAGATAAGGCCCGTTTAGCTGAATTTGCAGATAAACATCAAGTGATAGTGCTACTGCAAGATGACGATGGTCATTGTGAACACCTCAATGGTTCGGGTGAACAGCCTTTTTATGGTTTTGAAGATAGTCAAACAAAGCTTAACTTCTCTCCTGGCAACTTCATTCAGGTTAACGGCGCGGTTAACCTAGCGATGGTTAGTCAAGCGGTTAACTGGTTATCGCCACAAGCGGGTGAGCGAGTATTAGACCTATTTTGTGGTATTGGTAACTTCAGCTTGCCTTTGGCGAGAAATGGTGCCGAAGTCGTGGGTGTTGAAGGGGTGCCTGCTATGGTTGCCCAAGCTCGAGACAATGCTAAAAACAGCGGTTTAGAAAACGTGTCTTTTTATCACGCTGATTTAAGTGCCGATCTGTCGAAAGAACCTTGGTTGGGTAAAGTCGATAAGATGCTAATTGATCCGGCTCGCGCTGGCGCCTATGAAAGCATGCAATCATTAAAGAAGCTAAAACCTAAAGCATTGGTATATGTTTCTTGTAATCCAGCCAGTCTTGCGCGCGATAGCGAAGTGATTTTAAAGCAAGGTTATCAGCTTAAAAAAATCGGTTTAATTGATATGTTTCCACAAACACATCATTTAGAGTCAATGGCACTGTTTGAGTTAAAAAAATAAACAAAAAGACACAAATAGATACATTTTGTGAAACCTTTTGCTTAAATATAACTCATACAATTCAAACTCAGGCGATATAGGCGTTTTAAGTAGCAATTGGCTACTTTTGTTGATTGACAATGATCGCTGAATCGCGAATATAGAGCGTATGAATTAAAACGATGGGGTTAAGCGGCTGTTAACCTCTGTCAGCAGTATGTAAAGGAATTAAATAAGATGGTATCTGTTCGTGAAGCACATTTTAGCGATCCTGACTTTCAACTTGAAGAGTGGGTACAACGTTATCTTAGTGATGCTTCTGAAGCTCAAACCCTTTTGACCTTAATTGAGCAGGTTGAACTACTCGTGGGACAAAAGCAAGAGACGAGCGTTACTGTCTTCCAGCGTGCGCGTGAGATGATTGAAATTCTTGCGCCGCTGAATATGGACATTGAAACCTTACAAGCCGCAATATTGTTTGTGGTATTTGATGCTGAGTTAATTACGCAAGAAGATATTGAAGATAAGTTTGGCAAAAAGCTTTCAGTCTTAGTGTCTAGCGTTGAAACCATGAACGCTATCGGCGCGTTAAAAATTGATAATCAAACCCGTAATGGCGAACCGCAAATCGACAACATCCGTAAGATGTTATTAGCCATGGTTGAAGATGTGCGTGCGGTGGTGATAAAGCTTGCTGAGCGCATTTGTTTGCTTCGTGAAATTAAGAACGCCGATGAAGAAGTCAAAGTGCTTATTGCCCGCGAGATTGCTGATATCTATGCGCCGCTAGCTAACCGTTTAGGCATTGGTCAATTAAAGTGGGAACTAGAAGATATCTCGTTCCGCTACTTGCACCCGCAAACCTATAAAGATATTGCTAAGCAACTTGATGGCAAGCGTTTAGATAGAGAAACCTTTATTGATGACTTTGTTAGCCAGTTACAAGCGCGTTTAGATAAAGACCAAATTCGCGCCAAAGTATACGGCCGACCTAAGCATATCTATAGCATCTGGAAGAAGATGAAAGGCAAGCAGCTTAAATTTGATGAGCTGTTTGATGTGCGCGCGGTGCGTATTGTCACCGACCGCCTACAAGACTGTTATGGCGCACTGGGTGTGGTGCATACGCTTTGGCACCATATTCCACGTGAGTTTGACGACTACGTGGCTAACCCTAAACCTAATGGTTATCAGTCTATTCATACTGTTGTCGTCGGGCCAGAAGAGAAGACGGTTGAAATTCAAATCCGTACCGAGCAGATGCATGAAGACGCTGAGCTGGGTGTGGCTGCGCACTGGAAGTATAAAGAAGGCAGTGCCAGCGGTAAGCAAAGCGGTTATGAAGAGAAGATTAACTGGTTACGTAAGATCTTGCAGTGGCAAGAAGATGTCGCAGAAAGCGGTAATTTAGTCGATGAAGTTCGCAGCCAAGTATTTGAAGACCGGGTCTATGTATTTACTCCTAGCGGCGAAGTCGTTGATTTACCATTAGGCTCAACCGTGCTTGATTTTGCTTATTACATTCATTCCCATGTGGGCCATAAATGTATTGGCGCTAAAGTTGACGGCCGCATTGTGCAGTTTACTTATCAAGTGGAAACCGGGCAGCGAATTGAGATAATTACCTCTAAGCACCCGAATCCTAAACGCGATTGGTTAAACCCAAACTTAGGTTATATACGCACATCCCGTGCGCGCTCGAAAATTCTGCATTGGTTTAAGCAACAAGATAGAGATAAGAATATTGTTGCCGGTAAAGAGATGCTTGAAGCTGAGCTAGCCAGAAGTAACTTACTGCTAAAAGACGCACAATCAGCGGTTGAACGTTTTAATTTAGTCAGTATGGATGATTTGCTTGCGGGTATTGGTGGCGGTGATGTGCGTCTTAACCAAGTGGTTAATCACGTTCAAAGCCGTTTACGAACTAAAGACTTAAGTGATGAAGCCGCGCTTGAAGATTTAGTTAAGAAGAGCCAAAGTAAATCGATTAAAAAAGGTAAAGGTCAGGTTGAAGTCAGTGGTGTCGGTAATTTAATGAGCCACATTGCGAAGTGTTGTCAGCCTGTTCCTGGCGATGAAATCTTTGGTTTTATTACCAAAGGTCGCGGTATTTCGGTACACAGAGCTGATTGTGACCAAGTTAAAGAGTTAGTGCGTGCCTCTCCTGAGCGCTCTGTGGAAGTAGTGTGGGGGGAAAATTACTCTGGCGGCTATAAAATTCGCTTAAGCATTTTAGCCAATGACCGCTCAGGTTTATTGCGAGATTTAACTTCAGTGCTGGCCGCTGAAAAAACTCATGTGATGGCGATGAGCTCTACCGCAGATGTGAAAACCCAGACAGCAACTATCGAGCTTGAACTCGAGCTTTATAATCTTGAAGGAGTATCGAAAGTACTGTCTAAGATAAACCAAGTCGATGGTGTGATGCAGGCCCGTAGGCTGTAGAACCAATAGGCTTTGATAAAACGGCAACCTCGGTTGCCGTTTTTGTTGGTCGCGTAACCAATCGTATTTACAATAATAGCGAGCCACGAAACAATAGCCTTACTACACAAATTAGGAAACTTGGATGATAAAGCAAATGGGCGATACCCAACCGTTACTCGCAATAATGCAGAAGTTACGTGATCCGCAAACGGGTTGCCCTTGGGATAAAGCGCAAGATTTTAAAACAATTGTCCCTTTTACAATTGAAGAAGCTTATGAAGTGGCAGATGCCATTGAACGTATGGCGATGGATGAGTTGCCTGACGAGCTAGGCGATTTGTTGTTTCAAGTGGTTTTTTATTGCCAGCTAGGTAAGGAGCAGGGCTTATTTGACTTTGATACCGTTGTGCAGCGGATTTGCGACAAGCTAACCAGGCGCCATCCGCATGTATTTGATGGAATAGCGACAAGCAGCACTGCTGAGATCAAACAAAACTGGGAACAGTTAAAAGCCGTCGAGCGCAGTGAGCGCGAACTTAATTCTGTATTAGATGATATACCGCTAAGCCTACCAGCGTTATCTCGCTCAGTTAAAATTCAAAAGCGAGTCGCTCGTGTTGGATTTGACTGGTCTGAACTTGATCCGGTCGTGGCGAAAATCCATGAAGAGATTGATGAAGTACTTTATGAAGTGAAGCAAGAATCGGTGGATGCGGATAAAGTAAAGGATGAGATGGGGGATTTATTATTTGCTGTAGTGAATCTTGCTAGGCATTTAGGTGTTGAGCCAGAACAGGCATTAAGGCAAGCAAATCATAAGTTTGAGCGGCGCTTTCGCGGGGTTGAAGCCTATGCTCATGCGGACGGTAGGCTGATGGAACAACACACATTAGACGAGCTTGATGGCTACTGGGATAAGGTTAAACAGGATGAAGCAAATAAATAAGTTAACTTTTAAGTTAATTGTAGTTTGTCGAATCAAGCTGGCTTTGGTATAATATTGCCCCGTCCTAGTGCTTTCTTACAAGCACATATTTCCAACTCATTTTCTCAGGTTCAGCATGACTACAAGGTATATCTTCGTTACTGGTGGCGTTGTTTCATCACTAGGTAAAGGCATTGCAGCAGCTTCTTTGGCTGCAATATTAGAGGCTCGCGGCCTAAACGTAACCATTATGAAGCTGGATCCATACATTAACGTAGATCCAGGTACCATGAGTCCAACACAGCACGGTGAAGTGTTTGTGACTGAAGACGGCGCTGAAACCGATCTAGATTTAGGTCACTATGAGCGTTTCATCCGTACCAAGATGAACCGTCGTAATAACTTTACTACGGGCCGTATTTATGAAGAAGTCCTTCGTAAAGAACGTCGTGGTGACTACTTAGGTGCAACCATTCAGGTTATTCCGCACATTACTAACGCTATCAAAGAGAAAGTGCTTGCTGGTGGTGAAGGTCATGATGTCGCAATCGTTGAAATTGGTGGCACGGTAGGTGATATCGAATCACTACCATTCCTAGAGTCTATCCGTCAGCTAGGTGTTGAACTTGGCCGTGATAGAACCCTATTTATGCATTTAACGCTTGTGCCTTTCTTAGGCGCTGCGGGCGAAGTGAAAACTAAGCCTACACAGCACTCAGTTAAAGAACTTCGTTCAATTGGTATTGCGCCAGATGTGTTGGTTTGTCGTGGTGATCGTGCGATCCCTGCAAACGAAAAAGCGAAGATTTCTTTATTCTGTAACGTTGAAGAACGTGCAGTTATCTCACTAAAAGACGTAGACAGTATCTATAAGATCCCTGCGCTACTAAAAGCACAAGGTTTAGATCAACTTGTGACTAAGCGTTTCGGCATCGATTGTAAAGAAGCTGATTTGGCTGAGTGGGAAAAAGTCATTTACCAAGAAGCTAACCCAACGGGTGAAATCACTATTGGTATGGTAGGTAAGTACATTGAACTACCAGATGCTTACAAGTCAGTGAATGAAGCATTAAAGCACGCAGGCCTATTTAACCGCGTATCAGTGAATATTAAGTATATTGATTCACAAAACGTTGAAGCTAAGGGCGATGAAGTGCTACAAGGCTTAGACGGTATCCTAGTGCCTGGTGGATTCGGTGAGCGTGGCGTTGAAGGTAAAATCATGGCGGCTAAGTTCGCACGTGAAAACAACCTTCCATACTTCGGTATCTGTTTAGGTATGCAGGTTGCACTGATTGAGTTTGCTCGTCACGTTGCAGGCCTTGAAGGCGCGCATTCAACTGAGTTTATGCCAGACACGCCACACCCAGTGGTTGGTTTGATCACTGAATGGATCAACGAAGATGGTCAAGTTGAAGAGCGTCATGAAGAATCTGACCTAGGCGGTACTATGCGTCTTGGTGCACAGCTTTGTCATCTAGAAGAAGGCACTAAAGCGGCTGCAGCTTATAAAGGTACTACTTGTGTTGAACGTCACCGTCATCGTTACGAAGTGAACAACAACTACAAAGAGCGTCTTGAGAAAGCAGGCTTAATCTTCAGTGGTCTATCATCAGACCGCTCATTGGTTGAAATGATTGAGCTACCAAACCACCCATGGTTCGTAGCGGGTCAATTCCACCCTGAATTTACATCGACACCTCGTGATGGTCAGCCGTTATTTGAAGGGTTTGTTGCCGCTGCAGCAGCCTACCAAAAACGTGATTTAGAAGACTAATTACGCCAAAACCGCTTCCATGCTATGGGGGCGGTTTTTTTGTTTCTAGCGATGTAATAACTGCACAGAATTTCGTTTTACTTTTATCTTTAAATTTATCTTTAAAACTTAAATCGAGGGCATTATGGCTAAGATTATTAACATTATCGGTCGCGAAATCATGGATTCTCGCGGTAACCCAACTGTTGAAGCTGAAGTTCATTTAGAAGGCGGATTCATGGGGATGGCTGCTGCACCATCAGGTGCATCTACAGGTAGCCGTGAAGCACTTGAACTACGTGACGGCGATAAAGCACGTTACTTAGGTAAGGGTGTACTTAAGGCTGTTGAGAATATCAACGGACTTATCCGTGATGCGTTAGTGGGTAAAGATGCGACGGCTCAAGCTGAGCTTGATCAAATCATGATCGATGTTGACGGTACTGAAAACAAAGATAAGTTAGGCGCTAACGCGATTCTAGCAGTGTCTTTGGCAGCAGCTAAAGCGGCAGCAGCATTTAAAGGTATTCCTTTATATGCACATATTGCTGAACTAAACGGCACACCTGGTCAGTACTCTATGCCTGTTCCTATGATGAACATCTTGAACGGTGGTGAGCATGCAGATAACAACGTTGATATCCAAGAGTTCATGGTTCAACCTGTTGGCGCTAAGAGCTTCCGTGAAGCACTACGCATGGGCGCTGAAATCTTCCATAGCCTAAAGAGCGTACTTAAGTCTAAAGGCCTAAGCACTTCAGTAGGTGATGAAGGTGGTTTTGCACCAGATTTAGCATCAAATGCTGATGCACTTGCTATCATCAAGGTTGCTGTAGAAAAAGCCGGTTACGCGCTAGGTACTGATGTAACGCTAGCACTAGACTGCGCGGCATCTGAGTTTTACAAAGATGGTCAATATGATCTATCTGGTGAAGGCAAAGTCTTCTCTGCAAACGGTTTCTCTGACTTCCTTAAGTCGCTAACTGAGCAGTACCCAATTGCTTCTATCGAAGATGGCTTAGACGAGTCTGATTGGGATGGTTGGGCTTACCAGACGCAAATTATGGGTGACAAGATCCAACTTGTTGGTGACGATTTATTCGTAACTAACACTAAGATCTTAAAGCGCGGTATTGACAACAATATTGCTAACTCAATCTTGATTAAGTTTAACCAAATCGGTTCACTAACTGAGACGCTTGCTGCAATTCGCATGGCGAAAGAAGCGGGCTATACAGTAGTGATTTCACACCGTAGTGGTGAAACTGAAGACGCAACTATTGCCGATCTAGCAGTGGCGACTGCTGCAGGTCAAATTAAGACGGGCTCACTATGCCGTAGTGATCGTGTTGCTAAGTACAACCAGCTACTTCGTATCGAAGAGCAGTTAGGCGAAAAAGCACCTTATAACGGTCTTAAAGAGATCAAAGGTCAAGCATAAATCGCGATAAACTTTAAAAAGGCCACCACTCGGTGGCCTTTTTTGTTGTACTATCTGTTTACTATTCTCAATTTTCTATTTTGAATCATGAAACGCCTTCTTTTTGTATTAATTGCTTTACTCGCCATGCTTCAGTATCGCCTTTGGTTAGGTGAGAAAAGCTTAGCTGAGTCTTTTCATCTGCAAGAGCAGATTAGATTGCAACAGCAAAGCAATGAAGAACTGGTTGCGCGTAACCAAGTGCTAAAAGAAGAAATTAATGATCTTCGAAGCGGCACCGAAGCATTAGAAGAGCGTGCTAGAAACGAACTTGGTATGGTTAAAGACGGAGAAACATTTTTCCGTGTGGTCGGCGGCGATCGTAATGGTCTGGCTGATAACTAAGTTTCGTCATTTTCTTGGTTTAACCTCTTAACTGGTTTTCATCATGCCAGCATTTTATGGAGCTCAAACATGAGCCAAACTCCTCAGCAAATTATTGCTATCGTGCCAGCAGCCGGAATAGGCAGTCGTATGGGCGCTACCTTACCTAAGCAGTATCTGGCGCTTAATGAACAAACAATTTTGGGGCACACATTAGACTGCCTGCTTTCGCATCCAAGTATTGAGAAGGTGGTTGTCGCCTTAAGCCCTGTAGATGATTACTTTGCTGAATTGCCACAAGCGGTTCACCCTAAGCTTGAAGCTGTTATTGGGGGTAAAGAGCGCGCCGACTCCGTATTAGCTGGTTTGCAGATAGCTGATGCAGGTGCTTGGGTATTAGTGCATGATGCCGCGCGCCCTTGCTTGACCCACGCTGATATCGACAAACTAATAGCATCGTCGAGTGCTTTTCCACAGGGCGCTATTTTAGCTGCACCTGTGCGAGATACGATGAAAAGAACTAATGCTGAAGGTGTCATTACCGCAACTGTTTGTCGTGAGCAGCTTTGGCATGCATTAACGCCGCAGTTTTTCCCTGTACATAGTTTGAAGAAAAACTTAACCGATGCTCTCGCTGCAGGCGCGCTTATTACAGATGAAGCGTCTGCTATGGAGTGGGCGGGGATTATGCCGGCTGTTGTGAGCGGTCGGGCAGACAACATTAAAGTGACTCACCCAGATGACTTACAATTAGCGTCGTTGTTTCTTAAAAGTCATATTTAGTCAGTCATACAAAAAACACCCGAAAACGCTAACGGGTATGGTAATAACGGATATAGCAGGTGTAGCAATGAAAGTGAGAATCGGACACGGATTTGATGTACATAAATTTGGTGGTGAGCCGCCATTAATTTTAGGTGGCGTTGAAGTGCCGTATGAAGTCGGGCTAGTTGCTCACTCAGACGGTGATGTCGTGCTGCATGCGATTAGTGATGCGATATTAGGGGCGATGGCGCTAGGCGATATCGGTAAGCATTTTCCTGACACCGATGCTGAATTTAAAGGTGCAGACAGCAGAGTTTTGCTGAGACACTGTTATAAATTAGCGACAGATATGGGTTTTAGGGTATCTAACTTAGATGTGACAGTTATTGCACAGGCACCCAAAATGGCGCCGCATATCGAATCGATTAGAGCTGTACTGGCTGCAGATCTAGCGACGGGTATTAGCGATATCAACGTCAAAGCCACCACCACTGAAAAGTTAGGTTTTACCGGCAGAAAAGAAGGCATAGCGGTTGAAGCCGTCGTCTTGATGATAAAAGCCTAGCGTTTTATGGCAAGGGTAAAGAGCCTGCCAAAATAACAGCAACTTATTGGTTGCGCTGCAAGATAGATGAGTGAGACAAGTAAGCGATATGAGTGAATTACATTATTTATACGGCAAGCCGACGTCAACTGCCGATCTACGTACCCATAATAGTGATTTTCAGGTACAGGAGATCTTACCTTTTGCACCAACAGGCGAGGGTGAGCACCACCTATTACATATTCGTAAAGAAGGTCTTAATACGGTTGAAGTTGCTAAAATGCTGTCTAGTTTTGCTCATGTACACCCGAAAGAGGTGACTTATGCGGGGCAAAAAGATAAGCATGCCGTTACAGAGCAATGGTTTGGTGTGCGCATTCCCGGCAAGGACACCCCTGACTGGCAGCAATTAAATAGCGATAAAATTGCCCTGTTGAGTGCTTCTCGTCACAGTAAAAAATTACGCATAGGCGCATTAGCAGGTAATCGCTTTACCTTAACTTTGCGTAATGTCAGTGATATAGCAGACGTGATTAAACGCATTGGGCTTATAGGTGATCAAGGGGTGCCTAATTACTTTGGTGAGCAGCGTTTTGGCCATGATGGCAAGAACCTGATATTTGGCCGCCAGATGTTCACTGGTCGCAAAGTAAAAGATAGAAATAAACGCAGTATGTATCTGTCTGCAGTGCGCTCAAACCTTTTTAATACTGCGGTATCCACACGTTTAGCGACACATGGCACTGCGACATTAACTGGTGACTGTGTGATGCTTGCCGGCAGTAAGAGCTATTTTGTAGCTGAGCAATGGGATGATACTTTAATTGAACGTTTGGCCAAAAAAGATATCCAGTTATCGGCGCCGTTATGGGGGCGTGGTTTAGCGCTTGCACAGGCTGAGGCTGCAGAATGTGAGGCACAAGCACTTGAAGCGCTAACAATCGATAAAGATGGTTTAGAGCAAGCAGGGTTAAACCAAGAACGACGTGCTTTGTTACTTGAGCCACAACATCTGCAATATCAAGTAGATGAAGATACCATTACGCTAAAGTTTGCATTACCATCAGGCTCTTACGCAACTTCAATACTGCGCGAGCTATTTAATTATCAGGATGTGCAAGAAGTCGCACGTCAAAAGATGCTAGCTGAGCAAAGAAATGCAGAGGCACAGCAATGAAAATTTTGATCAGTAATGATGATGGCGTGAACGCAGAAGGTATTGCAGCATTAACAGCTGCCTTGAATCAAATCGCCGAAACCTTGACGGTTGGACCAGATAGAAACTGTTCAGGTGCAAGTAACTCACTAACCTTGACCAATCCACTGCGACTCAATACCTTAGACAATGGGTTTGTGTCAGTGAGTGGCACACCGACCGATTGTGTGCACCTTGCGATTAGAGAGCTTTATCAAGATGAACCCGATATGGTGGTGTCAGGGATTAACGCGGGTGCCAACATGGGTGATGACACCTTGTACTCTGGTACGGTTGCAGCGGCGATGGAAGGGCGCTTTCTTGGCTTCCCAGCAATTGCTGTCTCTTTAGCAGGACGAGAGTTAAAGCATTACGATACGGCTGCACATTACGCGTTAAAAATTGTTAAAGCACTGCAAGATAAGCCGATTGCTCAAGATAAGATTTTGAATATTAATGTGCCAGACTTACCGTTAGCTGAAGTTAAAGGCATGAAGATAACGCGTTTAGGCGCCCGTCATCGAGCTGAAGGAATGGTCAGAACTCAAGATCCAGCTGGCAAAGAGATATTTTGGTTAGGTCCACCGGGTGATGAGCAAGACGCGAGTGAAGGAACTGATTTTTATGCTGTCGCTAATGGTTACGTGTCTATAACGCCATTAACGGTCGATTTAACAGCGTTTGAACAGATTAATGCATTAGAAACCTGGCTAACTCAGCTGGCTGATTAACTGGTGCAAGCTCCGTGGTCACTTTTAGACTACTAGCGACTAAGAACACTGTTTTAGTATGTTTATATTTGAAATATTGGAAAACTGATTTATGACCCCTGTTGCCTCAACATCAGCATTGAACTTAGCAAGAAAACTGTATGAGGCAGGGATCCGTAATGAGCCAGTGTTAAAAGCGGTAGCTAATACACCGCGAGAGCAGTTTTTAGATCCGGCACTTGGGCATAAAGCCTATGAAAACACAGCGCTCCCAATAGGCCAAGGACAGACGATTTCACAGCCTTATATTGTTGCGCGTATGACGGAAATACTACTGCAAAATAACCCACTTAAGGTGTTAGAGATTGGTACGGGGTCAGGTTATCAAGCAGCGATTTTAGCCCAGCTAGTACCGCAGCTTTGCACGGTTGAACGGATCAAGAGTTTACAGATCCAAGCTCGTCAACGTCTAAAGCGACTTGATCTGCATAATATCGCTTTTAAATATGGCGATGGTTGGCAAGGTTGGCCGAGTAAAGGCCCTTATGATGCGATTATGGTGACAGCTGCAGCGAGCTCGATACCTGAAGCATTATTGGCGCAATTAGCTGATGGTGGTGTATTGGTTATCCCTGTTGGGGAGCAGACACAACAATTGTTAAAAGTTACGCGTGTTGCAAGTCAATACAATTCAGAAGTGATTGAGATGGTTCGCTTTGTACCATTAGTTAATGGCGAATTGGCTTAGTTTTAGTCGGTTATACAATGAATAGTCGCTGGTTTAGGGGTGATAGGTTAATAATGAGGTTTGCTTGCTATTTTTGTGTTTGCTTATCGCTGCTATTGTCTGGTTGCAGTTTTCAGGCCGATAGGCCTGCACCTGTAGAATCATTGAATGGTCCTTCAGCACGGTCGATCAGTAAAGGGTCGATAACGGGGACGCGTTATGTAGTCAAAAAGGGTGACACACTCTATTCAATTGCTTGGGGGGCAAATAAAGATTTTATAAACCTTGCGAGCACCAATAAACTCCCAAAGCCTTATACTATCTACCCTGGACAGGTATTGAGTTTAAACTCTAAAAAAACTGTTACAAATAGCAAGCCTAGCCCAAAACCGACTTCTACGGTAAAGAAATGGCCTGTAAAAGCTGATAAACCTGTTGAAAAACAGGTGGCTACCTCTAGTGTAGAGAGTGAGGCTAGTAAAAAAGAGTGGTCAAAAAAACAACTTGATCCAAGTCAAAAGCCTGCGTATTCTGTAACAACCAATCAACAAGATGCTAACCAGGTTATCCACAAGCCGACAGAGCTTCCTGCAAAGGTGAGTAAGTGGTCTTGGCCTGTGAATGGTAAAGTGATTGGAACTTTCTCAGCCAAAGAGCAGGGAAACAAAGGGATAAAGATCGCCGGTAACCGAGGTGATGCAATTAGAGCGGCTGCGAGTGGTAGAGTGGTATACGCGGGTAGTGCACTTCGGGGGTATGGTAACTTAGTTATTATCAAACATAGTGATGATTATCTAAGTGCTTATGCGCATGCTGACAAGATCTTAGTTAAAGAAAAGCAAGTTGTTAATGTTGGACAAACAGTTGCGAAAATGGGAAGTACTGGCACGAATCGAGTGATGTTACATTTTGAAATTAGATATCACGGAAAGTCAGTTAACCCGCTTAAATTTTTGCCAAGGAAATAGTTTCTTGGCCGCCAATTTTGGCAAATCGGAGGATAGTGAAGTGCAGTAAATTAATGGAAAAATTCGGGAGAGATATTATGGGCAGACCTACTAATGCCGCTGTAGCAGAGCAAGCAAAAAATGACTCTGTAAATGAGTTAACTAACAATGATATTAATCAAAATACTAAGGAAGCTGAGTTAGACCAGCAAGTACAAGATGACTTGCAAAAAAACCTAGACGCCACACAGCTGTATCTTGGTGAAATTGGATTTTCCCCCCTCCTCAGTGCTGAGGAAGAAGTGTATTTTTCACGTAAGTCCCTTAAAGGATGTGAAAAGTCACGTAACCGCATGATTGAAAGTAATCTTAGACTCGTTGTAAAAATTGCACGTCGATATAATAATCGTGGCCTAGCGCTGCTTGATCTAATCGAAGAGGGCAATTTAGGGCTTATTCGCGCCGTAGAAAAGTTTGACCCAGAACGAGGTTTCCGGTTTTCAACTTATGCAACATGGTGGATTAGACAAACAATTGAACGAGCAATTATGAATCAGACTCGTACAATTCGACTTCCTATCCACGTAGTCAAAGAATTAAATGTTTATCTACGCACAGCAAGAGAACTAGCACATAAACTCGATCATGAACCAACAGCAGAAGAGATTGCTGAGCAGCTGGATTTGCCGAGTGGCGATGTAAGCCGTATGCTCAAGCTTAATGAAAGAATTACTTCAGTTGATACCCCGTTTGGCGGCGAAAGTGATAAAGCCTTACTTGATGTATTAGCGGACGATGACAATGTTGGTCCTGATTATAAAGTTCAAGATGAAGATATGTCTAAATCAGTGGTCAAATGGTTAGATGAACTTAATACTAAGCAACGTGAAGTGCTAGCGCGCCGATTTGGTTTGCTTGGTTATGAGCCATCTACCTTAGAAAATGTCGGTAAAGAGATTGGTTTAACCCGTGAAAGAGTTCGTCAAATTCAGGTTGAGGCGCTTAAGCGTTTGAAAGACTTACTAGGGGCGCAGGGCCTTTCTGTAGAAGCTATCTTTAAAGCTTAAATTATACTGATTGATATTACTGTCTCGTCTGAGATGAGATAAATAAAAAGCGCAGTTTTAACTGCGCTTTTTTTGTGGCGATTGTTTAATGCCTACAAGCTCAAGCTATAAAGCTAATTTTTTAAGGTTATACAAGTAATCAAGTGCTTGTCTTGGCGTTAGCTCATCCGGGTTTAGTTTTTGCAGTGCTTCTAGAGCGGGAGATGGCGCACTAGGCGCAAAACTCATGCTCTGTTGGGTGTTTTGTTGCTCGCTATTTTGCTGTAGATCGTGATCACGGCTTTCAAGCTGGTGTAGCTTATGTTTAGCAGCGCTAATCACACAGTTAGGCACACCAGCCAGTGCCGCAACCTGTAAGCCATAACTGCGGCTTGCCGCACCTTCTTGAACTGCATGCATAAACACAATACTATCGCCGTGTTCTACCGCGTCTAAGTGCACGTTTTCAACGTTTTCTAATTGTTCAGGTAGCTGAGTCAGCTCAAAGTAGTGCGTGGCAAATAGTGTCATCGCTTGCAAGTGTTTGGCTAAATACTCTGCAGCTGACCAAGCAAGAGAAAGCCCGTCATAGGTAGATGTACCACGGCCGATCTCATCCATCAATACCAAACTATTCGGCGTAGCATTATGCAGAATATTGGCTGTTTCCGTCATTTCAACCATGAAGGTTGAGCGACCTGATGCTAAGTCATCTGATGCACCAATACGGGTGAAGATCCGATCGACTGGGCCAATGACAGCGTGTTCAGCGGGTACGTAGCAGCCAATATGTGCCATCAAAGTAATTAAAGCGACTTGACGCATATAAGTTGATTTACCGCCCATGTTTGGACCTGTAACCACAAGCATCTTACGCGCATTGTTCAGAGTTACTGGGTTAGCAATAAATGGGCTCTTACTTACTTGCTCGACAACTGGATGACGACCGGATTCTATTTGAATTCCCGGCGTGCCAGTTAACTCTGGGCAATGGTAATTAAAGCTTTCAGCACGCTCAGCAAAGTTACACAGTACGTCTAATTCTGCGGCTGCTTGAGCGAAGTCTTGTAACTCATGTAGTTTTGGTAAGATAAGGTCAAACAACTCTTCCCAGAGCTGCTTTTCAAGCGCGAGTGCTTTGCCTTGGCTTGATAATACTTTTTCCTCGTGCTCTTTTAGCTCAGGAATAATATAGCGTTCGGTATTTTTTAGGGTTTGTCGACGCTGGTAACTCAGTGGCACTAAGTCAGATTCGCGACGGCTCACTTCAATGTAGTAACCGTGCACACGGTTATAACCTACTTTTAAAGTTGAGATCCCAGTTTGCTCTTTTTCACGCGCTTCAAGTTCGTGTAGGTAATCTGTGGCACCTTCACTTAATTTACGCCATTCATCTAATTCTTTATGGTAGCCTTCACGGATCACGCCGCCATCACGTATCAGCATAGGTGGGTTATCAACAATCGCATTAGATAACAATTCAAGCTCTAGCGGAAATTCGCCAATCACCTGAGATAGATATTTAAGGTGCGGTGCGTTGGCCTGAGTTAAGGTTTGTTGCAGTTGCGGTAATAACGCCAGTGCCTGACGTAAACGAGCAAAATCTCGAGGGCGAGCATTACGCAAAGCAATACGTGCGGTAATACGCTCAATATCGCCTAGGGCTTTTAAATCTTCTGCAAGGATCTCATGATTGCCGTTACCCAATAACTCTTCAATTGAGGCTTGTCTTGCACGAATGATGTCATGGTTACGCAGTGGTTGGTGGATCCAGCGCTGTAACATACGGCTGCCCATAGGGGTAACAGTGTTATCAAGCACAGAAGCAAGAGTATTATCGCGGCCACCTTGGAGGTTTACTGTGAGCTCAAGATTACGACGCGTTGCAGCATCTAACACGATACTGTCTGACTGATTGAAACGTACAATTGAGTTGATATGCGGCAGAGCAGTGCGCTGAGTATCTTTAACGTATTGCATTAAACAACCAGCGGCTTGAAGCGACAGCCTAGCGTCTTCGATACCAAAGCCCTTTAAGTCTTTAGTACCAAACTGGTTGAGTAATAGACGGTGGCAGGTATCGCAATCAAACTCCCACTCAGGGCGACGGCGTGTGCCGTTCATACCTGCAATTAGACTCATTTGCGAAAAGTCTTCGCTATAAAGTAGTTCTGCAGGGTTAGTGCGCTGTAGCTCAGCTTCTAAGGCTTCGGTATTGGCAAGCTCTGTAATAACAAAGCGACCTGATGCCACATCTAAAGTAGCGTAACCGTAGCCAGTCTTACCTTGATAAAGTGCCGCTAGTAGATTGTCTTGACGCTCTTGTAATAGAGCTTCATCGGTTAAGGTGCCTGGGGTAACAATACGAACAACTTTACGCTCAACGGGGCCTTTTGATGTAGCCGGATCGCCCACTTGCTCGCAAATTGCAACAGATACTCTTAGTTGTACCAGTTTAGCTAAATAGCCTTCAACAGCATGATAGGGGAGGCCTGCCATAGGAATAGGGTCGCCACCACTTTTACCACGCGCAGTGAGTGAGATCCCAAGTAACTCTGATGCGCGTTTTGCATCTTCATAAAAGAGTTCATAAAAGTCACCCATACGGTAAAAGAGCAACATATCCGGATGTTGCGCTTTTAGAGTGAGATACTGACGCATCATTGGGGTGTGTTTTTCTAAACCTTGGGGATCAATAGCAGTCATCGATTTTTTGCCTGTCATTTACTGCGGCGTCTATTAGCGCCTTACACAATACTGGCACCAATCTTAACAATATTTTGCTCACTTGAGGCGGAATTCTTACAGTGTTTGGTGAATAAAATACTGTGTATTAGTGTGTGATGTCAGTAAGTGTTTGATTTATATTTATTTGTAAAATATTTTTACACAGCACTTGATACTGTATGATTGTACAGTATACTAGTTTCATATTGAGGCTCTAGCCAAGGCATAAAGAGTCGTCACCGAAATGATAATACAGTGCCCATATCAAATCGCACTGTGCTCCAGAGGATATAGGAATGAAGACAGATCCAAATAAAGAGAAAGCACTGAACGCCGTTTTAGGTCAGATTGAGAAGCAGTTTGGTAAAGGCTCAATCATGAAGTTAGGCGAAGATCGTTCAATGGATGTAGAAACAATTTCTACAGGCTCGCTTGCTTTGGATGTTGCTTTAGGCGCTGGCGGATTACCTATGGGTCGTATCGTAGAGATCTATGGTCCTGAATCATCTGGTAAAACAACTCTGACCCTAGAAGTGATTGCTGCAGCGCAAAAACAAGGTAAAACTTGTGCGTTTATCGATGCTGAGCACGCTCTTGACCCTATTTACGCTAAAAAGCTTGGTGTAGATATTGATAACTTACTTTGTTCTCAACCTGACACGGGTGAGCAAGCGCTAGAGATCTGTGACGCACTAACTCGCAGTGGTGCGGTTGACGTTATCATTGTCGACTCAGTAGCGGCATTAACACCGAAAGCTGAAATTGAGGGTGAAATTGGTGATTCTCACATGGGCCTTGCGGCGCGTATGATGAGCCAAGCAATGCGTAAGCTTGCAGGTAACCTTAAGCAGTCAAATACTTTGCTTATCTTCATTAACCAAATCCGTATGAAAATTGGTGTAATGTTCGGTAACCCAGAAACAACCACCGGTGGTAACGCACTTAAGTTCTATGCTTCAGTTCGTTTAGATATCCGTCGTACAGGTGCGATTAAAGATCGTGAAGAAGTGATTGGTAACGAAACGCGCGTGAAAGTTGTCAAAAACAAGATTGCGGCGCCATTTAAGCAGGCTGAGTTCCAAATCCTTTACGGTCAAGGCATTAACAGCACTGGCGAGTTAGTTGACTTAGGTGTGCAGCATAAGCTAATTGAAAAGGCGGGTGCGTGGTACAGCTATAAAGGCGATAAGATTGGTCAAGGCCGCGCAAACGCGGGTAAATACTTAATCGAAAACCCTACAATTTCAGATGAGATTGAGGCTACACTGCGCGCTATGCTTTTGGGCAACGGTGAAAAAGACGTAGCTGATGCAGGTAATGCAGCAGACACCGCTGGTGACAATGTAGATTTAGAAACTGGCGAAGTGTTTTAACGGTAAGTTATTCGCTAAATGACTTAACTAATCGAGTTAGGTTGTTGAACTTGATAATCGCGGCAGTGCTAATAGCACGCCGCGATTTTTGTTTTATCCGCGTTAGAAAAGATTAATAGGCATGATTTTTATGTCTGTAATGCGTTGCTGATTGCTATCTCTCTGCTATTTCTCCATTCGCGACACAGTTTTGTATCAACAGGGCTGGTTGTTAGACATGACTCTGCTTATAATGCTATCCATAAAAATTTATCTCAGCTCATTAAGGGCTATTTGCATAACCTAATTCAGGACGGTTTCATGTATCAAACCACTGCAGCACTGCGAAGTGCTTTTTTGGAATATTTCCGCACCAATGGTCACCAGGTAGTTGATAGTAGCTCTCTCGTTCCAGCGAACGATCCAACACTGCTATTTACTAATGCGGGTATGAACCAGTTTAAAGATGTGTTTTTGGGTGCAGATAAGCGTAGCTATACTCGTGCAACTTCTTCACAACGCTGCGTTCGTGCGGGCGGTAAGCATAACGATTTAGATAACGTTGGTTACACCGCACGTCACCATACTTTCTTTGAAATGTTAGGTAACTTCAGTTTTGGTGATTACTTTAAAGAAGATGCGATTAAGTTTGCATGGACTTTCCTAACTGAAGAATTAAAGCTACCGACTGAGCGCCTATGCGTCACTATCTATGAAACAGATGATGAAGCATTTGAGATCTGGAATAAAAAGATTGGTGTTGCTGCAGAAAACATTATCCGTATTGGCGACAATAAAGGCGCAGCTTACGCGTCAGATAACTTCTGGCAAATGGGCGATACTGGCCCATGTGGTCCATGTTCTGAAATCTTCTATGATCATGGCGATCATATCTGGGGCGGTCGTCCAGGTACTCCTGAAGAAGATGGCGATCGTTTTATCGAGATTTGGAACATCGTATTTATGCAGTACAACCGTCAAGCTGACGGTGAGATGAAGCCACTACCAAAGCCATCAGTTGATACGGGCATGGGTATTGAGCGTATCGCTGCAATTATGCAGGGCGTACATTCAAACTACGAAATCGATATTTTCCAAGCGCTAATTAAGAAAACTGCAGAAATTCTTGGTGTAACTGATTTAGAAAATAAATCACTACGCGTGATTGCTGACCATATTCGTTCATGTGCATTTTTGATCGCTGACGGTGTAATGCCATCAAACGAAGGCCGTGGTTATGTACTACGTCGCATTATTCGTCGTGCAGTACGTCATGGTAACAAGTTAGGTGCGACTGAAAGCTTCTTCTATAAGTTGGTGCCAACACTTATCGAAGTGATGGGCGCTGATGCTGCAAAAGGTCTGACTGAAACTCAAGCGATTGTAGAAAAGTCGCTTAAAGCTGAAGAAGAGCAGTTTGCTCGTACACTAGAGCGTGGTCTAGGTATTCTAGATGCTGCGTTAAACGAGCTAACAACTAAGGTTCTAGATGGCGAAACAGCGTTCAAACTTTACGATACTTACGGTTTCCCAGTTGATTTAACTGCTGACGTTTGTCGTGAGCGTGATATCACTGTTGATGAAGCAGGGTTTGAAGCGGCAATGGCTGAGCAACGTAGCCGTGCACAAGCAGCGGGTCAATTTGAAACAGACTACAACGAAGGTCTAAAAATTGATGAACAAAGCTGTTTCACTGGTTACACAGAGCTAAATAACCAAGCGACAGTGACGGCAATCTTTAAAGCGGGTGAGTCGGTTGACTCTGTTAACGCTGGCGATGATGTTGTTATCGTACTTGATAACACACCATTTTATGGCGAGTCTGGTGGTCAGTGTGGTGACAAAGGTGTGTTGATTGCCGATGGCATTGAATTCACTGTAACTGATACGCAAAAGTATGCTCAAGCAATTGGTCATATCGGTCGTGTAGCTGCTGGTTCTATTAAGGTTGGTCAAGTATTGACGGCTAATGTTGATAAGAAGCTACGTCATAGAACTGAATTGAATCACTCTGTGACTCACCTTTTACACGCAGCTTTACGCCAAGTACTTGGTACGCACGTGAGCCAGAAAGGTTCGCTGGTTGATCCAGAACGTTTACGTTTTGACTTCTCTCACTTTGAAGGCGTAAAAGCGTCAGAGCTAAAAGAAGTTGAAGAGCTAGTGAATACGCAAATTCGTCGTAACCACGAGCTAACAGCTGAAGTGATGGACATTGAAACCGCTAAAGAAAAAGGTGCAATGGCACTGTTTGGCGAAAAGTACGATGCTGAAGTACGTGTTGTGACTATGGGCGATTTCTCTATCGAACTATGTGGTGGTACACACGTAGGTCGTACCGGTGATATCGGTCTATTCAAGATCACTTCTGAAGGTGGTATTGCCGCTGGTGTTCGCCGTATCGAAGCGGTAACTGGCGCTGCTGCTATGGCCTATGTTGCTAAGCAGCAGGCAGAGCTTGAAGAGGCGGCGGCATTACTGAAAGGCGATAGCGCGTCAGTTGTGGCTAAGCTTAAAGCGCAGTTAGACAAAACTAAGCAACTTGAAAAAGAGCTGTCACAGTTAAAAGATAAACTTGCTGCAGCAACAAGTGCTGACCTTGCCGGTGAAGCGGTTGAAGTTAACGGTGCTAAAGTGCTTATTAAGAAGCTTGAAGGTGTAGACGCGGGTGCGCTTCGCGGCTTACAAGATGAACTTAAGCAAAAGCTGCAATCAGGTATTGTGGTATTAGCGATTGCTGGCGAAGACAAAGTTAACCTTATCGTGGGTGTGACTAAAGACTTAACCGGTAAAGTTAAAGCGGGTGAGCTGGTAGCATCTATTGCTGTTCAGGTTGGCGGTAAGGGTGGTGGACGCCCTGATATGGCACAAGCCGGTGGTAGCCAGCCAGAGAACTTAGACGCAGCGTTAGAGCAAGTGCTTCCATGGATTACTGCTAAGCTTGCTTAATTTATAGCTGTCTAGCTTGAAAAAGCGTCCCTAGGGCGCTTTTTTTATGGAAAAAATCCGTCATATTTGTGAGTTTTAGCGGCTTTAATGATGCTTTGCCTTTCCTTGGCAGTCAGATATAGGATCTGTGGGAGGAGGGCGGAAGCGATAACCACTAAGTATCGCTAAAGCTGCTATCAAGAAGCGCTCAATGAGCTTACCTTGAAACTCTGCCAAGCGAGCAAATCTTTATGGTGATAGCTACCAGTATTATTAACTGGTTGAAATAGGCGCAGTGATATTGAAATTTAAGTTCACTTTAGGATTAAAATATTAGCGCTATGGATTTTCCTTCTGGTTAGTAAGCGATTTGCGTTGTGTTTTATTTGGGTGTTTTGCGGCTTTATTTAGTTAAAGGTTAGGTAAATTGGGCTTTAATTTTGGTATTGTATTCATTCATGTTAGTTTAATGATAATGCTAGATGATGTCCGTTATCTGGTTAAAGTTACACTTAAAGTGGTTAAAAAGGTTTCAACTAAAAAACTGTGATTTAATACTAGAAAAGGTGTAATTAGTTGACGCTTTTCTAATAGAATACTGTTAAATTGTACTAAGCTAACCTTATAATATAAATATAACGGAATTATGCCGTATAAAGCAGAATTAGGAACTAAAGGAGCAAAGTAATGCTGATATTGACTCGTCGTGTTGGTGAAACACTGATGATTGGTGACGAAGTAACTGTCACTGTATTAGGCGTTAAAGGTAACCAAGTAAGAATTGGTGTAAATGCACCTAAAGAAGTCTCTGTACATCGTGAAGAGATTTACCAGCGCATTCAGTCTGAAAAGTCAGGCACGCCATCTGAAGGCGGCAACTTCTGATCTGTATCAGAATGATTTGAGAATTCTAGAAGCCAGTTGTGTAAGCAACTGGCTTTTTTATTACTTTATATTCAGTTTCAGTGTCGTATATAGACGACTAGAAGAAGTCTCTTCTGTGTGATGAACTTGCGTGAAGAGATTTACCAGCGCATTCAGTCTGAAAAGTCAGGCACGCCATCTGAAGGCGGCAACTTCTGATCTGTATCAGAATGATTTGAGA
>NZ_JAKILT010000019.1 GCF_023283535.1 Shewanella sairae | reverse complement strand
ATTCGAACCTTCGAAGGCTGAGCCGTCAGATTTACAGTCTGATCCCTTTGGCCACTCGGGAACCCCTCCACATTGTCTTACTTCATCTTACACATTGCATTGGCCTGCAATGTTTACAGCTTTATTTAACATTGAACTTAAGAAGTGGTGGAGGGAGAAGGATTCGAACCTTCGAAGGCTGAGCCGTCAGATTTACAGTCTGATCCCTTTGGCCACTCGGGAACCCCTCCACATTTTCTTAACTTCGGTCTAGCACACAACATTTGGCCTATTGTGTTTATAGCGTTTACTTCAATTTGACAAGAAATGGTGGAGGGAGAAGGATTCGAACCTTCGAAGGCTGAGCCGTCAGATTTACAGTCTGATCCCTTTGGCCACTCGGGAACCCCTCCAGAGTATTTCTCAACAAATTGTACGCAAATGGTGGAGGGAGAAGGATTCGAACCTTCGAAGGCTGAGCCGTCAGATTTACAGTCTGATCCCTTTGGCCACTCGGGAACCCCTCCTCAATTGCGGCGGCAATAGTAGTCAGAATTTTTTCTGCTGTAAAGCTTAAATATCAAATAAACCCTAAACAACTCGCTGTTTGCTCAATTAACTTCCAACGATTTGTTTTGTCGATGTATTCTCGCTCAAAATGGTCAGTAATTAGCTTGCTCGGTTATCAATCTCTATAAAGTGAGGTACTTAGCTGGATTATCTATAGGTTGTATGGGGGGAGGGACTGTCTTTATCGTTGTTTACTGGCTTTTTGTGTTGATGGATATAATTCGGCACGTCTGAGTTTGAATTTGCTATTAAAGCTTGATTTAACTCTATATAAGAAAATAGGGGGCTAATTTAGCTGCCTGAGCTGTTAGGCTTCAATTCAGTTATGCGCAGGGAGTAATGTAATATTTTAACTAATTGAAATAAATCCTAAAGTAATTTTTACTGCAGTCGATGAACTCATTAAGAATGCTTACTAGGTTTATTTTAGGTTATATGGGTGCGATCCAGTTAAATAGTGCTTTAGTCAATGAATCACAACTCGGTACTAGGCTTAATCATGCGATTGGCTCAAACCGACGTGGTGAGTTTGGTCTATTGCTCTCATTACTATCTGCAGATGCACGTGATATGGCTCAATTCCAAACGCAATCGTATAAATCTACAGACTTAAGAGCAAAGTTTGATTTACCAGCGCCACAAAAATTACTCAGTCAGCTTGATGTTGATGAAACTTGTGTAAATAATAGCCATGTTTATCAGCAAGCGGGTGCTACAGCTTTTCGTTTAGCGAATGTTTTACAAGAAGAAGCCCTGGTTATTCGTAGAAATCAAGCATTAGAGATGGAAGAGGTGTTAGCCAATTGCGAGTTAGTCACTCGCCACCGCTTCAATGGTTTGAGCGACTCTATTAACGTCAAGTCGCTGCATTTTGCTGAACAGTTACAAATGCAGCGTCAAATGAGTGAATTTATCGCGCAAGCATGAAGCCGATCCTGCTTTATTTTGAAATGCTGATATATAATCAGCCTTTCAATATGAAGTTAGAGATAAATTAAACATGAAAAATATTCAAAAAGCACAGTCAACTTTAGTTAATGATACTTGTACTGATTGCGGTAGCTTTGTCGATGTAGGTGCCGTTATTGACGAATTTGATACGGTTTTAGATTTGGCACTAACAGGTGATGATTGCCAGTTATTAGCAAATGAAGTCATTGCAAAGGCACAAGCACGATTTGAAGGTGTAACAGCAACAACAGAGTTTGAAGGCCAAAATGCTAAAGTAAGCATTATATTCTTGTATAGTGCTGAAAAAATGATATTTCAGCTTGAAAATGGTCTGTAAACAGCAACTGTACAACTTGCTGAAAATACGTTAAATCGTGTAGTCTTGTACCCTATAAAAATATAATTTTAGCTTTAGCTGATAAAGCTGTTGGTGAACTCTTTGTTTACCTAAAATTTAGGATGACGCGTGAAGAAGCAGAAATCTCAACAACTGTTGGAATACATTGTTAATTCTGAGGCAAAGCAAAATGGCGACTTTAAAGCCACTGCTCAGATCGCCGCTGAGTTACTTGCACAACAACTTGATGTATCATCGGTTGTGGTGTCTGCTCTTTCAAGTGATGACGACACGCTAGAACAAGTCACACGCTTAACCACCTCCTGCAATATCAGCTCAACGCTTATCCGCCCCAAACCCTCATCCTGTCAGTCTTTTATTCATCAGCTTAAAAATGAACGTCATATCAGCTCTGAGTACTGCATTGATGATTCGCGTTTACATGAGCTTCAAAATTACTACGAACATTATGGTGTGGTTTCGGTACTGGAAGTTGCGATACGGATTAATGGCCATTTAGAAGGTTTGTTAAGCCTTGAAAAGAAAGAGGTCACCGAGCCTTGGAATGATAGCGAAGTTCAACTTTGCTCCCAAGTTGCAGATCAACTTGCGCTGACTCTGGCAACGCAATATACCTACGATAAAGAAGAGCAGCTGACTCTTTGTCTTTCAGCTGCAGAGCAATCAGATCAAATAATGATGGTGATTAATCTAGCGTCTGACATTATCGAGTATGTTAATAATGCTCACTTTGAACTGACGAAAGTACCTAAAGATCGAGTGCTAGGGCGTAAGATCCAAAACTTAGATTTTTTTAAACAGTACCCCAACTTATCAAAAGCTGTGCTGAATAAAGCACGTAATGGCGAATCTTCAGAAGAAGAAATTAATCTTATTCGTAGTGATGGTTCTGAATATTGGATGAGGCTATTGGTGAAACGCTTTATCACAGAGCGGGGAAATCATTTTGCACTTGTTAATGCTGAAAATTGTACTGAGCAGCATCATCACCAAAACGAACTGCTAAGACTTGCTTGGCGTTGTGGCTTAACGGGACTATTTAACCGTACTCATTTTAGCAGGGTATTGGATAAATTGGATTCGGGTTATCTGGTACTCATCGACTTACGTGGTTTTAAACGCTTTAACGACACTTATGGTCATGCTAATGGCGATATAATGCTGATTGAAGTCGCAAGGCGGATCAGGCATTTTGCAGAGGTTAATCAGCTGTCTGAAATAGCCAGAATAGGCAGTGATGAGTTTGGCATAATCTTTGACAATCAAGCCGATGAGTCGTTAATAGAACAAGCGACAGAGCGCTTATACCGCCAGCTAGAAGCGCCAATCACGATTGGTATTGAGCAAGTAGAACCCAAGCCTGCTTTGGCCCGCGTTGATATCGCATCGATCGAGCAACGTTTTTCACCGCTAACCTGTGCAGATATTGCGCTTCAATATGCCAAAAATAAGCAAGGCAATGCCATCCAGGTATTTAATAGCGCTTTATTAAATGCATTTAAAGAAGATGCACAAATAGAGCGCGATTTGGTTGCGGCAATAAAAGGCCGCCAATTTGAGCTGTATTACCAACCGCTGAGAGATTTAAAGAAGCAAGCTTATATTGGTGCAGAGGCGCTTATTCGCTGGCACCACCCTAAAAAAGGGGTGTTATATCCAGGAGCGTTTATTGATATCGCCGAACAGTCGGGGCTTATCAACGATATAGGTGCTTGGGTTTTAGAGGCCGCTTGTAAACAGCTAAATCTTTGGCAACGACACCAATTAGACATTTCCATGCACGTTAATGTGTCCGCAAGACAATTTTTTAGTGGTAGTTTGTTTGAACAAGTTTGGGAACTGGTTACCCGTTACCGTCTTAAACCACAGAGCTTAATCCTTGAAATAACTGAAACCGAGTTGATGGAAGATATTCGCTCGGCAACCAACTTATGTAACGAGCTTGCAGAGCTCGGTGTTGGTTTGGCTATTGATGACTTTGGTACGGGCTATAGCTCTATGCGTTACCTTAAGCAGTTCCCTATCACTAAGTTAAAAATTGATCGCTCGTTTATCTCAGATCTAACTGTTAGTCATGAAAGCCGTGAGATTGTGAGTGCTATTATTGCGATGGCGTCGGCGCTCAATATCTCTTTAACAGCAGAGGGCGTTGAGACCAAAGAACAAGAACTGTTTTTATCTGAGCATTTATGCCATCAGGCGCAAGGCTTTTTATATAGCCCAGCGTTGAGAGAATCTGAATTTAGCCAGTTTTTGTCTAAGACCACTTCAATACATTAGTATTTATCCCTGTCTCTAATTAGCATTACGCCATCTTAGTCTTTGCTCAACTGCTAATAAGTCTAAGGATAAGCCAAAAAGGTGCTGATAAAAGGATTATCAGCATGCTAGCTATTAACACTGCAAGTCGATTGTTCTAGTTCTATCCACCACAGCATTGTTTAAACTTCTTACCGCTGCGGCAAACACATTTATCATTACGCTTTGGGTAAATAGCGTCTTTTTGTTCGCCTTGGGTATAGAACCATAAGCCATCTTGCTTGATAAAATCAGAACTTTCATGAATGGCATCAATGTCACCGTCGAGTTGATACCAGGCTTGAAAGGTTACCTTACCGGTATCGCCATCAATTGAACTTTTACTTACCTCTAGGCTTAACCATTGGGGGAAAGGCTCTTGTGCAAGCAAATCTTCAGTAAGACCTTGACGAAAATCATTGTGGTGAGTTTCGATCAAATAGGCATAATCTTTTAAAAAAAATGCACAGAAACGCGAGCGCATTAACTGCTCAGGTGTTTGGGCGTGCTTTATTTTCAAATGAAAGGATTGGCAACATTGATCATAGTTAAGGTCTGAACAACAAGGGCAGGGAGTTTGCGGGTTAATATTAAGGTTGGTCATGGTTACTCGGAACTGAATTTTGGCTTAATGCTGGAAACTGGCGGCCATAATAAAGGTTTGGGCTAGGTTTCGCATTATAATAAAACGATGCTTCAGCACGATTATTGGTATCTACGGTTAAATACCATTTGCCGTCTTTTTTCTTTTTAGAGACGCCAACAAATTTACCTGCAAACTCACTTGTTGGCTCCCCGTTATCGATAGGTGGGTGAAAGCGTATAAGGTAATAGCCTATATCGGTAGCACTCGTGCCTTCAATATTGCGTTCAATCACTCTAAAATCGACTTCAATCTTAGCGTTTTTATGCTTAATTTTACCAAAAAAAGTGTCGTATAACGCCACGATATTGTCGCGTCCTATGGTGATCTCTTGACCTTGGTCTTCTGGAATATAGCATGCATCTTCAGAATATATCGCTTTCATTTTGCTTGCATCAAGCTCTTCAAAAGCATCACTAATATGGCTATAAACAGCATTTAGTGCTTCGTTGTCACTGGCAAAAGCGACTTGGAGCAAGCTAAAGTAAAGTGAGAATAGTAATGTAAACGCTGTTGCAACTTTTTTAAGCATGTAATAAACAGAACTGGGAATATAATAGCTAACACTATAATAGATGGTTAACGTGAACTAAAGTACTAGATTATTACAAGATGTGTTGTCATGCTCATAGATTGAGTGTTTTTAACAATGCTGATTAAAAATTGATTTGGGTACGTAAGGCTGATTGGAGTAATTATGGTTGAAGATGAAATGCGTTTATTTCTTGATGAAATGGCCGGAGTACAACCACTTAAAAATAATACAACGACTACGATTAGCGAGCAAAAAGTATCAACACAAGCGCAAGATGCCCGTAGAAAACAACTGCAAATGAGTGAGCAATTAGCTAAGTTAACACTCGATCCTAATTTGATTTTGCCCGTATTACCTGATGCTATCGTTGAGTTTAAGCGTGATGGTGTGCAAGAGGCGGTATTTCACCGTTTAAGTCTCGGCGGTTACCCTGTTAAACATGAGATTGACTTACATACGCTAAAAGCCACTCAGGCAAGAGAAGCGCTTTACCAACAGATTCAAATTAGCCGTGAACGGGGAGAGCGGAGTATTGTCGTGATCCATGGCAAAGGCGCAAAGAGTAAGCCATATCCAGGGCTGATGAAGTCGTTTGTTGTCACTTGGCTACAAGAGATTGAAGAGGTACTTGCGTTTCATAGTGCACAGCGCCAGCATGGTGGGACTGGTGCACTATATGTGATGTTGGTGAAATCTGAACAAAAGCGTATCGAGACCAGAGAAACCAACCATAAAGGTGTCAACGTTCGCTAAGCAAAATGTGGACTCAATATGAAGTATTAAAAAGGCCATTACCCATAAGGTAATGGCCTTTGTTTTAGCGTCAACAATACGCGATTGAGTGATCAGTCTATAATTCTACCAACCACACTGACGGTTGGCAGTAGTGTTTTGCTCATCTAACCAAGTTTGCAATGGCGCAAAATAGTCGAGTACAGCTTTTGCATCCATTTCTTTGGTACCGGTAACAGCTGCTAACGCTTCTGGCCAAGGCTGACTTTGTCCCATTTCAAGCATGGTGTTAAGTTTAGAGCCGGCTTCCTTATTGCCATAAATACTGCAACGATGAACAGGTCCATTGTCTCCAGCTATCTCACATAAGGACTTGTGGAACTGGAACTGCAAAATATGCGCTAAGAAGTAACGAGTATAAGGCACATTACCGGGAACGTGGTACTTAGCCCCCGGATCAAAATCAGCTTCACTACGGGCTATTGGCGCTTTAACACCTTGGTATTTTTCCCTTAGTTCCCACCAAGCCTGGTTATATTGCTCTGGTGTGATTTCGCCACTGAAGACTTTCCAGCGCCATTGGTCAATCATTAAACCAAATGGCATAAAGGCCACTTTATCCAGTGCTTGTTTGAGTAATAGGCCAATATCTTTTGAGGCATCGGGTACTTCATCTAATAAGCCAATCTGTTTCAAATAGTTTGGTGTAATAGATAGCGCAACTGTGTCACCGATAGCTTCATGGAAACCATCATTTGCGCTATTTTTAAAGATGAAAGGCTGGTTTTTATAAGCACGTTGATAGAAGTTATGACCTAACTCATGGTGAATAACCGTAAAGTCTTCAGCTGTTTTTTGAATACACATTTTTATGCGAATATCATCAAGGTTGTCGAGATCCCAAGCTGACGCATGGCAAACCACATCGCGATCATCTGGTTGCACGAACAAAGAACGTTCCCAAAAGGTATCAGGTAGTGCTTCAAAGCCTAAAGAGGTAAAGAAGCTCTCGGCTTGTTCTACCATTTTTATTTCATCATAGTTATGTTTAGCTAGTAGCTCTGTGACGTCATATCCTGGATCGGCGTCTTGCGGTGCGACTTGCTGGTAAATATTTCCCCAGCTTTGTGCCCACATATTGCCGAGCAGATGTGCTGGGATTGCACCCGATGCGGGGGCGACTTCATCACCATATTGCTCGTTAAGTTCACCGCGTACATAACAATGCAGTGAATTATAAAGCGGCTTTACTTGGCCCCAGAGACGGTCTAACTCAGTAGAAAACTCATCAGGCTTCATGTCATAGTTACTGCGCCATAACTCTGAAAGATTG
Source organism: Shewanella sairae (assembly GCF_023283535.1). Classification (GTDB taxonomy): domain Bacteria; phylum Pseudomonadota; class Gammaproteobacteria; order Enterobacterales; family Shewanellaceae; genus Shewanella; species Shewanella sairae. Next base: position 71,022 of record NZ_JAKILT010000019.1, on the reverse strand, counting down.
GCGTAACCTAAATCTTTTGCGCCTTCATTCGCAAGTTCAACTTCTCGCTCAAATAGCGGACGCATAGGTTTAGCTATTTCTCGCCAGCCTTGCCAAACTTCTAATAACTCTTCAGGATTCTTTGACTCTGCCATGATTGCAGAAAGCTCTGGTTGAGTGAGGCAGCGACCATCTTCGAAGCAATATTTACCTTTACCGTATAAGCCATTTAATTGTGCGCTAATATTGGCTAATTCACTATTTTTAGCCGGATCTAATGGCGCCGGTAATACGATAGAGCTGCGAAGAATATTCAACTTTCTTTTTTCTTCAGCGCTTAACGGTAGGTCTGCGTATTGCGCGGCACGGGTCGCCAAATCTACGGAAGCGGCGGTGTATTTCTCTGCAACACTTGCCGATAACGCAGCGGTATCTTGAGTAATAAAATTGCTATAGATCCACTCTGAACGATTAATTTCAATGGATAGCGCTGCCATTTGAGCTTCTGCGTCGCTAATAAATCGCTTGGCTTGCGTTGTTTTATCGACTTGCTTATCAAGTGATGCAGCGGTGTTATCAGCTTCTGATTGGCTACAAGCTGTGACGCCTATCGCCAGTGCAATGACTGCTGATAATGTAGATATTTTGCCTAAGGTCAGGTTCATCCTAGAAATCCTTTGTTGTTTTTGTGTTGCTCATTTTACTTATTTTGTTACTAATTAACAGCGGATTAAATATTAGAACGCAAGAGTGAGAGCGAACCGTTATAGGTGACTTTATATAACAAGCTTCATTAAGCTTGCTTGATTAAGCTGTTTTGATTACGGATTGCTGCAGAATAAGAATTTCAATTTAATGGATGAGTGATTCTTTGCACATATTGCACATACAAGGCCATTTCAATTTGTTATTAACCTAACTTACCCCGTTTTTCGTTGCTTACTTTTCAACTTCAGATAGCTAATAAATAAAATCAAAGCGTTTTAATTAGTATCTAAGCGTTGTCTTTACACCATAAGCTTAACGTGACGTTTTAGCTGGATTAATAAAAGCCGATAAAGTGAGTTTATGCTTATATATCAGGATTTCGTTTGACAAGCACAAAGCGAATGTTTAATTTAAACGAGTGTTTTAAATAGATATAAAGGCAACGGAATGGCAAATCGCTCCGATACAAAAACAAGAATACTGGATGCTGCGGAAAAATTATTTGCAGAAAGAGGTTTTTCAGAGACCTCTCTAAGACTGATAACAAGTAAAGCTGAGGTGAATCTTGCTTCAGTAAATTACCACTTCGGTTCGAAAAAAGAGCTAATTAGAGCGGTGTTAGCCCGTTACCTTGATGTATTTATGCCGGCTGCGGCTGAGGCTATTGAAGTGGTTCGTCGAGACAACACTGACGCCTCGTTAAATGATATATTTTCAACTTTAGTGGCGCCGTTGCTAGAATTGAATCAGCTACGCAATGAAGGCACAACGACTTTCTTACAACTTTTGGGGCGCGGCTATATTGAAAGCCAAGGCCACCTTCGTTGGTTTATCACTACGCACTATGGTGAATACTTAGGGCTTTTTGTTAAAGCTGTTGCTGAAAGCGCCCCTCATATTCCGCCTGCAGAGATGTTCTGGCGATTACACTTTACCTTAGGCACAGTTGTTTTCACCATGGCCTCAGCAGATGCACTTACTGAAATCGCAGAAGCTGATTTTGGTGAGCAAAATGATATTGAAGCTGTTATTAAAAAGGTTATTCCATATTTATCTGCCGGTGTTTCGGTCCCACTTATTCAGGATGCAAAGTAAAAAATTATGGTTACGACAATAATAGTGCTATTGCTCATCGCAATAGTCGTTGTATTCAGTGTTAAAAATATTAGGATGCAGTTTGTTACGCGTCCTGTGTTTAGTTTTTTCAAAAAAGTGTTGCCGCCTTTATCGAATACTGAAAAAGAAGCGATGGAAGCGGGAGACGTTTGGTGGGAGGGCGAGCTGTTTAAGGGCAAGCCTAACTGGCAAGTGTTACATAGTTATGGCAAGCCAACATTGACGTCTGAAGAACAAGACTTTATTGATAATCAAGTCATGACTGCATTAACAATGATTGATGACTATGACATTGTTAATAATAGAAAAGATTTACCACCAGAACTTTGGGAATACTTTAAAAAAGAAGGTTTCTTTGCGTTAATTATCCCGAAAAAGTATGGCGGTAAGGCGTTTTCTGCTTATGCTAATTCAACGATTGTCAGTAAAATTGCCAGCCGTAGCGTAAGTGCAGCGGTGACGGTTATGGTGCCAAACTCTTTAGGCCCAGGAGAGTTGCTGACCCATTATGGTACCACTGAGCAGAAAGATCATTGGCTACCATTGTTAGCTGATGGTCGCGCTATTCCTTGTTTTGCATTGACGGGGCCGGAAGCGGGCAGTGATGCCGGCGCGATTCCTGATACGGGCGTCGTTTGTCGTCAAGAATTTAATGGCGAAGAGACATTAGGCCTAAAGCTAAATTGGAATAAGCGCTACATTACGCTAGCACCTATCGCTGATGTATTAGGTCTTGCGTTTCAAATGCAAGATCCAGATGGCTTACTCGGCGATGTTAAACATATCGGTATTACCTGTGCGCTAATCCCGACAGACCATAAAGGCGTTCAAATTGGTCGACGCCATAATCCGCTCAATCTTGCGTTTATGAATGGCACCACTCAGGGCGAAGATGTATTTATTCCGTTAGATTGGATTATTGGCGGGCCACAATACGCTGGTCGCGGCTGGCGTATGCTGGTTGAATGTTTATCAGCAGGTCGTGGCATTTCACTTCCAGCTCTTTCAACAGCATCAGGTCACATGGCAACGAAAACGACCACGGCTTATAGCGCTGTGCGCCAACAATTTGGTTTACCTATTGGTCAGTTCGAAGGTGTACAAGAAGCGTTAGCTCGGGTTATTGCTAATACTTACCAGCTCGAGGCTGCAAGACGTTTAACCACAACCGGTATCGATTTAAAAGTTAAACCTTCTGTAGTTACCGCTATCGCTAAATACCATATGACAGAGCTGGGTCGTAAGGTTGTCGATGATGCGATGGATATTCAGTCAGGTAAGGGGATTCAACTTGGGCCAAAAAACTATTTAGGTCACGGTTACATGGCGTTACCGATTTCAATTACGGTGGAAGGTGCAAATATTCTGACGCGTAGTTTGATGATTTTTGGTCAAGGAGCCACCCGTTGTCATCCTTACGTGCTTGCAGAGATGGAAGCCGCGAGCATGGAAGACTCGAACGCGGGGCTCGAGCGTTTTGATGCATTACTGTTAGGTCATATAGGTTATGCCGCGCGCAATGCATTTAGTGCATTTGGTAATGCATTAACGGGTAGTCGTTTTGCCCAGTCGCCAGTAAGCGGTGAGACAAAGCAATATTATAAAGATATGACACGCCTATCATCTGGTCTGGCACTTATGACAGATATGTCAATGCTGATCCTTGGTGGTGACCTAAAGCGCAAAGAGATGTTGAGTGCGCGTATGGGGGATGTGTTAAGTCAACTTTATTTAGGTTCTGCCACACTAAAGTTATTTGAAGATAATGGACGTCAATTTGATGACTTACCCGCAGTGCGCCATGTTATGGCAACAAGGCTGCATCTTGCTGCCAAAGCGTTAGATGAAGCTATGCGTAACTTCCCTAATCGCGGCGTAGCCTTATTATTGCGAGCGATTATTTTCCCACTCGGGAATCGGTTTAAAGATGCGACTGATAAACAGTCTATCGACTTAGTCGTTGCTATGAGCAAGCCGTCTCCGGCTCGAGATCGGTTAACGCATCTGTGCCCAGATTTTGCCGGGGATACTAGTGGTATTGCTGATGTCGAAAATGCATTTATTGCTAAGTGTGCTTGTAAAGGTTTGTACGCCAAGCTTAAGCAAGCACAAAAAGACGGAGCGCTGCCTAAGCTAGCACCATTGCCATTGTTCGATGCAGCCCTTGAGAGTGAACTGATAACACAAGATGAGCACCAGCAGCTAGTTAATGCAGATACGCTAAGACTTGCAGCTATCAATGTAGATGACTTCGAGGCTCTTTAATCGAAAGTAGCATCTAGATGTCATCAAGTGTGCTCTTAGTTATTTAACCTAAGAGCAGCCAAATAAAATGCCGGCTTATGATGTACCTAAATGAGTACTGAATAAGGCGGCATTTTCGTATTTATTGCCTAGTTGGTATGAGTGTAATTAACACAATCAGTGGCGCTATCTAGAACTTTGAAGTAGATGAATGTAAGGCAAAATAGAAAGGAAGGTTAGCTTGAGCGATTGTTTAACTGCGGCGGAACAATAATCTTTACGAGTTGTAAAGTATAAGCTCTAGCTTGCTAAAGCAGGGTATATTTTTAAAGTTCAGAGTGGGAATGCTAATAATGCCCAACGAGATGGAAATAGGGGGAGGTGAGTTGGTGAGGCAAAGGGAGCTAGGCGCTTTTGATGTCAGTAGCATTGTTGCTGTTACTGTGGAAGAGCAATCAACTTGCCCAAACCGTTAGCGTTTTTTAAATTGAAATTGATAGTTTTGATTCTAAGTGAAATAAAAAAGCTACTATTAAAAAATAGTAGCTTTTCATATAGAACTTACCTAACTAACGATAAGTAGAAATGTTCTGATTAACCTACAACAACCACTTTGCTGGTGTTTGTACCGCCAACCGTTTCCATAGCGTCACCCTTAGTCATCATCGCCATATCACCTTTTTCAAGGTAACCAGCTTCAGATAAGGTTTCTAGCGCTCTTTGGGCTACAACTTCAGGTGCATGAGCTGTTGAGTCAAAGTACACTGGCTTAACACCACGGTAAAGTGCCATTTTAGCTAGCGTAGTTTCATGACGTGACAAAGCAAAGATAGGTAGTGCTGAACTGATACGAGACATCAATTGCGGTGTCGCACCTGATTCAGTTAACGCGATAATTGCTTTAACACCTTCAAGATGGTTAGCTGCATACATGGTTGATAGCGCAACAGTTTCTTCGATCGTTGTAAACTGCTGATCAAGTCTGTGCTTAGATACTTGCACACTTGGGTGTGACTCAGCGCCAAGACAAACTTCAGCCATAGCTTTAACAGTTTCTTCAGGGAAGTCACCAGCAGCAGTTTCAGCACTTAGCATTACCGCGTCAGTACCATCAAGTACCGCGTTGGCAACGTCCATCACTTCTGCACGTGTTGGCATTGGGCTTGAGATCATTGACTCCATCATTTGAGTCGCAGTGATCACAGGCTTATTCAGCTGACGAGAGCGGCTGATTAGGCGCTTTTGTACTGCAACAAGCGCTGGATCGCCGATTTCAACACCTAAATCACCACGGGCAACCATAACCGCATCAGAGGCAATAATCACATCATCCATTGCTTCATCAGTTGCTACTGCTTCTGCACGTTCTACTTTAGAAACGATCAGTGCGTTACTACCAGCTTGACGCGCTAAGTCGCGTGCGTAGTTAAGATCTGCGCCACTTCTTGGGAAAGATACTGCTAAGTAGTCAACACCAATTTGTGCTGCTGTGATAATGTCAGCTTTATCTTTTTCGGTTAACGCTGCAGCAGATAATCCGCCACCTTGCTTGTTGATGCCTTTATTATTAGATAAAGGACCGGCAACAGTAACTGTGGTGTGAACCTTATTACCGTCAACACTTTCAACGCGCAGCTGAACGCGGCCATCATCTAGCATTAAGATATCGCCAAGGCTTACGTCTTTTGGCAACTCTTTATAATCGATACCGACTTGAGTCTCGTCGCCTTCGCCTTTCGCAAGATCGCCATCAAGGGTATAAGCTTGTCCAAGCTCTAACATAACCTTTTTGTTATCTTTGAAAGTAGAGATGCGAATTTTTGGACCTTGTAGATCGCCCAAAACAGCAACATGCACACCTAGCTCTTTTGCAATCGCTCGAGTGTCATCTGCACGTTTTTTATGATCTTCTGGTGCACCGTGAGAGAAGTTTAAGCGAACAACGTTAGCACCGGCAGCAATAATGCGGCGTAAGTTGTCATCACGGTCAGTGGCTGGACCCAAAGTTGTTACAATTTTGGTTCTGCGGAACATGAGATACTCCGTTAAGTTTTAAAAAATTCTAACCCTATATTATCAGACAATACCCATTAATGTAGTAAAATTACAAACAAAATGATCTAACTCAAGATTTTAAATTTGTGAAGTATTCCAACATTAATTGATAAATAGGCAATTCAGAGCGGCCTGAATTGCCATAAATTATGTAGAAAGTCAGTTACAAAATTGGATCTTTGTCGATTCTTGACTCTTTTAGCACTTCTTTTACGCGCTTTAGATTCTCACGGAAGCGAGGGCCTCGTCTTAGCGTAAATCCAGTTGCGAGCACATCAATTATAACCAATTGTGCTAAACGTGAAGCCATAGGCAGATACATATCGGTATCTTCCGGTACTTCCATTGTCACAGGAAGTGTACAGACGGTTGAAAGTGGTGAGTTACGCGCGGTAATACCAATAACGGCAGCCCCATTTTCGCGGGCAAGTTTTGCTATATCAATAAGCGACTTTGTACGTCCAGTGTGCGAGATAAGAACAACAACATCGCCCTCATTACTGTTTATACAGCTCATGCGCTGCATGAGTACGTCATCAAAGCTTATGACTGGTACATTAAAGCGGAAAAATTTATTTTGCGCGTCATGGGCGACTGATGCAGATGCCCCAAGACCAAAGAAAGAGATTTTCTTTGCTTGCGTAAGGATATCAACGGCTTTATTGACTGCGGCGGTATCAATGCTTTGTCTGGCGGTATCGAGTGATGCCATCGATGACTCAAAGATTTTAGTCGTATAGGAATCTGGACTATCATCTTCTTCTACGTGGCGACTAACATAAGGGGTGCCGTTTGCAAGGCTTTGCGCTAGGTGTAACTTAAAGTCTGGAAAGCCCTTAGTGTCTAAGCGTCGACAAAAGCGGTTAACGGTTGGCTCACTCACATCGGCCATTTTTGCCAGTGTGGCGATACTAGAATGAATCGCGGTTTGCGGCGAAGACAAAATAACTTCTGCTACTTTACGTTCAGATTTACTAAAATGGGTAAGGCTTTTTTGCACCTTTTCTAGGGTATTCATATGCGTACGTCCACTCAATAGTAATGTAGTTTTATTATATTTCGTTAAAGCTTATGTGTTGTCGTCTTTAAACCGTTATTTGCGGAGCGTAGACGCCAACATTAATTTATAATGACAGCAGGTACAAACACGATAAATTTTAGTAATTTTATCACGAAAGCATATCAGATTATGGCGTAACATAGCTAATAGCCTAACGTGAAGTTTATTATAAAATTTAGATGCAATTACTAATTTCTGTTGTTATATTACAACAAACGTGTGAATTCCCATCAAAAATGATGGGGCACAGTGTCAAAAAGGAGATTTTGAAGCTATGGGCATAACAACACCAGAAGCCAAAGCTTGTGATTTTGTTCTATTTGGGACTAAAGGGGATTTAGCTAAACGAAAGTTGCTGCCTTCTTTATACCAACTTGATAAAGCAAACTTACTGAATGTCGATACGAAAATCCTCGGCGTAGCAAAAGATGACTTTAGCCAAGAAGAATATCGCGAGTTGGTAACCACTGCATTAGAGACATTTGTAAAAGATGGGCTCTGCGAAGAGACCAAGAATCGCTTCTTGGACCGTTGCCACTATATCGGAACAAACTTCACTGTTTCTGATGGTTACCAGCCTTTCCATGATATTTTAGAGCCTGAAAAACGGGTCATGGTGAGTTACTTCGCCACTCCGCCAGCTATTTTTGGTGATATTTGCCGTTGCCTACATGAACAAAATCTTATTTATCCTGACTCTCGTGTTGTTCTAGAAAAGCCTATCGGTTCCGATCTCGCCACTTCCCGCATTATTAACGATCAAGTTTCAGCTTACTTTGAAGAAAACCAAGTTTACCGAATTGATCACTATTTAGGTAAAGAGACTGTTCAAAATCTACTTGCTCTGCGCTTTGCTAACTCCTTATTTGCTTCAAAGTGGGACAACCGTACGATTGACCATGTGCAATTAACCGTTGCCGAAGAAGTGGGCATTGAAGGTCGTTGGGGTTACTTCGATAAAGCCGGACAAATGCGCGATATGATTCAAAACCACTTGCTGCAGGTATTGACGCTTGTTGCAATGGACCCGCCTGTTAACTTAGACGCTGACAACATCCGTGATGAAAAAGTAAAAGTACTTAAATCACTGCGTCCAATTAACGCTGACAATATCTACGAAAATACGGTTCGTGGCCAATATAGCTCTGGCTTCTTAAAAGGTGCACCTGTTCCAGGTTACCTAGAAGAAGAGGGCGCGAACGTGCAATCAAAGGCGGAAACCTTTGTCGCGCTGCGTGTGGATATCGATAACTGGCGCTGGGCTGGCGTGCCATTCTATTTACGTAGTGGTAAGCGTATGCCGTTTAAGAGTTCAGAAATTGTGGTGTATTTCAAAAATCCACCGCATAACCTTTATAGCTCTAACTACCGTAACTTACCGCCTAACAAGCTGACGATCCGTCTGCAGCCACATGAAGGTGTTGAGATCCAGATGCTGAATAAGGTACCTGGTCTAGGTGAAAAGCAACGTTTGCAAACCACAAAACTGGATTTAAGTTTCTCAGAAACGTTCAAAAATGAACGTATTGCTGATGCATACGAGCGTTTACTGCTTGAAGCTATGTTGGGTAATCAAGCATTGTTTGTGCGCCGTGATGAAGTTGAGCAAGCGTGGAGCTGGGTTGATGGCATTATTCAAGCTTGGGAAGAAACTGACGAAAAACCAAAGCCTTACCCTGCAGGTACTTGGGGACCGGTTGCTTCAGTTGCATTGATCACTAAAGACGGCCGTTCTTGGGACGAGTAAGGTGAAAGCTATGATTAAAGAAACTGTTTTTAAGTCATTTGACAATAAAGAAGTGCTTGAAGCGCAGCTTGCAGAACGTATTGCTAATCAATTACAAGAAGCTGTCGATAGTCGCGGTAAAGCGAGTCTTATCGTATCAGGTGGTTCGACACCGCTTAAGTTATTTGAGCTGCTCAGTAAGAAAACAATTGACTGGAGTGATGTATATATCACGCTAGCCGATGAGCGCTGGGTCGATGCTGAACATGGTGACTCAAACGAGCGCTTAGTTAGAAATAACCTACTTAAGAATCGAGCGGCGGGTGCTAAATTTCGTGGGTTGAAGAATATGTATTCTTCACCTGAAGAAGGCTGCCAAATGGCGATAGAGCAACTGGGCAGTTTTCCAAAACCATTCGATGTGGTGGTGTTAGGTATGGGTAATGACGGCCATACCTGCTCTTGGTTCCCTTGCGCACAAGCGGCAGAGCTTGAACATGCTCTGACGACAGAGGAGTTATGTGTTGCAGTTAAACCTGGTAATGCACCTCACTCAAGAATTTCATTATCAAAATCAGCGATTTTAGCGAGTCGCCAAATTTATTTACATATCGTTGGTGAGTCCAAATTGGATGTTTACCGACAAGCACTAGTAACTGATGATAGCAGTGAAATGCCGATCCGAGCCGTACTTGGACAGCACAAAACCCCTGTCGATGTTTACTGGAGCGCTTAAGGAGTAATTATGCACAGCGTTGTACAATCTGTTACAGACAGAATTATTGAACGAAGCAAAGATTCTCGCGCTAAATACCTAGCGGCGCTCGATGATGCTAAAAACCAAGGCGTTCACCGTAGCGCATTAAGTTGCGGTAACTTAGCCCATGGTTTTGCAGCTTGTAACCCAAGCGATAAAACAGCTATTAAGCAATTGAATAAAGCCAATATCGGTATTATTACTTCTTTCAATGACATGCTATCTGCTCACCAGCCGTATGGTGAATATCCAGATATGTTAAAGCAAGCTTGTAATGAGATAGGCAGCGTTGCTCAGGTTGCAGGTGGTGTGCCTGCAATGTGTGATGGTGTGACTCAAGGTCAGCCTGGTATGGAGCTAAGCCTTTTAAGTCGTGAAGTCATTGCGATGGGCACGGCTGTTGGCTTGTCACACAATATGTTTGATGGCGCATTGCTGCTTGGGATCTGTGACAAGATTGTACCGGGCCTGTTGATTGGTGCTTTGAGCTTTGGCCACCTGCCAATGCTATTTGTACCTGCGGGTCCAATGAAATCAGGTATACCAAACAAAGAAAAAGCACGCATTCGTCAGCAATATGCACAAGGCGAAGTTGATAGAGCTGCTTTGTTAGATGCAGAATCTAAGTCTTACCACAGTGCGGGTACTTGTACTTTCTACGGTACAGCTAACAGTAACCAGTTAATGTTAGAAGTCATGGGACTGCAGCTTCCAGGCTCATCATTTGTTAATCCAGATGATCCGCTACGTGATGTATTAAGCAAAACTGCTGCTAAGCAAGTTTGTCGATTAACTGACATGGGCAGTCAATATACGCCAATCGGTAAAATTGTTTCTGAAAAGTCGATTGTGAACGGTATTGTTGCGTTGCTCGCGACCGGTGGTTCAACTAACCTGACTATGCATATCGTTGCAGCAGCACGTGCTGCAGGCATTATCATTAACTGGGATGACTTCTCAGAGCTTTCAGATGCAGTGCCTCTTGTTGCTCGAGTTTACCCAAATGGTCATGCAGACATTAACCATTTCCATGCTGCTGGTGGTATGGCGTTCTTAATCAAAGAGCTGCTCGCAGGCGGTTTATTGCATGAAGACGTTGATACAGTTGCTGGTTTCGGTCTTAAGCGTTACACCCAAGAGCCGCAGATCCGCGATGGCGAACTGATTTGGGTTGATGGCCCTCAAACAAGCCTAGATGCTGAAGTACTAACCAGCCTTGATAAGCCATTCCAAAGTAACGGTGGTTTAAAGTTACTCAAAGGTAACTTAGGCCGCGCTGTGATTAAAGTATCAGCAGTACAAGAACAACACCGCGTTGTAGAAGCGCCAGCTGTTGTAATTGATGATCAAAATAAGCTTGAAGCGATTTTCCAAGCTGGCGATTTAGATAAAGACTGCGTTGTTGTTGTGAAAGGTCAAGGGCCTAAAGCGGTAGGTATGCCTGAGCTACACAAGCTGACGCCAATTCTTGGCACGCTGCAAGATAGAGGCTATAAAGTCGCACTATTAACCGACGGCCGCATGTCTGGCGCCTCTGGTAAAGTGCCTGCTGCAATTCACTTAACGCCTGAGGCACTTGATGGTGGTCTTATTGCAAAGATCCAAAATGGTGATTTAGTCCGAGTTAATGCAACAACGGGTGAACTATCTCTTCTCGTTGATGAAACGGAACTGAATGCTCGAGTTGCAGAGAAAGTCGATCTTCATAAAACGAGTTACGGTATGGGCCGAGAGTTATTTGGTGCACTTCGTTCTAACTTAAGTAGCCCTGAAACTGGTGCCCGTTGCACTAGTGCTATTGATGAAAATTATTAATCTTTAAGGAAGAGTAACGCAATGCTTGAGAATAACTGGTCATTACAACCACAAGATATTTTTAAACGCAGCCCTATTGTTCCTGTAATGGTGATCAATAAGATTGAACATGCTGTGCCGTTGGCTAAAGCATTAGTTGCAGGTGGTATTTCTGTATTAGAAGTCACCCTTCGTACAGATTGTGCTTTAGAAGCAATTACTAAAATTGCTAAAGAAGTGCCTGAAGCCTTAGTGGGTGCAGGTACGATTCTAAATAAAGCGCAGCTTGAGCAAGCGGTTAACGCTGGCGCACAGTTTGTCATTACCCCAGGTGCGACAACAGAATTATTAGAAGCAGCGATGGAAGGCAATACGCCATTAATTCCGGGTGTTGCGAGTATTTCTGAAGTCATGAAAGGCATGGCGCTGGGTTACACAAACTTTAAGTTTTTCCCTGCTGAAGCTTCAGGCGGCGTTAATGCACTTAAAGCATTTTCTGGCCCATTAGCAGATATTCGTTTCTGCCCAACAGGCGGCATTACCCCAAGTAGCTACAAAGACTATTTAGCTCTTAAGAATGTAGATTGTATTGGTGGTAGTTGGATTGCGCCAACAGATGCAATGGAGCAGGGTGATTGGGATCGTATTACCGCTTTATGTAAAGAAGCGATTGGTGCACTTAAGTAAGCCCTTAACTGGCTCGTTACACGTTAGCTGTTGTGTATTGTTTTAGTTAAAAGCAAAACAACGTAGAGCAACATATAAATCCGAATGCCGTGGGTATTCGGATTTTTTTTATATTTCTATCTAACCCCAAGCCTTATAAACATTTAGTCGCGCAGCGAGAGTTTAGCCGCTCTGAGTTTAACAACTTTGGGTAGAGTAAATTCTTACACTGATTGGTATCAGTCAGCGTTAGTGTTAACTTTTGCTATTAAGCAGTAACTCGAGGGCTTTTATAAGCGAGCATTTGATACAGCGGCACCTTTGAGTTTAATGAGCTTAGTTTTTATTGCTCACTAAAATGGCTCAAACCTCAAACCTCAAAATCTAACGTTCTGTGCTTTGCGATTTGAGTCATCATCTTATTTCTAGTGTTCAGAATCAGCCTCGAGTTTTTAGATAAATGCACTTGCTATACTAATCAGAATAATTGATTGGTATAACCATAGTTTATATTGCTGGCGAGCTAGAATTAGGCAAAAAAATACCGCCCATAATGAGCGGTATTGATTTCAAATCCTATAGGTTGGTCTTATATAAATAGACACCCTAATCGATTTGCTTAACCTGCGAAGTTTGCGTTAACAAAGTCCCAGTTAACCAGTTCCCAGAAGTGCGCTAGGTAATCTGGACGTACGTTACGGTAATCGATGTAGTAAGCATGTTCCCATACGTCTACAGTCATGATTGGCGTAACACCTTCGTCAGTTAGTGGTGTTGCTGCATTGCTAGTGTTAACAATTGCTACAGTACCGTCGGCATTCTTTACTAGCCATGTCCAAGCGCTACCAAAGTTGTTTACTGCAGAATCAGTGAACTGTGCTTTAAATGCTTCAAATGAACCGAAAGCTGCATTGATTGCATCAGCAACTGGACCTGTCGCTTCACCGCCACCATTTGGAGATAGGCAGTTCCAGTAGAAAGTGTGGTTCCAGATTTGAGCTGCGTTATTAAAGATACCACCAGTAGAGGTTTTAATGATCTCTTCTAGGCTCTTTTGCTCAAGGTCAGTACCTTCAACTAAACCGTTAAGCTTAACAACGTAAGTGTTGTGGTGCTTACCGTAGTGGTAGTTAATGGTCTCTTCTGAGATATGTGGCTCAAGTGCGTTCTTTGCGTAAGGTAATGCTGGTAATTCAAAAGCCATTAGTTTTCTCCGTTAACTTCTAGATTGTTATTTTGTGCGTTCTTGCTCACTGCGGAACATTTTACCTAATAAACTTGTGAAGTGTATCATTGTTTCTTCCAATTGAGCGATTATCTTAATCGTTTATTTCTATTATACCAATTGCATTAATAATCTGTTCATTCAGTGGGAATTCAAAGCACTGAAGGCAAGTCGGGAACTTGAAGCTAATAGTTATTCTATATCGAGAGTTTCTGGCGCAGCATGCAGTGCTTTGAAGCCCACCCAGAGGGAAGTGCTCAAGCATTCCACTTCTGCTTTGCATGGTCTCACAAGGGAATAACCATTCTGTCGTCCATGCGCCTTGAATTGAAAAGCTTGAGCGCTTCTGAATTGATTAAATTACTAATGTAATTGGTATTGATATTATCCCTGTAAAAAGTAGGTTTTTGTTCTGTCGAAGACTGGCGTACAATGGGGAGATTGTAATGAAGTTCTAACCAGGAAAGAAAAATGGAAACAGTAGAAAAGATCAAGCAGCAAATTGCCGAAAATCCAATTATCGTTTATATGAAGGGTTCACCAAAGTTACCAAGCTGCGGTTTTTCTTCTCAAGTTGCTCAAATCATGATTAATTGTGAAGCGCAATTTGCATTCGTTGATATCCTCCAGCATCCAGATATCCGCGCTGAACTACCTAAGTATGCTAACTGGCCGACTTTCCCTCAACTTTGGGTTGAAGGTGAGCTAATTGGCGGTTGTGATATCCTGACTGAAATGTACCAAAAAGGTGAGCTACAAACGCTTATCAAAGAAACTGCAGCTAAATACAAAACAGAAGAAGACGAGCAAGCATAAGTCTGGTTTTTAACTGTTAAAAAGGCCCCTAATGGAGAAGTCCTTTAGGGGCTTTTTATTAGCTATTATCGGTAGCGCTAACGATATTTACTATCACGTTATGAAGGACGGTTAATTTCGTCACTGACAATTTTTGCATGGGAAGCTGCATTATCCGGTAGGATTAAATTCATCATAATCGCGACAATACCACAAAGACTAATGCCGGTTAGGCTGAAAGAACCAATACCGAAGGCCATGCCACCAATACCAAATACTAATGTCACACCGACAATGCTTAAATTTCTCGGCTCATTCATATCAACATGATTTTTAATTAGCGAATTAAGACCGACGGCAGCGATGGAACCAAATAGTAAACACATGATCCCGCCCATAACTGGAACTGGGATGGTTTGCAGTAATGCGCCTAGTTTGCCGACAAATGAGAATAAAATGGCAGTAATTGCCGTCCAAGTCATTACAGCAGGGTTAAAGTTCTTGGTCAGGGTTACTGCGCCTGTTACCTCTGAGTATGTCGTATTAGGTGGTCCGCCAAATGCAGACGCTGCAATCGTGGCGACGCCGTCGCCTGCCAATGTACGGTGTAGGCCTGGTTTTTTCAGATAATCTTTACCTGTTACATTGGAAATCGCTAAAATGTCGCCAATATGCTCAACTGCAGGCGCAATCGCTACAGGGATCATAAATAAAATCGCATGCCAGTTAAATTCTGGCGCAACGAAATTGGGTAATGCTAACCAAGGAGCGTTTTGAACGGGTGTAAAGTCGACAATACCAAACGCCAAACTCATGCTATAACCAACGGTTATCCCGGCTAAAATCGGCATGAGTTTTAATATGCCTTTTGCAAAAATAGCCACTGCAATAGTGGTAAACAATGATGCAAGAGAGATAAGCAGCGCTGTGTTTTGGTCTATTAGTACTAAGCTACCATCGCCACTTTTACCGACAGCCATATTAACTGCAACAGGGGCCAAGCCTAAACCAATAACGATAATTACAGGGCCGACTACAACTGGCGGTAATAGGCGCTTAATAAAGCCGCCACCTCTGACTTTTATCACTGCTGCTAGAATAACGTAAACCACACCTGCAGCCATTAAGCCACCCATAGTGGATGGGATCCCCCAAGTTTGGACTCCGTACATTATTGGTGCGATAAATGCGAAAGAAGAGGCTAAAAAAATGGGGATCTGGCGCTTAGTAATTAATTGGAACAGTAGCGTACCGATACCAGCGGTAAAAAGTGCCACGTTAGTGTCTAGCCCTGTTAATAGTGGCATCAGCACCAAGGAGCCAAAAGCAACGAACAGCATTTGTGCTCCCTGCAACGGCATTGTCAGGTTTTTCATATTTTTCTCTTATTTTAAGTAAACCTATCAAGCTTATTAGATTTTCTTTTGAATGTGTGTGAATTAATTCAAAATTAATAAAAATAATCAAACTGGTGTCGTGGGCTTTATCTCGGCAAAAAAATTTAAATATGTGATACAATTTTAGGTATTGACCGTCTTAGAATCTAAAGCATGTTGAAAATAATCTTACGTATTCTTATTAGCTTTTCTTTTACCTTTGCATTATTCAATAGCGTGAACGCTGCTGAAGTGACTCAGTTAGATGAAGGTGTCGTCGCCGTAGACTCAAGATCTACTGCACTTCGTAGCCAAGGCATTAAACAGGCTTTTGAAGACGTTATCTTAAAGAATTCAGGAACCCAGAGTGCACTATCTAATGAGAAGATTAAGCAACAGTTAAACAGTGCTAGTTCATTAATGACGCAATATGGTTATTTTGAACAAGATAGTCAGTTATTTCTAAAGGTTAACTTCGATCATAAGCGTATTATTAATTTGTTACGGGAAGCTGGGCTGCCAGTGTGGGGCAAACAAAGGCCTTTAACATTGGTTTGGTTGGTTAATGAACACAATGGTGAGCGTGATATTTTAAATGATGCGTCAACTGTTGAAGACCGCAATGTATTTAATCGTGAATCAGCAGCCCGCGGCGTACCTTTATTATTTCCATTGATGGACCTTGATGATGCTATGAAAGTAGGCGTCAATGATATTCGAGGTCAGTTTACAGAAAATGTTGCCAATGCTTCATTAAGGTATCAGGCCAACTATTTTGTTATGGCAACAATCGCACCTCAAGGCAGTGGCTATCAATATCAAATGGCACTTTACCCACGTGAGAAGGATGCCCAAGCATTACAAATGACCTCTTTAGTTAATCATAGTGGCGAGTCTGCCTCGGCAGATGAAGCTGTTGCTGCAATGGTAGGTGCAATTAGTCAGTATTACGTTGAGCAGTATGCAGTCGCTGATTCAGGTGAACGTAATACCACTAAGCTTACTTTTAGTGAGGTGACTGATATACGCCAGTTAGTAGCAGTTGAACGTTACCTTGCTCAGCTGAGTGCTATCAAACATGCTAGCATAGGCAAAATACAGGGTGAAACTGTTGAGTTTAATGTAAACTTATTTGGTGATGAAGCAGATCTACATAGATTGATGGCGCTTGATCCAAGGATAGGGATTTTGAATCCAATAACTGAATCAAGTTTAGACTATTCATCATTTGAACCAATAGAAGCGTCTCAGAAAGAGACACAGATCTATTATTGGAAAGGGCAATAGCTCCCAATCTAGTGGCACACATGCTAGTATGTGTGCCTATCGTAGAAATTATTGCGTTGTTGAGAATCTCCTGAGTGAAGTCAAACTCTCCTTTACAGTTATCATTACCCGTTCATCTACCTGATGATGAAACTTTTAATAGTTATTACCCTGCAGCGGGCAATGACGAGTTAATCAAAAGTTTACAAGATTGTGCTGAAGGTCGTTCTGACGGTGCGGTATTTTTATGGGGGCCTGAAAAATCGGGGCGTACTCATCTAATGCACGCAGCTTGTGCCCACGCTAATGACCTCGGCAGAAGTAGCTTTTATATCCCTTTAGGGATCCATGCGAGCATTTCTACAGCGTTGTTAGAAGGCTTAGAAAAATTAGACTTAGTTTGCATCGATGATGTTGATGCGATTGCTGGCCACCCTCTTTGGGAAGAGGCGATATTTGATTTATACAATCGAATAGCAGAGCAAAAAACCTGCGCGCTAGTGGTTAGCGCCAGTGTATCTCCAAGTGACAGTGGTTTTTCGTTACCAGACTTAGTTTCAAGAATGCAGTGGGGACTAAATTACCAGCTGCAACCTATGGCAGATGATGAAAAGTTAGCAGCCTTACAGCGTCGCGCCGCGATGAGAGGATTGCAGTTGCCGGAAGACGTCGGTCGCTTTTTATTAAATCGACTGGCTCGTGATTTACGAACCTTATTTGATGTACTTGATAGGTTAGATAAAGCCTCAATGGTGCATCAAAGAAAACTCACGATTCCTTTCGTTAAAGAGATGTTGAGACTGTAATACCAATCAGTATAAACATTTAGTCGCTCAGCGAGAGTTTAGCGGTTTTGAGGCAAGGCAACGAGCGAAGGGCATAGTTGTTCTACGTTCAAGTTCGTTAACACAGCATCAGAATCGCTAAAACTCGCCAGTCTGGAACGTTTTTGGCTGCCTACTTCTGCGTTGAATAGATTTATAAGGGAATAGCCATTATTACAGCTATTCGCCTTGAATTAGTTTGCCAAAAATCGTTCTGAGCTGATCAAATTCTTATACTGATTGGTATAATACCAGTCAGTATAAGTCTCACTCAGTTTTACTTTGATAAAAGTGAAGAAGCCCAGATATTATCTGGGCTTTTTATTTTCTACAGTGATGTGACTAACAATATAAATTATTATTCGACAGCTTGTTTATGCCTGTCACCACTAAATCTAAGGTCTGGAAAAGAAGAGCGGAACTTAGCGCTTTGCTGCAAAGTTTGAACCCTACTGTTACTAGGGCTGATATTTGGACTAATAGCCAAGTTATCACTCCAAGATTGACCTTGATTCATTTCAATAGGGTTTGGTAAGCCGCTGACTAAAGAAAGTCCATTGAGCTCTGGCATCATTTGGTCAATGACAAAAGCGGCACGACGTTGAAGCTTTTCATCGCCAATGCGTCCCCTTTGCCCCCAATCAACAGTAATACTACTTGCTGTCGGATTATCGGGTTTATCAGTAATGGCAACATCGCGTAAAATACCATAGCGATGACTCATTAAAGCCTCTTCAAAGAGCATAGCAGTATCTTCTCTTCTCGTTGAATAAGCGTAATAATCGCTTGCTCTATCTGGCGAGAAAAAGCTGGTGATATCATTCGCTACATAGCTCTTTTGTGTTTCATTCGCTGTTTCGCCGCCAAAGCTGACTTGCGCGAGACTTGCCATTTATTGACTGGTTAACGGTTCAAAATTAACCAGTTGATCTGACACTAATTCAGAAGCAGAGCTTCTTCGCTGATAGTCATCAAGTAATGTTGGGCCAATTAGACTTGAATGGCTACTCCTTGGGAAAAAGTCATTGGCATGGGCGAGCTCATGGTACAGAAGAGAGGCCAGATCCGGCATCATTTGTTGTGGGGTACGATCGGTCCTAATACTTCTAGGTGTTGTGTAAGAGGTGTAACTGTTATTTTTTACGTAACGCCAAGGCATAAGAAAATCAAGATCGTTACCAAAACCGCTTCTAAAGTCAGGCGCTTCAATAATGGTGTCACGCTCTGCTGCCAGTAACCAAAGATCATTAGGATCAAGATAAATAGCACCGGTTACGACCCAATAAAAAGAGGGGCGAACGTCATAGCTAATGACTACAGCTGTTACGGACTCAAGTAAGGTTGCAAAGTCACTATTTGGGTCGAGGTTTTTTAAGAAGTACTCGAAGTTTTCTCCCATCCATTGATGAGAAACCAGCACTCTATCTAGGATCGCCTGTGTATTGACCTCTGACGCTTGACCTATCAAAGGCAATTGAGAAATGGCGCAGCTCTGTTGCAATTGATTTGAGTAAACACAGTCTTGTAAAACATCCGCATAAGCAGAATTAGCTTGATAGGCAAAGGTATTCGCTAACCTTTGTTCAAAATAGGGAGAGCTGATGTCTGGTTCGTTAGTGATTAGTAATTGTACATTGTCGGTGACAGCTGTTCCGTTGATGATTGCTGATGCGGTTAAAATACTAATGGTGTCTTCATTAATGTTTGGGGCGGTAAATAGCGCTTGTTCCGGTGAACTGATATCGACATTGAGCGCGGGGCCGCTGGCTATGCACCAATTTATATCTGAAGGCACTGAAGAGTCCGATGAATCGATTCTAAAGCTGACGGCGCTTCCTTCGCTCGATTGATGATCAACTCTCACTGGGAGTTGCGCTGTCTGTGAGGCGTCAACGTTTATCGTGATTGATTCAGTCGAGGTAACATTATTATTGGTTACTGATAAAGAAAAACTGTAACTGCCTGCTTGGCTTGCAGTAAAAGCAAGTATTGGGCTTTTCACCGTCGTTAATGTGAGTGGCTGACCAGCAGTTTGCGACCACGTAAATTGATAATCAGAAACATTTTGATTGTTGAGCTTAGCAGCTATTGAGCCGGGCTTGCCTACGGCATAGTCGCGTTCTAAATAAAACCTAATAGCAGAATCCGTCGTCACTGTTTCGAGTTCGACTTGTTGGTCACATCGGGTTAAGCCCTCAGGTGTAACGGGTGGTGGGGAAATATCAGGCGCGCCACTCTCGTCGTCGCTACTGCCTCCGCAGGCTGTAAGCCAGAACAGGCTGATAACTACGTAGCCTAAGGACTTTTTCATATCAATATCCTATCTTTAGTTGATGCTATTCGATGCTTGTTTGAATATAGCATGAAAACACAATGTGAAAATATTGATGCTGAAAGGTATTTAAAAAGGTTTTTGTATAATGAAAAAACGAAAGGCGAAATAAAATTTCGCCTTTTGATAGTTACGTTTGAGCGTAGGTTATTTTTTCTTTTTTAATCCTAATCCGAGCTCGCGTCCGCGGATCCTGGCATAAAATGGAAACCCGATAAGCAAGCTTGCGATTAGCAAGGACTCTACAACTGCAAAAAGAGTGGCTGTTTCAGTAACGTAAACAAGGGTAAGTGCGTGCAGCATGTACAGGCACAAAATGAAACTTGCCCAAGCATAGGTATAAGGTTTGCCAGTTAATATGCCTTTTAGTGGCAATAATAAAGGAATTAACCAAAGTAAGCTAAATAACATTGAATATTCGCCAGTGAATCCCTGACGTATGAACCATGCCCCTAACAACATGACTAATGCTACGTATCCTGCGCGGCAAAGCTTAAATAGGGTGATCGAGTTCATTGAATGTCTCCGTTTATAAAATGGCTAATACACTTTCAGGAGGGCGGCCAATTGCCGCTTTGTTGTTAGCAAGCACGATAGGGCGTTCAATCAATTTAGGTGTATCTATCATCGCTTTGATCAGCTGAGCGTCAGTTAATGAAAGATCACCTAACCCTTGCTCTTTGTACTCAGTTTCTTTGGTACGCATCATCGCTCTTGGTTCAACGTTTAGTTTGCTCAAGATATCTTCTAGTGCAGCCTGAGACACAGGTACTTTTAAGTATTCTATAACTTCAATATTGCAGTTGTGCTCTTCGAGTAACGCCAAGGTTTGACGGCTTTTTGAACATCTTGGATTGTGATAAATACTAACGTTAGTCATAGTAATATTATTGTTATTAAAAGTTGTGTTTATGATACTTCAATTTGTGACGATAGTCACAGTTAAACTGATGTTATTGAAGCTGTTCGAGCGCTTTATCTGCTTGTCTAAACTGCCTAATTCTTGCTTCAATACGTGCTAATTGCAGTGCATCACCTTTAGATTCACGGTAAGCAAAATTGAGCTGATCAATAGCTGTTTTGTAATCAGCGACTAATGCTAATGTTTCTGCTTTAACAAAGTACTGCATCGCTTTATTACCTTGTTTTTTATATGCTTCTGTTAGCAGGATATAAGCTAGCTGATCTTGTTTATCTAAAAATATTAAATCTTCTAATAAAGGAATGGCTTTATCGATTTGGTTATCTTCAATATAGATATTGGCTAAGTTGGTATTAACAACTGGCGATGTTGGCTTTAATTGTTTTTGCGCAAGCAAAAGCTCAATAGCTTCTTTATTCGCGCCTCTCTCGTGGAGCAGATCCGTTTTGGTATCGATATAGAACAAGTTATTGGGGCTTGTAGCCAATAATGCATCAATAATTTGTTCTGATTCAGTAAATTTTTTCAACCTAAATAGCGCAAGTGCTTTGCCATATTCAGCCGCACTCTTAAATGCGTAACGGTTGTGCTTAAGTTGGGTTTCAAAAATTGATAACGCCGCTTGTTCGCTATAACCAGAGAAACGAACTTGTATCCGAGATTTTGCTAATTGGAAGTCTAAATTGTCGGGTACATATCGAAACGGATAGCGCTCGGCTCTCACTCTTGCTTCAGATATACGCGATTCTGGTAAGGGGTGAGTGAGCAACATTTGTGGAGGTTTAGTGGTAAAGCGATAGCGCGTTGCCAGTTTACCAAAAAAGTCAGCTGCGCCATTTGGGTCAAAACCGGCATCAACCATAACTTGCATACCAATGCGGTCAGCTTCTTTTTCATGTAACCGAGTGTAGTTAATCTTTGATTGAGTCGCGAGTGCTTGAGTGGTCGCTAAAGCTGCCATCCCCGCTTGTGGGGAGGCAATAGTTAATAAGATAGCGCCAAGCATTCCGGCGATGGTTGCTGGGGACGTTTTTTGCTGGGCCTCAATAGAGCGAGCCAAATGACGTTGAGTAACGTGGGTAATTTCGTGACCAATAACAGAGGCAAGCTCACTTTCAGTATCCGCATTTAAAAATAGCCCTGTGTGGACACCGACATGACCGCCGAAAAATGCAAAGGCGTTAATCTCGTCATTTCTTAACAAGAAGAAATAAAACGGTGTTTTTACGCCGGTTGCATGTGCGACTAATTTATTTCCAAGCTCTGTCAGGTACTGGTTGAGTACAGGGTCGTTAAGCATAGGGGCAGAGCCGCGGATCACTCGCATGTAAGCATCGCCGACTTCGTTCTCTTTTTCCAGACTAAATGTATTAACCGCCGCAGTACCTAAATCTGGCAAATCGTTATTTGCATAACTTACCGGCGAGCTAGTGCATAGAATAAAAGATAAGGCACCTGCGATAACGGACTTTGAAAATGTTAATTTACTCAAGCGGATCCTTAATTTGGGCTATGCTATGATTATCATTCAGTCACAATGCTTGCTTGTGATTTGCGTCGCTATTAGGATAATAGCCTTAGATTGTTTATAGCAAGATCATTATGGTTATTATTGATTTAACTTCTTATCGTTGCCCGTTGCCACTTGTAAAAGTCAAACTAGCATTAAAGCAGCTTTCATCGGGGGAAAGTGTTCGTGTTTTATTATCCGACCCCGGTTCCAGGCAAGATGTTCCCCGTTATTTAAAAAAAGTAGGAATTTGTCACTCGATTACTGAAAGTACAGAGTCAATATTGTCGTTAGTAATCAAAATGTAGAAGCTTATTTATACAATTTTACACAGGAAAAATTTCATTATTACGATGGCTGCAAAGGACTATTATAAGTCGTCAAACTAGGGAGTATGAATGTTATCTGTTTTAAGCCGTTGGTATAAAGAACGTTTTAGTGATCCGCAAGCTGTTACTCTAGTCCTTATTCTTGCAGGTTTTGCCTTAGCAATATATTTTGCTGGCGGTCTGCTTGCCCCATTATTAATCGCGTTAGTGTTAGCCTTTTTGCTCGAATGGCCCGTAGCTCAGATGGCTAGAGTAGGGATTAACCGCACGGCTGCAGCGTCTTTAGTGTTAGTGCTATTTATTGGACTAATGTTGTTAATCACTTTTGGTTTAGTGCCAAGTATTTGGAAACAGGGCGTCAGTTTAATTGCCGATTTACCCAGCATGATAGATAAAGGATTAATCACAGCACAAAGCTATATTAATCAATATCCGCAATTCGTTAATCCAAGCCAGTTAGATAACATGGTTGAAGAGATTAAAAAGATGCTTGATACCCAGCATTTACTCGATATTGGTAAACAACTGCTTGGTTATTCGGCTTCGTTACTTGTGGTGATGGTGTACGCGATTTTAATCCCATTATTGGTTTTCTTCTTTTTAAAGGATAAAGATCAACTGATCCGAGGCAGTAAACGTTTCTTCCCCACAAACCGTGATTTAGCGCGTAAAGTATGGAATGAAATGCACCAACAGATCTTCAATTACATTAGAGGCAAAGTGATTGAGATCGTAATTATTGGTGTGGTGAGTTATATCTTCTTTGCCTTTATGGACCTTAGATATGCGGCGTTATTGGGAGTGCTGACTGGACTGTCGGTGCTAATTCCTTATGTTGGTGCGACATTAGTGACCTTACCCATCGCCTTGGTGGCTTTTTTCCAGTGGGGCGTGAGTCCTGAATTTGGTTATCTCATGATAGGTTATGGGATTATCCAAGCACTGGATGGTAACGTATTAGTCCCGTTACTGTTTTCGGATGCCGTTGATTTGCATCCGGTATTCATTATTGCTGCAGTGTTGATTTTTGGTGGTTTATGGGGAGTATGGGGAGTCTTCTTTGCTATTCCTTTGGCATCATTAGTGAAAGCTGTGATTAATGCCTGGCCTGTACCTGAAACTGAACAGCTTGCTCTGAACAATGAAGCCGTAGCTAAAAGTAAAGTATAAGCGCAAAGCTCAAACCGAAGATTGAATTTATTAAGAGAGCAGCCAAATGGGCTGCTTTTTTGTTGCTCATTTATTGGATGTATTAGTTTTATACCAACGCGACTTGTGCACTGGCTGCGAGCGAGCGATATATCACACTGGTTTGTTTTGCTTTGATATTCCAGTGCTGCCAATACAAGGGAACTTGCATCCTTTTATTGGGAAATATTTCAATAAGTTCACCTGAATCAAGTAAGTCTTGTGCTTGAAGGTGTCCAACTAAGCCATAGCCTAAACCCATTTTTATCGCTTCTAAAAAACTTTCAGAGGAGGGGATTTTATGCTCACGCCAACTTTTATCATTTATCCCGAAATAAAAATTAAGAAACTTATCGTGCAGCTTATCCTTTGTTGAAAAGACAACCGCTGGAGCGTGAACGACCTCATCAACAGGATTGTTACTGCGAAAGTATTTATCTGCAAACTCGGGCGTAGCAACGCATAGATACTCCATGTTACCAAGAAACTCGCTGCTGCAGCCTGACAGGGCAATTTGTGAAGTGGTAACACATCCAACAGCCTCGCCATTTTTAAGCAAGTTATGCGTATAGGCTTCATCATCGACAATCAGTTCTAATAACCATTTATGTTGCTTAAATATCTCCACTAATGCGGGCAAAAACCAAGTCGCTAAACTGTCCGCATTGACGGCAATTTTTACAATAGTTGGCAGTGATGGATCGTCGACATCCATTTCTGAGCGTAATTCACTTTCGAGTAGCTGGACTTGAGCGTAATGCCTTAACAATCTTTTGCCGGTTTCAGTTGCTCGAACAGGGTTGGTTCTAACTAACAAGGATTGGCCCACTTTATCTTCTAACTGTTTAATCCGTTGAGATACGGCTGACTGGCTAATAAATAAATGTTTAGCTGCTTTGTCAAACCCGCCATGGGAAACAACAACAGAGAGCGCTTTGAGATGGGCGTAGTCAAACATAGTTTTAACCTCAATTGACGGTAGGTAGGCACTTACACTTAGGTTTATAAGTAATACTAATGCAATATTAATTTTATTAGTTGTACTAATTTTTAGCTTAACATTATTCTTGCGCCCAACAAACAAAATGGCTTTAGGGGGCATCATGCAAACAGCATTTATTCAAGGTATGGGAATAGGCGGAAGCCTCATAATGGCAGTGGGAGCACAAAATGCTTTTGTATTAAAGCAGGGGCTTAAACGTTCTCATTCATTACCTATCGCAGCTATTTGTTCATTTATCGATGCAATCATGATTACCGCCGGTGTTGCTGGTTTAGGTCATTTAATTATGGCATTTCCATTAATCAAAGATATCGCCAGTTTTGGTGGCGCGTTATTTTTGCTTATTTATGGTTATGGAGCGTTAAAATCATCATTTTCAGATAACCGCATGGACAGTGATGGCGAACTCGCTGCTGATAGCCTAAAAAAAGCGGTGCTAACCACGTTAGCGATAAGCTTATTAAACCCGCATCTTTATTTAGATACAGTGGTGTTACTTGGTAGTATCAGCGTGCAATTTGAGGGGGCAGAAAAGCAGTGGTTTGGTGCTGGCGCAGTGTTGGCTTCTTTTGTGTGGTTCTTTAGCTTGAGTTTAGGTGCTAAGTACTTAAGCCCTATATTTAAAAAGCCAAAAGCCTGGTGCTATTTAGATCGTTTTATTTGTGTGACTATGTGGTCTATTGCAGCTGCACTTGTTTATCCATATCTCGCCTAAATCAGATCCACACAATAAAAAATGGAGCCATAGGCTCCATTTTCTGTTTTATACACTTACTATTTTAAGGCTTTGTTAGCCTTTTAGGTGCGCAAGGACAACTTCGTGGTGGTCTTTGGTTTTAAACTTATTAAATACGTGCGCGACCTTTCCATCTTGACCGATTAAAAAGCTTAAACGGTGGATGCCGTCATAAATTTTGCCCATAAACTTCTTCTCGCCCCAAACGCCGAAAGCATCGGCAATCGCATGATCTTCATCGCTTAAAAGTGAAAAATTAAGAGACTGTTTATCTGAGAACTTAGCTAGCTTGGCGACAGGATCTGGGCTTAAACCGAGTACGGTAACTGAAAGGTCATTAAGATCTTCTTTACTGTCTCTTAAGCCACAAGCTTGAACAGTGCACCCCGGTGTTGATGCTTTTGGATAAAAATAAACTAAAACAGGGCCTTTTTTTAATTCTGCTTCTAGGCTGATTGTTTCGTTATGTTGATTTTGTAGAGTAAAAAGTGGCGAATTATCGCCAGCGCTTAAGGTATTCATTCTGTTATTCATTCCTTTAGGTTAACTTTCAACGCCTTGCATACGCTCAATGGTACACTCAAGGGTTAACTCAGTTGCCAATTCAGATATACCCACTTCCAGTTTATCTACATCAACTTTTTCAGGGACATTGATAGTCAACTGAATGTTTTGTGTCGGGTTTCCTGATTCATCTTCTTCAGCATGTGATTTTACTGCTGCAATATCCAGCGATCTTTCTGCCATAAACTGAGTGATTTTTTTCATGGTGCCGCGTTGGTCGCGCCCACTGAAAGCAATATTCAAGCGAGAAATATAGTTCTGCGGCGTATGTTTAGAAGTACGCTTCATAACCGTAAGTAGCTCAAGTTCAACACTTAAACTCGGTAATGAAGTTTCCATTTTGGTTATAGCAGGCCAAGATCCCGCAAGCATCATGATTAAGGTAAATTCGTTACCAAATAGTGCCATGCGACTATCAACAATATCGCAGTCACACTCACTCGCGAGCCGTGCAAACTTACTCACAATACCTGGGCGATCGGCCCCCATTGCAGTAACGACTAAGTGATTGGACATTCAATACCCCATATTATTTTTTTTAGTCTAAAAAAACGCCAAATAATTAACGCGCTTTAATTGCGGTCAGTAATGCTATCACAACTTGATCAATTTGCGATCCTTGTCGTGGTGATCCCGCCACTTATTTAATATGTTTCAACTTGATGATGAATATGCTCAAGTCTTACGTAGTAGTGCTTGTTTTTAATGGATTGCATCAGTACCATAGCCTGTCCTGAACCCTTGGGGAATACAAATGATATACGGAAGCATCGTAGCCTTAGTCACACCAATGAATTGTGATGGCACAGTAGATTATAAAAGTCTTGAAAGTTTAGTTGAATACCACATTGCCCAGGGTACTGACGCCATTGTAGCTGTTGGCACAACAGGCGAGTCAGCAACGCTGCCACCTAAAGAACACGTAAGTGTTGTTGAACAAACTGTAAAATTTGCAGCCGGGCGCTTGCCGATTATCGGCGGCAATGGTGCCAATGCTACAGCTGAAGCAATCGAATTAACTAAAGCGCTATCAAAGACTGGTGTCGCGGCGATGCTAGGCGTTACGCCATATTATAATAAGCCGACTCCCAAAGGGCTTATTGCTCACTATACTGCCGTTGCACAAAGCACTGACGTACCGCAAATTTTATATAATGTGCCAGGTCGTACTGCGGTTGATATGAAACCAGAGACTGTCGCACAACTAGTTGATGTAAAAAACATCATTGGTGTAAAAGAAGCAACTGGTGATTTATCACGTGTTACAGAGTTACGTCGTTTATGCGGTGATGACTTTTTACTTTATAGTGGTGATGACGCAACAGCAAAAGAGTTTCTAATGTTAGGTGGTAATGGTGTTATTTCTGTTGCAAATAACATAGTTCCTAAACAGTTTAAAGCTATGTGTGATGCTGCTTTATCTGGTAATTTAGTTGCGGCAAACAGCGCGGAAGAAACCATTAAAGATTTATTTAGCGTGTTGTTTTGCGAAGCCAACCCTATCCCTGTTAAATGGGCCGCTCATCGTATGGGATTAATGAGTAATGGTGAAATTCGTTTACCATTAACTGAACTTTCCACCGAGTTTCATGGTCTGTTGCTAGAAGCGATGAAAAATGCCCGAATAGAGGTCAAATAATAAATGCTAAAGCAAATATCTCCACTTATTTTAGTTGCAGCCGTTACGGCTTGCAGTACGCCCGTTGATAGAAGACAGGCAAATGATACAGATCAAAATTATCAAGATTTAGCAGTGGCGCCACAGTTAGTGATCCCAAGTGGATTGAAACAACCAACGTACAGCAAAGAATTTGATATTCCGGAAGTGGGCGCCAAGGTGGATACAACTCTTGTTGGTAACCGTCTCGATATTCGTCCACCTTTACAAGTGTTGCCAATGGCGGAAGGAACACGAGTAGAAGAGGGAAGTGATAACATTAAGATTGTTGTTGAGTCGATCGACAATGAAATTGACCTTAAGCAAGAGATATTTGATGTTCTTAAAGAATACTTCGCTAGTAAGTCAATCTCTTTAATAAGTGAAAACTTTGAAAAAGGTACACTTGAAACCGACTGGATTAGCAGTGAGCAAGTGATTGAATCTAGCCTATGGGGTAGCGATAAAGTTTATCAGTTAAAGCAACGTTACTTATACACGGTAGATGTTCGTCCACATGGGCGTAGTGGTAACTTAACTATTGATTTAGTTGAGCATGAAGAAAGCTATGATGGCGATCTACAAGATATCCTGTTAAGCGGTGAAGACAAGCGTCGCTACACCATTGATAGATTAAATGACTCAGTAAGTTATATTAGTATCGAACGTGCTAAAGCACTGAAAGCTAAACGCTTAAAGCAAAGCTTAGGTATCGATGTAAATCTGATTGCTGAAGCAGAAGAGCAGGCGTACTGGTTGGCTGATGCCAAATTTAAACGTACTTGGGATCGCTTACGCATTGTCTTACCTGAAATGGGCTTTGAAATTGTCGACATGGATAGCAACAAAGGTTTGCTATATATCAATATTACCGATGATTCAGGATTCTGGAGCTCATTATGGAGCGACAAAGAGCTGCCTATTGAAGCGGGTTCTTATCGCTTAGAGCTAAAAGATGGCGTAGATGACAAGACCGAGATTCACTTGCTGAACGCTGAAAATGCACCGCTTTCTAACGAAGTCGTTACAGCTGTTTATGAAGGTTTTGCAGAGTTAATGCAAGAAGATCGTAAGACACGTTAACTGACTAACGTATCGTAAAAAAGGAGCCTTAGGGCTCCTTTTTGCGTTTTGGTCTAAAATTATTACTGAGTATTGTGACTTTTAGTGTTACCGACATGCCCCATTTATACGAGCAGAGTGCGTATACTGATAAATGACAGTGGAACCTTAAAAAGTACAGTAGTCAATTAGAGCGTATTAATGCGAATAAATAGATAATTTGACTGATAGTTGCTTTTAAACTCGTATAAACAAAGCAAGTTTTGTCAAATTGTGAACTAGATTCAAGTTTTTGCCAGCGACGGATTTATCCTAGTTAGCCGTTACTGGTAACAATATGTAATATTATATAAAATTGTGCCGTTGTCGAACTAGAAGTTTGGAAGAGTAGATGAAAATACGTGCTAAAGGTTTTACCTTAATCGAACTCGTGGTGGTGATTATCGTTCTCGGTATATTAGCCGTTATTGCCATACCCAAATTTATCAACCTAAGCCAAGATGCTCATGATGCCACTGCCAAAACGGCTTTTAGTAGCTTTAAGACTGGTGTTAGCTTATACCATAGCTGTTGGCTGGCATCGGGTAATAGTGGTTACGTAAAAGATCTGAGTTGTTACGGCGAAGGC
Organism: Shewanella sairae; assembly: GCF_023283535.1. GTDB lineage: Bacteria > Pseudomonadota > Gammaproteobacteria > Enterobacterales > Shewanellaceae > Shewanella > Shewanella sairae. The sequence continues at coordinate 41,500 of NZ_JAKILT010000019.1, read as the reverse complement.
GATATTGATTCATCGGCTACGGGCTACCCGCTCGGTACAGATACTGCAACGAGTGAAAACGGAACTAAACTTCACGGCTCTTACTGTAAACAAGTCTGGCAAGGCTTACTTGATGAAGAGTTTACTTTAGCTATGCATACTACCGATGGGGCACAAGACCCGTTTGTTAAAGGCAACGACATCCTTTACTGGTATTCAGGCGGTAACATAAGCGACCCTGATACCTATTGTTATTACAATTATATTGCTGACGATCACCAAAAAGGCAGTGAAAATTGGCAGCTTAAGTATTTTCCTGGGACTGGTGAGACGAGCGTAGGCAAAGGGGCATTGAGCTTCCCTCAACCTTAGTCAAATGGCTAACAGCCCTTAAAGCTATATATTTTATGAAGCGCTCCTTTGAACAGGAGCTTTTTTATGTCAAAAATTTGCTTTCGTAATAGCCAAAATCGTCATATACAAAACATAATAGTTTGCCATACTTGAAATAGGGATGTTAATAGGAGGCTCAATGCGATTATGTAGTCATCTGTGCTGCTTGATGATATTTGCCGGTAGTTTTTCTATCTATGCTGACGATCGTCAATTACGCGCTGAGAAAATGTTGCGCCAGCAACTAGCAATTATTGTGCTAGTGAGTGATGACGAGCGTTTTATTGAGCATAAGAAAACACTCGCCGCAGGTACACTTACTCAAAAAAGCCTAACAGCCATTGAGCTTGATATTGCACAGTATTGGCAAGATCACCAGATCCCTATTCGTGCTAATACTGTGCAAGCCGAAAAGGACCCTTTTCTCAGGGCTATGGCGTTAGAGCCACAAATAGAAGGCTTTTTACAGTTACAAAACCGCATCCGCCATTTACTGTGGCTGTCAGAACAAGATTGGTGGCAACCCATCAGTTTAGAAGTCTTAGTTAGGCCAGGCGATAAAAGCCAACTAATTCCTGTTATAGTTAAACGGTTATGGTTACTTGGGGACGCGAAACATACGACGAGTGATTCTGTTATATTAGATGATGATGTTGTCATAGCTATTAAGCGGTTTCAGCGACGTCATGGGTTAACGGCTGACGGCATTATCGGCCCTGAAACAGTTAAATGGCTAAACGTATCGCCTCAGGCAAGAGCACGGATGTTGGCCAATAACTTTGTACAAAGAGCTGAGTTTATGTCGCAGCGCTCAGAACGGTTTTTAGTGATTAATATACCGGCATTTGAGATGGAGCTATTTAATCAAGGCAGAGTGGAGCTAGCATCTAGAGTGATAGTGGGTAAACCTTACCGGCCAACACCATTATTGAGCAGTTCAATTTCTAATGTGGTGATCAACCCTAGCTGGCGAGTCCCTAAAAAGATTTTATATAACGATTTACTTCCCCAAGTGAGAAAAGATGGTCATTACATTAATGACAGAAATTTCGATGTGTTTGATCGTCAAGATAAGCAAGTCATAAGAACTGCTGAACAATGGAGTGATTTAGCAAGAGGCCCGTTCCCTTATCGGTTTGTACAACGGCCCGGTATCAATAACACTTTAGGCCGTTATAAATTCTACTTCCCAAATGATCACAGTGTTTATTTGCATGACACAGTAGATCCTGAACTGTTCGAGCGTAGTGATCGCGCCCTGTCTTCAGGATGCATCCGAGTTGAAAATGTTGAAGGTTTAGCCAATTGGATGGCTGCCCATTTAGTGAAAGATAAACAAACATGGGTTGATAGACACAGAGATAGAAAACGTACCCAGTGGTTTTCGTTAAATTCAACACTCAATGTACACCTCGTTTATTGGACCGCATGGATTGATGATGCTAATCAGGTGCAATTTAGAAATGATATCTATCAGATGAACGCAACTAATCAGCTCACAGCACCCGCCAGTGCTCAAATCAACGACTTATAAAGCAGTTGTTGCTAATTTAGCATGATTGCTTGATTTCTGTTTTTTTACAGGTTAATTTGCCTGCCAGTTGTAGGAAAAGTAGTCAGTGGTGGCAGTGTGTCAGTAGTATGTAGCTCGCGTAGACAATTATTATTAGGCTTAGGTGGAGTGGCAATGTTTTCAATGTTGCCATCAAAAGCACAAGCCAGTCGTTCAACTAAGGGAGTGAGAAGTTTAGGCTTCTATAACCGCCATACAGGTGAGCGTGGGCAAGGAAGCTACTGGATAGACGGCGATTATCAAAGTGAGATTTTAACCGATTTTAGCAAGGTACTTAGGGATCATCGCCAGAATGAATCTGCACCTATGGACAAACGTCTTTTTGACTTTGCGTTTAAACTGACAGAATCATTAAGTTTTGAAGATGAGTTGCATGTTATCTCGGGTTATCGTTCACCCAAAACTAACGCTATGTTGGCTAAAAATAGTAATGGTGTGGCTAAGAAAAGTTACCACATGAAGGGCATGGCGTTAGACCTAGCGCTTCCAGGCGTAAAGCTTGCTCATATCAGAGAAGCCGCAATCGAGCTTAAGCTCGGCGGAGTAGGGTATTACCCTAACTCAGGGTTTATCCACATCGATACAGGACCCATAAGAAGCTGGTAGTGCAATTTGACACTTAATATATATTTAAATCACTGCTTATATCTTTTGTGCGTAAAAATATTCTGTGTTAGAATCCGCCCGCTTTAAGCAAAGTCATGGTTGGTCGAAAATCGTGACTTTATTATATTATTATTTTTATTAAGTGAGTTTACTATGTCTTATACTATCGCTGCAGAAGTTCGTACAGAAATCGGGAAAGGTTCGAGCCGCCGCCTACGTCACGCTAGCAAAGTTCCTGGTGTTATCTACGGTCCAGGTAAAGAAGCTATCTCTATTGTTTTTGAACACAAAGATATCATCAACATTCAAGAGAACCAAGATTTCTACACTTCTGAGCTAACTATCGCTCTAGAAGGTAAAGATGTTAAAGTTCGCGTTCAAGACATGCAACGCCACGCGTTCAAGCCAATGATCGAACACGTTGACTTCAAATTCGCTTAATCTAAGCTGATTTGAAAAAAGCGCCTCTAGGGCGCTTTTTTTATGCCTAAATCGAATACTATTCCTCTTTCTTTTCAGGGCAGGCCGCGATAAGGCTTATTTTTTCCTCATCACATAGCTCTAGCCTGACATCGAACCCCCATAAACGGTGTAGGTGTTTAACCACCTCATGACAGGTGTCTGCTAACGGGATCCGTTGGTTTGGTATATATCGCAAGCTAATGGATCTATCACCGCTGACTTCGACATTCTGAACTTGAATGTTAGGTTCAAGGTTAGACAAATTATACTGTTGAGACAGTTTTTCTCTTATCTCTTTATACCCCTCATCGTCATGAATGGCTGATACGCTAATATGATTACGTCTGTCATCATCAAGGATCGAAAACAGCTTAAATTGCCTAATGATATTGGGTGAGAGATATTGGCTAATAAAGCTTTCATCTTTAAAATTTTCCATCGCAAAGTGCAGGGTGGTTAACCAATCACTGCCTGCAATGTCAGGAAACCACTGCTTGTCTTCTTCTGTTGGGTTTTCACAAATACGGCGGATATCAACAAACATGTTAAACCCCAGAGCATAGGGGTTGATTCCACTGTAATGGGGGCTGTTGTAACTTGGTTGGGCAACAACATTGGTATGGCTTTGCAAAAACTCCAGCATAAAGCGGTCGGTGACTAAGCCCTCATCATAAAGGTGATTGAGAATGGTGTAGTGCCAAAATGTCGCCCAGCCTTCATTCATCACCTGGGTTTGTTTTTGCGGATAGAAATATTGGCCCATTTTTCGAACGATTCTGACTATCTCACGTTGCCAAGGTTCAAGCAGCGGCGCATGTTTTTCAATAAAGTACAGGATGTTTTCTTGGGGCTCAGCAGGAAAGTTAACTTTTTCTTGTTTTGCTTCTTCCTGAGGTAAATCGGGAATAGTACGCCAAAGCTCATTCACCTGACTTTGTAAGTAGGCTTCTCTGTCTTTTTGGCGCATTTTTTCTTCTTTAAAAGAGATTTCGCTTGGTCGCTTGTATCTGTCAACACCGTAGCTCATTAGTGCATGACAAGAGTCGATAATACTTTCTACCTTCTCAATGCCGTATAGCTCCTCACATTCACTAATATAGTTACGAGCGAAAACCAAGTAATCTATGATTGAGCTCGCATCGGTCCAGGTTTTAAAAAGATAATTACCTTTAAAAAAGCTATTGTGACCAAAACTGGCGTGCGCCATCACTAGAGCTTGCATCGTAATGGTGTTTTCTTCCATCAAGTATGCAATACAGGGATCGGAATTAATCACGATTTCATAAGCTAAGCCCATTTGACCGCGTTTATATCCTCTTTCAGTTTCAATAAAACGTTTGCCAAATGACCAATGGGTATACCCAATAGGCATACCTATCCCGGCATAAGCGTCCATCATCTGCTCGGCAGTAATGACTTCAATTTGGTTTGGGTAGGCGTCTAAACGATAGAAGTCAGCTACCCGTTCAATCTCGGTTAAATAGGTCTGCAGTAGATCGAAAGTCCAATCCGGACCATCGTCTAGTGGTGTTCTTTTATTTGGAGTATCCATAGCGCCTCCTAAACAGCCTGCTTTTTAAATAATTCCCTAAACACGGGATAGATGTCTTCAGCTTGCTTAATATGTTGCACGGCAATATTGTCATGTGTTTTTTGCAGAGCCTCATATTCACGCCATAGTGTCTGATGGGCACGATTTGTTATCTCGATATAGCTGAAGTAGCGAACCACAGGTAATAATTTTTTCTCTAACAATTCATGACAAGAAGGAGAGTCGTCTGCCCAGTTGTCACCATCCGATGCTTGTGCTGCATAGATATTCCATTCATTTTCTGGGTAGCGTTTTTGCTGGATCTCATGCATGAGTTTCAGCGCACTCGATACAATGGTGCCACCGGTTTCTTGCGAGTAAAAGAATTCGTGTTCATCCACCTCTTTAGCTTGGGTGTGGTGACGAATATAAACCACTTCAAGATTCTTATAGGTTCGAGTCAGAAACAGGTACAGCAAAATATAAAAACGCTTAGCCATATCTTTTGTGGCTTGATCCATTGAGCCAGATACGTCCATTAAACAAAACATGACCGCCTGACTTGAAGGTACTTCACGCTTAGCATAATTGTTGTAGCGTAAATCGAACGTATCAATAAACGGGACTTTCTTGATCCGTTGCTTTAGATCGGCGATTTCAGCTTTTAGCGCCATAATGCGTTCAGCTTCAGAACCTGGGGTGTTCTCTAATTCGGCTAACTCTTGTTCTAGTGCAACGAGTTTAGATTTTTTTGTGGATGTCATTGCTGTTCTGCGTGCAAGCGATGAACGCAACGAACGAACAATATTGATATTGGCTGGCACGCCGTCGTTGGTAAAGCCTGCACGATATACCTGATACTCGACGAGTTTATTTAAGCGGTTGTTTTGTAGATTGGGCAGTTCTAGATCTTCAAATAACAGCTCTAAATACTCATCTTTAGAGATTTCAAATACAAAATCGTCTTGGCCTTCACCTGAGTCCGATGCTTCACCTTGTCCAGCACCTTGCCCCTGTCCTGATGGCGGGCGCTCAATTTGATCGCCTTTAGCAAACTTGTCATTACCAGGATGAACGCGTTCTCTAACGCCGCCATTTCCTTGATGAAATGTAGGCTCGCTAATATCCCGAGTGGGGATACTGATCTTTTCGCCCTTATCAACATCAGTCACACTGCGGCGTGTAACTGCATCGCTAACGGCTTTTTTGATTTGTTTCTTATAACGATTGATAAACCGTTGTCTATTAACGGTACTTTTACCTTTAGCATTAAGCCTTCTATCAATAAAACTTGTCATGCGCACCTCCTAGCCTAAAGTGGGGGAGCACGCTCCCCCTAGGGCTTTTTAAGAAGACTTTCTCACTCTCAAATACCACTCAGAAAGTAGCCTTACTTGTTTTTGGGTGTAGCCTTTTTCCATCATACGATTCACAAAGTCATCATGCTTACGTTGGTCATCGGTAGAGGTTTTGCCATTGAAAGAAATAACTGGCAGTAGATCTTCGGTATTTGAAAACATCTTTTTCTCAATTACCGTTCTAAGTTTTTCATAGCTAGTCCAAAGCGGATTAGTGCCTTCATTGTTAGCTCGTGCACGTAGCACAAAGTTAACAATCTCATTCCTAAAGTCCTTAGGATTGCTAATTCCTGCAGGTTTTTCTATTTTTTCTAGCTCAGCATTGAGTGCGGCTCGATCAAATAGTTGTCCGGTTTCTGGGTCACGATATTCTTGGTCTTGGATCCAAAAGTCTGCATAGGTGACATACCTATCAAAAATATTCTGACCATATTCAGAGTAAGATTCTAAGTATGCGGTTTGGATTTCCTTACCAATAAACTCAACATATTTTGGAATCAGGTAACCTTTTAAAAACTCTAAGTAACGCTCAGCCATCTCTGTTGGAAACTGCTCTTGCTCGATTTGACGCTCTAATACATAGAATAGGTGAACTGGGTTTGCTGCAATTTCGGTATGGTCGAAGTTAAATACCCGGGATAAGATCTTAAAGGCAAAACGTGTAGAAAGACCGAGCATCCCTTCGTCCACGCCAGCGTAGTCGCGGTATTCTTGATAAGACTTGGCTTTCGGGTCGGTGTCTTTAAGGCTTTCACCATCGTAGACACGCATCTTTGAATAGATAGACGAGTTTTCTGGCGCGACCACCCTTGATAATACAGTGAACTGCGCCAAGGTTTCTAATGTGCCAGGGGCACATGGGGTGTTAGCTAACTCAGAATTACTCAGTAGTTTTTCGTAAATACGAACTTCTTCAGAGATTCTTAGGCAATACGGCACTTTAACAATATAAACACGGTCTAAAAAAGCTTCATTGGTTTTATTGTTTCTGAAGGTTGTCCACTCAGACTCATTGGAGTGAGCTAAAATAATGCCGCTATAAGGTAGGGCTGATAACCCCTCAGTACCATTATAGTTACCTTCCTGTGTCGCGGTTAATAATGGGTGTAACACCTTAATCGGTGCCTTAAACATCTCCACAAACTCCATCAAGCCTTGGTTTGCCCGGCATAATGCACCTGAGTATGAGTAGGCATCGGCATCATGTTGAGCAAAATGCTCTAGCTGACGAATATCCACTTTACCGACAAGAGATGAAATATCTTGGTTGTTTTCGTCGCCAGGCTCAGTTTTGGCAATGGCAAGCTGATCTAAAATAGAAGGGTAGACTTTAACGACTTTAAACTTGGAGATATCACCTCCAAAATCATGTAAACGCTTAACAGCCCAAGGAGACATAATGGTTTTTAAATAGCGGTCGGGAATATTGTATTCTTGCTTAAGAATGTCACCATCTTCGTCTAAATTAAATAGACAAAATGGGTGATCATTGACTGGGCTACGCACGCCATCAGCGGTGAGTACATAAATGGGTACATTTTGCATTAGGGCTTTTAACTTTTCAGCGAGCGATGATTTACCACCACCTACAGGACCCAGTAAGTAAAGGATCTGCTTTGATTCCTCTAGACCTTGAGCTGAATGCTTAAGGTAAGCCACAATTTGTTCAATGGCTTCCTCCATACCGTAAAAATCTTTAAATGCAGGATAACGTGAGATTAGTCTATTAGAAAATAGGCGACTAAGTACTGGGTCTTTAGAAGTATCAATCACTTCTGGTTCACCAATAGCCATCAATAATCGTTCGGCTGCAGATGCATAAGCACTGCGGTCTTGTTTACAGATCTGTAAAAAGTCTTCTAATGAATACTCTTCGTCGAGTTTTTGTTCATAGCGCTGTTGGTAATGCTCAAATATACTCATAACCGACCCCCTAAAACGCACAAATGATAAGATGAGAGGTAAAAACACTTTGCCTCCTATCTTTAATGTTAGTCGTAAAATGAGAGCCTTGTAGTAAAAAAGTAAATAAAAACAAAGAGAAATAGTTGCAAATGCAATAGTTGCAGTTGATAGGTTTAGCTATCGCTTAGAGGTTTGGAATTAATAAGCGACTTCTTACAAGTGACTATCAATGTAATCGTAAGCCTAGGTTTGGTTGAGGTTTTATACCAATCAGTATAAGAATTTGATCAGCTCAGAACGATTTTTGGCAAACTAATTCAAGGCGAATAGCTGTAATAATGGTTATTCCCTTATAAATCTATTCAACGCAGAAGTAGGCAGCCAAAAACGTTCCAGACTGGCGAGTTTTAGCGATTCTGATGCTGTGTTAACGAACTTGAACGTAGAATAACTATGCCCTTCGCTCGTTGCCTTGCCTCAAAACCGCTAAACTCTCGCTGAGCGACTAAATGTTTATACTGATTGGTATTAATTGCCTCAATTGAAGTTGTTGCCATTAATCTCTCTGGTTTTTTTGAGTAATAAAAGTGTGCTTAAGCATAGACTGATGGCACTGACTCTAAGCGAAAGCCAAGTAAGAGTTACTTGGCCTTGTGGGGATGGATTTACGCGCTTTTACTCTGTATGAACGACTTACTTGTTAGCGTGTGTCGAATAGCCATAATCACTGTCTACTTTCCAGATACGGTAACGCAGCTCGCTGTTTTCTGGTAAATAAAACACCTTAGGTAAACGGCTATCGTATTTAAGCAAAAGATCGGCATTAATCTTTAAAAATTTTTCGGTTTTAGCCTGGTCGAAACACGCCATCATGGTACTAGGACCATCAACAATTTTGTCGACTTGATAATAATTATAGCCCCAGCCCTCAACAGATAGCTGTTTAAGCTCGCCAATCAGGCCGCGTTTATTGCAATCGACCATTTGTGTTTGTCCAATTTCAATTTCTACCATGTAGTCAGCTTCATTATCGAGTTTCGGTAGCGTTAAAATATGCTGCTCTTGACCTGATTCAGGTCTTGGATACATTTTGGTTTCATTATTTGAGACATAATTATTTGAGCTATACATTTGCGCTGTTAGCATATTTTGATTCATTCCCGATGGATGGGCAGGGCTGGTCGCATTCACGTCAAATGAAAAAGCACAAAATACTAATGATGTGGCAACGAGAGAGCGGCTGAACAATTTGCTGCTGTTAGTCAATAAGGTCATATATTCTCCAAAATACAAAGTGGATTGCTGTTCAATACCCATATAAACGGCCTAGATTCTAAAAGGGGTTAAATTTATTTAAAAAATTTTGTATTGTTTGCTCACCTTTGGCGGGTTTTAATTATTTTTATTTATTATCAGTTGGTTACTAGTGTTATGTTCTGGGGTGACTATTCCAGCGTTAGCATCACACTTTAGGTCTTGAGCCGTTCTTCTCCAATAATCACTGAGTTTACCCCTAAACTTATTCAACAAAATTAGCTAATTCTGGTGGTGCTCGCAAAGCGATCTTGATCACATAAAGTCTCATGCCCCTTGTATTGTTGAAAACATAGGTACAAACTTAGTTTGATTTTCAAATTAATCTAGCGTCAAAGTAAATTATTTTCAAACTATATGTCTCTCAAACTAATCATGTTGCAATACAGAATATGGTTAGCTTCTTTGTTGAGCTTGAAGCCATGTAGTTTGAATTATTCATTAAAATCGCAGCAAAACGGCTAATGAGTCAATCGTTATGAGGCGCGAATCTTTTGTAATGTGGTACATAAATAGAACTAAAGAAGAAGGTATTTTTATGCTTAAGGGTGAGCAAGTGCAAAGTAACTGTCAGCACAAACATGGGTTTTCCAATTTAAACAGCGAGGGTGAACGCAATACTGCATATGTCTTGTTGCTGACGATAGTAACTATGTTAGCTGAAATTATAGCTGGAACGGTTTATGGTTCGATGGCTTTGCTGGCTGACGGCTGGCATATGGGGACGCATGCTGCGGCATTTATGATTACTCTTTTTGCTTATCGTTATGCGCGCAATAATGCCAATTCTGCTGAGTTTTCATATGGTACGGGAAAGGTGAGTGTTCTTGGCGGCTATACAAGTGCGATTGCGCTTGGGGTCGTGGCACTGGTGATGTTGGTTGAATCTGGTATTAGAATATTTAAGCCCCATGAAATTCAATTCGATCAGGCCATTTGGGTTGCCTTTATTGGACTTGCTGTAAACATAGCAAGCGCATTTTTACTTAAAGATCATCATGGTCACTCACACGGCGATGGACATTCTCACGGTCATAAACATGACGATCATCATAGCCACCATGAAGAGCATCACGGACATGATCACAATTTACGTGCGGCGTATTTCCATGTTCTTGCCGATGCGCTTACCTCTGTACTGGCAATCGCTGCGCTATTAATGGGCAAATATTTTGGATTAACTTGGTTAGACCCATTAATGGGAATCGTCGGTGGTATTATCATTAGTCGCTGGGCATGGGGATTACTAAAGCAAACAAGTCCAGTGTTATTAGATGCGAGTATTGAACAAGCTTATATTGACCAGATAACCACAAGCATTGAGCAAGATAAAGCGCGAGTCATCGATCTACATATCTGGAAAGTGAGCGCCGATCACTATGCTGCTAGCTTTGTCATTGAAAGTGTAGATGGGCTGGGAGTTGATTATTTTAAAGATAAGCTTTCATATTTTAAACGCTTATCCCATGTCACTATTGAAGTTAATCCAATGACTGAGGCACAATAGCTGTCTTATCAATAAGAGTAAACCAAATGAAAAACCAAGATGATAACCTAAGTCATGCAATGATCGAATTTTACGAGAAGTTATCATCTTGGGAAATGGCTGTGGTTAAAGATAAAGGCTTTAGTTTGCCTCAAGTGCACACGGTTGAGATTTTGGGTCTTAATGGCCCAATGCGAATGAAAGAATTAGCGCAAAAAATAGGGGTGACCACGGGGACGCTTACTGTTCAAGTCGACAAAATGGTAGATGCAGGTTTAGTTAACCGGGTTCCTCATGCTAACGACAGACGTTCAATTTTAATCGAACTAACAGCAAGTGGTCATGCTATGTTTATCGAGCACGATAAGTTGCATATGCAACTAACCCAAGATCTAACCGCTAAGTTTGATGATAGTGAACGCGGGCAGTTACTGGCATTTTTTGAAAGAATAAATAAAGAATTCTAACGGTATAAAATTGATGGCTCACCTGATGCTGGTGAGTCTCTATTTTGTTTGCTTCCTATTCCCTCGCTTTACATTCATTGTTAACCATCTATATCCTTTCGCTCTCTTTGAGCGTGCTACTTATTCAATCAAAGCTGCTGTTTTCATGGCACTTGAACTTCAGCCTGTTGCAAAATGATACATATTTAAAGTGATTGTATCTAAAATTCAGTGAGATGCTTTGTAGATAATAGCTGTAGTGCTAAAATTACGGAGGAAATGCCGACAAAAGGCGATTGGCTAGGAAGGCTATCATCCGCCTTTACCTTCAAATCAATTAAAGTGAGCAATACTTGTGCTATCACGTCTTAAAAGCCTATCCAGCATTCAATTTACTTTTGTCTTAGCACTTTATTATACGTGTGTATTCAACATCCCATTTTTTAATGTGGTAAAGCACGGTATTGAAAAGCAAGCCGATGTGAATATGATGTTCATCGCCACTATTCCATTTTTCCTCGTATTTGTTTTATCCTTTCTATTTAGCCTGTTTAGTGTGAAATATCTGGCTAAGCCATTTTTCATTCTAGTGACATTATTATCTTCAGGTGTGTTTTTTGCCGAGCTTCAATATGGCGTGATCTTTGATTACGGCATGATAGAAAACATGATGCAAACCAATCAGGCCGAGGCAGCAACTTACTTAAATTGGGTTTCAATTGCCAACTTGTTGTTAACAGGTGTTGTGCCAGCAGTATTGATTTACAAAGTTAATATTACTTATAAACCGTTTGCAAAAGAGTTAATACACAAAGCACTTTTTATGCTGACAATGCTTATTGGTATATTGATTATTGCAGCCTTTTACTATGAAAATTATTTGGCATTTGGCCGCAATAACAATCTGATTAAACGTTCAATTGTGCCTACCTACTTTATAGGTTCTACTGCTAAATACCTTAATATTAACTACCTACAGTCGCCACTCGAATATAAACAGTTGGGGTTAGATGCAAAGCAAACTCACATTAAAGATAAGCCTAATTTAGTGGTACTGCTGGTGGGGGAAACTGCTAGAGCAATGAACTATAGCTATTATGGTTATAACAAACCCACTAACAGTCATACCCAGCAGCAAGGTTTAGTGGTATTTAAGCAAACGACATCATGCGGCACGGCCACCGCAGTTTCTTTACCTTGTATGTTTTCAAGAATGGACAGAGAAAATTATGATGAGCGCCGCGCAAAATCCCAAGATGGCCTTATCGATGTGTTAAATCATGCAGGGGTTCAGCTGCAATGGTTAGACAACGATAGCGGCTGTAAGGGGACTTGTCAGCATATTGAACATATCATCATAGATCATGACACTAATCCAAAATGGTGTAACGGTGAGTCTTGTTATGATGAAGTGCTCGTTGAAGAGTTATCAAAGCGTTTAGCTCATATCAAATCTGAAAACACGCTTATTGTATTGCACCTTATTGGCTCCCATGGACCAACTTATTACCAACGCTATCCGGAAAATCATCGAAAATTTGTGCCAGACTGCCAACGTAGTGATATCCAAAACTGCAGTAAACAAGAGTTGTTAAATACCTATGACAATACCATTTTGTACACAGACTTTATTATTTCTCAGGTCGTTGAGCAGCTAAAATCACAGCAATCTCGATTTGATACTGCAATGCTGTATATGTCAGATCATGGTGAGTCATTAGGTGAAAGTGGCTTGTATTTACACGGTGCCCCTTACGCATTCGCACCTAGAGAGCAGACTCACATTCCGTTCTTAGGTTGGTTTTCAAAAGACTTTGCTAGCCAAAATCACCTAGATTTAGCGTGTTTAAATCAAGAGGCTACCAAAGGCGGTTTTTCCCATGACAATCTATTTGATAGCTTACTGGGGTTATTAAATGTGACAAGTGAGGTCTATCGACCAACGGCTGATATTTTTGCACGTTGCCGAAAAAATAACTAAAAAGTGAAAATATTTTATACAAGAATTAAGGTATCCTGTTTTATATAAAGGTATGATAAGTATAGATTTGCTTAAGGGATAACTAATTTATGGATATGGCACAGCATTTGTCTGAAACTGAGTTGTCAGCAAAAATATTACGTCATGCAGTACCAAAAATGTCGGAGTTAAATATTCCCGTCACGCCTGACAACTATGCTGTTTGGTATGAATATTTTAAAGGTATGAATCGGGAGTTAAAGCTGGCGATTGATGGCCTGCTAGACAAAAAACTTGAGTTCACGCCAGAAGTTTGTCATAGCCTATATAAGACCTATATTCAGATCCAATATCCTGAAGTCATTGAAAATGTTCAGATTGAAACCCAAGCACTCATCAATACTTTACTGGCTAAAATAGCGAGCATGAGCAAAGGGACCACACGATTTTCTGTATCATTGAGCGACTTTGATAAGGCGTTAAAAGGTAAGCCTGATCCTACGGTAATCCAGACTTTAGTTGATGAAGTTAGCAATGAGCTAGATGAGATTATCGCAGCCAATACTGAGATGGATAAGAGCTTGACTATTATCAACGAAGAAGTGGGTGCACTCAAAACTGAAATGCATGAACTCAAGTCGGAAGTCATGACAGATCAGTTAACCTCACTCAACAATCGACGCGCCTTCGATAAAGAAGTAATCAGCCATATTCAAAGTTTTAATCAATCCAATATGCAAAGTAGTTTATTGGTTGTGGATATTGATTATTTTAAAAAGTTTAATGATAACCATGGTCACCTTATTGGTGACAAGGTACTGACTTATGTCGCCCAAGCACTGAAAAACGGTGTGAAAGGAGACGATTTTGTCGCTCGCTATGGCGGTGAAGAGTTTGTTGTTCTCTTGCCAAATACAAGTCATGAAGATGCCCATAAGGTGGGTGAAAACTTACGCCGCAAAATTGCTAGCCAGAACCTGACGATAGGTAAAGAAAAACGCCTTCCTCTGGGTAACGTCACCATTTCTGTTGGTGTATCAACATTAAGGCCAACAGACGATAAAGACAGTTACTTTATCAGAGGTGATGAAGCGCTATATCGAGCGAAGTCCTCCGGTCGCAACTGTGTAATTGGTGAAGCAGTCGTTGAAACCTTGATATAACTCATGATTTTATCAACGTGATAGGCTGAATAAAGGCTAGCAATAATCGCCGAATGATCTTCGGCTATTAAGCTGTAGGTCGGGCTTTAGCCCGACAATATCTAACCGATCTCATCTATTTAACATCAACTCATCTATTAATCACGCTTTACTCACTGGCAGATGCTTTTAAGTCCATATGCATATTGATTAAACGCTCTTCCATATCAAAAGTCACCGTAAAGCCCAAGTGTTTAGCGAGGCTTGCCATGTTCCTATTTTCAAACATAGTGAACCCTGTAAGTACCTGAGTATCATTGTCTTTATAATACTTAACGAGTTTTTCAAGCAATAGCTTACCTAAGCCTTGGCCTTGATAGTTACTGCGTACGGCCATGGCAAACTCAGCCTCGGTATTATCAGGATCAATTGACGCCCTAATGGCGCCTAAAGTGGTTTCTTCTCCATCTTCACCAATCGCTGTTGCGATAAAAGCCATTTCGCGAGCGTAGTCAATTTGGGTTAAAACCGCCATTTCCTCATGGGTCATTTTAGAGCGAACACCAAAGTAGCGTTTGTATCTGTCCTCATCTGACAGTGAATTATCAAAAGCGAGATGCTTAGGCTCATCCTCAGGTAGGATAGGACGTAACATAACTTGGTTGCCATTTTTTAATGTGGCGATCTGTTCAAGCTCTTTTGGATAAGGTGAAATAGCAAGTCGCGATGCATTATCAACGGGTTCAGTATGCAGTCCAATATTGACATCCAGCAGCGTGATGTCTTCCCCTGCGCACAGCACAGGATTTAAATCGAGAGTCGCAATTTCTGGGCAATCAATAATAAGGTGAGAAATTTGAGTTAGCATGACACACAGCGCATGCATGTTTAGCCCTAAAGGTAAGTGTCTATCACGTAGCTTTTGGGTTTTAAGCGCTTGGATCACCATATAACGCGCTAGCGTCATATTCAGCGGCGGCAAGGCAACAACCGCATCTTTAGTCGGCTCCCACTCAGAGCCGCCTTCACCGAGCAATATAGCTGGGCCAAATACTGGGTCATTAGCAACGGCAACTCTTATCTCTTGTGCCCCAGCTGTTAGTGCCATTTTCTGTACTATCAAGCCTTCAATGCGGGCGTCAGGGTTAATCGACATAACACGCTCAATCATGGCTTTTGCAGCTTGCTCTACTTCTAAATCTGACGTTAGGTTTAGTACCACCCCATGCACATCTGACTTATGATGAATATCCGGTGATTGCACTTTTAAAGCAACGGGATAGCCGGCTTGATTGGCGAATGCCACAGCTTGCTTAGCATCATTAGTAAACCAAGTGTCTATGGTTTTAAGGCCGTATGCATTAAGAATATTACGTGACTCGTGGGTTTCTAAAATCGTTTTTCCTTGCGCCAGCGCTTGTTGCAGTTTTTCTCGTGCAAATGTCGCATCAGCGGGAATATTAACTGGAATCGATTGTGGTACTTCTTGCAGTAACTTTTGGTTGCGGCGGTACTCAACCATGTGCATAAAGGCACCAACTGCGCCTTCTGGCGTGCGATAAGTTGGAATTCTAGACTTAGAAAACAGCTTACGAGCTTCATAAGCTGAATCCTCGCCGCTCCAGTTGGTTAAAACGTTAATGCGGTTGCGGTTTGGGTGGCTAGCAATGGTCTTTGCAATCGCTTCAGCTATCTCAATACTTTCACCGAGCGCCGAAGGTGAGTGCAATACCAATATGGCATCGATATCTTCGCTATCCATCATGATTTCAAGTGCTTTGGCATAACGAACGGAATTGGCATCGCCACCGATATCAACCGGGTTTTGTCCAGACCAGCTTTTTGGCA
Organism: Shewanella sairae; assembly: GCF_023283535.1. Taxonomy (GTDB): domain Bacteria; phylum Pseudomonadota; class Gammaproteobacteria; order Enterobacterales; family Shewanellaceae; genus Shewanella; species Shewanella sairae. The sequence goes on along the minus strand of NZ_JAKILT010000019.1, from coordinate 25,497 downwards.
GCAGTGCATTGAGTCGCTGGTAGATCTCTGCAGACAATAGCGGTAGCTTGCCACCGCCTAAAATAAGTTCATCAAGTGCAAGTACCGCGGGGCCGCCGCCGTTACTGATGATCCCGAGTCGCTCACCTTGCAGTGGTCTAGAGTGGGCTAAGGTTTCTACAGCAGCAAACAGCTCAATTAGATCGTTAACTCTTAGCATACCGGCTCGTCTAAAAGCGGCTTCATAAACCGCATCATTACCTGTGAGGCCTCCGGTATGCAGCTTAGCCGCACTGGTCCCCTCAATACTCCGACCAGACTTAATCACTAAAATAGGCTTGTTACGCGAGGCTGCGCGCGCTGCTGAGAGAAAATGACGTTTTTCATTTACTGAGTCGATATAAAGTAAAATGGCATCGGTTTTAGAATCTCGGCCTAAGTAATCGAGGAGTTCATCAAAGTTAATGTCGTTGGCATCACCAAGTGAAATAAACGAGGAAAAGCCAATGCCTTTATTATTGGCCCAGTCGAGTACTGTGGTGCAAATAGCGGCTGATTGCGACACAAAAGCGATTCTACCGGGGAGGGCGGCGGTGTGAGCCAAACTGGCGTTCAAACCTAAATTAGGCAAGATCATGCCTAAGCTATTTGGACCTAAAATACGCATACCGTAACGGTGGGCATTTTCTTGAGTTTGGGTTAATAAACTAGTGCCATCTTCGGTGACTTCATCCGCAAGGCCAGAGGCCATGACAATCGCCACTTTACAGCCAAACTGCGCCAGGGTTTCGATGATTGCCGGCACACTGGCTGCAGCGGTGCAAACAATCGCTAAATCGGGTTTTAACGGCAGCGCTTCAATATTGGGATAAGCGAGTACGCCCATCACCGCTTCATATTTTGGTGTCACTGGCATAATCGGCCCAGAAAACCCACCCGATAGCAGGTTTTTCATCAACACGTTGCCGGCACGTTTAGGTTTATTAGAGGCGCCAATAATGGCAACAGATTTAGGCTTAAACAGGGTATGAAGGGTACGTTGGCTCATGAACTTATCCGATAAGTCAGTATGTTATGAGTTTACATGAGCGGTTAAGTTTTACCATAGTAGAATAGTCGAAATTTCCAAGTGAGTAGTGATGTGGATACTCAAAGTTAGATGAACTATTAACAACGTAATACTTAAGAAAGGCTGTATGTGATTTCTAGCTGATGGTGAGAGTACGGTTAAAGTATTATTCCCCTTGGCTTTGTATTGTACTCGTAATATTCAAGTTGATTAGCAGTAATGTTATAGCAGTTATTGGAATTTTTTATTGTAATTTTCAATCCAAGGTAATAACTCTGATGCTGATAATGGTCTACTATAGTAGTACCCTTGCACATACTGGCAATTCATTTTATATAACATATCTAAAACAAGGTGAGTTTCGACGCCTTCTGCAGTAACCTTAATATTCAATTTACTTCCAAGTTCGATTATAGCTTCCACAATGGCTTGATGTTGACGATTCACATCTATGTCAAACACGAAAGCTTTATCTATTTTGATTTCGTCAAATGGAATGGAATCTAACCTCTTTAAATTCGAGTAACTTTTACCAAAATCATCTAGAGAAAATCTTATTCCACTAGCAATAATCTTGTTGATTGATTCAAAGGTTAGAAATTCATTTTCTATTGGAGCATACTCCGTTAGTTCAAATGTCATATCAATATCTCTATGCTTTCCATAGTGATTAATTATTTCCTCGACAAAACCTTCTCGGCGTAGATCGTCAGCACTTATGTTTATCGATAGATTGTAATCTTTAAGACTAGGTATGCTTTCCCAATGGTTAAGTGCTTTTTTAAAAACGAATTTTGTTAGCTTATAGCTTTGCTTTTCTTTTTCTAATAAAGGGATGAATTCATCTGGATATATGGTGTTGTTATTTGTTTTTATTCTGGATAGCACTTCAAATCCGACAACTTTTTTTGTTTTAATATCTACTTTGGGTTGATAGTAAAGACATAGGTTTTTCTTGTTGAAATCTTCTTTTATACATGTAGCGCCAAAAATAAAACCAATATTGTCAGACGGTTTATTTGAGCTGAGTTTACATTTTTTGTTTGTTACAATATTATAAATATCGGCATGTTTTAAAGGTGTTTTAATTATGTCAGCCAAATTCAAATTCAACTCTAAAGCATTATTCGAAACAAACTCAAATAAACAATTGTCGGCAAGTCCAATAATGATGACTGGCTTAAAATAGTCCTTAACCCCAACCATATAGTTTATAAGAGTAAACTTATCATCGAGCATGATGCTCAAATCTATAATGAGCAGGTTTATTCTGGAGCAACCTATTGTTTGTGTATTATCTAGCGAACTAATTGCAGATTTACTGTTTTCAGCGTTTTCAAACACGACGTCTAGCCCCTTAAAGACTTCAGAAAACTTTGCTCTTGTTATACTCCTCGCGAATTTGCATTTATCGACAATGAGTACATTCATGAACTTGTTCCTTTGTATTTGCTCCTAACAGGCAACCTAGTTGCTTCGGTGTGATTATTGCCAACTTTAGTAAAAAACGATTAGCCATTAACTCTGATCTCTTTAATAAATAGGATCTTATATTTATGATTCTTCCCTGAAACTTTACTTTTGTAACTCTGTATGTCTTTAATTTTGCGAGGTTTAATGTCTTTGCTAAATTACCATCGCATGTATAAAAGCAAAGGCAACGCATTTTCCTCTGTTGTGAAAAATGGTGAAGATAGGTCGACATGATGCTATTCTCAACTTGTTTTGTTGCACCTGAAGATGAAAATACCAGCATTGCATCATGTTCATTATCATTGTTACTGTTTATAATTGCGCTTAAGTCTTTACTTGTATCTATTATCTCGGTTAGTACATTTTCAGTTGTTGTAAGAAAAAGGCAATGCCCAACAATTTGGCCATTAACCGCAGTTGCCACAGAAATCTTTAAATCGTTTAAGCTATCAAACTCTTGTAATGGTGGCTGTAACATTAAAGTAGGATTGCCCTCATATCGCAGGATCATTCTCAATACGAGATAAAAACTATCATCTTTAATGTCTATTGTTTGTATATTATATTCATCATTCTTATAGTAGGGGTGGATGGATTTCTGCTGATTAGAATGACATTTAATTAAATGAGTCGACTCTTGAAGGAACTTCTGGTCACATGCATAAATACAAGTCAATTCATTGTCATATAATTCAACGATTTTAGCTTGTTTGGCAAGAGAGGGGATATTCACCCCCCTTTCCCATCTACTTACAGTAATGGAATCTAAATTATAAAACAAACTGCTATGATCTCTAAGTTCTAAACAAAGCTGTTCCTGAGAAATTAGATTATTTTCTCGTACATTTCTCAGGAATGTTGAAAAAACATGGCGTCGCTTGTTTTTTGTGTAACAGTTGTTTTTTGTGTAACAGTAATTTGTACAGGTCATAACGTGTTCCGTTGTTTTTTTTTAGATAAATTAATATTCCTAAATATAGTTGGTTATTAACGCCATTTATTTCCTCTGGAAGTGATGTCGTATATGTAACCCACATTTTATGGCTCTCTTCGTTAAAATGGAGTGCTGTAACTCTTTCATTATTCATCAGTTTCCCATTGGTGTTACCAGTTGTTGCTTGTTTGTAGTGTGTAATTTTAAATTGCATATAGCACTAATAACACGGCAAGTCGTTTTTGTTGTTTAAATTAGAATGCCTAGGGTTAGTATGTAAGGGTTCTTCTTGATAGTGTTGGTAAAAATACTATTCATAACTTGATATAAGTTATTCGATGAAAAAGAGTCGCTACCTTGTTGAAGATTGCTGGTTTAAATTTAAAGATGAGTTATTACTGAAGCTAGTGACTATAAGACTTAGATAGTTATATTTTGGGGACTTATTATGGAAAATTATCGATTTGCTTGTAGGTTCTATTTTACTTTTATCCTAGAGTAAGTTTGAGTAAATAGGGGGTTAATTTCTATAAGTACACGAATATTCACAGCGGCAATATTAATTCGCCTATGCATATTCTTATTCTTATTCTTGTCAAAGTTTAATAAAAACAATCTACTGCAGGTTATGTATTCAAGATTATTTCATCATAACAGTGCTGACTGTAACGAAATTATTACAGTTGTAGTTATGAAGCTTTGTTTTCTGTCTAATTTGAAACAAAAAAGGGGCAAAATTGCTTAACAACACTGTAAAGTCAGGCAGCCTTTTTATCTTGGCAAATTATAGCCGAATTGCTATTAATTGCTTTTATGGCGACTGGTCAAGTTTAATGAGTTAATACCTTGCAGCTTCATAAGCTGATGACATTTGCACCTTTGGCATTGTTGAAGGTTACAGTTATAGCTAAGAGTTTGTAAGGGGAGTTACTGAAGTTGAGGCTGAAACCACGAAAGCGGTCAATAAAGCGAAATTTTTATTAAAGTAGGCAATTGGCTTAGGGCTAAAATACCGAACCAAGGCTTCACAAGAAATGCAGTGCTTAGGTGCTGCATTTTTATATCAAGCCGCTAGCTTGAGCTTATTTAATGATCCGAGCATCACAGCTTTAATCCCCAAAGCAGTCAGTTGTTAAAGCTGTACTACCTAACTAATTCATCATTCAAATACTATTAATCACCTTGAACTAACCCATCTCATTTCGATGAAAAACTGTAAAATTTTTGTGCCTTAATTCGCCAACTGGTTAAAACCTGTCCCTTAGACTTTACTCTTACTTTGTCGACAATTTGTTGGTTTACTGTTGACTATAATTATAATAATGGCTAGATTGTCGACAATCCATTAAGAGCTAATATTCTATTTTGCCAATGACATTCTTTAACGAACAGCCGGTTACCAGCGCAGATAAAACCTTCTTTCAGCTACGCAAAGCGATAGTGGAAGGCGAGATCGAGCAGGGCTCCAAGCTGAGTGAAACCGAGTTGTCGACAAAATACAGCGTAAGCCGCGCAGTTATTCGCGAAGCGATTAATCGTTTAGAAGCAAGCCACCTGGTAGAGCGCAAAGCCAATGTTGGCGCACGAGTGGTAAGTTTAACGCCAGCAGGATTACTTGAGCTTTATCAAGTGCGTGAATCTCTTGAGGGCATGGCGGCAAGGCTTGCGGCAATAAATATGACCGATCAAGAAATTGATAATTTACAAACGCTACTCAACAGCCATTTTGAGACCGTACAGTCAGCGGGCAGTTATTATCAAGAAGCAGGCGATGTGGATTTTCATTATCGGATCATTCAAGGCAGTAAGAATAAGCATTTAATCTCTATGCTTATTGATGGCATTTATCACCTCGTACGCATGTACCGCGTGCAACTGGGCATGACTGGCTCGCGAGTGACTACCGCCTTTGATGAGCATAAACATATCGTTCAAGCGATTTGTAATCGCGATGCCGAGTTAGCTGAAATGCTAATGCGTCGCCATATTTTGTACTCAAAATCGAGTATCGAAAATAAGTTAGCGAATGATTAAGCAGCATAAAAATTCAACAATTGACCGTTATAACATCATTATCAATATTGCCATGCTGAACTTTATGTACAGCGAGCGATAAACAAAAGGAATCAACATGAGCGCAGGAAAGAAGTTTCGCGAAGCACTCGCGGCCAATAAGCCCCTACAAATCGTGGGTACCATCAATGCTTACTCGGCCATGATGGCGAAAAAGATTGGTCATCAGGCGATCTACTTATCGGGCGGCGGAGTCGCAAATGCATCATACGGTTTACCGGATCTTGGCATGACATCGCTTAACGATGTGATTGTTGATGTGCAGCGCATCACTTCAGCTTGTGACTTGCCGTTAATGGTTGATATCGACACTGGTTGGGGCGGCGCGTTTAACATTGCTAAAACCATTCGTGATATGGAAAAAGCCGGCGCTGCCGCAGTGCACATGGAAGACCAAGTCGCGCAAAAGCGCTGTGGTCACCGCCCAAATAAAGAGATTGTGTCAACAGAAGAGATGGTCGATCGCATTAAAGCGGCGGTAGATGCGCGCACAGACCCAGACTTTTTCATTATGGCGCGTACAGACTCGTTCGCTCAAGAAGGCTTAGAAGCGGCAATTGCCCGTGCTAAAGCCTATGTGGCTGCAGGCGCTGACGGTATTTTTGCCGAAGCGGTGAAAACGGAAGAGCACTACCGCGCATTTTCTGATGCCCTCGATGTACCTATCCTTGCCAATATTACTGAATTTGGCCAAACCGAATTGTGGAATAAAGAGCAACTAGGCGAGTGGGGCGCATCAATGGTGTTATATCCATTAAGTGCCTTTAGAGCCATGAATAAAGCGGCTGAGATGGTGTACAGCTCAATTTTAGAAAATGGCGACCAAAAAGCAGTAGTAGATTCAATGCAAACACGTATGGATCTATACGATTACTTGGGTTACCACGATTACGAACAAAAGTTAGATAAGCTATTTGCTGAAGGAAAGAACCTGTAACTGCTGACTAGCGGTAATAGGCAATAAATGAATTAAGTAAAACGGCAGTAAAGCATATGTTTGCCATTCGCTAAGCTGCCAAATATTGAGAAGTACCTATTCGATAAAACCTTACAAACGTTTGCATGATGGATAAGCGCAAACGTAATAAATATAAAAATAACCTGCAGCTACGGCTGACGGGTAAACAAATAAAAGGAAGAGAGCAATGGTTGATAAAAAGATTGGTGGCGCAGGTCTACGTGGTCAAAGCGCAGGTGAAACATCTTTATGTACTGTAGGTAAGTCAGGCTCTGGCTTAACCTATTGTGGTTATGACGTATCAGATCTTGCTGATAACGCTTCATTTGAAGAAGTGGCTTACTTGCTATTTAACGGCGAGCTACCTAATCAAACCCAGCTTGATCATTATAAAACCGAACTCTTTGCCCAGCGCGATCTTCCACAGGCACTAAAAGAGGTGCTGCAACGCATTCCAGCAGACGCCCACCCAATGGACGTCATGCGCACTGGTTGTTCATTCTTGGGTAATCTTGAGCCAGAAAATGACTTTAGCGAGCAAAACCAAGCGGCAAACCGCTTATTAGCCGCGTTTCCGGCCATCATGTGTTACTGGTACAAGTTCTCTCATGAAGGTGTAGAGATTGACTGCGTAACCGATGAAGACTCAATTGGTGGTCACTTCTTGCACCTACTTAATGGCAAAGCACCATCAGAGCAGCACCGCCGCGTAATGGATGTGTCGCTGATTTTATACGCAGAGCATGAGTTTAACGCATCAACCTTTACCGCTCGTGTATGTGCATCAACCTTATCAGATATGTTCTCGTGTATTACTGGCGCAATCGGCACACTGCGCGGCCCATTGCATGGCGGCGCGAACGAAGCGGCAATGGATATGATCCAGCAGTTTAGCTCACCTGAAGATGCAAAAATCCAAATGGCTGGCATGCTTGAGCGCAAAGAAAAGATCATGGGCTTTGGTCATGCGATTTATCGCACGTCAGATCCTCGTAACGTGATCATCAAAGCTTGGTCTGAAAAGTTGGCAAATGAGTTTGGTGACACCTCACTTTACGATATCTCAGTCGCCTGTGAAGAGTTTATGTGGGACACCAAGAAGCTATTCTGTAACGCTGATTTCTTCCATGCATCGGCTTACCATTTCATGGGCATTCCAACTAAGCTGTTTACCCCAATATTTGTTTGTTCACGCCTAACGGGTTGGGCGGCGCACGTGATGGAGCAACGCTCAAACAACCGCATTATCCGCCCAAGTGCTGACTACACAGGTAGCGAGCCACGCAAAGTTAACCCTATAAGTGAAAGATAATCATAGTTAAATAACCCTTAGTAGTGCGGTTTTGCTACTAAGGGGTAGTTGTATAACTATTTATTGCTCAATCTCTATCAAAAATATTCAACGCTAATCGATAGCGATAAACATAATAAAGAGTTTGAGTTTTCCATTTGTCACCATGCCTTAAATGGAACGCGTTATGACCCAATTAAATACCCAATACCGCAAAGCGTTAGCTGGAACAGATCTTGATTATTTCGACACAGAAGCGGCCGTTAATGCCATCAGCCCTGATGCATATCGCAAGCTGCCATATTGCTCACGTGTTTACGCCGAAAACTTAGTACGTCGCTGCACGCCAGAAACATTAACCGCAAGCCTCAAACAGATCATTGAGCGTAAGCGCGATTTAGACTTTCCTTGGTACCCAGCCCGAGTTGTGTGCCACGACATTCTTGGTCAAACCGCATTAGTGGATTTGGCCGGTTTGCGTGATGCGATTGCTGATAAAGGTGGCGACCCATCAAAAGTGAACCCTGTTGTGCCAACTCAGCTGATTGTGGATCATTCGTTAGCAGTGGAGCATGCGGGCTTTGAAAAAGACGCGTTTGAGAAAAACCGCGCCATTGAAGACAGACGAAACGACGACAGATTCCATTTTATCAACTGGACTAAAACAGCCTTTGAAAACATTGATGTGATCCAGCCGGGTAACGGCATTATGCATCAAATCAATTTAGAGAAGATGTCGCCTGTTATTCAAGCGCGCGAAGGCGTTGCCTTTCCTGACACCTTAGTTGGTACCGACAGCCACACACCACACGTTGATGCCTTAGGCGTTATCGCCATTGGTGTTGGTGGTCTTGAAGCCGAAAGCGTGATGCTAGGGCGTCCATCTTATATGCGTCTACCGGATATTGTCGGTGTAGAGCTGGTGGGCGAGCGTCAAAGCGGTATTACTGCAACGGATATAGTACTGGCAATTACCGAGTTCTTGCGTAATGAAAAGGTGGTGTCGACTTACCTTGAGTTCTTTGGCGAAGGGGCAAGCAACCTAACCTTAGGCGACCGAGCAACCATCTCGAATATGACCCCAGAATTTGGCGCCACTGCTGCCATGTTTTATATCGACGACAAAACCATTGATTACCTAAAACTGACAGGCCGAGACGAAAGCCAAGTTAAGCTAGTTGAAACCTATGCCAAGCAAACAGGCTTGTGGGCAGATAGCTTGCAAGATGCCGAGTATGAGCGGGTACTGCGTTTTGATTTATCAAGTGTAGGCCGCAACATTGCTGGCCCGTCAAACCCACATCGCCGTGTATCAACCAGCGAACTTGCCGCAAAAGGCATTAGTGGTGAAGTTGAAGATATGAGCGGTGACAAAGCAGGCTTAATGCCTGATGGTGCGTGTATTATTGCCGCCATTACCAGTTGTACTAACACTTCAAATCCACGCAACGTGATAGCCGCCGGTCTGCTTGCCCGTAACGCCAATGCTAAAGGTCTAACGCGTAAGCCTTGGGTTAAGACATCACTTGCACCAGGTTCAAAAGCGGTGCAGCTGTATTTAGAAGACGCCAATCTGTTAACTGAGCTTGAAGCATTAGGCTTTGGTATTGTCGGTTTTGCCTGTACTACTTGTAATGGCATGAGCGGCGCGCTGGATCCTAAAATTCAACAAGAAGTGATTGAACGCGATTTATACTCAACAGCGGTATTAAGTGGTAACCGTAATTTTGATGGTCGAATTCACCCATATGCTAAACAAGCCTTTTTAGCGTCGCCGCCATTAGTTGTGGCTTATGCTATTGCGGGCACCATACGTTTTGATATTGAAAAAGATGCCTTAGGGCAAGATGATCATGGCAACGACATTTTACTTAAAGATCTATGGCCGTCTGATGAAGAAATTGACGCGGTAATCGCCCAAAGCGTTAAGCCTGAGCAGTTCCGCAAAGTATACGAGCCAATGTTTGACATAAAAGTGGAATATGGCAGCCAAAATGATCCGCAATACGATTGGCGTCCACAAAGTACCTATATTCGTCGCCCACCTTATTGGGAGGGGGCATTAGCAGGCGAGCGCACCATGAAAGGCATGCGTCCATTAGCGGTACTCGGTGACAACATCACCACCGACCATCTATCGCCATCAAACGCGATTATGCTCGACAGTGCTGCTGGTGCTTATTTGGATAAAATGGGCTTACCAGAAGTTGATTTCAACTCATACGCAACGCACCGCGGCGACCACTTAACGGCGCAGCGTGCCACCTTTGCAAATCCTAAGTTGTTTAACGAAATGGTGACGCAAATTGGCCGCAATGGCGAAGTTGAGGTGAAACAGGGCTCTTACGCCCGTATTGAGCCTGAAGGTGTTGAATCACGCATGTGGGAAGCGATTGAAACCTACATGGAGCGTAAACAGCCGCTGATCATTATTGCTGGCGCCGATTACGGTCAAGGTTCAAGCCGCGATTGGGCAGCAAAAGGTGTGCGTCTTGCTGGTGTTGAAGTGATTGTGGCTGAAGGGTTTGAGCGTATTCACCGTACTAACTTAGTTGGTATGGGCGTATTGCCGCTTGAGTTCACTAACGGCGATAACCGCCATACCTATCAAATTGATGGTACGGAAACCTTTGATGTACTCGGTGAACGTACACCGGGCGCAATGCTCACGGTCATCATGACCCGTAGTAATGGTGAAACCCTTGAGATCCCAGTTAAGTGTCGACTCGACACTCTAGATGAAGTCTCTATCTATGAAGCGGGTGGCATCCTCCAGCGCTTCGCCCAAGATTTTTTAGAGTCTTCAACGTAATGAAGAGTCTTCAACATGAGCCTTCAGCGGATAAAGAGTCGCAATGCCAGATTTGAAGGAATATTGAGCTACAAACGTTATAAGACGATATTGCAATCTATATGAGACGCCGCAAGTACATCCTTGTAGGCTCTGCGGTGGCATCCATGCCACCAAAGCTCATATAGTCAGCAATATCGTCAACTCAATTTCACACTTTATATTTTGGCAACGAGAGTCTGTGCGGCAGCAAATTAAAGAAGCTACCGAGCACATTATCATTGTTCTCGGACTCATTTAACGTTGAAATGACTAGGCAGTAGGGATTGACAAGGTAAAACACATGACCACATCAACAGATCCAAAACCAAAATTTGCACCACAAATCAAAGTGCCTGCGACCTATATGCGCGGCGGTACCAGTAAAGGGGTGTTTTTTAATTTAACCGATTTACCTATTGAGGCACAGGAACCTGGCGCTGCGCGTGATGCCTTGTTACTAAGAGTCATTGGCAGCCCAGATCCTTACGGTAAACAAACCGATGGCATGGGCGGAGCAACATCCAGTACCAGTAAAACGGTTATCTTAGCTAAAAGCGATAAAGCCGATCACGACGTTGACTACCTATTTGGTCAAGTAGCCATCGACAAACCGTTTGTGGATTGGAGCGGTAATTGCGGCAACTTAACTGCAGCGGTTGGCTCGTTTGCCATTAGTAACGGTTTAGTCGATAGCTGCCGTGTACCAGAAAATGGCATTGCTTTTGTGCGAATTTGGCAAAAAAACATCCAAAAAACCATTGTTGCCCATGTACCTATGACAAATGGTGAAGTGCAAGAAACCGGAGCTTTCGAGTTAGATGGCGTCACGTTCGCTGCAGCTGAGGTCCAAGTTGAGTTTTTAGCCCCAGCAGACGGTGAGGGCGCGATGTTCCCAACCGGTAATTTAATTGATGACTTGAAAGTGCCTACTGATGTTGTAGAAAGTGGGGTATTGCAAGCCACCATGATCAACGCAGGTATTCCAACCGTGTTTATTAACGCCAGCGAATTAGGTTACAGCGGCGCAGAATTGCAAGACGCCATTAACGGTGATGCAAAGGCGCTTGCCATGTTTGAAACCATCCGTGCTTATGGCGCAGTGCAAATGGGGCTAATCAAACATATCGACGAAGCGGCGACCCGTCAGCACACGCCCAAAGTAGCAATTGTAGCGCCGCCGATAGATTACACTTCATCAAGCGGTAAACAGATTGCCAAAACCGATATCGATTTAAACGTGCGCGCCTTGTCTATGGGCAAACTGCATCACGCCATGATGGGCACAGCTGCAGTGGCTATTGGTACCGCAGCGGCAATACCGGGCACCTTAGTGCACTTAGCTGCCAGTCAGAGCCTGAGTCTGAGCAATAGTGCTAGTTCGGACTCTGTCACCTTTGGTCATCCATCAGGTACCCTAAAAGTAGGCGCTGAAGCGACTGAAGTCGACGGTAACTGGCAGGTGAATAAAGTTGTGATGAGCCGCAGCGCAAGGGTATTAATGGAAGGTTGGGTTCGCGTACCTGCCACTGCCATTTAGCGCCTTTAAAAATCTAGCGCTAAAAACAACAAAGCAGGCGATTCGATAATGAATGCCTGCTTTTTTTATGTGGTACGTGCTTGGAAAATTACGGTCATAGCTTTTTTAAGGGGCGATGTATTTGGGGCTATGTATTAGAAACTTGATTCACAAATTTATTGAGTACTTTGTTAACAGCGCGAACAACAGCATCAGTCACTCTTACAATCACTTTTACAATCAGAGCGGCAATAACAACACTTACGAATAAGTCCCGCCGTATTCAGCTTCCATCAACTTAATGTAATCATGCATCTCTTGCCCGGCAGTAACGGCAAAGTAGCGGCCTAGATTGGTGATATTAACGATTCTATCGACTCTGAAATTTCTAAAGTCATTACGTAACTCACACCAAGCGAGTAACGTCCATGTGCCTTTCCAAAAGTAGATCGCGAGTGGCCGCAATTCTCGTTGAGTGCAATCATCTTTTGCATCGCGGTAATCCATTAATAAGTATTCTCGCAGGCGAGAAGCTTTACGCAGTGCATCCAAAAATTTAAATTCGTCATTATCGATGTAAAAGTCGGGGGCAAACATCAACGACTGATATTCCTTTAAGCGCTCGGGTAAAACTGATTCGACTTTAATCATCGCCTGTTTAGCCGCACTCGATAACTCGCTGCCGCCCCAGGCTTGCACCATGCGCATCCCCACTTGAATCGCTTCAAGCTCAGCCTCGTTAAACATCAGCGGTGGCACACTGACTTCTTGCCTAAGCAGGTAACCCACGCCAGCTTCGCCCTCGATAGGAATGCCGCTTAAACATAAATCTTGAATATCGCGATATACGGTTCGGGTCGATACTTCAAGCCGCTCGGCCAATTGCTGGGCCGTGGTTAAACGCCGACTACGGAGTATTTGTACAAGTTGAAATAATCGGTCTGCGCGGCGCATAGGGTTCCTGCAAGCTAGGGTTAGGTTTTCTTTGGTTAGGCCTTTTTAAAAGGCACTGAATATTTTACTGATGTTACCCAGTGACAGTACACGGATAGCAAACACAGTGGCTGTAGCTAGCCGTTATAAAGAGTAGTTATAAATAGTAGCGGTATATAGATAGCAATCTATAACAGCTATTAGTTAACACCAATATAAATATCGACTCCGGCAGTGGAGGTGTAACACTCGTAATCTGTGTCAAAGCTGCGTTCAAATGGGCAATCTTTTGCTTCAAAATAATGCCATATTTGTTGCCAAAGCGCGATTATCACCGCTGGCATTTCGCCAGTGGCACTAAATTTTAGGTATTTGCCTGCAACTAAATCAACCTCAGTTAAATCTGCGCTAGCGGGTTCGTTAAGTGTTAACCCAGCCAGAATAGAATATTGCCCATTATGGTCAGACTCATAGTGGTAGTAACAACCGTAGATAGGCGAGGTGGTATTACTACTGACTTCAGGGCGCTGCATAAACGCTTGCCACAGTGGCATAATCTTTTGCGTCGCTTGGTGTTGCTCTGCCTCGTTTGAAGTAGTGACCGCGAGCCCAAAGACCTCAATAGCAGGCTGATTAACTAATTGTGGCGATAGGGTTTCATTACTATTTTTACTCATTCCATGTTCCTTTCTTGCTTCGCCCATATAAGCCGTCTAAATAAGTTGCCCAAATAAGCAGGCCAATACAAACAGAGCAATTCTTATAAATAATCAGTTGCTTGCCGCTATGGCAGCAAGCGCACTGTGTTGTTTACGCTAAAAGCGCCTTTCTTGTTTCAAACATTAGCTTTATTGGGCTATTTCTTAGTCCCCGTGCTAACACTAACGTTAGTTCTATTTTTCCTTGGACCAAAGCCCGACCGTATTACCTTCACTATCTTCAAACAATGCAATAAAGCCACATTCGCCGTCTTTAATTGGCATCACAGGAAGTAAGACTTTTACGCCGGCCTGGCTAATGCGCTCAACTAATGGCGTGAGTTGCGGGCCTAAATGCAGATAAAGTACGCTGCCGTGAGCAGACGGCTGCATCATTTCGTGTTTCACCAAGCCTATGCTCGCCGCTTCTTTATCAGCAGTTTCTAGAACGGCCATCTCCATATCGTTCATGGTTTCACGGTGAAAGCAAACATCAAAATGCTTGCTATAAAAAGCCACGGCTCTGTCCATATCTGCGACTGCAATCTCGCCCCAAACTAACGGTGCTTGTTCCAACATAATTAACTCCTTTTAAGATTAATACCGGCTAAGTGGCACTTGATATAAGTGCCATCGGTTAGCGTTGAAACAAGCATAAATGAGGGCTACTGACAGCATAGTGTCAGTAGTGTTTTGCATATTTGATTTGTAGGGTTAAGGGTTAGCTCTTATTAGCAGAGAAGTCGCATCTCATAAGCAATCGCGCTGTAAAAATGAGCGTTTATCGATGGTGTCGTGTGCAATAAATCGAAAAGCGGCTAAATCTATGGCTAATTAGGCTAGATCAGGCCCTCAAAGCCGCAAAGAGGTCGAGAAATGTTGGCTTTTAGCGTATCCTAGCGGCCATTAAATTTAATACTGCTGTTTATGAACATTGACGTAAAAGACATATCCGAACCGGTACTCAACGCAGAGATCACCTGCTCAAACTGCCAAGCCTGTTGCTGCCGTTTAGAAGTGATGATCGTGACAGATACCGGCGTTCCCGATGAACACATCAGTATTGACGAATATGGCGCCGAAACCATGTTGCGCCTAGATGACGGCTGGTGCTCTGCAGTCGATAGAGACACCCTAATGTGTACGATTTATGAAAACCGACCATGGATCTGCCGTTTGTTTGAAATGGGCTCGTACGAGTGCATCAGCGAGCGTAAAGAGCTGCTTTAAATTTTTTTATTCCCTTTCTAACAAAGCATGACGGCATTTCTTTTGTGTATGAGTTATGTCGTTGATAACGCTTTGCCTCATATCTGCAGGCTGCAGATAAAATTAAGCTGTTGATCCGTTTTTCGGTATTCTTGAACAGCTGCCGGTAGCGAAATTCAGCAATTAAATTAGTCGTGTTAGAACTTGTCTGCTTTTTTATAAAGCAAAGCTGCACCGGGATTGAAACATAATGAACGCTTGCTTAGGTACTTCTATTATGTCATGTGATTATACAGTTGTGTACCTTGTGTTTGACACTATGTTACTATCACCCATGCCTAGTTATCTTCAGTAAATTATTTACGATTCAATTTCGTAGTCGATGTTCATGCTAAAAATGAGACATCTATATGATTTTTAAGAATAGGCTCACTTGTATTTTTTATACAAACACGTATTGTATGGGCATATATTAAAGGAGTAAGTGCTTAAGGAAGAGACGCTTCAAGATGAGTCTAAATCAAAGTGCGGTTCACACAATAAGTGAGCTCTATATTTGATACTCAATCCAAGTCTGCCTTGCCATACATTTATAAGTACTTACCACGCTAACGCTATGTTGCTTGGAGTGTTATGTTAAGGTTTAAATCTGCGTTATCTGTTTTATCAAAATCATCCCCGTATGCGGTGCGTACTCTGCATCAAAATGATAACTCTATCGAAGATCAGATAAAAAATTATTTATTCATTACGACCAACATTGAACAGGCTTTTAAAGAAGCACTGATTAATGCAACGGAAGATGACATTATCTTTCTATGTGGCAGTAGTGGCGACGGTAAGTCTGAAATCTTAACGCGTTATTGTGAAATGGCGATGTTTAAAGACCGCTATAAGTTTCACTTAGATGCGACCCATAGCTTTTCACCAACGTCTAATGCAATTCAAACACTTGATACCTTATTTGAAGAAAACCGTACTTCTAATAAAACGCTCGTAGTTGGTATTAACGTCGGTATGCTTGGCAACTATGCGCAAGAAGGCGCAGAGCTGCACGATGATATTAAATCATCGATAAAGAGCTTCCTCGATGACTCACCAACTGAGTCCAATCACCAGTTTTTAGACT
Organism: Shewanella sairae; assembly: GCF_023283535.1. Lineage (GTDB taxonomy): Bacteria > Pseudomonadota > Gammaproteobacteria > Enterobacterales > Shewanellaceae > Shewanella > Shewanella sairae. The sequence continues at coordinate 9,402 of NZ_JAKILT010000019.1, read as the reverse complement.
TTGAAAAGTTTCCCAAGTTTGTATTAGGGAAAAATGGTTATACGGCTGAGTTTGTAAAAGAGCTGTTTCAAAAGCTCACAGCGCCGACTAATAACATCATCCGCGACCATTTTGATCACGAAAAAACACTAACGCAAGCAGTAGACAAGAAGTTGTGTGCCAATTATGAGCTCTTAAGCGATGAAGCGGTACAGCAAACAATTATTGAGCTTTTATTTAAAGCTAGATTAGTTAAGGACCAGTTCCTAACCGCACGTGCATTACTTGATTTTGTGTTTCATTTATTAGCAGGACCTGGTTATTTATTTGATAACTTGTTCACAGGCACTGATAACGAATTAGCCAGTAAAATTGTAGATTTTGATCCTGCTAATATCCGAACGCAGCATATAGATAAATTCATTTTATCGAGAAGCTTAGGCTTACCTGATCATAACTACGAGGTATTTGTAGAAGCCCTTCTATTAAAGGGCTTTACTCGCTCCCTAGCGCCTGAATCTTATCTAAGACTGTTCTATTTGTTAAAAAATTCAGAGTTTGCTAACAACTATCACCTTTCATTTTGTGGTGATTTTCAACAAGACCTGATTAAGAAATATTCTGAGGTTTGGCACTTACATTGTCACTTTGATGGTTCCGATGAGCATAAGTTGGCATTACGCCAATATTATAAAGATGTCGCAATTGCTGCTGTCCATAAATACAACAATCGTAATGCGCCAAGGCTAGGCAAAGGCGAGTTCTTTATTTCTGAACACAATGGTTTCCAGTTAGCTGCAGATTTAGAGCTTAAAGTTCATGTGCCCCAGATAGCCGAAGATAAAGAGACTAAAACATCACACTTCAATACCTATTTTAAAGTGGGTAAACGTATCGTGAAATTACCGACAAACATCAACTTATTAAGTCTGATGCTGCGTATTGTTGAAGGATATCGCCCTAATAAGCACGATAAAAATACCGTTGTGCTCTTAGATGAGCTTGTTGAAGAGATAGCTGAAGTAGCTAATGAAACGAGTACTTTGCACATACTTTACAAAAATGACCGATACAAAATTGCAAACGACGATTTTGATGAATTTGAAGTGAGTGGCCTATAATTATGTTGCGATTAAAATCTGAGTTGCAGGTAAAAAACAATACGTTAAACAGTTACTTTCCTATCCGAACAAAAGATAGATATGACGTTTTTGACTGGGACAGTGCACTAGGCCACGTGGTAAAACACGCGTATAGAAAAGAATTTATTCTGGTTAAAGATCCTACAGACCTAGCGGGTAAAAAGAAAAAGCAATTTGAACTAACAGACTTCAAAGAAGCGAGCCAAAAGACATTCTTGCGTAAGTTAGATGAAGCTGATTTTTGGCCGATCCTCGATAAAATGTATTTTCAAGGTGATGAACTGTTTAAGATTGCACCAGAATTCTTATTGTTCAAAACGAATAAGGCTGTGGGTAATACGCCAAACAGCCGGTTAGGCAATATGTTTGCTAGCTTACTACAAGATTTTTCTTTTACAGAAAAACCAAATGCAAAGCTAAACTTTCTCGAGCAGCAGCTATATGACGTACTCAGCCTTCACCTTAAAACTCAGGATCCTGAAGAGGGTGATGTAGTGACTAAAGAGGCGCCATATTTGCCATTTATGGCTAACCATTTTCAACAAGATCTTACATTTTTAAGTAAGCGGCCTAAATATTTACTGTCTATTTTCAAAGATTTTCTTCGACTATACGCACACTTGTATACTGCGCAATTGGCACTAAATTTAAAAGATTGGCGCTCAGGTGAGCCATGCCCTAAGTTACATTACTTCATTTTAGATACCGAAAAAGCAAGTGATGAGCGCAAATTGGTAAAGGACTATGGGCATAAGCAATTGTCTACAGCGCTTTGGAGTATCTTTCCTTACTTATCGATGAATGAAAGCTTACAAAATAGCAAAAATCAGATTATGCCCATCTGGGCGTTTGCGCAAAACTTAGCAGAACACCCAACATGTGTAGATGCACTTGAAAACTACGCAGCTGAATTTAAAGAAACCAGACAACTTAATACCAGCCTATCGGATTCTAGAGACCCTCTAGATCAACTCGACAACTTATTAAAGCTAGGTGCAGCGCAATTCGGTCGTGGTGAATCCCGATACGATATCAATTTGCAATACGTCAAATCAGCAGAAGCTGAGCTTTGCTCTCACTTTATTCAGAGTAGGGGGCGTGCAGGGCGAGTAATGGTGTTTAATCAAGACTACCTTATTCTATTGACCAATATTGCAGTGGGTGAAAAAGATAAGCTGCGATTCCATGAACTTATCTTAGCTTTCGAAGCAAGAGGTGTCTTTTTTGACAAGCAAAGCCAACAGGCTTTAATCGAATTTTACGAACGCATCGGCAATGTTGAGCGTATGAGTGACAGTGGAGATGCAGTATATGTCTTTAAAACAATTTAATGATTTTCTAGCGGAACAATTCCTAAATTGGGGACAGCATTCCATTAAGCCTGGCTATCGATATCAGTTCCAGTCTCCTGATAATGAAAATAGCTTGAAACTGTTTGAATCGATTGTATCAAAAGCCGATGGCACGATTGATGTTAAAGGCACAAAGTTATCAATAGTCACATGTGGTCACTCTCGTCTTTTGCCGGTATTACATAGCGAAGACTCGAATACGGCACCTGGTTTTACAGAGAACTTCATCTCACACTTGCGCGATGAAGTTGCTGGGCAATTCGGTGAGTTTGAAGACTGTGCATTGCTAGTTATCCACAATAGTATGCTAGACACGCTGATTAATTCTGCTGAAAATGTGGCACAGCCTGCAAGTATCTGGCACCCAGAGCAGATTAAACAAGCAATGTACAAGTTAATCGATGACGTTAACGGGACTCGCAAAGTCTCAGAATGTTTACTTGAGCATAGGTTTAATCAAATCGTAGATGATGGCGCAACCATGTTTGGTTTTGAAAAACTTTACAATGCACTACTCGATGGTGACCTCAAGTTTAGCGAGCTGGGCTTATTAAATGACCCTGCAATTCTGACGTGGGATGGTAAACCAGAACAAATCAATAAACGACTTGATGAGAACAAACGGCTATATGAAGATATTGAACGTATTACTCATCATTTCCCTAATGAATTAGAAGAAAAGCTTGCTGAAAAAGATTTCGGTTCTAAGTTTGTTGAGCGAAATTTTGGCGGCGAAGGCCTTGAAAGTTGGAAAACCGAATTAGAATTTAGTGCATGTAAGCAAGAGCAGGAAGCAAACAGAAAAAACCTATTAGAGCTCGAAAGTGAGGTGATCCTGCAAGGAGAGCTAATAGCAAAGAACAAGTCAGAAACTAAGGCGGGTCGCAGAGAGCGCCATTTGATTTTGGTTGTAGAGGAAGACCAACAAGACTTTGGCTTCGAGTTGACGTTTATTGGCGGTAAAATCGAACGTAAGCAGTGCTCAATTCTGCACAATAAAACGGACTTAATTGAAATCGCAAATCCAGTGAACTCAGGCGGAAAGCGTAGCCGAGTTACGGTTACTGGTGCCTATACAGGTAAAGCGATGTTCTTCACTCTTGACCTAAAACGAGAGAAAACAGCAGAACGCTATAAGTTTAAAGTGTTAGTCATTAAAAGCGGTGACTTCTATATCGATGCCTTTAGAAATAACTTCCTAATCGAACCACCAACTTCATCCAAGAAGACCGCGCGGATCACACTGCAAACAGAAGACAGCAGTTTTGTGATTGGCATAGACGGTGGTAAAGAAGGCGCTAAAGCGGTACTCGATGAGATTGGTCAGGTGTTCGACAATGAAACGACTAGCGAGATTAATTTCGAGCAGATAGCGAACGAGTCTGATGAGCTACATTTTGTGGTTAAAGGTCAAGACTCATGGCTAACGTTCAATGTTGAAGGCGCAATCGCAACTGACTCACTAACACTGCCACTGATCTTAGATAAAGACAGATTTACGCGGCTATACCAAGATGACTATCTTGGTAGTTTTAATCGCGCAAAAAATAAAGTCTTACTCGATAACAAAGAGCTTTCACCCAAAGGCAAACGCTTAACCCTATTGCAGTGGGAAGCTGAAATAGTTGACGGCTTACTACTCACAAGGCGCGATGAGCAAAAAAATCCGTTAGCTCTCAACGATATTGAGGCAACATATCCGTCGCTGTTTGTTGCTTATCGAGCATTATTTGACTATTACCATGAACACCGTACATTACCGAGCCTCTGTAGTTGGGGGCCGGAGTATCGTGTTTTAGCCGGGCAGGTTGTAAAACAATACAATGATGCGATTAGCGCTATTGGTGATGATATTTTGCTTACAGCAGAGCAAAAACAGCTGATTAATATCGGATTTGCGACCTTTGGTGGCCAAGAATATATTACGCCATTCCACCCTATGGTCATTGCTTACTATTTATCATTAGCTGAGCATGTAACCCAAGATCAAAGCCATAGTTTTAAGACACTGCCAAAAGTGACCCTTGATAGGCTAAATGCCCGTGGACTATTACCCTTTATCTACGACCCTATTCATGGTTTTGCCTTCAGTCAGTTAGAGAAAGAAAATAGCTTTTGGTTAGAACTCGTACCACAACAAGATACGAGCTTTTCTTATGTACGTAAGCTAGTAAAAGATAAAGTCGGTGAATTTAAAAATGCCTTCTCGGCGCTGTTTAATGCAGGCCCGAAAGCGACATTGATTATTAACTCAGTTAATAACAAATCAAACCACGAAATTTTTATGGGGCTGGTTGATTTTGTTAAGGCCAATAAAGACAAGGTCTGCCAAGTTCATGTGAATCTGTATGACGATAAACTCGTCTATAGCGAATTCGATCGCTTCGCCGAGACGGCGAGTTACGATGAGCTTAAAAACTTATATGAACTCGATAAAGGCGCGGTACGTGAGCAAGCGGATATGATTATCGATTTGCTACGCACTCGACTTACCTATAGTAAGTTTGAAAATGGCAAAATTGATGGCAAACAAGCTTATTCACACCTTAGCTTTTTTAGAAATAACAGCAAGGTAGAGCCAAGAGATGTCAATGTAGATAAACAGCTAAGTGGAGTAGTTTGTCATGGTCTAATGGCAGGCGAAGCCGCTGCCAATAAGCAAGACAGCTACTTTACTGCATTCGGCCTTAAGAATGTGGACACCGCAGGGCAACCACATCTACAAATCGCCCAAAAGCTTGGAGGCCTCATCAAGCCCGCCCGTCTATCAAGCGAGCCGACGGGTAACTCAAAGTCTATGGCGCTGGTGGTGAGTGATAACTTTAAAACCTTACTAGAGCGTTCTTATGTCAGCTCAATCTGGACGACCATTATTGACCCTAAGGTGACCTTAGACTTTTTCGAGAACGCAAAAGACATGGTGTTGATCCATTATTCGGATAACTACACCAACTCGGCGAATTACGACGCAATTACCGTTACTCGCCAAACTGAGCTTTATAAGAAAGTGCTCGAGCAGGACGAAGGCGGGATAACTGAAGAGTTTAATGCCTTTAATGGTGAGTGGTTGCTTAAAATGATCACTGCTAATGCAAACGAGCGTAAAGAGAAAAAGGGCATTATTGGGGCGTATAAATTCGTCAACTGCTTATTGTCTCAATCTGACATTACTTGGGTACCGCTCTCGGTTGCTGAGATGATCCGTGTAACAGGTAACATCGGTCTTAAGATGTCTGATAGTGACTTCTCGCGTAACGTCCAAGGTTACAAGTCTGGCCTCATCTCTGATGATGTGCTGTTTGTCGGCTTTAAAGATAAACAGTTGTACGTGTTACCACTTGAAGTGAAAACCGGCATCAAACAAACCCACAGTAAAGGTGTGCAGCAAGCTAAAGAGCTTAAACGCTATTTGTGTGAAGATATACTGGGCCGTAATGATTTTCCAGGCATGTTATATCGTGGCCTGTTCATCCGACAGGTGTTGATGCAGATAGACAAGTATGAGCTATATAATCTTTATTCAGATACTTACTTTGACGGGTTCTTAGCTGATCGAGAATGGTGGTTACAAGGTGACTACAGTATTGCTGAGCTAGCAAACTATCCAGACGGTTTTATGCTATCTCATGTTGAAAACGATACCTTTTTTGAAGCAGATTTTAATGAAGTCGACAACATCTTAAAAATTCAGCTGCCTATTAGTTATTTGAAACAACTGGTGAGTACACCGCTGCAACAGTTAATGACCGATGTTCGTCCCGAGCACCTTTGTCATATCCCAGAAAAATATTTGCTTGGTGCTGATCATTCAAGTGAAACGAGAAAACAACCAGAGCTGATTTTGCCTGAATCACATACAGCTGCTCAAGAAAGCACAAGTGTGGATACTCCTGCGATTTCAAGTCGCGCTATCGAGCTCAGTGATTTTTTACCAAATAAAGACCCAGTAAAAGATAGCAAGCTTGCAAATAAAGAGCCTGATACAGCAGTTAGCGATTTGAATGTACCTTCCAATACAGCGGAGCCAACTCCAGTTAATCAACCTGAGCTAGATAATGAGCCGATAAAGATTCTAGTGGGTCATGACGTGCGTGACAGTGCTGAAGTGTATTGGGAGCCAACTAATACCGCCAAATTTATGAATACCAACTCTGGCATTATCGGTACCATGGGCACAGGTAAAACGCAGTGTACCAAGTCAGTAGTCACACAGTTGTATCGCCAGCAAGACCGCAATGTTGATGGCAAACCCATTGGTATTTTGATCTTCGATTACAAGTCAGATTATGTCGACGAGAAGTTCTTAACTGCAACTAATGGAAAGAAGTACAAATTATTTAAATTGCCCTACAACCCCTTAAGCTTATTTGGCGATACACCTATGTTGCCAATCCACACTGCAACAAGTTTTGCTGAAACGATGACAAAAGCATACAAGCTAGGTCCTAAACAGCAATTGAAGCTAGAGAATATTATTTTAGAAGCTTATGACTTAGCAGGTATCAATTCTGAAAAACCTGAAACTTGGAAACGACCTGCGCCAACCATTGAAAATATTTGGGATCTTTTTCTAGCACAAGAAAAAGTAGAGGAAGACTCATTATATGCTGCATTGTCAAAACTGGCTCGTTTAAAAATATTCGAAACAGACCCAGAGAAAATGGTGAGTCTATATGAATTAATAAATGGGGTTACAGTTATAGAGGTGGCGAAAAACCCTAGGGAAGTACAAAGTTTAGTCGTTGCTTTAACTTTGGACCTTTTTTATTCGCAAATGCAGAAAGAAGGCAAACCAGAAGTAAAAGGCGATTTGAGGCAAGTATCTAAGCTCATTTTGGTTGATGAAGCAGATAATTTTATGTCGCAAAACTTTATTAGTCTTCGTAATATCCTAAAGGAAGGCCGTGAATACGGAGTGGGGGTGATTTTGTCGACTCAAGATATCACCCATTTTAAGACTAGCGAAAATGATTATTCGTCTTACATCTTAAGCTGGATTGTGCATCGAGTATCGCAGATTAAGAATCAGGACATCAAGTCAATCTTCAACAAGGATGATAAGGCTGATCAAGAGAACTTGATGAAGAGCATACGTGAGCTAGATAAGCACTACAGCTTGTATGTCGATGGCGATAAGAAGGTGCAGAAGATCAAAGATAAAGCGTTTTGGGAGCTGCTTGGTTAACGAGTTACCTAACAGACTGATAAAAAACACCTTTCGGGGTGTTTTTTGCGATAGCGCATATTATTAGCACCAAATAAATGTATATAATCAAATAAATACAGATAACTGAGTCAATTAAATGGATTTAAATCTCAAAAACCAAGATATCAATCACTTCTTAAGTTTGATCAATTCTAGTGTCACGAAGCCAATATTAATGCTTTTAGCTGAAATGGAGCATTTAAATGACGCCAAATGAACTTAGGGCTGCAGTCTTAGCTGTAAAACGATGGTCTCGAAGTGATCAGCGTGCACCTAACAAACCATTAATGATGGCCTATGCACTCTCGAAGTATCTCCAAGGTCATGGTCAATATTTTGATTATGAAACTGAAGTTGACGAAGAGGTCACTGAGTTGCTTAAACGATTTGGTCCAGCTCGGTCAATTTATCATGCTGAGTACCCATTTTGGCGATTAATAAACGATAATATTTGGACGCTAAATAATGCTGAAAACTGCATTCCTCGTAAGAGTAATACAGACCCCAGCAAACGTGAACTAATTAAACACCAGGTAAGCGGTGGTTTTAACGCTGCTGCTTATAAATTGATTAAACAAGACTCTAACTTAACCCTAGAGCTTCTAGAAACAATTCTACAAGATAGTTTTCCACAGAGTATTGTTGATGATATTACGCGTCACCTAGGCCTTGAATTCAGCTTTAAGCAGGTTCAGAAGCGAGACCCTAGATTTAGGAAAGAGGTATTACGCGCCTATAACTACCAGTGTGCGGTTTGTGGTTTTGATATGCGAATGGACGATATCTCTGTAGGCTTAGAAGCAGCTCATATCAAATGGAAGCAGTTCCATGGGCCGTGCGATGTAACCAATGGTTTAACCTTATGTGCTGTTCACCATAAAGCCTTTGATAAAGGTGCATTTTCAATTACTGAAGATTATAAAGTAAAGCTATCAGATAGCCTTAATGGTGGGGAGCAAGCACAACGTTTGTTTTTTGACTTTGATGGTAAGTTAATTAATTTACCGAAGAAGGTCAACTGGTTTCCAAACGTTGACTACTTGAGTTGGCATCAGAAAGAGGTACTGAAGTAGGTATGGGAATCGAGTACTTATCAGGATGTAATGATGATAGGTATGAACTAGTAAACTGATGAGAAGTATTCATATTAATATTATTAAAGTGATGCAAGTGAATAAATTTAGAGTTGTAGGGAATGTTTAATGTTCAATAAAATCAAAATTACTTTTGATAAGATAGTGGTAAGGGTTATAAGGATGATAAATATGGTGTATAAGCTTTTTAGAAAAGTACTGATGCCTATGAATGCTTGGTTTGAACTATTAAGAGTCATGCTTTCAAGTTTGTTTGATATTATAAGAAATCCAAGTTTTATAATGTTTTCAGTTATTGCTCTAGGCCTAGGTACAATGGGGATATGGATAGGTTTTTTTCCTGGTAGCGATGTAAAATCAGAGCAAACTTTGGATAATTTATCTGTTTTTACTTTTTGTATAGCTACACTTGGTGGAATTGCAGCAGATTATTTTTTTGAAGAAAAAAATATTGCAGCTAATCAAAATTCAAATGAAGAGCTATCAGGAGTCCTAAGTCGGCATGGTATGTTTTTTTTATGGTCTTTTTCCGTGTTAATGTAGTGGTCAAGTAAAACTGGACACGGACTTGTACGTATTCCAAAATCTTCGTTCAGATTCATTTGGGGTCAAGCCGCCATTATAACTAT
>NZ_JAKILT010000018.1 GCF_023283535.1 Shewanella sairae | reverse complement strand
TAGTTATAATGGCGGCTTGACCCCAAATGAATCTGAACGAAGATTTTGGAATACGTACAAGTCCGTGTCCAGTTTTACTTGACCACTACACATTGTAGAATTTTCACTCCAAGTCATTTGATGCTTTCTCAGCTTGTCCGTTTCATGGCTTGTTAGACCAGCTTTTTCGGCTTGTCTTGTGAAGTTGTAATTCCAGTGGTGGCGAATTAAATGTGGATGAATATTTACTCCCACAGCCTCAGATAAAACGTCAAAAATATAATTGAAACCTGTAATTGATAGGGGGTGGCCTTTGGTTGTGCCGTATTCAGAGATAAATATGAAGTCATGCTCTAATGCTTTTGGATAAAGAGGGCTAGGTTTCGTGGTTGAAGTATATGAATCTCGAACTGTTTCAATATAAGTCTTCAAGTTTCGAATAGTGCTAAATTGGGTACCTATTACACCACTTTGTGTTTTTTGTGTTGGGCGATGTTTTCTTGGATCATCGAAGTTTATTCTATTTATAATATCTAAACGGGGTGTTTCCTCGTCTTTGATATCTCCTAATTTTAAATTTAGTAACGCACCTCTTCGTATGCCTATATCAAAAATGGTATCGATTATGACACGGTTTCTTAACTGTGAGCGTTTGAAAGGATTGCTGGGGTGACCAACCAGTGTTATCTCGAATATTTTATCAATGACTTCTTGAGTGAATACTTCTTCATCAATGTCTATTACGCTTGTGTTGTTAGGTTTAGCTTTATTTACTTCCCTGTTTAAATGCCTAATAACATTATCATAATGCTCTTTCAGGCGTGTAGGGGAGTTAAAGCCATAAAAGCGTTCATAAAGGTACTCTAAGTAGCTTCTCAATGCTCTTAAACGTTCACGTGCAGTTGTATTAGATACTTGATTTTGTCGGCATGTTGTTTTGCGTGTAGATGGAGATATCGAGTCTTTTGGAGTGAAGGAAACAATATTTGATGATTTGGTTTTGTTAATTATTCTTTGCTTAAGAAAGCAGTGATTGGAAAATTTATCTAATTCAAAAAAACTAAAGAACTCTCCAGAGGCAACACGGTTGACGATATCAATGTCATTATAGATAAAGTAGTTTAAACAAAAGAGTAAATGTCTAGCTGTTGTTTCTCTTGACTTGATAGTCGTACTGCTCTTTTCTAAACAAATGTAATTACTTGCATAATCGACAGATAAATTACCTGAAATAGGATATCCAAATCCATCAGTGTAGAAAACGCTTTGTTCACCATTTACTGTGATTTTCTCTATCTTTAAATGCATTACAGTTTATGCCGTACATTATAAGTTTTAATAATTTAGACTGTAGTTTGAATTTTTGTCAATATTTGAATGCTATTTAAGGTTTAAGTTTTTATTGTTATTTATAGACCTATTCTCTTTTACGTTTTAGCTTCCGTATATAATGCTCTGCCCCGGTTTTTGGGTCGATTTAGCCACTTGCAGTGCTTCTGTTTTAGTTTCATCAGAAATCACTTTTTTTGCCGCCGATGGTTTAGTGATAGTTGGCTTATTGGTCGTCTTTTTTGCGTTTGTTGCTGCCATAAGTATATGAATGCCTAGCGAAGAATAAGCGCACTATATCAGCTCTACTTTGAGTTGTGCAGTGCGCTTAAAAGTTAGACTGCTAGCTTGCTATGGCATGAGGTGAGTGAGTTTGTGGACGATTGGCTGTAGGTTGCAAGGGATTTTCAGCTAAAAACTCGAATAGTCCAGTTTGCATGTTAACGTTCCAAAAACGTCCGGCTAAGGTCAAGGTGAGTTGGTTTTGCGTTAATTCGGCTAAGCCGTTGGTACGCCATGCGTTAAACAGGGGCGTTAAATGCAGTGCCATTGGGCTTTGTAATAAGTTAAGATCTAACTGGCCGCTATCCAGACCCCGTTTAAAAATGGCATCTAAGCTAGCCGACGGATTGGGGCTCATTAACATGCCAGGCACTTGTACCGGATTAAGGGCTACGGCAGAAGTAGCTGTTGCTTCAGTTGGGAGCATATCATCATGGGCTCGATGCCATTGCTTTAAGTCGCGCGCATTCATACAGCCGTGACCGTGAATACTGCCACCAGCGCCGGCGCCAAAAGGTAAGATTTCAATGCCACTTTTGGCCAAGCTATTATAAACGCTGCGTTCGCGGCTATCTCGGCGCCAGTGACAGCTCGACAGTCGTTGCCAGTTTTGTGATTCGAAGTGATTAGCACCAGTAGCATACATATTGGCGCGAGCTTGGCTGTCGGCCTGGAATTCACTTAAAGCTGTGCCTAATATTTTGCCTTTTTCGCGAGCGTGTTCGATGCGAGTGCCGCTTAAGCCGATGAGTTGGTATAGATCAACGCCGTGCACGCCACTGTCGATGACCGCTAGTAAGTCTTGCTGCCAAATATCCATCGTTTGCCCGGGCAAACCGAAGATAAGATCAATCACGATACTGGCGCTGGGATGCTGACTGAGTTGGTTTAGTCGATTAAGTAAGAAGTCTTTATCATCAAAACGCCCAGCAGCTTGACGCACTTGAGTATCAAAGCTTTGCACCCCAAATGAAAAGCGGTTGAAACCATTAGCGGTGGCGTTATGCCATTTATCATCGTCAAAGCCGTTGAGTCTGCCCTCTAATGTCACTTCTGCATTGTCTACTAGCGGAAAACGGCTAATCGCTTCACCGAGTTGTTTGACTTCATCGCTACTGATGTCAGTGGGTGTGCCACCGCCAACATAGACGGTATTAAATCCACGGCTTTGCGCCAACGGTGTATCGGCAGCGATATGCAGTTGCTCGGTAAGGTTTTTGATGTAACGACTGATCCGCTCAGGATTGGTTCCGTTTTCAAAAAAATTACAGAAGCTGCAGCGCTTACGGCAAAACGGAATATGAATATATAAAGCACGTTCAGATGCTTGGCTCGGTTGCTGCCACCATTGTTGCCACTGCTGTGGCTCAAGAAATACAGGGCGGCTGCCTCCGCGACCAGCATGGGGCGCACTTTTAACCTTAAAGGCATGCTGCAACGGATCAGGGCTAGCAATGCCTGTCATGCTTGGCGTTAAAATCATCACGGCTCTCAACATAGAAAAGTTATTTTGGTAATGATAATCATTATCAATTGTAATTTTGGTGCGATAGATCAACTAATTCTTCTTTGCAATGTAAAGTTCTAAACCACTTTAGGTGTTGTTGGGCAATATTCTGGGGGGAGTTAAATAGCTAAGCCGATGGTTAGCGGGTGAGTTAGCGGAGCATGAGAGAAGAGAAGTATTACTCGCTGAATGGGCAGTGTCCTTACCGCCCTTAAACAAAAGTGATGTTGTCTCATCGCTGTTTATGCAGGTTTTTTGCTGTAGCGATTGACTCACTATGGCTAACAAGCCGCATTTGCATAGCAAGTTGTGATTAGCTAGCAAGCTAGGCTTAGTTAGCAAGCTGTGGCACGACTGCGGATGATAAAGGCGCGAGTGTGGTCATAAATAAGGTTATATAAAAAGGCATAAATGGTGATAAACACAGTCACGCCTAAGTCCATAATCAAGGCTTGTATAATGCCAATATCAAGAATGTAAGCCATTACCGGCACAGTAAAAAACAGTAAGCCGACTTCGAATAAGGTGACGTGAATGACACGGACTTTTAATGGGCGCTTTTCTTTGTCGCCAGTAACAATACGGTCGAAGCCCCAGTTAAAGATAAAATTCCAAATCATTGCGATGGTCGCTACAACTATCATCATTCCTGATAGTGATTTGACATCAAAGTCAGTAAAAATAGCTAAGCCGATAATTGAAAATGTCACTGCTAGTACTTCAAATAATACCGAATGAAATACTCGCTCTAAGATACTCATGACTTACTCCAATAAATAATTAACGCTGAAAAGCGGCGCCGATTATTACAGGATTAACGTATAGTGAAAGTTAACAGCTATCACGATTGGTGATAGTCTGTGGTTGCTCACTGATTTAGCTGTGAAGAAAAACGGCTGCGATTACCGCATGCAGGTGCGAGGCCTGAGAAAAAGGAAAGTAATATGTATAGCTTCGAGCAGTTAAAAATCTTTGTTGCCGTGTGTGAAACGGGTTCCTTTTCTGCTGCGGCGCGCAGATTGAAGCGAGCGCAATCTGGTGTCAGCCAAGCGATTGCCAATCTTGAAATCGCGATAAATCAAGAGCTATTTAACCGCGATAAGAACACTCCGGTATTAACTGAAAATGCCAAAGCGCTATTGCCAATCGCTTATTCCATTTTGCACCAGCAGCAGTACTTTGAACAAAAAATAGAGTCTTTGTCTAAGGCGACAGAGCATGAGCTGGTTATAGCGGTAGATGAAAGCCTACTCAATGATGAGCTACTCGCTATTATTGCGCCTTTAGCCAATAAGTTTCCCATCACCCAGTTTGAGATTATTGCTGCCTCGACCTTTGATGTTGAAGATCTTGTTCGTCAAGGCAAGGCGCAAGTGGGGATTGTCTATGCCGATGGTGAGCTTAAAGTCGATATGGACTTCTTCATTTTGGGGCAAGCGCGATTTTTGACTATTGCTTCCGCGAATCATGATTTAGCAAAACTTGCAGTGGTGCAGGACGTGGATCTTAAAGGCTATCGTCAATGCGTGCATCGTAGCTCTGAGAAAAAGGAGCTGTGGTTTAGCTATGCGATTAGTTCTATGGTCTGGTATGCCAATACTCACCAAAGTTTGCTGAGTTTGGTAGACAAAAACGTTGGCTGGGCTGTGGTACCTGAATGTTTAGTCAAAGCCAGCATTGAACGCGGTGACGTTGTTGCTTTACCAGTAGCACACGAATATAACGGTTGGCTCACTGCGGTTGGCTGTTTAGTGTCGAGAAGCCATGGCTCTGGTCCAGTGCTAGAAAGTGTCATTGAAAGCTTAAAAGCGCACTTTCTTGGACACGATCAAACGACAGTTTGCTAGTTGGCGGCGAAGTGAGTAACGCTACCGATTAACTAAACTGTTTAACTAAGGTAGTTGGCTATATTATCTCGTTCTCTATCCATCACCGCTAGCTCGTGGCTTTCAAGTTGCCGCAGTTTTTTAGCGCTAACTGTTGAGTCTGCGGCGCAGTAATCAATAGGAATGTCAGCAAATAGGGCGCTGAAAATGAGCTTCGCTCTTGGCATATGAAACTCTGAAGTCACTAAGGTTATTTTATTAAACCCGTGTTGCTCAATAATAGGTTGAGCTAGCGTTGCATCTTCAAAGGTGAAACGGCTCAGCGCAATATCGGTAAAGGTATCAGCTGGTACACCTTGTTTAATCAAGTAGCGCTGACAATATAAAGCATGTGGCGTATCAGTTTGATTAAACGTGCCAAAGCCACCAGTTAGCAGCAGCTTGCTTTGCGGCTGTTGACTATGGACTTTAAGGGCAGCCTGGCAGCGTGATAGGGCAATATCTGACAGGTTACCTTGGTTGTCGTTTGGTGAGCCTAATACAATAATCACGCTATTCATTATTCACTCTACTTACTATTCGATCTATTCATCAATGTGACTGTGTATTAAATCATGTATTTATCACTGTCATTATCACAGCCACAGTCATTATCGCTGGGCAGTCTATCGTGGCTATCTTTGCCTTATAAAGCTATTTTGCACTAGGCAATCAACGAGTCGCTCAGCTTTAACATGTTTAAACTTAAGCGGCGCTGTCAGCTCGGCAAATAACGGAATACCGCCGCCGAGTAATACTGGAATAGTGGTAATAATCAGCTCATCAATTAAATCATGCTGTAAGAAACCTTGAATGGTTTTACCACCATCGATATACAGGTTTTGATAGCCTTGGCTGTTCAGTGTTGCAATCACTTCTGTTAGCTCACCTTTAATTAAAAACACTTTGCCTTCAAGTCCCTCAGGGACTTTGGTTAAGGTGTTACTGAGAACAAAAACAGGCTTATTATAAGGCCAGTCGATGCCAAAGCTGAGTACTATCTCTAAGGTATTACGCCCCATTACTAGCGCATCAATGCGCGCCATAAATTCACCAAATCCAAGATCTGAACCATCAGGGTTAGGAATGTCATGTAACCAATCCACTTGATTGTTTTTGTCAGCAATAAAACCATCAAGGCTGGTGGCGATATACACGATATTGGTCATAGTTATTCCTTACTTAAGCACGGCTTTTATTTTGGGGCAGCGTAATAAAAACAGTGTACTTTAAGGCAATAAAAAAGCGAGTCGTAACTAGGTTAGTTGTGACTCGCACTATGGGCAATAAGGTTAGGTGAGGGGGATTTATTCTAAAAAAGTAGCGGTGTTTGCTTGCCGGGTTCCATCACCACCACAGGATCGTAGTGCCACACTTGTCTTATTGTTTCCGGTGTTAGGGTCTCACTTGGAATACCATCACTCACAATACTGCCATTTTCCAGTACCACTAATCTGTCGGCGTAACGTGATGCCTGATTCAAGTCGTGCAGCACCAGAATCACGGCGTAGTTATGTTCATGGGCAAGGCGACGTGCCAGCTTTAGCACTCTATGTTGCTGAGCCAAATCGAGTGCAGAAGTCGGTTCATCCAATAGCAAAATCGGTGGCATGTCTGATTGTGCCAATTGGGTTAATACTCGGGCTAATTGCACCCGCTGCTTCTCTCCACCAGAAAGGGTTGGATAACTGCGCTCAGTTAAGTGTGACAATGCCACTTGTTCAAGTTGCTCAGCCACCAGTGCTTTGCCTTGCTTTTGATTAAGCGATAGTGGGTAAAGACCCATTTCAGCCACTTCACGCACTTTAAACGGAAAAGTGAGTGAGGCATGCTGAGGCAGAACGGCTAGCGACTTAGCTAATTGTTGGCGATCCCAGCGGTTGATTGCCTTACCGTAGACTTCAATCAATCCTGCTTCTAGCTCAACCTCCTGACAAAAGCTTTTCAGTAGTGTGGATTTCCCCGCGCCATTAGGGCCAAGTAATGCGGTAACTTGGCCGGCTTTTATGGTTAAATTGATATCGGTCAGCACCGGTTTATGACCAATGCGCACTGACAAATGGTTGACTTCGAGTACTGGCATTTGTGTGTCTGTTTGCATATTAATGACCTTTAAACCAAGCGGTGACGCTGCTTTAACAGCAACACGATAAAGAAGGGGGCCCCAAGAAGCGCAGTGACTAGCCCAACAGGTAGCTCAGATGGTGCAACCAGTGAGCGCGCGCCAATATCAGCCAGTGCCAATAAGGCAGCGCCTAACATGGCACTAAGTGGTAATAACTGCTTGTTATCAGGCCCTACCATCATGCGCACTAAGTGCGGAACAACAAGCCCAATAAAGCCAATAATGCCAGTTGCTGCCACTGAAATTCCCACACCAATGGCGCACAGTACGATTAATCTGAGTTTTAGCTTATCGACATCTAGGCCTAAATGACGCGCCTCAGCTTCACCAAGCAATAACGCATTGAGGGCTTTGGCGCTGCGATTAAACTGCCAACTCACTAAAGCGAGTGCGATTAAGCTTAAAATCACGTAATGCCACTGCGCACCCGCAATAGAACCAAGCTGCCACAGGGTAAGGTCACGTAGCGCCATGTCATCGGCCATATAGGTTAATAAACCAATCCCTGCGCCAGCTAGTGCGGCAATGGCAACGCCTGCGAGTAGCAGTAACACAACAGAGGTGCCACTTGGGTTACTGGCAAGACGATAAACAATCAAGGTGGTTGCAAGTCCGGCAATAAAAGCACTTAGCGCGACCATGTATTCGCCGCCTTGAGGGAACAGCACAATACAAATTGCAGCGCCTAATGCCGCACCTGAAGACACACCAATAATGCCAGGATCGGCGAGTGGATTTCTAAATAAGCCTTGCATCACTGCGCCGCACTGGGCGAGTACCGCACCAACGGCAAGTGCTAATAAGGTACGCGGTAAGCGCACGTTATCGATCACCAGTTGCTCGTGAGGCGCCACGCTGCCCAGATCTAGCTGAGTGGCCCAATTTATTACGGCGCTAAAGCTCACCGATGGGCTAATTTGTAGTGGACCTATGCTGACAGACATCAGGCTAGTTATCACCAAAGCGGCGAGTAAACTGGGCCAAAGCCAACGACGATTATCCATGGGGACTTCCTAGTGTTTATATTGCTGGTTACCGAAACTAGTACTGGTTTACGCTAATAAAATCGCTAGCCAATTTGTCGGCAGCTTCAATCGCGCTTAAGCCTAAACCGCCAAGCAAAGCTTGTGGTTTGAGCGATTGAATATGCTTGTTTTTACCCGCTGGCGTATGTTCAAGTAGCGGCATTTGCTTGAGTAAATCGTCAATCGGACTTTCAATGGCTTTATCTGAGCGATTAGAGATTAGAATCACATCTGGCTGCAGTGATAAAATGCCTTCTTGAGACACAGATTTATAGCCACTGAAGCCGGCGATATTGTTGCCGCCAGCGAGCTTAATAATGATGTCTGCTGCAGTATCATCGCCGCCAACACGGGCAGGTCTGTCGGCTTGTAGTAGTAAAAATAACACTTTAGGCGCATCGCCTTGTTTAGCTATCTGTTGCTGCTTTTGCTCTATTTGTGCAAATGATTGCTTTACCTGCTCTTGTAGTGTGTTGGCTTGCTCTTCACGGTTAAGTAGCTTACCCATTTCATTAATATTGCTGAGTAATTGTGGCTGGGTATGCGCATCAGGTAGCTGGATAACATTGACTTTAGCGCCGCTAAGTACATCAAGCGTGGCTTTAGGACCCATGGCATCGGTGCCAAGCACAATATTCGGTGATAGCGCTAAAATACCTTCAGCGCTTAGCATGCGGTGGTAACCTAGCTTTTCAACTTTATCAAAACCTTGTGGCAGTTGGCTGGTGGAATCAACTGCGACCAGCTCATTGCCTGCATCTAAGGCGAGCACTAACTCCGTTACCCCAGCACCAGCGCTAACGACTCGTGCGTTAGCTGACTTGTTTGCATCGCCATGGTCATGGTCTGCATGAGCAAGTACTGATTGGCTAAATGCCAATGTCGAGAGCAGGGCAACACTCGCTAATAAGCTGTTATGACGATGATTAAAGATTTTTTTACCAAGCATGAGTCACTCCAAAATTTATAAAACTATTTAACTAGCGCTATTAATATAATTAGCGTGTTGGTTTGCTAATCAAAAATTGAACGGTAAAACAAATAAGTACAGCAGTGTTGAGTCGATTAAGGCTCCATTAAAATCTGCGTGTTGGTGATGTTTTGCCTTTGTAAGGCCGCCAGTAGCGTCATTAAAGGCTGAACTGGTGCGGTTTTGTCGGCAGCAATAATCACTTTGGCTTTAGGGTTTGCTTTAAAACTTTTGGCAAAGGCGGCCTCAAAGGCAGCAAAATCAGCATAACTTTGGCCATCAAGAGCCCAGTGTGGCTCGTTTACTAACACGTTAATCGCAATGTGTTTATCCTGAGACAGCGCGCTGAGATTTGAGTCGGCCTCTGTTGGTACATCGACCGGTAAACTCAATAACTGGGTGTTTGCTGTTAGTAGTAAAAACACCAATACAATAAAAATGATATCGATTAACGGCGTCAGATCTAAACCAAAGCTTTGGGCACTTTCATCTTTACCTACACTTATCATGACGCCGATCCTGTGGCTGGCTGGTTAATATCATGAGTTGCGGTGTGGCAGCTGACTTCTTTGCAAGTCGCTGCTTTTGAACATAATTGAGCCGCTGAGTCTGTGCCTATACTCAGGGCTTGATCAAAGCCGTCTAGCCAAAGGTTGAGTAGGTTTAATGCGTGGGCAATTTTATTGCAGCGACGCTCAGCCCAAAGCGTAAATAGGTGCGCAAGTGTTATGGCTGGAACTGCAATAATAAGACCAGCGGCCGTGGTATTCATTGCAAGGCCTAAGCCGGATGCAAGCTGCGATGGTGTTACTGGTCCATCAGATAAACCCAGTTGATCAAACATCTCGATTAAACCTAAAACAGTACCAAGCAAACCTAAAAGCGGGGTAATCACCCCAATGATGTGCAATATCTTTAGGCCTGATAACAACTTAGATTTTTGCTTTACTAGCCATAAAGATACAATTTCTTCACGCATCGCACGTGATTGTTCTGCATGACTCAGAAGTAGCGCAGTCCCTTTGGCAAGCATGCTGCGGCCTTGGCTTATTTGCGCCATTAAGGCTTGTCTTTGTTCTGGGGTTGCACTGCGCGCTTGTTGACGTAATTGGGTGAGCCAAGCGTCACGTTTAGGTAGCTCATAAATCATTAAAGCTAAACGTTCTAAGATGATCATCAAACTTAAAAAAGCACAAATAAATAATGGCCAAGTTAAGTATCCCAGTTGCTCAGAGAGTTGGTGATATAAGGGTTGAGACATGATTTTTCCTTGGCGATATCGCTGTATCGCATCAATTATTTAGGTAAATTAAGTGTGTGCGTCATCCCTTAAACGCGGTGCTTGGCTTGCACTGTTTAGTGCTAAAACAGCCAAATAATCAGAGCAATGCCTGCTCTTCGTCTTATTTTTTCTGCAAAACGAGTGTGTTAATTGAGTGCAAACTTTACCGGTACGCGAACTGTGTACGCGTAGGCAGTTTGCGGTGTTGGTGCGGCAAATTGCCATTTCTCAACGGCACTCAGTGCTGCTTTATCGAGTAATCGATAGCCGGAACTATTCACTAAGGTTAACGACAGTTGCTCTCCAACTTGATTGAACATGACTTCAACCGTTGCCGTGCCTTGAAAACCGCGTTTGCGCGCTTTTTTAGGATAATGAGGTTGACTAGGAGGCGCTGCAAAAGTGGGCTGGTTTAAGGCGACGGATTGCTGAGTGACGCCTTGCTTGGCATCAGCCTGGTTTTGGTTGTGCGAAGGTGTTTTAGCGACCTCAGTTGTTGGCTCATCGATGACTTTAGGCGGTATATCTTTTTCAACCGGCTTGCTGACCGTTTTTTCCACAGCTTGAGGTTTGTGTTCGGCGATTTGAGTGGCTTTAGGGCTTGGTTTTGCCGCAGCAGGTTTAACCTTTTTAGGCACTAATTTTTGTGGCTTTGCTTTAGCTACTGTTTTTGTCACAGATGGCTCAGTAACTGATGGAGTAGGCTGCTTTTCTGGTATTTTTTGTTGAGGCTTTACTGGCTCAGGTATTTCTGCCGCTGCAGTACTCGCTTGCATGGCAATTGACACGCTAACAGCTTGGCTTGATCCCATAGCGCTGCCCGAGCTTAGCGCTATTTCAGGCTGTGTATTTTGTGAGGCGAGCACGCCTCCTTGGATTAACACTGTTAAGCAACCAAAAACAAAATAACGTTTAGGTGTCATGGTGAAAACTCTTACCTGTCAAAAATCGGTTAACTAGCTGAATTCGTAATTTTTGTATTGTTTCGACTGAGGCACTCAATCATCGCTATCTTTACAAAACTGACAATCAGTACGCTTATTTACATACTTTACAAAAGGTTATGAACAACAGAATCATTATAGTCTAATAAGATATACCAACTTAAATGAGATCGCAAATGATAATGATTTTCATTTGATCTATTTTTTTGTCTCAGGTAAAGTGCCAAAAAATAACAAACGACGGCCTAATTTTTGGTGTGTGCAAACTGCTACATACTAATCAGGACGTTATTGATACTGACCTTGAGGATTGAACCAATGATCAAGAAGCCTGTTGTAATCGCAATTGCGATGGCTCTTAGCTCTAGCGCTTATGCTGCACAAACTCAGCAAGCCAAAGAACAACAAGTTACTGAATTTGATGAAGTACTTGTTACGGCAACTCGCGTAAGCGAAAAAGCCTCTGAAACTAGCCGTAGTGTGGCGGTAGTGAGTGAAGAGCAACTGCAAGAGTCACAACCTGCATCGGTTGCACAGGCACTGAAAAACGAAGCCAATATTAACGTGAGCAACGGTCCACGTGCTTCATCTCAAGGCGTTGAAATTCGTGGTCTAGGCGGTCAGCGAGTATTACAAACGATTGATGGCGCTCGTCAAAACACTAACTCTGGTCACCGCGGAACATATTTTATGGATCCTGAGCTATTAAGTTCAGTTGAAGTGGTGCGTGGCCCGGCAAGTAGCTTGTGGGGGAGCGGTGCAATTGGTGGTGTGGTTGCCCAAAACACCAAATCAGCTGCTGACTTTTTAGAAGAAGAGGACACCTTTGGTGGCTACTTAAAGCAAGGTTATGAGTCTAATGGCGATCGCATTAAAACTAGCGGTGCGATTTATGGCTTATCTGAAACTGAGTCAGCAGGCAGTGTTGATTGGTTAGTGAACGGCAGTTATTACGACAGCAACAATATCAAAATTGGTAACGATCAAACCCTTGAAAATAGCTCATCTGAAGGTACAAGTGGTTTAGCTAAATTTGGCTGGGAGCCAACAGATGATCAGCGCTTGCAGTTATCGGCACGTTTTTCAAATATTGACGAACTTGTACCGAGTAACCCTGCAACTCACGTAGGCAGCTCAGTGCCTTTGGTTAAGCGTAAAACTGAAGATCAAAATGTGACTTTGGATTACAGCTTAAATCCAACTGATAATGCGCTGCTAGATTTAAACGCAACCTTGTACTGGAATGGTACCAACTACGATGAAGACCGCGTCACTAAAAACCAGTTTGATACTACAGAGTATGAAACCTTAGGTTTTAGTTTAAATAACAGCTCAACCTTAGGTAATACCTTACTGACATACGGTGTAGATGGCTATAAAGATTCAATTAAAACAGTCCGTGATGACCGCGGCCAAGCCGGTGAAAGACCTGATGATATTGACGGTGAAACCACAGTTTGGGGCGCATTTACTCGCGCAGATATCGAATTGACAGACAGCTTAACCCTTGATGCTGCAGTACGTTATGACGCGTTCAAAAATGACAGTAACAATCTTAACTTATCATCAGATGATAATGCATTTTCACCATCAGTTGGCCTAGTGTGGCAAACCACTGACTGGTTAACTTTAAGTGCACGTTACGATCAAGCGTTCCGCGCGCCAAGCATGGAAGAGATGTACTCAACAGGTACTCATTACTGCATTCCTTCAATTCCTGGTTTCTTACCTAACGGCTTATGCAACACCTTTGAAATCAACCCAGATTTGAAAGCAGAACAAGCGGAAAACAAAGAAATTAAAGCCGATCTACGCTTTGCTAATCTTGCAGGTAACGACGAGCTAGCTATCACCTTAAACGTGTTTAGAAACGACGTTGATGATTTTATTGAGCAATCTGTCTCTAACCCATTAATGGGTATTCCAGGCTTTGAGCAAACCACCTCTTGGAACAACGTTGATGAAGCTAAGCTAACCGGTTTTGAGTTCAGCACTCGCTACCGCTATGAGCAAACTCGCCTAAGTTTTAACTACGGTCAAACCGAAGCTAAAGACAAAACGACTGATGAATACCTATCTAACATTCCTGCCAAGAAGCTATCGATTGATCTGTCACAAGGGATCATGGAAGGCGATATGAAGATAGGGACTCGCTTTAGTTATGTGGCAGAGCAAGACGAGTTACCAGTAGACAACCTTAATCAATATGACTCATACAAACTTTGGGATGTATACGTTGCGTGGGAACCAGCCATGGGCACATTTGAAGGTTTACGAGTTGATTTTGCAGTTGAAAATATCGGTGATGAGGAATATCGCCAAGCGTGGCAAACCTTGTATGAGCAAGGCAGGAACTTCAAATTGTCAGCGCGTTATAGCTTCTAAGTAAGCTAATTGAAAACGAGGTCGGCTCATTAACATGGGTCGACCTCTTTGCCGTTTATTTTATAGGAGATATTCCATGTCTGTATCAGTAGAGCAAATCCGTCAACACCTAGAATCTAACCCTGCGGCTATGCCTAGCCAAGTTGCAGCTGAGTTTAATATCAGTGAATTTGAAGTGGTATCGGCACTACCAAGCGAGCAATTAAGCATATTACCGCTAGAGCAGAAAGATACGCTGTTAGCTGAGCTACCAGAGTGGGGCAATATGACCACGATTATTTCAGCATCTGGCAGTATTTTCGAGTTTAAAGGCAGCTTTCCAAAGGGCAAATATGCTCACGGTTATTACAACTTAATCACTAAAGGCGACGGACTTCACGGCCACCTAAAGCTAGATGTCATAAGCGCAATAGCTTTGATTAGCAAACCGTTTAGAGGTACAGAAAGCCACTCAATTAACTTCTTTGGCCCACAAGGTGAAGTGGTATTTAAGGTCTACCTTGGCCGTGACAAAAAGCGTGTGTTGCTCCCTGAGCAAGTGGCACGTTTTACTGAATTAAAGCAAAGCGTTAATTCCGAATTAGCTTAAAGCACTAGCTTATTAAGTCGCTAAGCTAGCTATTAAATCAATAAGTATCAGAATAAGAGAGTAGAGCAATGAGCAACGAAAAAGAGCAAAGATTACGTGAAAAACTGCTACCAGAAATAGAAGCGTTCAAAGCAGAGCGTTCAACGCTGCAGCTTGCTACGCAAGACGCAGACGGCGTTCCTAACGCCAGTTATGCCCCTTTTGCTTTGGCTGACGACGGCTTTTATATCTTGGTTAGTGAACTTGCTCGTCACGGTACGAATCTTAAAGCGTCGAACAGCTTATCTGTGATGTTACTAGAAGATGAAGCCGAAGCTAAAAGTGTATTTGCACGCAAGCGTTTAACCTTTGATGCAACAGCTGAGCTCGTTGACCGCGACAGCGAAACCTTTACCAAAGGTGTGGCGGCATTATCGGCACGTTTTGGTGAGATGATTGATAACTTAGCCTCTTTAGGCGATTTTAATCTGTTTAAGCTAAATCCACATCATGGTTTATACGTTAAGGGCTTTGGTCAGGCATTCAGCCTATCGGGCTCTGAGCTATTAGATGTCGACTGGAAGCGTGATGGTCACCATGGCACGCCAAAGGCTGAGCTTGCAAAAGAAGCAAGTTAAGCTATCAAAAAGGTTGAATCAACATAGCTTAATGTATTTGCTATTGTAGCCTACCTCTCGCGACAATCGTTAGCGAGAGTGATAAAAGTATTCTGATCTAAATAAACATTGCCCGCCTTTGCGCGGGTTTTGTTATCCTGCTGTTGTTTTCATTTTAACCTTACTTAAGGTTAGGGATATTGCATTGAATCAAAACACTTCCTCTGTCGCCACTGGCGCTGGAAACTCAACGAGCCCGGCAGCGCCTCATAATCATGATAAACAAAATAATTTATCTCATGTTAGCCAGCGCGCAGTTCTGCCGTGGATTGGCGCATTTTTAAAACCCTATCGCGCTAAAGTGATCACCGCGATTATCTTTTTATTTATCGGTTCACTCGCTTGGCTATCACTTGGCCAAGGCGTGCGCCTGATGGTCGATGAAGGTTTTTTAAAAGATAACGGCTCACGCTTAAATGAAATCATCATGTTGGTGATTGGTATTACTGCGCTCAGTAGCACCGCGATATTTTGCCGTTTCTATTTAATGACTTGGCTAGGTGAGCGAGTTAGCGCCGATATTCGTTTAAAGGTATACGACCATTTACTAAAGCTCTCACCGGGCTTTTACGCCAAACTTAGAACCGGTGAGGTGATTTCACGTTTTACTGCTGATTCGACCTTATTGCAGTCAGTGGTGGGGTCAAGTCTTTCGATGGCGCTCAGAGCTAGTGTTACTGTGCTGGGCGGCATTGTGATGATGGCAATTACCAGCGTTAAAATGACGGGCTTGGTGCTACTTGCTGTGCCTATGGTGTTGGGGCCGATTTTCTTTTTCGGTCGTAAGGTGCGCGATTTATCGCGTAAAAGCCAAGATAAAGTCGGTGACTTGGGCGCTTACGTGGATGAGACACTGCACGAGATCCATACTGTGCAAGCTTACTCCCACGAAGATACCGATAGAGCGCTGTTTAATAACCGTGTTGAAGCGGTAATGGATGCAGCTAAGGGACGTATTAAGTATCGTTCGATATTAATTTCCTTAGTGATGTTTTTGAGTATTTTAGCTATAGCACTGGTGACTTGGGTTGGCGCTCACGATGTAATGAGTGGCGCGATTAGTGCCGGTGAGCTTTCAGCTTTTATGTTTTATGCGGTAATGGTGGCAGGCTCTGTGGCAACAATCAGTGAAGTGATTGGCGAAATCCAGCGTGCGGTTGGTGCAACAGAGCGGTTAATTGAGTTAATTGAAACCCCGATAGATATCCCTGTGGTAGCAAACCCACTTGGGCTGCCAACGCCGGTGCGCGGTGAGCTGCAGCTTAAAGATGTGCGCTTTAGCTACAGCAATATGAATGATAGTGCTGATAGCAGCCCTGATCTGCTTGATAAAAACAACAGTGAAACAGAAGTTATTCGCGGCCTCAATATTCATATCCAGCACGGTGAACGCGTAGCGCTGGTTGGCGCAAGCGGCGCGGGTAAAAGTACGCTGTTTGAGCTGTTACAGCGCTTTTATGTGCTTAATAGCGGCTCAATTGAGCTCGATGGCATCGATATCGCAAAACTCAGCCCGCAAACGCTGCGACAACAATATGCGTTGGTGCCACAAGAATCAGTGATCTTTGCCACTAGCGTATTAGAGAACGTGCGTTATGGACGCCAAGATGCCACAGAAAAAGAAGTGATTGAGGCTTGTATTGCAGCTAAAGCCGATGAGTTTATTAGTGAGTTTAGTGAAGGGTATCAAACCTATTTAGGCGAGCGCGGCGTACGTTTATCTGGCGGGCAAAAGCAGCGAATTGCCATTGCTAGAGCGATTTTAGCTGATAGACCTATTTTACTGCTCGATGAAGCAACCAGCGCGCTAGATGCAGTAAGTGAGCATAAAGTTAAGCAAGCACTAGACAGTTTAATGATAGGCAAAACCACCTTGATTATTGCCCACAGACTAGCGACGGTAATCAATGCCGACCGTATCTTAGTGTTAGATAAAGGCAAGGTTGTTGCCAGTGGTACTCATAGCGAGTTAATGCAAAGCAGTGAGCTTTACCGCGAGTTTGCCAGTTTGCAGCTATTAACTGATGATGGATTGCTGCAAGAGTGAACTAAAACAGTGTGTTAAACGTATAGTTGAGCTATAACATCGACTTAGTTTGTGATTTTTTTCAAGGATAAGAGAGTTGCCCATGCGTTTGATATTAGTGATGAGTTTGCTGTTTCTATCTGCCTGTACCAGCTTGCCAAGCGGCATTGAGCCGGTTAAAGGCTTTGAGTTGCCGCGTTACTTAGGGACTTGGTATGAAGTGGCGCGTCTTGATCATAGCTTTGAGCGTGGGCTTAATCAGGTGACTGCTACTTACTCGATGAAAGACGATGGCGGCGTCAAGGTGATTAATCGTGGCTTTTCAACTGCCGAGCAAAGCTGGGATGAAGCAGAAGGCAAGGCCTATTTTGTTGATAGCCCAGATATTGGTCATTTAAAGGTATCTTTCTTTGGGCCGTTTTATGGCGCGTATGTGGTGTATGAGCTCGATTATCAAGATTACCAATACGCTTTCATCACTAGCTACAATCGTGACTATCTATGGTTTTTATCGCGTACACCGACAGTTGATGACGCGCTAAAGCAGCAGTTTATTGAGCAGGCTAACAAGCTTGGTTTTGCCACTGAGCAGATCATTTGGGTCAAACAAAGTTAGTTAGAATAAAACATTACCAAGTAAAAAGGAGCCTTGGGCTCCTTTTTACTTTTTGCGACTTAAACTGCTGAACTTGGCGCTACTTACGTAGCTTTTACCTTGGAGCTACTTGCGTAACTTTTACCTTTGAGCTACTTGCGTAGCTCGCGCCTTAATATTTTTCCGACGGTAGATTTAGGTAGAGCGCCGACAAATTCGATGATTTTCGGCACTTTATACCCAGTCAGTTGTTCGCGGCAATAATCCAGAATGGCAGCTTTGGCTTGCTCATGATCCGTATGTGGCTCGTTGAGTACAATCACTGCTTTAACCGCTTCTCCGCTGCGATCATCACTCACACCAATCACGGCACACTCTAATATACTGTCATGGTTTGATAAAACGTCTTCCACCTCATTAGGGTAAACGTTAAACCCAGAGACAATAATCATATCCTTTTTACGGTCGACAATCTTATGAAAACCATCCTCAGTGGCTAGGGCAATATCCCCGGTTTTAAAGAAGCCAGCCTTGGTCATCACTTTGTCAGTCTCGCTCTGGTTGTTCCAATAACCTAGCATCACCTGCGGCCCAAATACGGCAAGTTCACCCGTTTCACCAATAGGCACTTCATTATCATCCATATCGAGGATTTTAACTTGGGTAGCAATGACTGGTTTGCCGATAGTGCCGAGCTGCTCAAGTCCTGGTGAGTTGAGCGATACCACTGGCGAGGTTTCAGATAGGCCGTAACCTTCTGATATGGTACATCCCGTGGTTTGTTGCCATATCGATGCAGCGGCTTGGGTTAGGGCGGTACCACCAGAGATGGTTACTTTAAGGTGGCTAAAATCTAGTGCTTTGAAGTCTGGCTGGTGGCATAAGCCGACAAATAAAGTGTTTAATCCGGCAAAGCCAGTAAACGGATAGTTGGATAAGCTTGAAATCAAACCTGCAATATCGCGTGGATTAGGGATAAGCACCGAACAACCACCGCGCTCATAGTAGAGCACGAGATTCACCATAAAAGCATAGATATGGTATACAGGTAACGGCGCAACAAATACTTCTTCGCCTTCAATAATCTTGCTGCCTAAGCGTGATTTTATCTGCATGGCATTAGCGATTAAGTTGCCGTGAGTTAGCATTGCCCCTTTTGACAAGCCTGTTGTGCCACCAGTGTATTGCAGCGCAGCAATTTGCCCAAGCACGCTGATAACCGGTGCGTAGGTTAGTGCCTCACCTTTTGCCAATACATCGCAAAAAGTCACGGTCGCAAAAGGCACTTCAGGTTGCGGCTGCGGGGCAATTAAGTCCATCGCATGGGTCGCTATCACCGTCTCAATTTCCGTGCTTGCAACGACTTCAGTTAACGTTGGCAGCAGGTCGGACAATACCACTAAGGCTTTAGCGCCTGAGTCATTAAACTGATGAATAAGCTCACGCTGTGTATAAAGTGGGTTGGTGTTCACCAGCACCATTCCAGCCTTAATCGCGCCATAAGCTGCAATGACAAACTGGGTAATATTGGGCAGTTGGATGGCAATTCTATCGCCTTGAACAAGGTTCGTTTCCTGCTGCAGATAAGCGGCGAATTGACGCGAGTAACGATTAATTTCGTTAAATGAGGTTTCTTTACCTAAGCAAGAATAAGCAACTTTATCACCGTAGCGAGCGCTGGCGAGTTCAATGACATCGATAAGGGATGCGTAGCGAGAAAGATCGAGCGTTGAGTCTGTATCGTAAGCCATTGAAGTACCCTTTAGCTAATGTATCTATGATTAGTCGTTATGGTTATTATAAAATCAAACAGGCGTTTAGATTAGTGCGATTCTAACCGAAAGGTCAATGGGCTAAGTTGAAACAAGTTGAAATAAATTGTTTCCTGTTAATGGTATGGAATCGATAGGTATCGGTTTGTAAGAATTAGACTTTTTAATCTAAATTTAGGGTGGGGATACAACCTAGTTGATGCAGGGCAAAACGATAATCGCAAAGGTGAAGCAGCCGTAAAAACAGCGGTAATTGTATTTTTGTAGGTCGGGCTTTAGCCGGTCAAACGATAGCTTTCTCTATAGAAAAGTTTGTTATAGAAGCGCTGCGCTCTATACGCAGCGCCCTGGAAAAAGCTTATAACCTACATCGATAATCTAGCCGCCTATATCGGTGCGAAGAAGCTCGATTGCTGCGACGCTTGGCCGTGATTATGTTGCTCTGCCACAGTAAAAGTAATCTCATTGCGACTATTTGCTAACAGGCTAGGCTCTGCAACCACTGTGATTGGGTAGTCCAGCTGTTCACCAGGATTAATGGTTAAATTTGCCTCACCGACTAAGCGATAACCGTTATTGCCAGACACATAAATACGGTACAGCCGAGTCTGCTGAGTTTTATTACGGATCTTAAGAGTAAAACTATTTTCTACTTTGTCGTCTAATGTTTCACGATAAAGTGTTTGTCGGTCGCGCAGTACGTTAAGCTCGATGTTATTGCGGTTATAAATGTCCACAGCAATCACAGTTATCATAATTAACGCAGCAACGCCGTAGCCTATGAACTTGTATGATTCGTAAAAGGGTTCCGCTTTTCCCGCGAGCGTATTTTCACTGCTGTAACTGATTAAGTTACGCTGGTAGCCAAACTTGTCCATGGTTTGGTTGCAAGCATCGACACAGGCACCACAGTTAATGCATTCGTATTGTAGACCGTTACGAATATCGATACCGGTAGGGCAGACATCAACACATAAATTGCAATCAACACAGTCGCCTAATGAACTTGGTTGATGGCGTTTACGTGGGCCGCGGCTTTCACCACGGGCGGCATCATAAGTCACAGTTTTGGTATTGGCATCAAACATCACTGATTGAAAACGAGCGTAAGGGCAGCAATGTAAGCACATTTGCTCACGCATCCAGCCTGCGTTTAAGTAGGTGCATATGGCAAAAAACCAAACCCATGTGGTTACCCAAAAGCTTGCGCCCAAGCTGAAAATGTCGATATAGAGTTCACGAGCAGGCACGAAATAAGCAATAAAGCCGCAGCCTGTTAGCAAGGCTACTGCGCCCCAAGCACTGTGTTTTAAGGCGCGTTTCTTGAGTTTATCGCTGCTCCAAGGTGCTTTATCTAGGGCATAACGTTTATTCCGGTTACCTTCGATGCGAGTTTCTATCCACACATAGATAAAGGTCCAAGCGGTTTGTGGACAAAGGTATCCACACCAAATTCGCCCCCAAAATACGGTGACGAAAAAGAGCAAGAATGCCGCAGCAATAAACACCCAAGCCAAAATGGTAAAATCTTGTGGCCATAGTGTGGTGCCAAAAAATATAAATTGCTGTTGGCTTAGATCAAATAAAATCGCCTGACGACCATCGTAGGAGATAAACGGCAGCAGAAAAAAGAGTGCTACTAGCAAACTATTCATGCCCGTTCTTAGCTTTTGAAAGTTTCCCTTTTGCTCTCGAATATGAATTTTTTGATTCGCAGATTGGCTCGGTACCACAGTTACTGGGATCCGCTCCGCTTTGGCTGGACTATCTATCGTGTTGTTCGCGTTACTTTTTTGCATAAGGCTTCTCTATAGGACGCATTCAGTGTTGGCAGCGATTCAGAGTGCTGCGTGACGATATCGTTACTGACTGTATTTGCAAGCCTTATACCAAATTTAAAGTTTGTTTAGCTGTTGATTTTAAAGGGTATTGTTTGTATTGGACTTTGCGTGTGTCGCGATATGTCGTGTGTTGGCGATATATCGCGACCTTTAATTTTAAGAATAGAGATCGTGCTTGATTTAGCCTGTGGCTAAATTGGCCGAGTAATTGCGAGTTTATTCATACGTGAACGCAAAGTACTTGGCGGCAAACCAAGTACAGCAGCCGCGCCGCCACTGCCTGAGATCCGCCACTGGGTCTGCTTTAGAATATTAATAATATGCAGACGCTCGACTTGTTGCAGTGTTTGATTGCTAACAACTTTGTCGACTTCTTCAAGCGGTGCTGACATAGCGAGTTGGCTAAACTCTAATATGGGACCATGGGCCAAAATCATCTCCCGTTCTAATACATTTTGCAGTTCACGCACATTGCCTGGCCAGCTATTTTGCATCAGCTTTTGCATGCCTTTTTGGCTCACTTGGCTAATTTTCTTACCCAGTTTGCGGTTTAGGTCTTGAATTAAATGACTGACTAACTCTGGAATATCGCTTAAGCGCTGCCTTAATGGTGGCACCACAATTGGAAATACGTTTAAGCGATAATACAGGTCCATACGAAACAGACCTTGCTCTACACGTTTTAGTAAATCGTGGTGAGTCGCGGTAATGAGACGTATATCAACCTTAATGGTTTGGCTGCTGCCAACGCGTTCAAACTCTTGTTCTTGAATAACTCTTAATAGCTTTGATTGCGCTTCTAAACTTAGTTCAGCCACTTCATCTAAAAAGAGGGTGCCTTGATGGGCAAGTTCAAAACGCCCTTTGCGGCGGCTGGTGGCACCCGTATAAGCCCCTTTTTCATGACCAAATAGTTCGCTTTCTAATAGCGCACTTGAAAAGGCGGCGCAGTTAACACTGATAAGCGGTTTATCGGCACGATTACTCAAACGGTGTAAGTTACGGGCGACTAACTCTTTACCAGTGCCGTTCTCACCGCTTATCAACACGGTACTTTCAGTATTAGAGACTAGTTTAATTTGTTGAATCAATTGATTAATAGGTGTGCTTGAACCCGATATTTCAACATCACCGGTACGATCTGCAAGCTCTAGCTGCAGGTACTGGTTTTCAAAAGATAGCTTCTCTGACAGCGCTTGAACTTGCTCGAGCGCTTGCCTTAAAGATTGCTCGGTTTGCTTTTGAATACTAATGTCACGAAATATCGCGACAACGCCCATCATCACCCCATCTTTATAAACGGCTGTTGATGTGTAATGCACTGGAAAGCTAGAACCGTCTTTGCGCCAAAACACTTCATGGCTTATCTCTCGGGCGATGCCATCAATTAACGTGTTATAAATTGGGCAATCATCTTTATGGTAGTGGCTACCATCGCTATGACTATGGTGATGACAATCATGAATATTCTTACCTAGTAATTCATGAGCTTGCCAGCCAGTCATCTTCTCGGCTGCTGGGTTAATGAATACTGCATTTCCCTCAAGATCAAAGCCATAAATACCTTCACTGACCGCATTCAAGATCAATTGATTTTCAGGCAAAAAGTTGTCGTGATGGGTTTTATCTTTAAGGTTAATGGCAGACATAAGCAGCTTAGTGCAGAGGGGGGGATGGGGTCATTATAGATTAAAATACTCGTTAAAAAAATTCAGTCACGAAATAACGTGACAATTAGCGAGATAGAGCTTAATAGCGCAGTTGTTCATCTGTGCATTTCGCTATTTACTTGCTGAAAAGAGAGATCCCATCAACCTTTAATCTAATTGCGGTGATTATTTTTTATACTTATTTAAGGTGATGAAATTAAAGATTTAATCATACCTTTGTCTTTTGATTAGAGCAGTGATTGCTAATTTACCCATGGTAATTGTTTATTTTTTGTTATAAAAATGTAGTTGAAGTGTATTTTCATTTCTGGGGAAGTTTGACTATATGCCTGCATAGATAGGCGCTAATAAAGATATAACAATAAGTAGAGATTACGATGAATATTAATAATAAGACGTTTGGCTTAAACGCCATAGGGCTCGCGGTTGCGCTTGCTATTTCAGGAGTGACAGCAAATGTGACAGCAGCTGAAGTCGATGCTGAGGTAAAAGCTGAAGTTGATAGTAATGAAGACATTGAAACCATTGCTGTTGTTGGTTCACGTGCTGCACCGCGCTCCATTGGTGACTCACCTGTACCAATTGATGTCATAGGCGCAGAAGAGATTAAAAAGTCTGGTAACTCAGACATGTTAGAGATCTTAAAAGGCACCGTGCCATCTTTAAACGTACACTCTAATCCCATTAGTGATGCAGCGAGCTTAGTGCGTCCAGCAAATTTAAGAGGCTTACCTGCAGATAGCACCTTAATCTTAGTGAATGGTAAACGTCGTCACCGTTCGTCAGTTATTGCATTTTTGGGAGGAGGGATTAACGATGGTGCCCACGGCCCAGATATTTCTGTGATCCCTAGTGCTGCGTTAAAACAAGTTGAAGTCCTTCGCGATGGAGCGGCAGCGCAATATGGATCAGATGCGATTGCGGGGGTGATTAACTTTGTGTTGAAGACGGATGCTGAAGGCGGATCGATTGAAGCTAAAGCTGGCGAGTATTATGAAGGAGATGGTACGACAACCGAGATTAATGGCAATGTGGGGATGCCATTGACGAAAGATGGCTTCGTTAACTTAAGTTTTCAATATAAAAACTCAGACCCGACTAGCCGCAGTGTCCAGAGACCAGACGCCGCTGCATTTGGCGAAGCGGGACTTGCCGTTGATAACCCCGCGCAGGTTTGGGGTTCACCAGAAGTTAAAGACGATATCTCGTTATTTGCTAACTTAGGGCTAGATTTAGACGATAAATCAGAAGCCTATCTATTTGGTAATTATTCAGAACGTGATGTAAAAGGTGGTTTTTATTATCGTAATCCTCACACTCGTCCGGGTGTTTACTCTAACGATGACGGCGCGACGTTATTGGTTGGAGACTTAACCCCAGGGCCAGTCGGTCAGGTCAATGAAGGGCTAGGCATGGGCGATGGTATTAGTTGTCCAACCATTAATATCACCTCGGCCAATGTTACAACTCAGCAAGACTATATTGACGGAGTACAGAATAATCCTAACTGTTTTGCATTCAATGAAGTTGATGGGTTAGCCGCTGGGTTTACGCCTAACTTTGGCGGTAATATTGTGGATACGTCCTTAGTCGCTGGTACTAAAGGTGAGTTTGAAATTGAATGGCTAGAGGGCGTGCTTTATGACTTTAGTGGTTCATATGGTCAAAATGAGTCCAGCTATAAGATTTACAACACAGTGAACGCATCATTAGGTGCTGACTCGCCACGTGATTTTAACCCAGGTGGTTATACTCAAACAGAATGGAACTTTAATGTCGACCTCGTGAAATATATGGACTGGGGCATGGCGGATGATGTTAGCTTTGCCGGTGGTTTAGAGTGGCATGATGAGACGTTTAAAGTCACAGCAGGTGATGAAGCTTCATTTAAAGTGGGACCGTTAACATCTCAAGGTTTTGGTATCGGTTCTAATGGCTTCCCGGGTTTCCAGCCGTCTGCAGCGGGAGAGTATAGCCGTCGAAATTCGGCTGTTTATATCGATGCAAGTTTACCTTTCACAGAAGCCTTTCTCGCCGAGATCGCAGTGCGTTATGAAAATTATGACACCTTTGGTTCAACCATGAACTACAAGATCGCTGCTAACTACCATATTCTCGATGAGCTCTCTGTACGTGGTTCTTTTAATACTGGTTTTAGAGCACCAACGGTAGGTCAGGCTAATGTCAGTAATGTTCAAACTAACTTGTCTGATGGAGTGTTAGTGGACTCAGCGTTATTGCCACCAACGAATCCTATTTCTGTGCAGCTAGGCGGTACAGAGCTTTCACCTGAGGAGTCTCAAAGTTTTACCTTAGGTACGGTTTATAGCCAAGGCGACTTCTTTATGACTGTTGATTACTACAACATTCAAGTAGAGGACCGTATCAGCCAGTCTGATAAAATTAGTTTAACGGATGCCGATAAGGCGGCGCTTAAAGCCGCTGGTGTGCCCAATGTTGACGGTTTAAGTCAGGTGAGCTTCTTTACTAATGATTTTGATACCACCACTCAAGGTGTTGACGTGGTTGCTAACTATACATCAGAACTGTTTGCAGGTGACGCCAGCTTCTCTCTAGCCTATAACTGGAACGAAACTGAGGTAGATAAGTTTTCTGATATTACCGGCGACTTTAAAGTGCAGCGCTTAGAAAATGACTTACCAAAACATCGCGCGACATTCACTTGGGGGCAAGGCTGGGATAATGTTGGTTTGTTTACCCGAGTTAATTACTTTGGTGAGTATCAAGGCGTACATGTGGATTACGACGCAACGGTAGTGACAGGGAGCGCTGCAGTAACTGTTGATATGGAGTTGAGTTACTTTATTAATGACTCATTTACCATCGCCGTTGGTGCGCAAAACTTACTTGATCAACAAGCCGAAGAGTTAGATTTTAATAAGAATACGGGGATACCAAATAACAATTGGGGGGGGCAATATTATGAGACCTCGCCATTTGGTTTTAATGGTGGTTACTACTACGTAAAAGGCACTTATAACTTTTAATGAGTTCAATATTGGCTAATACTAATATCAGCTAAAGCCAAAAAGCCTTGTCGTTAGACAAGGCTTTTTTTGTGGTTTTTGGGGCTAAGTAGTTAGCCATTGCCGCTTACTTTATACCAATCAGTATAAACATTTAGTCACTCAGCGAGAGTTTAGCGGTTTTGAGGCAAGGCAACGAATGAAGAGCATAGTTGTTCTACGTTCAAGTTCGTTAACACAGCATCAGAATCGCTAAAACTCGCCAGTCTGGAACGTTTTTGGCTGCCTACTTCTGCGTTGAATAGATTTATAAGGGAATAACCATTATTACAGCTCTTCGCCTTGAATTAGTTTGCCAAAAATCGTTCTGAGCTGATCAAATTCTTATACTGATTGGTATTAGTTGCTAGCCTTTGGCTTTTTGTAGCCCTTGCAGGACTGACTCCATGGTCAGCTGAGTCGGCAGAATGACGCCATCTGGTGCACCAGGGCCGTAGACTTTATTGTAGGGGGTGCCGCCGCGGCCTTGAGTACGCATATAGTCTTCAATTATTTGGTTAGGCTCAGTCCAGTCACCTAACATTAAAATAATGTTGTCAGCAGCTAGGGCATTAACGATTTTTTCTCTGTGGGTCACGCCCACTTTATTGGCGTAACAGACGTTGCACCAGTCTGCGGTGACATCCACAAATACTGTGTAGCCTTCATCCACAAGCGGCTGAATTTGATTGGGAGTTAAGGTTTGCCAATGCAGCTTTTTGTATGCCTCGTAGTCTTCGCCATAGTTAATAAAGGCAAATACACTGCCGACGCATATTGTCATAAAACCTAAGACAACAATCACACCATTAGGGATGATTCTGCCTTTTATTTTAAGCCAGATAAGTGAAGCAATACTTAAGCAAAGTAGGCTGAAAAAAACTGCCATACTGATTGAAATTGTGTCCATCAATACTCCAAAAAAATGACCTAAAGGCCGCTGTATTAGGCGCCTAAAAAACTAAGCAGTGGCAATGGTAGCTGGCTGATTAATGCTTGCACTGTCCCAAGCTAACACTATTGTGCACCAGTTAAATGAAAATAACCTGAGTAATGGAAAGTAAATTTTGCTGTTCTTATGCTAGCAGACACTGCACTTTTGGCTGCAAATCGCTAAACCAAGTTGGTCAGATAAGGTATTAATCATGTATATTGTGGCCAATTTCTCGCTAGCCACTGGCTAGAGTATAAGTAAGGATGGTTATGACTTTTAGCGCTTGGCTAGGTCTACTAGCAATTTGTTGTTTAGGCGCAATGTCGCCGGGGCCGAGTTTGGCTATGGTGGTAAGGCACACACTTGGTGGTGGCCGCGGTAAGGGCATTATTTGTGCTTGGGCACATTCCATCGGTATTGGTGTTTATGCCTTATTGACCCTATTAGGTTTGGCTGTGCTGCTTAAGCAAGCACCTATGGTGTTTAACGGTATTGCGATTATTGGCGCGCTATATCTTGCCTATATGGGCGTACAGGCACTGCGCTCTAAAGGCGGTATGGCTGATAAATTGGCAGCAGGGGAGTCGACCGATGCGCTCACAGCTGCTCGAGATGGTCTCGCCATTTCACTATTTAACCCCAAAATTATGCTGTTTTTCTTAGCACTATTTAGCCAGTTCGTGATGGTAGCAGACAATATGACCGGCAAAGCATTAATCGTGCTGACGCCACTGGTTATTGACGGTTTGTGGTACACGTTAATCGCGCTAGTGCTATCGCATTCTGCTGTATTGCCTAAGCTTAGAGAGAAGTCGGCATTGATTGATAAACTGTCAGGTGTGGTGTTGATATTATTGGCGGTGAGAGTGATAGTGACGCTATAGATTTCAATTGTTAGCAACAAAAAACGCCATCATTAATGATGGCGTTTTTGATCATAGTAAGGGGTTAACTTTACTATTTAGCTTAAGAGTTAAATACCTGTACAGCGTCATCTTTTGCTGCTTCTGGCTCTGGCTCGCGAGATTGCACAGGATTCTTGATATGGTCTTCAAGGTTATCGTTCAACATCGCTTTATATTCATCAGTAAACCACTCAAGAGCATTGTCTTTTTCAGCAGCAAGATCTGATGATTTTAATGAAGCTTCAAATGCGTTGAAGCGAGCAGCGGCAAAACGCATTGCAGTGCCGACTTTACCAACGTCTTGCTCTTTACCTGCTAGCTCGTTTGCCAATGCAATGAATTGATCGGCTAGTTCAAAAATGGTGGTTTCTTTTTTAGCTTCTGACATCTTGCTTGTGCTCTTATTTATCTAGGATAGTGTCTCGATTCTAACTTAAATGAGACATTAATGAATCATTGATATTAACTATTGGGATCTGAGTCGGTGATCACGCTACCATCTCGAGAGTCATAGTAGATAGATAGAGTTTGCTCTTCGATGTAGAAGTAGCGGCATTGATCTGGGCTAATATAAGTGGCGAAGTACTCTGCATCTGCAGTATTAACATTGTTCGACACCACTGGAGGATCTTGCTGCACTGTGCGCCAAACAGACATGCAGTCAGCCACATTATTCAGCCTTGGGCTAGATTCAAACGGTGGGTAGTTTTGTGCAGGAAAGCCCCATTGGTTTATATCAAGCTGACCATTACTTCCGTCTTCAAATACTTGCAGGTTATCAACGGGGCCTGAGCCTCCTTTGGATGCCCACTTAACGTTAGCTAGACTTATACCGCCGCTAAATGCGGCGCCAGTTGCTTTGACTTCAGCAATCTGCGCATCTTGTTTAATATTAATAAATTTAGGAACAGCCACAACAGCCAAGAGCGCTAATATAATGATGACAATGACCATCTCTATTAAGGTAAAACCCAAAGACGTTGTATTTCTTGGCATGAATAATTCCTTTATTCTTAATTATCTAAGTCATATCCTAACGAGCTATATGGCGAAATACAATATTAGCTGGAACGACTTAAGCTGCTAGCTACTCGGATCTGAGTCTACGATAACGTTGCCGTTATTGGAGTCGTAACTGATTGATAGGTTGGTGTTGTCTGTGTATTGATAAGTACATGCTGCAGGTTCATTGTAAATAGCTTTATAGTCGGTTTCATCTGCTTTAGTTGCATCGGAAACCGTAGGCTCATCGTTTTGTAAAATGATTTGCCACACTGAAATACAATCTTCAACATTATCAAGCTGGGGTGACGGTTCATTATCAGTATGATAATGCTGGGCAGGCCAACCATTAGCATTAAAATCAACGTGTGCATCATCGGAGTCGCCATATACCGGTAAGTTTTCAGCTGGACCACTGCCCACTTTAACGGCCCATACTGAGCGCGCTAAGTTGATACCTGATTTAAATGCACCGCCAGTATTTTTGACTTGGGCCACTTGTGCATCTTCTGACAGGTTTAAAAACTTCGGTGCAGCGATTACAGCTAAAATCCCCAATACAATAATGACAACAACAAGTTCTATAAGGGTAAAACCTGCTTGAGCTTGGCTGTATTTGGGAGAAAATCGCGCAGTAAATTGCATTGCTATTGTCCGAGGCATGTAACGAGCGCACATCTTACCACTGACAATGTTTAATACAAATGATTAAAGGTTGGTGCGTTTGTGGAAAGTAATAGCTAACTAGACATATTTGTTGTTAATTGCGGTGCGTTTTTGCGCCAATCAGCTAATTATTCAGTTGCTGAATGCGTCAAAGTTAAGCAATTGCACGGCCTAGATTGCAAGCGCCGCAGA
Source organism: Shewanella sairae (assembly GCF_023283535.1). Classification (GTDB taxonomy): domain Bacteria; phylum Pseudomonadota; class Gammaproteobacteria; order Enterobacterales; family Shewanellaceae; genus Shewanella; species Shewanella sairae. Next base: position 49,192 of record NZ_JAKILT010000018.1, on the reverse strand, counting down.
GACATTTTAAGCTTGTGTCATACACTGTAAGCCAACTGAATATGGCTTGCCTTTAAATATTTAATATTATGTTGAGAACACAGATGACAGCTACAACTTGGGCAGACTTTATTGCTGAGCAACAGCAGCAGAACTACTTTAGCACTCTGCAGCAGTTTGTCAGTGCTGAGCGCGCCGCAGGTAAAGTTATTTTCCCGCCAGAAAATGAAGTGTTTGCCGCTTTTGATGCCACACCACTTGATAAAGTTAGAGTCGTGTTGATTGGTCAAGACCCTTACCACGGCCCAAACCAAGCACATGGACTATGTTTCTCGGTAAAAAAAGGCATTAAAACACCCCCCTCTTTAGTCAATATGTACAAAGAGCTGGCTACCGATATTGATGGCTTTACGATTCCAGACCATGGCAACTTAACTGCCTGGGCAGAGCAGGGAATATTAATGCTTAATACGGTATTAACAGTGGAGCAGGGGAAAGCGCATTCTCACGCAAAGTCAGGCTGGGAGACTTTTACCGCCAATGCTTTAGAGTTACTCAATCAGCAGCCACAACCGATTATCTTTGTGCTTTGGGGCGCCCATGCGATTAAAAAGGGCAAGGGGATAAAGGCGCAGCAGCATGAAGTGATATCAGGGCCACATCCATCGCCATTATCGGCTTATCGCGGCTTTTTTGGTTGTAAGCATTTCTCTCATATTAATCAGTTACTACAAGCGCGTGGCGAAGCGCCAATCAACTGGCAGGTTTAATCATGAACAGCCAAGCGAGCTTTGTTAATCTGTAAATTTAAACACAGTGTTAGGCGTAATAATCATAGGTAAAGGTACATCCCAGTGCTCGCAAGGTAGGGTATCGACTTGCTGGCAGTCATGGCTAAAACCGATTGGATAAGGCTTACCTGATTGCTGCCAATTAGCGAGAGTGCGGTCGTAGTAGCCGCCGCCCATACCCATGCGATTGCCTTGTTTATCAAATGCCACTAACGGGGTAATGACTACATCAAGCTCATGGGTAAGGAGCATTTGCGTGATATCGAGTTTAGGTTCCCAAATCTTAAGCGAGTTTTGGACTAACTTAGTGTTTGCTGTATAGCGTAAAAATACTAAATTGCCGGCGCTAAACGGGTGTAATCTTGGCAGGTAAACCTCAATATCTTGTTGCCAAAGCGCTTCAATTAACGGCTTGGTATCTAACTCGCCATCGTTCGTTAAATACAGGGCGATGCGGCGGACATTGTGCTTAGATAAAGCTGAGATAGCCAATTCGGCTGCATCGCTGGCGTATTGTGTTTGTTGCCCAGCGCTAATGGCACGCCTAGCTTGACGAATTGTGCCGCGGATAAGTGTGCGGCTTTCTTGGCTTAGATTTGAACTGCTTGCTGGCATGGGTTGGCTTCCTTTCATCTCAAGTCAGTGTAACTTTCGAGTAAAACAAAAGCCACAGTAATAGACACGCCGCTTGATTCAAAAGAAGCAAGCGGCGTGTGATTTGCGGCTTTAAGGCGTATTGGTTAACGATCCATATTCATCGACTTTAGCAGTACGGGGCTGTTGTAGTCAGCAACGTCAGTTTTAGCATTAAGCCAAAAACGGCGACGGGTTAAGAAGTAGCTAAACAACACAGCGAACAAACCAATCTCAATAAAGTTGTACTGAATGTACATGAGTGCTGAGGCTACGATGTTGCCTAATCCTCTAAAGTAGTTTTCATCTGCAGGTACCGTGCCCAGTGCACCATTAAGCATGGCGAATACAAATTGAATCCCCGCATATAATGCGGTCGCAGCAATGAGACCTAATGGCTTTAAGTACCATTTCTTCGGCCAAGTCACGCCTAAAACCAGTAGGTATAAACCAACAAAAATAGCACCACCTGCTAAGCCCTCTGCGAATGACGGACCAAAGTGCATGGCGCTCTGCGTATTGTAATATAGGCTTAAGCAAATATGAGGTAATAGCAAAGTAATGCCCAATGCCAAAGCATAGGTTTTTGCTTTACCAATACTCTTCCAATAACCACGCTTAACCAGTTGATAGCTGGCAAAAAACAGACCGATGACCATGACATAGTTAGCTAAAGGATGAATACCAAATAAGGCAAAATCAGCGCTTAATACAGCAATAATCCACTGTGGATATTGCATAATTCCCATTCTGTATGGTGCTTCTTCAGCAAATTCAGGGAAGAAAAGAGCAATTAATATCGCTAAGGTAAAAAATAGGTAGCCATATTTTGCTAGTGACGCCATCATCTTAGGGACAATGCCTTTAACACTCTGCTTCTTAAGCTGGCTAACTAAGCTATCGTAATTAGCCACCACGGCATCTTTGATATCACTCGAAACCCAGTTTTCTTCTAGTAAAGCAATACTGGTCTTGGTCTCTTTGGCTTCAATGATATCTTTGATTGCCGGAGTTGCCAGAGCTTTAGTATCGTCGTTTTTACTGCCCGCGCCTAGTTTTTGCGCAACTTGCCACACTGCAGGATCGTATACCCCGCCTGCATCATGAGTGCGGTTTTGTTTGCCGGCAAAGCACATTCTTGTGTCAACTTTATCTATGCTTGCGGTAAATTGTAGGGTTGGTAACACTGCGGTAAAACCATACACAAAGGTACAGCCATCAAGATCGCCTTCCACATCGATTTCGGTGATATCGTTAAAGCTGTGCACGACGTTTAGACCTGTGCGTTTAAGGAAATCGCCGGTCCATTCATGGTAGTCGTTGCTGGTGTAGTACCACTTAGTGCTGCGTTTGGCTTCGCCATCGATGGTGTAGCTGTAGTATAAGGTGCCACTACCAGAGCAAGTTCCGCAAGTGACATCACCGCGACCGGAGCATCTAGAGCAGGTGTGGCTACCACTCCCCCAACAGCTTGAACATGACTCTGTGGTGTAAACAGTACGCTCGCTATAGCTATCGTACTTACTGACACTGATACGGCCGCGGCCACCACAAGAATAGCAGTTTGTTTTACCGCTACCATGACAGCTGCCACACCTAACACAACCTGAACCATTACAGGTGCTACAAGTGTCGCCACCTACGTACTCACTCGGAGCTGAATTTAAGCTGGTATTTTTAATCAAAAAGTTCTTAGAAACATCTGGACCAAGAATTTTTAAAAAACGTTCGTTAAACAGTGGATCTCGTCCACTCACAAACTCCTTTGCGGCGTTATGTGCATCAGCGCTCGCTTCAGATGAAGTACCGCAATAAATGCCAGATGGACGACTACCGCCGTGTGAATGACGGCTTACGCCAATTTCGACTCGCCAACCAAAATTAAACTTTAGTTGTGCATCTTTAGCCTGTTCATCGCTTAGGGTGACTGGTACATCAACGCCAGTAATTTCTTCGCCATTGCTTCTAATGTAATCTTGAAACTGTTGCAATTTGCTCATGTGATACTTCCTATAAAATCACAGGTTAAAGTTTGATCGTAAATTGGGTTTGATCTGCTTTTAGGTATACCCATTGACGTACAGGCTGGTGGCCAGGCGCGCTAACTTTAATGTCATATCCGCCTGGTGGAAGCAGCATGCCCGCTTGATATTTCGGTTTAATGTTCATCACCGAAATTCTGGCATTGTCCACGTTAGTATTGATGGTTAATGGCAGCTTTAGGCTTGGTTTTGCGGTTGTGGATTTAGCCGTTACCACCTCATCGTGCTCTGGCAAAATGGCTAGATCGAATCTGTCTAGCGGCGCACTAATCGCATGGAAACCTTTAGTCATGCTCAAGGCGTTATCTATCGATGTACCAATAGGTTGCACTAAAGGTTGAGTAACCAGTAGCCACTTAAGTGCGTAGGAAATACTGGCAGAATCATTCTTCTCCATTTGCTCGAAGAAGTAGTTCATTGCCGAGTCTTCCATGGTGTACTTATTCCCACCAACAGATAATGGCACCACAAAAATAGCTGCCAGCAAGGTCGCTGTGATTGCTGGTTTTAAATAAGGTTTACTCGTTTCTCCCTCTTTAGGTTTAGCCTGTTTCGCTTGTACTAATTCGACTAACTTCATTGGCAGTTTCAGCACCGTAAGCAGTACTAGCGCCAAACTTATCGACATTGAGATTGGCGGAATAATGGTTGCTCGTAGCGCCGACTTACCCGTTGATTCAAATACGCCACCATCTGCAAACTCAGCTTGTTGGGCCTCTAATACATTGATGTATTCAGTGGTCTTACGCTGAATATTTGGCTCAATAATCTGCTGCTTAAACTGACGGTTGTTCCAGTCAGCTAAGGTTGGCTTGACGTATAAATCACCCATACGCTGTTCAATACGCTGCTGAATTTCATGGTGACGCTGGAACTGCTGCCAACTGAGGTTTGGTGACATCTCAGAATTTTTAGCGCGCATGTTTTTGCGCCATTCAATGTCGGCTTGTTGGCGTACTTTGCTAGCCACGGCTTTGTCAAAGGTTAAACGGTCGGTAATAGACCAAGCCGTAGGCAAGCTTAGGCCTTTTTGTTTAAGCTTTTTGTTCACTTTAACGCTAGTGAGTTCATGTACTCTAAAGGTGTGTAGTGAGTTAATCCCAAGTGGATAACCGCCAGACTCTTTAATAAAGTTAGGCTCCATTTTTACCATCAATACATTTTTATAGTGATTGACGTCGTTGGTGTAAACCATGCGATGATCTTTAAAACCCGCATCGCCGCCCGTTGCAGCATCAACCGCTTGCATCGCGGTGAATAGACCAAATGTCATCACGCCAGCAATAATGGAATTACCGACATTCTCTGTGGTGCTGACCTCTTTACGGATGAGCCAATCATCGGCGGGAATATAACCAATGCTTAGCTTTTTGATTTCGCGGTCGTAGTTTTCTTGTAAGCGCTCATAACAACGGTCACGACTGCTGCCTTTTTTTCTTTCAGAGCATTTGCTACGACGTTCAAAGTAGTCGTACATTTTGGGCGCAATTTTTTGTGCGCGTGACTCAACTCGAGCTTCATAGGCCGTGACACCTTTTTGGTACTTTTCCCAGCCTTGTTTAACTTGGTTTTGGGTATCTAGCCAATACTCGTCTGACCGTTCAGGTGCGCTGGCAACGGCTCGGTTATATTTAGCAGATCCATCGGCGTACTCTTGATATTTACCACGCAAAGTTTGGCGGAAATCATCGTAATCTTGATAGTAGCTATCAAAGTTAGACATGGCTCTATCACGGACAAATTTTTCCATGATCATGCGTTTTTTCTGCGATAGGTCATCCACCAGTTTGTCGTCGGCATACACTAAGCCGCCAAATACAGACAAAAAGGCTTTTTCGGTGCTGCTGTGAGCAGTATGAGGATCGTAATGAATACCTTCAAATTGAATAGATTTTTCAATTAACGCACTGCGCAATACCTGTGAAATATAGGCTTGCTGGCGCTCTGCGGGCGTAGAGGCATCAATGATAAACTTATCGACTAACCATTTTTGACCAAAAAATACCGTCGGCCACACAAGTATTGCAATGAGGCTGAAATAACCTAAAGCGCGGCCAACCCGTGCCACACGTTTGCCACTTAGAAGCATGTCCGCCAGTAGCAAGGTAACACCAATACCACTAATTGTTCGGCCAAACAGCTCGACGGCACGCAGATCATCATGACTAGAATTATGACCACCTGCAACGTCGGTTAACGCTGCGTTGAATACCGCCTCAGGAAACAGGTACATTACAGAGCAGATGAACATAGTCAACAGCCACCAAAATGGCTTGCCAGTAATGGCTATCTGCTGCTCAACCGTTTGCTGTTTTTTTTGTTTAGTCGCTGTAGATTGCTGCTGTTTTTGTACTTTTCGCAGTTGTTTTTCTGCTTCAGCCATTTTAGTTTGCGTTGGCGCGGCCTTGAGTAAGCCTGTGGCAAATGGGCTGTTTTTTTTATCGGTCATTTTTGCTACTTGGTAGGGTTAACATAATGGTTTTGCTATTAGTGGTGTCGATATCTTCATCAACAATGATTGGAAAACCAAAGGCATCAGTGTTGGAGAGTTTACGGTTGCTCTTTTGAGGTTTTGCCTTGCCGCGGGCAATGGCTTTTAGACCCGAATTTAACGAGATGTAATAACCTTCCTGTTGATAACCTAGCATTTCGTCTAAGCGGTCAAAGTCAGCGTCGCTTGGTAACGAGGCAATATATCTGCCTGAAGCCGTCAGCGGCTGATAACGCTTTTTAGGTATGGCAGCATTAAATAGTTTTTGGCAGATTTTATAGGGGGTGTTATCGACAATCACGCCATCAGGCAGTTTTGCTTTAGATAAGCGGGTAAGTTGTGACTGGTGATAATCAGTGCCGTTGATACTGTAGCTATACACTTTCATACCGTAACGATGAGCACTATCTAACACGCTAGTATTTTGCATAAAACTGCGAATATCTAAATGTAGTCCTGAGTTACTGCCGAGTTTATCGTTGATCTTATTGATACCAGCAGATGAGGCGTAGTTTTTATAACGTGAACGATAGCGCTTGGTGCCATACTTGCCTGCAAACTCGATAATATTCTGATTATCTTGGTAGTAGTCATCGTTACGGGCGCCGCGGCGCAGATCCGCTGCGACTTTATCGACACTGGTAGGGTGGGCACCTTGCACAAATCCAAGGTAGATAAAAGGATTGATACCGCGCAGTTTTTCAAGCATGCCCATGTCTGAGGACGAGTAGTAATAGCCACCTATGCCTATGGTGCTGCGCAGCATATTGTCGAGTTCGGCAAGCTCATGGCCATTAGCTTCAGATTTAATTTCTACGTTGAGTTGTTGACCAATAGCTCTGTAAGCAGCAAAGGCGGTAAAGGCCTCGTAAGCTGTAATAGGGCGGATGTCTAATAGTTCATTTGAGCCTTTAGCACGTAATTTTAAATTGGCATATTGCTTACGGCTCATACGTTCCAGTTTAAAACGCTCACCAGTGTAATAAACCGTTGCGCGCCCAGTTTGGCTGTCGTGGTGATTCACCCAAGTGCCATCTTTAAGCTGCATTACATCAATTTCGACACTGTTATAGTTATCGATAAGTGCCGCGGCAATTGCAGTACTGCTACTTTCTGGATATCGAAAATCGCCTCTATGGGCCGAGATATCAAGTGGGCACTGCTTAATCGATATCATCTTAATGTGACCATTTTCAGCCATATATAAGTTACGATCAGCTAAAGCTAGCTGGATATCAAGTATGTCTTGACCATCAACTTTAACATCGCTTGGTAAGTGACTCAGTGCCACAGGAATCAATTTTTCCGCTGCAGGGGGGGCTGTTGGGGTCGATTTACAACCAGACAGCGCGAAGAATATCATCAGTAGTACCGCAAAATAACGGTGTGGGGCTTGAATGTAACTTGCCATAATCCCTAAATTACAAGTTATTAATTATGCACGCTTTATACTCGAAATGAAGGTTTAACACAATGTTGGCTATAAAAGATGAGTTGCGCAAGTCATTGATATTAATGTGTTTGATTTAATTTTGAGCTATGCGGTTTTTATATAATGTGACATACGAATACCGATTATCTGTCAAAATTGCTAATTACGTCAGTATTTTGGCTGAAGTCAGCGGTTGTTTTTGTGAGAGTAGTTAGTCATTAATTGGTGAGAGGCAGATACAAGAAAGCCACTCTGTTATCAATAAAGTGGCTTAATGTCGCTTTGGTTTACAAGAATAATGGCCCCCCGCACTCTCTTCATAAAGAGTCTTCATAGTAAGTCCGACGGGTCGGTATTACCAATGCGCAGATACAAAAAAGCCACTCTGTCATCGACAAAGTGGCTTAATGTAAAAATTAAATTGCTCCCCAGAATACCGACCGCTGGTGTAGCCCTTGAACCGTAGGTTCAAGGCGGGTAAATGAATACCTCCTAAGGCTTCTCGGTACGAGCCGAGCTTGCGCAATGTCAGTAAAACATTCACCCTGGGTTTGTAAGTATCGGCACAGGGACATTACCAGCTAGCGAATATCCCAGGGAGCAAAACTTGTGTTCGTAAACCAGTCGGGTGACTAAAATGGGCTTACGATAAAACTGTTAACACTTGCTTATAAAGCAACTGCGATTATAACTATTTTTAGTCAGCTTTTGTAGCGCGATCTACCAGCGCAACTTCAAGTGTTGACTGCAGCAAACCGATTTTATCATCCATTTGCTTAATATAATCTTGATTCTTTTGCTGTTCTTCTAACAGCTCATAACCGATATTTAACGCTGCCATAATGGCAATTTCTTCTCGGCTAATGTTATTGGTACGCGCTTTAAGCGAGCTTAATTGCTTTTCGAGGTTGTGAGCCACATGCCTAAGCGCAGCTTCTCGTCCTTCTGGACAAGCAATAGAGTAGGTACGACCCAAAAGGGTAATGTCAATCGCCTTGCTACTCATCCCGAAAACAATTCCTTAAACCGTGTACTTGAGCGGACTATATCGGTCTCACTAGCAAAGTGCAACACGATCTACGCGCAAACTGGCGCAGTTTAGATTAATTGTTGTTTAGATCGCCATTGGCGTACAAACATAGAGCTAATCACGGCTTTAAAGCGTCATAAGAGTCTTAAGGCGATAACTGGCGGCACTCAAAACAAATGCTTAGCATGAGATAAATTTAATCCATTTAGGGCTAAAGGCTTGTCTGTATTGGTTATGATTACAGCATTTGTGGTTTGCTGCACAAAGTTTTGCCGACTTTATGGTGCCGACTATTGGTCGGCACCCGCACTTCTGCTAGCATGAAGTGAGTAAATTTTGTGATTGGAAAATACCTTATGGCTAGCCTACCTACGTTGCAGATGGACAAACTCCTTGCTGCACTCAATGCCGCTGAAATTGGTCAGCACCCTGTCGAAGTTCACGGCGCACTTGTCGGACTAATTTGTGGTGGTGTAGAGCAAAAGCCATCGGGCTGGACGCAACCACTGCTTGAGCTGATGAACGACGGCCAAGCGCTGCCAAAAGAATTGCAAACCCTGATTGATGATTTATACCAAGATGCAGTGACACGTTTGTCTGATACCGACTTTGGCTTTAGCCCAATGCTACCCCAAGAAGAAGAGTCACTATCAAAGCGCGTTGAAGCCTTATCATTGTGGGTGCAGAGCTTTTTAACCGGTATTGCGATTATTCAGCCTAAGTTAAATCAAGCGCCGCTAGATGTGCGTGAAGTGATCCAAGACTTATCTGAGATTGCTCAGGTTGAATTTGATGTCGCCGAAGACGAAGAATCAGAAGCAGCATTGATTGAACTGATGGAGTTCACTCGCATGGCAGCACTCATGTGTTACGCCGAGTTTGGCCCTGCGATTGATGATGACGAGCCAATTGATGTAGGTGTAATGCACTAGCGCCTAGTTAAACCAATTACCGCCATCGCTGTTGCTGCATGGCGGTTTTTGTATCAGCAACACCTAACTTATCTTGTTATTGGACCAATACATTCCATGGCGAACCATAACCAACACGCTGATGTAGCAAGTACCACTGAAATTAATCACGTCGATATCGCTATCGTAGGCGGTGCAATGGCGGGAGCCACCTTGGCTCTGGGTTTAGCAGAGCTTGCTAAGCAAAGCAGCTCACATCTAAAAGCGCCAATTAAAATTGCCCTTATTGAGGCACATAAGCCAAGTAGCGAACACCCTGGCTTTGATGCCCGCTCAATTGCTATTTCTCATGGCTCTATTTTCGAGCTTAAGCAGTTAGGTTTGTGGCAGCATTTAGACTCGTTGGCTGAGCCTATTCACAATATTCATATTTCAGAGCGCGGCAATTTTGGCATGACCGAGCTTAACCGCGAGTCACTGCATTTGCCGTATCTTGGTCAAGTGGTCGAGCTCGAGGCTGTCGGTAATAAGCTATTTAGCTTGCTTGAAAAAAGTGATGTGAGCCTTTATTGCCCTGCCAAGCTGCAAAGTGTTGAAGCGGGTCTTGATGCACAATTGCTCAAACTCGATAATGGTCAGCAGATCTCGGCTAAATTGCTAATCGCCGCAGACGGGGTTAACTCTAAAGTACGCCAAGCCTTTAAGCAGCCGCTTGAGCAGGTGGATTTTAATCAAACAGCCATAATCGCCAACATTCATACCGAGAAGCCTCATAACGCCTGGGCCTATGAGCGCTTTACCCAAACGGGGCCGCTTGCGTTATTGCCGATGGCGAATAGCCAAGCCGAGTCGCGTTTATCTATGGTGTGGGCGTTAGAACCTTCTGATGCCGAGCGACTATTAAACGCATCTAAGGCTGAATTTATTAGCGAGCTGCAACACGCCTTTGGTTATCGCGCAGGGCGCTTTATCGATATTGGTGAGCGTTTTAGCTATCCGTTAATGTTGTCGTATATGCCAAGGCCGATTTACCAGCGCACCATCTTTTTAGGTAACGCGGCGCAAACACTGCACCCAATTGCAGGCCAAGGCTTTAACTTGGGTCTGCGTGATGTGGTATGTGTACTCGATGTATTAAAGCAAGTGCTTGCTAACCCAGAGCCTCACGATATAGGCAGTGTGGCGGTCACTCACGCTTATCTTGAGCGCCGCAAAGCCGACAGACAAAGCACCATGAACAATATAGAGTTTTTAGTGCGCGGTTTTTCTAACGACTATTGGCCATTAGTGATTGGCCGTAATCTTGGGCTACGACTGCTGTCATGGTTTCCACCATTAAAAGCGCCAGTGGCGCGCCAAGCAATGGGCTGGAACAAAGGTTAATCTTCAGCAGTTACTGCGCCGTATTAAAGTCAAATTAACAATAAACATGCACACTGTCATGACGAGGCAAGCAGTCAAAGTGGTATGTTGTTGGCGTAATACGCCATTTTTGAGTAAGGGTAAAAGATGTTAAGCACACAAACTTATGATGTCGCCATTGTTGGTGGCGGCATGGTTGGGTTAGCAACAGCCATAGGCTTAGCGATGGCAGGCATTAAAGTGGTAGTCATCGATGCAGGTCAAACTGAAGCCGTATCGGGCGAGCCTAAACTAAGAGTCAGTGCTATTAATAAGGCAAGCCAGCAGCTTATTACTAACTTAGGTGCTTGGCCTTACTTGGCTGCATCAAGAGTAAGTCCTTACCAAAAGATGCAAGTGTGGGACAAAGACAGCCTAGGTAAAATTGACTTTGACGCCCACTCGTTAAGCGAAACTCATCTTGGTTCGATTATCGAAAACGATGCCATCGCCTTTGCATTAGCCGAGCGAGCAGGGGAGCTTAGCGAGCTTACCTATATTGAAAACACCCGTTTAGAACGTATCGCCTTTGGCGAGCGTGAAGCTTGGTTAACCTTAGATAACGGCGACAGTTTAAGTGCTGCGTTGGTGGTTGCTGCTGACGGCGCCAATTCTTGGGTACGCGAGCAGTGCAAAATCCCACTGACTTTCTGGGATTATAACCATCATGCGATTGTTGCGACTATCCGTACCGAGCTGCCTCATGGCGAAACCGCAAGACAAGTGTTCGACAAAGAAGGGCCATTAGCCTTCTTACCGCTATATGAAAAAGATCTGTGTTCTATCGTCTGGTCAGTGTCACCAGAAAAAGCCGAGCAGTTATTAGCATTAGATAAAGTGGCATTTGAGCGTGCATTGACCGCAGCCTTTGATGGCCGCTTAGGCATGTGTAGCCTTGAAAGTGATCGCCAGTCCTTCCCGTTACGTATGCGTTATGCGCGCCACTTTGCCCGCCCACGCTTAGTATTAGCAGGCGATGCTGCCCACACTATTCACCCGCTTGCAGGCCAAGGGGTTAACTTAGGTTTTCTAGACGCCGCAGCGATTGTGGAAGCGGTAACTGAGCTTAAACAGCAAGGTAAAGACATTGGCGACTATAAGCACCTGCGTGATTTAGAGCGCTGGCGTAAAGCGGAGGCGCTGGAGATGATCACTGCAATGGAAGGCTTTAAAAGGCTATTTCAAGGCACAAATCCAGTGACTAAAGCGATTCGCGATTTAGGCTTAAATATCGTCGACAATTTTGCGCCATTGAAAACACTGTTTATTCAACAGGCGTTAGGTAACAAGAAGAATCTACCTAAACTGTGTAAGCGCAGCGAAGACTAACAACTAGTAATCATTAGCGCAGCCTAAATAAGCCTTTAATTTCATAGGTTTGTTTGGGTTTTTTGTGTTAGCGAAGATTTTTTGTGAATTAGTTACATTTTTGCAATAAGAAAAACTAATCCAAAAACTGTTCGGATTAGAAAATTCTTTTGTATACAAAGTGACTACTCAAGGTATAATTTCGCCGCATTTTAATGCGATGACATAAATCTGGTGCCAGTACCCTACACAAGCACACTCTATTAGTGCAGGCATCAGCAGCAGACTAAAAGACCCCAAAGAAGGGATAAAAATGGCTAACAAAACTGTACTTTTTAACAAGCATCTAGAATCAAACGGCAAGATGGTAGACTTCCACGGTTGGGACATGCCACTTAACTACGGTTCACAAATTGAAGAACATCACGCAGTGCGTCAAGACGCAGGTATGTTCGACGTGTCTCATATGACAGTAGTCGACGTGATTGGTGATGACGCTTGTGCCTTTTTACGTAAGTTGCTAGCCAACGATGTCGCTAAGCTTAAAGTACCAGGTAAGGCGCTATACGGCGGAATGCTTGACCATAACGGCGGCGTTATCGACGACCTTATCACTTATTACCTATCAGATACTGAGTACCGCATTGTGGTTAACTCAGCAACGCGCGAAAAAGATCTCGCTTGGATCAACGAACAAGTTCAAGGCTTCAGCGTTGAAGTCACTGAGCGTCCAGAGCTAGCGATGATCGCCGTACAAGGCCCAAATGCTAAGGCAAAAGCGGCTACAGTATTTAACGCAGAGCAAAACGCAGCAATTGAAGGCATGAAGCCATTCTTTGGCATGCAGTCTGGTTCACTGTTTATTGCGACTACTGGTTATACCGGCGAAACTGGCTACGAAGTGATTGTGCCAGAATCAGAAGCTGAAGCACTATGGCAAGCATTCCTAGAAGCAGGCATTCGCCCATGTGGTCTAGGTGCACGTGATACGCTACGTCTTGAAGCGGGCATGAACCTTTACGGCCTAGATATGGACGAAAGCGTTAACCCACTCGCCGCTAACATGGGCTGGACAGTAGCATGGGAGCCAGCGGAACGTGACTTTAACGGTCGCCAAGCGCTAGAAAAGATTAAAGCTGAAGGCACAGACAAATTAGTTGGCCTGATCATGGACGCTAAAGGCGTTATCCGTCACGGCATGTCAGTATTCTTTACCGACAGCGACGGCGTTGAGCAGCAAGGCACAATTACCAGTGGCACATTCTCACCAACTTTAGGTTACTCAATCGCAATGGCGCGTGTACCTAATACTATTGGTGATGTGGCTGAAGTGGAAATGCGTAAAAAGCGTGTACCAGTAAAAGTTATTGCACCTTCTTTCGTTAGAAACGGTAAGCAAGCCTTTTAGCGTTATCTATTGGTCCAGTTGATGCACTTAGTTGAGAGATTGGACCAATAGGCTACAGTTTATGGTTTCATCAAACGCTGATATAAAGCGAAAAGTGCTAGATTTGCGGGGTTGAACAGCATCAATGTCGCAAACCTTAAAAACTAGATGAAATCACTGCACTTATGATGTAAAAAAGGTGCAAAAATTGATATAAGCCTAAACAGGCAAATCAGTGTAACGTCTTATTAAATACAGAATTAGAACATCGAATAAGGATTTAGACCAATGAGCAATATCCCAGCTGAACTTAAATATGCTTCTTCTCACGAGTGGATCCGTAAAGAAGAAGACGGTAGCTACACAGTCGGTATCAGTGAGCACGCTCAAGAGCTTTTGGGTGACATGGTGTTCGTTGAGCTACCAGAAGTAGGCGACGATGTTAATGCGGGTGAAGACTGCGCAGTAGCAGAGTCTGTTAAAGCGGCATCAGATATCTACGCACCACTATCTGGCGAAGTGATTGCAGTAAACGAAGCATTGGAAGATTCTCCAGAGCTAGTGAACAGCGACGCATTCGGTGACGGTTGGTTCTTCCGCGTAATGCCAACAGACCTAGCTGAACTAGACAATTTGCTTGATGCCGAAGGTTATCAAGCAGTTATCGACGAAGAATAAGCGTCGATGACTAACAAAGCCCCAACTCATCGCTGAGTGGGGCTTTGTTCGTTTTATGGCTTATACCCTTGTAAAAAGTCAGGGAATTAGCGCCAATTGGCAGAGTTCAACAAGCTAAATACTGCCAAACAATCGAATTCTAAACTAAAGAGACCGGTAGCACCGCCCCCCTACAGGCAGGATACTGGCAAATAGGAACTAGGTTACCCATGACCACTGAAACCCTTACGCAATTAGAGCAGCACGAATTATTCATTCGTCGTCACATTGGCCCAGGTGCTGAACACCAGCAAGAAATGCTTAACTTTGTTGGTGCTGAATCACTTGATGATTTAACGGCGCAAATCGTACCTAATGCCATTTTACTTAACCGTGATCTGTTAGTCGGCGATTCATGTGGCGAAGCGGAAGGCTTAGCCTATATCCGCAAAATTGCCGATAAAAACCAAGTGTTCAAAAGCTACATTGGTATGGGCTACCACGGCACTGAAGTACCAAGCGTCATTCAGCGCAACGTATTAGAAAATCCAGGTTGGTACACAGCGTACACCCCATACCAGCCAGAGATTGCTCAAGGTCGCCTTGAAGCGATTCTTAACTTCCAGCAGCTATCTATGGATCTTACCGGTCTAGACTTAGCCTCAGCGTCACTGCTTGATGAAGCAACCGCAGCTGCCGAAGCCATGGCACTGTCTAGCCGCGTTTCAAAAGCTAAAAAAGCCAACATCTACTTTGTGGCAGACGATGTGTTCCCACAAACTATCGACGTGATTAAAACCCGCGCTGAATGTTTTGGTTTTGAAGTTATCGTCGGCCCTGCAGAAGATGCAGTTAATCACGAGCTATTTGGTGCGTTGTTTCAGTACACCAACGTACACGGTCAAATCGTTGATCACACAGAGCTATTTGCCAAGCTGCACGAGAAAAAAGCTCTAGTATCAGTGGCTGCCGACATCATGTCGCTAGTGGTACTGAAATCGCCAGGTTCAATGGGCGCAGACGTAGTATTTGGTAACTCACAGCGCTTTGGTGTACCAATGGGCTTTGGTGGTCCACACGCTGCTTTCTTCGTGACGCGTGACGCTTATAAGCGTTCACTACCGGGTCGTATTATCGGTGTATCACAAGATACTCGCGGTAACCGCGCACTGCGTATGGCTATGCAAACTCGCGAGCAGCATATCCGCCGCGAAAAAGCCAACTCAAACATTTGTACTGCGCAGGTGCTACTTGCCAACATGGCGTCGTTCTACGCGGTATACCACGGCCCACAAGGTCTTAAAACCATTGCAGAGCGTATTCACCGCCTAACCGATATCGTTGCTGCTGGTTTAACAGCAAAAGGCGTAGAGCTAGTTAACACAACTTGGTTCGATACTTTATCAATTAAAGGCTTAGATGTTGCAGCAGTTAAAGCACGCGCAGTAGAAGCGGGTCTAAACCTGCGTATCGACAGCGATGGCATTGTGGGTTTAAGCCTAGCTGAAACTACTACCCGCAACGATGTTGCCGAGCTATTTGACGTGATCCTTGGCGCTGACCATGGCTTAGATGTTGCTGCACTTGATAGTGACATTATTGCTAACGGCAGCCAGTCAATTCCATCTGAGCTAGTTCGTACCGATGCAATCTTGACGCACCCAACTTTTAATCGCTACCAAAGTGAAACAGAGATGATGCGTTACATCAAGCGTTTAGAAAGCAAAGATTTAGCCCTAAACCACTCAATGATCTCGCTTGGCTCATGCACCATGAAGCTAAACGCGGCAACTGAGATGGCGCCAATCACATGGCCTGAGTTTGGTAACATGCACCCGTTCTGCCCAACAGAGCAAGCAGCAGGTTACACTCAGCTACTTGAAGAGCTATCAGCATGGCTAGTTGATATCACAGGTTACGACGCAGTATCGCTACAGCCAAACTCTGGCGCACAGGGCGAGTACGCAGGTCTACTGGCGATTAAGCAATACCATGAGTCACGCGGCGACGCGCACAGAAACATCTGTCTCATTCCACAATCTGCCCATGGTACTAACCCAGCATCAGCGCAGCTTGCAGGCATGAAAATCGTCGTTACCGCCTGTGATAAAGCTGGTAACATCGACATGGATGACCTAAAAGCAAAAGCGGCAGAAGTGGCTGATAACCTATCTTGCATCATGGTGACTTACCCATCGACTCACGGTGTGTATGAAGAAGGCATTAGTGAGATCTGTGAAGTTATTCACCAGCACGGTGGTCAGGTTTACCTAGACGGCGCTAACATGAACGCGCAGGTTGGCCTAACATCACCAGGCTTTATCGGCGCAGACGTGTCGCACCTTAACCTACACAAAACCTTTGCTATTCCACATGGCGGCGGTGGACCAGGTATGGGCCCAATCGGTGTTAAAAAGCACCTAGCGCCATTCTTATCGGGTCACAGTGTCATTAAGCACGGCCTAGAGTCAGACAACAACGGCGCAGTATCTGCAGCACCATTTGGTAGCGCAGGTATTCTGCCAATCACTTGGATGTACATTAAGCTGCTAGGTAAAAAAGGCCTACGTCAGTCAACACAAGTGGCGCTACTAAACGCTAACTACGTGATGAAGAAACTGTCGGCTCACTACCCAGTGCTTTACTCTGGCCGAAATGATCGCGTTGCGCACGAGTGTATTATCGACTTACGTCCGCTTAAAGAAGCTTCTGGCGTGACAGAGATGGATATCGCTAAGCGTCTAAACGACTACGGCTTCCACGCGCCAACTATGAGCTTCCCTGTAGCGGGCACGCTAATGATTGAGCCAACAGAGTCTGAGTCTAAGGTTGAGCTAGACAGATTCATCGAGGCAATGGTGTCTATCCGCGGCGAAATCGCTAAGGTAGAAGCAGGTGAGTGGCCAGTGGACAACAACCCACTGCACAACGCGCCGCACACACTAGCAGACATTATGGATCCAGCATTTGATGAGCGTCCATACACGCGTGAAGAAGCCGTGTTCCCAACTAAAGCGGTTAAGGCTAACAAGTTCTGGCCAACGGTTAACCGTATTGATGATGTGTTTGGTGACCGTAATCTGATGTGTTCTTGCGCACCCGTATCTGACTACGAATAATTGCTGCTTGGGCTTGATAATACTGCCTCAGTTTGACGTTTTCGCTGCTCATTGACTGGAGTCAACTCCGCGGCGAAAACGACAAACTTCATTGTCTTATCTGCGCCAGCGACGCAATTACGTAAAACGCACCCACAGTGGTGCGTTTTTTATTGGGCGTATAAAGGTAAGTTTTCGCACATCTCGAAATAAAGAGTTTGACTGGAGCTAACTCCGCGGCGAAAACGACAAACTTCATTGTCTTATCTGCGCCAGCGACGCAATTATGGCTTCGGTGAATTTATTAAGCTGAAGTTTTGATATTTAAAAAGCGAACCGATTGGTTCGCTTTTTTGTTGGGGGAGATTTGAGGGGCTTTTAATTGTTGGCTGTTGCAACCTATGGGGTTAGCCCGCAGAATCAGCTTAATAGCGCTTAATTTAAACCACTTGATTTAAGCCACTTGATTTAAACCATAGCAGAGTGACGGAAATACCGATGACCAATATTGAAAAGCAAGAACAACTTCCGATTACGATTAGTGCCGATAGCGGCTTTTCTAATTCGCTTAAGCCGTTATTGCTTGAGTTGGAGATGTGGCTCAACTTTCAAGCCTTGAAAGCCGACTGGTATGGCGATGAAGCCTGTATCTTGGCTTTCGATTTCACCTTGGTTAGGAGCTTGGAAGATAAACGGTTGGACTCTAGTGAAGAGGGCGCTGCAGCGGGAAAGGAGTGGGTGACGGGTGAGGGTTACGCTTATTGCTACGACAGCGCGAGTTTAAACACCACGGCTTTTATTGCTGTTGCTGACTTGCTTGAGGCTGGTGTGGGGATAGAGCAGGCGATCAAGAGTAGGTTGGTTGGGGTGGTTAATGCTGTTGGGAAAGAGCATGGATTGGTTAGTTTGGGGTGAGTGGTTTGGTGATTTTGAATTGAAAAAGCGACCTTTGGGGTCGCTTTTAGGGGGAGAAAGTTTACTCTACACGCATTTATTTTTATTAGTTAACTACGTGATTAATAACTAAAAATAAATTACTAAATAGAATGTATATAAGTATTAGTATTCCAGTTATATAAAGTAGTATTGAAATAAGTTGAACTAAAGGTAATCTTGCATTATGAAACTCTCTTACAATCCAGTATGCTTGCGGTATTTTTTCAGATTGTATTAATATTGGTGTGCCCTCTTTACCGACCTTTATTATCTTATATTCTTCTTTGTCTATTATTTCAGGTGAAGGCATCCCTAAATTTTCTTTAATATCACTAATGAGTTCTTTTGATTTGTTGGCGCTTAAATTACTTATAGTGCTAGAAAGATTGTACTCATTCATTCCTAGGCTATTAAAGTCATCAAAAGAGTTTGTTTTTTTTATTAAACTAGGGCAAAAAAGAATATATACCATTAAGGCCAAGAAGAATGACATTGCACTAAAATATAATAATACGAAACTTTGAGGTGCAACTATTTGTAATTTGTAGTCATTTACAACATGAATTCCAATTCCATTTGAAATTTTTACAATTGCTGGAACTAAAAAAATCCAAATAGTAGATCCTGCGCTGATCTTTGATAATGACGCAGTCTTAATTGATTCCCAGAATTTCATGAGAAAAGTCCTATTTTCTTCGATTGATGAGAAATGACTTCTTCATAAATAGCTTTATTTTTTATCGCATTATCATAAAGCGTTTCTGATAACATAGCTAACATATCTTGATAGGTTCCAATATTTTTCAAAAAGTCAACAGTACTGACATATTTAAATTTGTCAGACTTTAAGTTATTACTTTTAGGTAATGAATCTATATGATCAAAATATGAGAATCCTTCATATCTCATGATTTTTCTAATGTAATCTGAAACTATACTTTCTGCTAAATTGAATACTTGTTTATTCTTTAATATGTTCTTGTAGTAATAGCTCCATGAATTTGGTAATAAAGCAAACAGGAAGGCTGGAGGGGTCGAGTCTACCTTATCAAATACGAGATATGAATTTTGTAGAATACTCTCTGAAACCTTGTTTGAGACTATATTATTGCTTTCATCTATAACATTTTTAAATATAGGGAGCATAAAATTTTTACTATATCTGTACCTGTCCATATCTTCTAAAAATCACAGTTCGTCTTCAAATATCTTACAGTTCTTAATTCTTGATGTATAAAATTCAATCGCATTTTCTTCCGATGTTTCTTTAATAAAGTGCGCGCTAAAATATTGAGCGACACTTTCATGAATAAACTCATAATCAAGTCCATCTTTCTTGAGCAAACACGTAACATTAGTTAAGTCATATAAATAGTCTGAAGATTCTACTTTTATATAACCTGTAATATTCAACGCTTGGCGAATGTAATCTTTTATCTCTTCAAAATTAAATAAACTATCCTGTGACTTTCGTGTTATATAGCATAATGCTGAAAATACTTCTTTGATTTCATCATCATTCAACCTAGACTTAGAAGCCCTATTGTAGCTTTCCTTTAACCCGTCGTGCCTAGATAATATTGCACCAAATAAATCCTCATAAAAACCTAATTTGGTTTTTGGGATTTTAAACTTTTTGTTGTAAATTATTATAAACCAAGTCAACATTAACGGGGTGTCAAGAACACTAAAATCAAACTCTTTTGACTCTTTGATTTTAGATATAATTGGAGCGGCTAATTCTTCTTTACTCATAATCCTATGAATAAACGGGGCTAAGTCAGAGCTCGTTAAAAGTGATATTGAAAATGACTTGAAGTTTGGGTTTTTTGTTATTTCTGTGTGATACCTACTTGTTACAATTATTTTGACTTTGCTGTGACCAACCATAGACACCCATCGTTATTGGCATGTTTATAGACCTCTTACTAAGCTTAAGTTATTGCTGAAGTAGGAGGTTGTTATGCCCCGTCCTAGAAGTACACTGATTAGCTTGGAAGACACGCCGTATTACCACTGCTGTAGCCGCGTGGTTCGGCGTGCCTTTTTATGTGGTGATGATAAATATACAGGCAAGAATTATGACCATCGCCGAGGTTGGGTTGAGGCGCAAATACTCAAGTTAACAGAGGTATTTGCGATAGACGTAGCTGCGTATGCAGTGATGAGTAACCATTTGCATGTGGTGCTTTATATCGACCTTGATACGGTGAATAGCTGGTCAGATAGGGAAGTGGTAGAACAGTGGCAGAAGTTGTTTAATGGTACTGATTTAACACAGAAGTTTGCTAAAGGTGAAGTGATAGACGAGTGTATGGTTGCATTACTAAAGCAGCTAATAGCGACCTATCGTTAACGCTTGTGTGACATCAGTTGGTTTATGAGGCACCAATCATAGACACCCATCGTTAATGGCATGTTTGTAGACCTCTTACTAAGCTTAAGTTATTGCTGAAGTAGGAGGTTGTTATGCCCCGTCCTAGAAGTACACTGATTAGCTTGGAAGACACGCCTTATTATCACTGTTGTAGTCGTGTGGTTCGGCGCGCCTTTTTGTGCGGTGATGATAAATACACTGGTAAGAATTATGACCATCGCCGTGGTTGGGTTGAAGCGCAAATACTCAAGTTAACAGAGGTATTTGCGATAGACGTAGCTGCGTATGCAGTGATGAGTAACCATTTGCATGTGGTGCTTTATATCGACCTTGATACGGTGAATAGCTGGTCAGATAGGGAAGTGGTAGAACAGTGGCATAAGTTGTTTAATGGTACTGATTTAACACAGAAGTTTGCTAAAGGTGAAGTGATAGACGAGTGTATGGTTGCATTACTAAAGCAGCTAATAGCGACCTATCGTTCACGCTTGTGTGACATCAGTTGGTTTATGAGGTGTCTCAACGAACCCATTGCAAGACAAGCTAACTATGAAGACAACTGTACAGGCCATTTTTGGGAGGGGCGCTTTAAGAGCCAAGCATTACTTGATGAAGCGGCTGTACTTGCTTGTATGGCGTACGTTGAACTCAATCCTATTCGTGCCAAGATGGCTAAAACGCCTGAAAAATCAGATTACACCAGTTTGCAATTAAGGGTAAATGCGGCACTGAAAGGAAAGCAGCCTGCTAAATTGCTACCTTTCATTGGCAATGAAAGAGAGCATCAGCCAAAAGGGATTAACTTTTCGCTGCAAGATTATTTAATGCTTGTAGATGAAACTGGTCGTGTTATACGTGGTGATAAGCGCGGTGCTATCTCTTCTAAAGCTGAGAACATTCTGAATCGAATCAATATTCCAATTGATAACTGGTTTAAAATCACGTCTGAGTTTGGCAAGTTATTCCATGGTCCAGTGGGTTCACTACAGGAACTAACTCACTATTGTGAGCATCTAGAAAAGCGACGACGGCACTTTGCCGGTAGTTGTCAGTACCTCTCAGCAAGATAAGCTATTCAAACATTATTTTGCTTACCTATAGAATGGCGTTATGGGTGTTTTGCTTTGCCTATAACTAGTCAATTTTTAATTGAATTCCTGCTTTTTTGTCGTTTTTACTTCCTAAACCTCCCCTAGCAAGAAGTACGGCGTCTGATTATCGATGCTTAGCTGTAAATCGTAGGCATAGGTGTGTAGGTCTTTGATTAACAATGGGTGGCTTCGTTTTCTTCCTCCCAACGTTAATGGTTTGTTTGTAGACCTCCTACTAAGCTTTAATTATTGCTGAAGTAGGAGGTTACTTTTCTTCTTTATTCTCCTGCCGCTGGGCGTGTTTTAGTTTACTTTACCCTACCAGTTTTCTTCCCCCCTTTTACTTTCAAGAAAAACGAATTAAGATGATTTTGTGAAACTTTCTGGTGAGTGCCTATACTCAATCATAGAAATTTAAGCAAAATCTGAAATGCTATAACTATTACATCTTGGTAATAATCATTTACCTAAATAGGGGATTATCACTGTTAATTTAACCAATATAATTGTCGGCATCTGCAGAGGGGAGTCACAGTGCTTCCCATGCCAAATCTTATAAAGCTTATTTAATTTAAAGGAAGTGAATAATGACAGCACAACCAATTACTTGTAAAGCAATGGTAGCCTGGGCTGCTGGTCAGCCGCTGAAAGAAGAAACTGTTACTGTTGCACCACCAAAAGCTGGCGAAGTACGTATAAAAGTGATGGCAACAGGTGTTTGTCACACAGACGCATTCACTTTGTCTGGTGATGACCCAGAAGGCATTTTTCCTTCTATTCTAGGTCACGAAGGTGGCGGTGTTGTTGAGGCTATCGGTGAAGGAGTGACTAGCGTTCAAATCGGTGATCACGTGATCCCGCTATATACGCCAGAATGTGGTGAGTGCAAGTTCTGTAAGTCAGGCAAAACTAACCTTTGTCAGAAAATCCGTGAAACTCAAGGTAAAGGTCTGATGCCAGACGGTACAACTCGTTTCACTGTCGATGGCCAGCCAATTTTCCACTATATGGGCTGTTCAACTTTCAGTGAATATACGGTTCTTCCTGAAATCTCACTTGCAAAGATCAACAAAGAAGCTCCGCTTGAAGAAGTGTGTCTACTGGGCTGTGGCGTAACCACCGGTATGGGTGCTGTAACTAATACTGCTGATGTTAAGAAAGGCGATACCGTAGCTGTATTTGGTCTAGGTGGCATTGGTCTGTCTGCAATTATCGGTGCACAGATGGCGGGTGCAGGTCGCATTATTGCGATAGATATCAACCCTGATAAATACGATCTAGCCCGTAAATTAGGTGCTACTGATTGTGTTAACCCTAAAGATTTCGATAAGCCAATCCAAGACGTTATCGTAGAGATGACCGACGGTGGTGTAGACTTCTCATTTGAATGTGTTGGTAACGTACATCTTATGCGCAGCGCTCTAGAGTGTTGTCACAAAGGTTGGGGTGAGTCTGTCGTTATTGGTGTTGCTGGTGCAGGTCAAGAGATCTCTACTCGTCCATTCCAGTTGGTTACCGGCCGAGTATGGAAAGGTTCTGCATTTGGTGGCGTTAAAGGCCGTTCTGAATTACCTGAATATGTAGAGCGTTACATGAATGGCGAGTTCAAGCTGGATGATTTCATTACCCACACTATGAGCCTGCAGGAAGTGAATGAAGCTTTCGAATTGATGCACCAAGGTAAATCAATCCGTACAGTTCTGCACATGAACCGTTAATCAGCATTAAAACGCATCGCTCAGCTATATTTGTTAGCTGAGTAGACAAGTCCGTTTGTCGGAGGCGTTTTCACTAGCCTAGTCGGCTTACATAAGCTGGAACTTCGAATGTTCGAGTTCCAGCTTAATTTTTCTGGGAGTTATTATATCAATGTTAAGTAACCTTTCTAGTAATAAAAGTTTTGGCGGCTGGCACAAACAATACGAGCACTTCAGCTCTGTATTGAACTGCAAAATGCGTTTTGCTATTTACCTGCCACCACAAGCAGAAACCCAAAAAGTACCTGTACTCTACTGGTTGTCAGGCCTAACTTGTACTGACGAAAATTTTATGCAAAAAGCGGGTGCTCAGAGTATTGCTGCTGAATTAGGTATTGCAATCGTTGCACCGGACACTAGCCCGCGTGGAGATGACGTTGCTAATGATGAAGCTTACGATTTGGGTCAAGGTGCAGGTTTTTATGTCAATGCGACTCAAGCACCATGGGATAAGCACTTCCACATGTACGATTATGTGGTAAATGAATTGCCAGCATTGATTGAAGCAGAATTTCCCGTTACAGATGTGCGTGCCATTAGTGGTCATTCCATGGGCGGGCATGGTGCGTTAATGATTGCGCTGCGCAATCCTGAACGTTATCGCTCGGTATCAGCATTTAGTCCAATTGTTAATCCAAGCCAAGTGCCGTGGGGCCAAAAAGCGTTTAGTGCTTACTTAGGTGGCGATAAAACAGCATGGCAGCAATATGATAGTTGCGCGCTAATGTCTGAGTCTGCCGGTTCACTGCAGCCGCCTGCGTTAGTTGATCAAGGGCTGTCAGATAACTTTTTGCCTGAACAGCTGCAACCGCAAGCATTGTTGAACGCTGCTGAGGTTTCTGGTTATCCGCTGACGCTGAACCAGCACCTAGGTTACGATCATAGCTACTACTTTATTGCTAGTTATATTGAAGCGCATTTACGCTTCCACGCTAAGTGGTTGTGATCTCGCTTTAGCTTATGTCGCAGTCGGCATAATGAAAATCGCAGCCATATCAAACTAAAATTTAGCGTCGCCATTGCATAACGCAACTATTACACAATGCGTCTATTGCACAACGCAACTATTACATAAAGGAATATTGGCGTTAGCGGCCTGTTGCTTGTTAGCGGCTTTCTGCGGCTACAAAAAGAGCTAATTTTAGCATAGATAAATGATTGCAACCCCACCATAGCCTAGCCACTAAGTCATCTTAGAGGCGATTAAACATTACAAGCGAAAGCTTTCAAGCATGTTAGCAATAGCTGATTAAATTCAATCCTATAAGTAAACAGCGCTGCTTTTAAATTGGAGCAAAATTATGAAAAAGATAGTCGTCGTCGGCGGTGGTGCTGGCGGTATGGAATTAATAACCAAGCTTGGTAAAACTCTTGGAAAAAAGGGTAAAGCTGAAATCACATTAGTGGATATTGCTAACCATCATATTTGGAAACCACTATTACATGAACTCGCAACTGGTAGTTTAGATGAAGGTACCAACGCCGTTGATTATCAAGTTCACGGCGCCAATAAAGGCTACCTTTATCAGCGCGGTGCGCTAACCGGTATCGATCGCGAAAATCGACAAATTATTCTTGCACCACTTTATAGTGCAGATGGTCGCCTGATTTTAGACGAGCGTCGTCTAGACTACGATTATCTGGTCATTGGGATTGGTGCAATTAGCAATGACTTCGGTATTCCTGGAGTGAAGGAGCATGCCTTCACGCTAGATTTGACCGAGCAAGCGATGATCCTACGTGAACGCATTCAAGATCAATTTATGCAGCATGCTAGTGGTCAGCGCCAAGGTAAGATGAAAGTGGCTATTGTTGGCGCGGGTGCAACGGGTGTTGAGATGGCGGCAGAGCTGCATCATATGACTCAGACCTTACGTACTTACGGATACAAGTTAGAACAAGACTTATTAGATTTAACGATAGTCGAAGCATCAGACTCTGTAATGCCTGCGCTACCTAAGTCAGATCTTCGCCAATCGGTACACGATAAATTGCTAGAGCTGGGCGTTAAAGTCAGCACAAGCACTATGGTGACCGAAGTGACCAAACAAGGTTTAACCACTAAAGATGGCCGGTTAATAGAGGCTGATTTAATTGTTTGGGCAGCAGGTGTTAAAGCGCCAGAAGTCCTAGCAACACTGGGATTAGAAGTTAATCGTGCCAACCAGTTGATAGCTGCAGATACTGGGCGTACTTTGTCGGATGAGCGGATCTTTACCTTTGGGGATTGCGCGAGTATTCCCCAAGATGACGGTAGTTTTTTACCACCGAGAGGGCAAACTGCTAGACAGGTGGCATTGATGATAGGCACTAACTTGACTCGTTTGTTAAAAGATCCGAATGCTAAGTTAGATCGTTATGTTTACAAAGATTTAGGTAGTTTTGTGAACCTAGCGCACTTCAATACTGTTGGTAATATGTTCTCGTTCTTCCACGGTGGTTTACAGTTAGTGGGCTGTCCAGCGCGTTTCGTTTACGCGTCGCTGTACCGTAGACACATTATATCGCTACACGGCCCGCTTAAAGGGTCAATGATTTTAATGATCCACGGCTTGAACCGCTTGCTTCGTCCACAGTTGAAGCTGTGGTAATAACGAAAACGATGCTTGATCACCTCCTATTTCAGGTATTACTGAAGTAGAAGGTGACTCTGCTTTATTCGTTCCGTCTTAGCAATACACTCATTAGCTTGGAACTCTCTATTTAACCAAAGTCTGTATTACCACTGTTATAATAGTGTGGTTTGGCGAGCCTAGATTTTTGTTATAAATAGCGTTCTGATGCTCAAAAATGGACTCTCAATTAATAATAGCTGGCTATGCTTTAGTTAATAAAATTAGTTTGCCTCCGCTTTGTATCTTTTCGAAAAACCTGCCTATAGAAAGCTAAAACAATTGATTTGCAATAATTACTTTATACTTATAATTGCTTTTAAATTAATCGCTTAGCTTAACTATTCGGTGTGTTTGTTCATATCTTCTGTTAGGTTGTTTTAACGCTTTTTAGAACATATCCAATATTATTATAAGGCTGATAAATGCAGGAAGAGCAGGTTAGTTTGCTGAGTGGCTTATATGCAGCGTTAGATCACGTGCAGTCTTTTGTTTATATCAAAAATCGTAAGTTCGAATATGTATACGCAAATATACATACGCTTAAACTTTTTGGGTGTACTGCTGAAGAGCTTTATTTGGCTACTGACATTAAATTTTTCCCCTCGGACGTCGTAAATGAACTTCGAGCTGTGGATTTAAAAGTGCTATCGGGTGAGTCAACTGAAGAAGAAGTTGTAGTTGATGCAGGTACTTCTAAAAGACGAATCTATCTCAATGTAAAAGCACCAATTTATTCAGATACTGATCCAAATGAAATTATCGGAATTTTAGGGATATCGACGGATATCACTACTCAAAAGTTACTTGAAGAAAAAGCGTTGAAGCTGGCTAAGACAGATGTGCTGACAGGGTTAGCTAATAGGTTAGAGCTTGATACTAGGCTTAGTCATGAAATTGAAAGGTGTAGACGTCTTAAGTATCCGCTAAGCGTTATCTTGGCAGATCTCGATCATTTTAAAAAAGTGAATGACAATTATGGTCATCTTTTTGGAGATAAATGTTTAATTCAAGTCTCTAAAATATTGACCAATAATACTCGTGAACTGGATACGGTTGGGCGCTGGGGAGGGGAGGAGTTTTTAATTTTGTGCCCTGAAACTGATTTAGATGGCGTAATCGCTCTGGCTGAGTCATGTCGAGCTGTTATTGATGAACATAGTTTTGCTGAAGGGCCACACGTTACGGTCAGCCTTGGTGTTACCACTTTGATAGCTGACGATACTCTTGAGGCGTTAATTAATCGAGCGGATCAAGCTTTATATAATGCGAAGACTAGTGGCAGAAATAGGGTTGAAATATTGCAGGGGTAGCGATGCGAAAATAAGTGTGGAGTAACCAAACTCTGCCCCCCATTTTTACTTTTAGCCACCCAGAACGGGTGGCTATTTTTTGATTATGGCTGGGAGATGTCAGCTCGAATTGGTGTTTCTACCATATTAACTTATTCCCAAAGTATAAATACCAACCACTTATGGTTAAGTTTAGATCGACTGGATTACCATATTGGTCAATGACTCGTATTGTCATAGAGTTGGATAATTGATTTTTTGCTGATGAGGGCCAAACCGTTCGACGGAACTCCTTGCCGTACATTGCTGCCAGTTTAACTATTGGTTTGACTGATGTGGAGTTTTTAGTATTTAAGGTAAAGTTAGTTATATTTTTTACATAATCTGGACGGCGATACCTTTTCGTTTCGTTTTTAAGAGCTTCAACATAGAAAAGACGATCTCCTTTTGATACTCGTAGCGGAGCTACATGCGGCATCGAGTAAACATCTCCTGCAGAATTAGGTTTTCTGATATTGATTCGTCTTGGATCTGCTAATGTGAACTTATTCGGGGTCTTTGATGCTAATTCGTAGTATCTAATTAATAGCTTTTTGTTGAATTTATCTTTCTGTTCTTGGTACTTTTGGGTTAAAGAAAAGACTTCAGTCGGATACTTCACTGGAATCAATGTGCGGATGGTAACTGCATTATCTTTTTGTTGACTATCATCACAAGTATCACGAGTGATTTCGCTAAGAGTGACTTTATTAGTAACGGTTAGCTCAACACAGACATCGATTTTGTCCGGGTGCCCTGTGTTATTAGTAATATAAAATAATCTAACAGGGTTGGTTCTTAGAGGTGGATTTTTGCCTTTTCTGCTTTTTCCACCAGCATTGCTGATAAAGTGAGGAAGTCTGTTGAACTCATGTTCAACATCCCACCCATCACGTGGCAGTAAATTATGCGTATATCTTTCTTTGATTAAAAACTTAGGGTTGATGAAGTCGGGCCCCAATTTATATTCAATAGCTAAGGGGGACTGCATCTTACCATTTGCATAAATTTCATTTTCATCAGTTAAAGGTGTTCTATGTGTTGTTATCTTAAGAACGGGTATTGCATCTGTAGGCTTTGCATAGCGAGTTGCAGCTAAAGCCTCTTTGCCGGCAAAGTTTGAAAATAATAAAAGTATGCTTACCAATGTTAATGTGTATTTTTTTGTATTGATGTTAAGATTTCTGTTGAAAGTATTCATAGTATTGACTCCCATAATAGTTAAAACGAGATATTGATGTCTGTTAAATTAAGTTGAACAAAGCAAACTCATTCTGCTTGTTTATAAGGGATCCCATTCTTTGTAGCCTTAAGTGAGGGGTCAGAGTAAACTTGGTTTTGGGTGTTTTAAAGGGCAGCTTATTTTTTGAATTTTGGTATTTGTGCCTATTTAATTTTCTAATCTCGCTTTAAATTTTTCATTTACGATTGCCATGCGTTAGCGAGTATTTTGCCTGACGCCTTCAATGAGTTTTCTGTTACTTCTGCTTTATATATCCTTTTTATTCGCAGCGTTTGATTAAACAAAATTGCTTTTTTTACTTGAGCTGAATACTAATTTTTAGTTGTTTCAAATATAATTTTCGCTTTGCGAGTCAATTATGAAAACAACAAAAATTACGTGGCAAGCTGGTGACGAGCTTCATGAAGGTACGACTGAGCTGAGTGCTTGGCATGGTTTTAAGGCTTACGGCAATGTTGGCTTTCTCACTCAAGAAGACCTGTCTATTGCTGATAGCATGCAGCAATGGTTTATTGATAATGAAAGGCGTATTTATGCGCTTGTCTGCGACTACGTTAAGCAAAACTATCAAGAGCTACTTGAAGAGTCAGAGTTTCTCGATGTGTTCGATGAAGATTCAGAAACTTACCCGACACGTGTTGGTGAGGTGAATGAAGCTGATATGCGTGCGGGTGACATATTTAAGTTAATGCAGCTTTCTGCGTTTGTTTTACACCAGCCAAGCAAAAATGCGCTAGGGATGATTTTTGAGTGTGCTTGGGATGAAGAGCATGGCTTCGGTATTGTGATCCAAGGGGATGAAGTTATCTCGCAAGGCTTTGAGCAAGTCGTGTATCGCTCGCTATAACTGTCTGTACTGCTTGGTTTTGTGCGTAATAGTGGTGTGAGTAAAAGCTGCCGGTGTTTGTAAATCTTACGGCTAATCACGGCTAGTTTATTGTTTGCTAATGTTGTTAGTGATATGTTGCTGCGGCAATTATTTTATAGCCGTAGCTTTTTAAGCTGCTAAGTACAACTATGACATTGGGAATAGATATGAATAAGTCCGCACAACTTTTACTTGATCGCCTGGCTATTACAGCCTCTGCATTATGCGCAGTACACTGTATCGCAGCACCTTTGCTATTAGTCGTATTCCCGTCATTGCTAGCGCTTCCCGTTGGTGATCATTTTTATCATATGTTGATGGTGTGGTTTGTTATTCCAACTAGCTCTATTGCGGTATTAATGGGCTGTACTCGCCATAAAGATCCTAAGGTATTGGTGTTAGCGTTTTTCGGTATTACTGGCCTTGCTGCCAGTGCGGTTTTTGGACACGACTTGTTAGGTGAGACTGGTGAGAAATTAGCGACTTTAGCTGCCAGTTGCTTTTTAGTTGCTGCGCATTGGCGTAACTATTCACTTTGCCGCAGTGACGCTTGTGACAATGCTAAAAGTGAGAATTAATACTTCTTTTAGTTATATTGTTTGCCCCTGATAGAACAAAGCCAGTCTGCTTGCACAGACTGGCTTTAATTTTATCGATAAAAAGTTAGCGACTAAGGCTTATTGCGGTGTTAACCCTAGCTGCTCTAGTACCAGCTTAAAGTTCTCGCGGCGCTCTTTAACGTTGTGCACATCACCGGTTGAACAGGTTAAATCAGGACAACCACGGTTAACAATACCAGACACATCATCAATAAAGTCAGTGCCTTTCATGCCACCTTCAACATACTTCTTCAGCTCGTTGTGGTAGTTCCAGTTACCGTACTGGCCGCTTTCATCTGGGTAAGCTTGTACTGAGGTTACCCAGTAGAACAGACCTGCAATCCACTTGATCTCACGGTTCTCTTCAGAGCTACAAATTAAGCCAGGGTTTGAACAGAAATCGAGTTCGGCATATAGCGGGTTCGCTGGTGGTGCCTCAACCGTTACACCATCAATGGTTTGGCCAACAGTTGCTGGGTCAACGTGTGAACGACCTAAGTAGTGGTTTAGGGTACCGAAGTTTTGGCGACCAGTGGTTTGAATCACACCACGGCCCCACCAACCACAGCCTTCAACGCTTTCTTGGCTGCTGCCGTCCCAAATAAACTTACCGGCTTTTTGGTCGACGTAGGTTTTACATTCGTCACGCTCCCACACCTGCTTAGAGGTATCAACAGCTGTCGGTACGTCATTACAGTGACCGTTGTTGGTCCAGCGACCCACACTGCCGTTAACCAGTAAACCGCGCTCTTCCAGTACTGCATCAGGCGCTGCGAATACTGGCGCTGGTGCACCGTACCACTTGGCATGGGTTAACGCGCTCACTTCCATCTTGTTATCACGCGGACAAGAGTAAGCATGGTCTAAACCTGACTCTGGGTTTACACCGTAATCAGCATATTTTTGTCCAAGCTGACCACAACTTGCTGTCATTGGGTAATCGGCTGGTGCACCGTACTTGATTTCAGACCAGTTGTTCTCATCACAAGCATTGTAGCGAATGGTTTCTTGCATACTTTGCGCTAAGAAGGCGGCAATAGCGACTTTGGCGTATTTGATGTTAGTTGCATCATCTGCATTTTCATCAAGTAACCAGAACTTATTACCTGCCACGCCGATGTTATGCATGGCATTTAGACCATCCATAAAGTCTGCCCACTTATAAACCGTTGACGGTACCCATTGTGATTGCGGTGTTTCGTACAGGAATGCAGTGTTGTTCATCGCATCTTCTGCATCCGCTAACTCACGGTTTAGTGCTTCAATCACCGTTAGGTTGCCACTTTCTGTGGTTTCACCCACATAGTACAAAGGCATTTTTGCAGCTTGGTATTGCTCGATTTTGCTGTTTAACTGTTCTGAGTCTTGGTCAAACAAAATGGCAAATACGTTGCTAAAGGCTGCTTTACGAAGCTGCGGTTTACTTGTGTGGTTACCCATAAAGTAGCTTGCCGCTTGCGTTGTTGGGATCTGCGCTAGCATCGCTGGGGTGTTAATAAAGTCAGTGACTTGCTTAACGTACTCTAGCGCGTTGTGCCATTGCTCACTTGATAACGCGGCTGTTGCGTCAGATTTAGTGAAAGCAACAAAGTCGGCTTTGTTGGCTGCGTCAGCTTGGTATAGCCCAAGTTTATTGAGTAAGTCTGCAGTAAATACTGAGGCTTCATCCCAAACTGATTGGCGACCAGAGTGAGTGTCGAAAGCAAAATCACCAATGGTTAACGACCAGCCGTAAGTCGCTTGCGGTGCAAGCGTGGCAATAATTAACTGATGCGCTTGCGCCCAACCTGTTAGATCGTTGCTCAGCGCGTTAATATCATCAAGATCAATACTATTGCCAGTGATATCCATCGCTTTGATTAGCGCATCTTTCACCGCAATAGTGCTAGTTGCTAGCGCGGTATCTTGAGTGGCTTTATCAAGCACATCACTGCTGATAATGATTGATGCAGATTCTGCTTGTGTAGCCTGCTCCATGATTGACACAAAGCTAGCTGTTAGCTGGTTTACATCAGTCAGTTCATCGCTGTTGCTGGTCTCTAGCGTCAATGTCACAGGAGCTGCAGTTGATGGGCTTGCTACCACTAAGGTATTTGGCCAGCCAGCCACTTCAAGGCGAACAGGGTCCATTGGGTTTGGCAATGAAAGCAGCGGCGCAGTGCCAGGCTCGGTGCCATCACAATTTAGGTGTAGCGCCCATGAGGCATCGCTACCAGGAATTGTTTTAGTCCAGTAGATTGCCGAGTAAGCGATATTGTTATGCACCATAATGTCGCCACCGGTTGCATGGTCGCCACGGGTCCAGTCTGGGTAAACATTAAAGTCAGCACACAATCCACCTGGTGGAGTCACTGGTGGGTCGATAACCTCTTCTTCAATGGTGATGTTTACATTGCTTGTGGCAGTTAGGCCTTCTGCATCGGTAGCTATCGCTTTTAGGCTGACGCTACCTACTTGCGTCGGCTGCCAATCACAGCTAAACACTTGGCTGTTAGCCGCCTCGAATGCACAGATTTGCTGGTTATTAGCCTTAACAACCAGTTTGCTTAAGTCATCATCAACATCGGTTGCGTTAACTGAAATGGCAACGCTTTCGCTATCATTAAAGCTTGCGCCATTGCTTGGGGTGATGAAGTTAACCACAGGTGCAGTGAATTCTTCTTCCGCTTCAATAGCAATGTTTACCGTTACGCTTGAAGACAGACCTTCAGCATCGGTAGCAATGGCTTTTAGGCTAACATTACCCGCTTGAGTCGGCTGCCAGTTACAGGCGTAATTCGCTGCATTGGTCGCATTGAATGAACAAATTTGTGCGTTATTGGCTTTAATCACCAGTTTAGTTAAATCGTCATCAACATCGGTGGCATTAACTGCAATAGCAACGGTGTCTGTTTCATTAAAGATGGCACCATTGTTAGGAGTCATGAATCTCACCGCTGGTGCAGTAAAATCTTCTTCCGTCTCATCTTTTACTGTTACAACAATTGCTTGCTGTTCGATTTTTTGGTTATTTTTATCGAATACAAATACCTTTACCGTAGCGCTGCCTGCAGTAGTCGGCGTCCAGTTTTGCGAATACATGCTCTGGCTTGGATTAACGGCTTTTTGCGATAGTTTTTGGTTGTTAGCCCAAAACTCGACTTTAGCTGCTAATTCACCAACAACCTTGGCTTGGATTGTTGTTGCTGTATCTAGGCTTAGTACTTGGCCTGCAACTGGCGACAGAATAGCTAGCTCGGTTGGCTCAGGATCTGGCTCACCCGGTTCGCTTGAACACTCAGTTAACTGCCAAAACCATGAATCAGCGCTTGGGGTTTCCCATACGCCTGGATTGTTTTTAGCAATAAAGCACTGGTTAGCATAAGAGACGATATCACCGTTGTTAACCTTGGTCTGACCTGGAATAAAGGCAATAATGTCGCCCGGTTCTGGTTCTGGTTCTGGATCGGGGTCTGGCGCAGGCTCGCCCGAGCATTCACTGGCATCCCAAAACCATGAGCCTGCTTTTGGTGATTCCCAAACGCCAGGGCTGTTTTTGGCAATAAAGCATTCGCCATTAAAGGCAACCATATCGCCATTTTGAACTTTTGTTTCTCCCGGAACAAAAGTGATAACACTCGATGTTAACGTTGCGTCAGCGGCATATAAATAGCCACTGAACATTACGCTAGTTAAAGCGACAGTTATTTTATTTATTTTTATCAAGGCTTAGTTCTTCTTTTATTCACTTATCGGTGTCGATAAGTGGATTAATTATTCAAGAGATGCGTTATAGGTGAGCTGTAAATTGATTAGCTCATAACCAACACACTCTGTTATTGATTAAAAATGCGTTGCCTATAGTGCTAAAAACATGATTAAGGATGCTGGATAATTCGCCATGTGAATAGCTAATATAGGAAATACATTCCCGGCGAAGATATCAGGTAGATGTTTGTAATACACTCAGTTTTTAATGCCTTTAAGCTCAATAGAATAAATAAGAATCAGTTGCTGGTGTTTTAGTTAAGTTATTGACTTAAGTCGAAAAATTGACACCTGAGTTGTGGGCGGAACTCACTGTTTACAATGAGGAAACAGGTGATGTGTTGACTTATGAGTGTGTGCAAGAATGATGTTTATATTGATTAGTATAAGTTGCGTATATTAGCGGTGGAAGTTTTAATGACAGACGCTTTGAAAGTGATTTCTTAAACGCTAATTTAATAAATCATTAAGTATTTAAACAAATGAATCGCCTAGCAAAGAGACTTTATTCAGGGGGGCTTTGAGCCTTAAGTATTTATTGCGATTTAATACACCAATTCATTTATCTTAGGGTTATATTGAGTCAAGAAGTGGGCAGGCATCTTATGGCCAACATAAGATGCCTAAAACACGGAATCTAGCTAATAGCATAATGCTTAGCAAGATACTCAATATGCGCTGGCACGACTAATGCCTTTGGGCGCAAAGCTTGTATCTGCGACTTAACATCTGCCCATGCAGCGCCTTGCTCTAACATTAGGATTGCGGCGACCAGACCTGTACGCCCTGAGCCTCCGCGGCAATGAATAGCAAGGGTATTTTTGTCTGCAATCAGCGCCAAAATTTGTTGCTTAGCATTGGCAAAAGCGGCGTCGAAATCAGCAGCAGGTGCGCAATCATCTTCAATCGGCAATGCAAACCAACTAATCCCTTGAGCTTGGATCTCATCACCCAGTTTTGGCACATTGAGCTTAATCATTTCTTCTGGTGTAACCGTTGAAATCACGGCGACTGCTCCAGCTTGCTTTAAGCTGGCAACTGAATCGGTAAGGCTTGCGTCTTTAGTGCCAGGGCAGGGGGTAAAAATTAGTGTGGCACCGTTATCTAGGGGGAATAAATCATAGGGATGAGACATAACACTTCCTTTATAGAGTGATTGGGTTTCTAGCGATTTATGCAATTAGTGTAAGTTGTGCTTGGCACAATTAGCAAACATGATTGTCAGTAGCAAAAATGAGATGAGAATGATATCTCACCACAGATAAGGTCTGTATGAAATTAAAGCATTAAAGTCTGGCGGTTGGTATAAGTCTTGATTTTAGCTATGACGCCACATTAATGTGGCATTACTTTGAATATAATCCTTATTTTTGCGAGCTTATGATGAAAGAATTTAACATTACTTGGAAAGCGGGTGCAGAGTT
This sequence comes from Shewanella sairae, assembly GCF_023283535.1. Taxonomy (GTDB): domain Bacteria; phylum Pseudomonadota; class Gammaproteobacteria; order Enterobacterales; family Shewanellaceae; genus Shewanella; species Shewanella sairae. Next base: position 14,047 of record NZ_JAKILT010000018.1, on the reverse strand, counting down.
TCATGAAGCAACAACTGAGCTCAATGCTTGGCATGATTTTAAAGCATACGGCAGCATAGACTTTCTCACTCAAGAGGACTTAAGCCTTGCAGACAGCTTAGGCCAGTGGTTTTTCGACAACCAAAAGCGCATTTATGCCATCGTTTGCGATTATGTTCAGCAGCACTACCAAGAATTGCTTGAAGAGTCTGAATTTTTGGATGTGTTTGACGAAGAGGAGTCTTACCCCACTCCAGTTGGTGAAGTAACTGAAGCCGATATGCGCGCAGGTGATATTTTTAAGCTAATGCAAGTGTCTGGTTTTGTGTTGCTTAACCCTGAAAAGAATACCCTTGGTATTATGTTTGAGTGTGCTTGGGATGAAGAGCACGGCTTTGGCTTGGTAATCCAAGGCGATGAAGTGATTAAGCAAGAAGGCGCAACCGTCGCCTATTGTGAGTGCTTATAAAACTTCGATAGATAAGAGTAATCAACGGCAGTTCAAGGATTGGTATGTTAAAAGAGTGGTTTTGGCTGTTCAAAAAAATAAAGTCAGATCAGCAGTTTGCTGAGCATCTGCCGGCATTGCAGCACTTGCTTGACACAGGGCAAGATCTGCATGAGCTAGATGCTAAAGGGCGCACTGCATTAGGGTATATTTTTGCTAAGCCGTCTCCAAGTTCAGCTGCTGTGGCTTGGCTGTTAAATTTGCCGCAGTTTGCAGCGGGTAAAGAAGCCTACCTTTACCCTTATGATATTGATTTACCAGCAGGGTGCTTTCAGCTCACTAAAGCCAACAATATGATGGACAGATTAGATGAGCTAATGCCGTCCGTTTGGTGTGATACGAGTGAACTTGCAGAAAAACAGCATTTAGCAGAGCCCTATTTAATGCTATTGGCAAAACTTGAAGCCGCAGAACTCACTAACCCATTCCAATCGAATTGCCAATATTACCAGCAGGCATTTGCCGACAAACAACAAGAGCTACAACAACTTGCTTTGTTAGAAGCGCAATTTAATGATTTAAATGTCGGTTTTCATATGCTTGCGGCAGAGTATGACAATCCGTTTCAAAGTCGAATAACAGGTGCGCCTTGGTTACCAAGCGCAGCGCCTGACATTGACAGCGCTAACTTAAAGCAACTCCAGCTTATTCATTCAGATCCTAGCTTGAAGTTTGTTTGCCAAATCAACTTTTCAGAGTTGAAAAATGCTGCTCCTGATTTACTCAATACTCGCTTACCACAAGCAGGCTTGTTACAGGTATATATGCCGCAACCTGAAGATGGTGAAGAGCCGCAAGGACAGTGCCAAGCGATATACTGGAGCGACGCTGAATTACAAGCTCTTGATTGGCAAGAAGCGACTGATAAAGTCATGATAGGTGATATGTTTGCACCATCAAATTTTGATGTTAGTTGCCGTAAAACGGGAGCTTATCCAATATGTTGGCGACCCTATAAACAACTACCTGATGAACCAGAGCAAATAGCGTTAGCGCTAGAAAATATCGGGGCTGTAATTGACCCTGAGCTTTATACCCACTGCGATTATGATAGCGGCTTAATGCCACAGGTAGCCGAGCGTACTCAGCTTGTATTTAACCAAGATGGCTCCTGTATTGAGCAACCCTATTTACCCGCGGAGCATATTGCCATTTTAAGCTACCTTTATTGCGATTATGGCAGCTGTATCTTAAGTATTCCGAGTAAGGCTCTGGATGGCGAGGATAGTGATTGGCAGCAACTGACGTATACATTTTGCCAAGATTAACACCTGCTATAGATAACTGAGAATAAACATCCCATGCAGCAATTCCCGATGACAATTACCGCAGCGGCTAACTTTTCAGATTCTTTGAAACCGTTACTTACTGAACTTGAGATGTGGCTTAACTTTCAAGCGTTAAAAGCAGATTGGTACAGCAACGAAGCGCATGTTTTGCAATTTGATTTTTGCTTAGTTCGCAGCTTAGATGAGGCCATGGTTCAGCAAGGCAGAGAGACGGATAGATCACGCTGGGTTGTTGCTGGTGGTTATGCTTATCTGTTTGAAGTAAAAAACTTGCACACCAAAGCCTATATTGCAGTTGATGATTTACTTAAAAGTGGCACAGGTATAGAGCGGGAAATTAAAACTAGGTTGCTTGCTGTAGCCAATGCTGTAGCTGTTGAGCATGACCTATTGAAATTATCGCTGTAAATTAGCGAAGCTCGGAGCTAAGCTAAACAGAGTGAAAGGCTGCAAATATGCTGCCTTTTTTATGCCTTATCTTTAAGGAGCCTAGTTCGAACATAACCCACTTTGTCTAACCAGTGTAATGCGTAGTGTTTAAATACTGGGCCTAGAGGGCGCTCAAACACTTGGTGAACTCGTTAGATAAAGCATGTTTTTGCTAGAGGAATATTTGGAATGTCACCGCGATAAAAATAAGATTTGAATAACCCGATAAGCCTAACGGCTCTTAGTTCTAGGATTTAAATTTCTGCTTAAATTAATTTCTGTTCATCTTCTAGACAGCTTAGGTTGGCTATTATTGCCACAACAAGTTTGAATTCAGATCAGGCACGCAGGTTTTAGCTAAACTTAACTTTGAAGCTTACTGTCTGCACAGAGAGGAAATTTAATGAAACGTCATTTATTGCTGTTAAGTGTATTGTTCGCGCCAATGAGTGTATTTGCCAACATTATTGTTGATAAGACGGGTGTAGACGAGAAAGACTATGTATATGATTTGCACCAATGTACTGAGTTATCAACACAAGTACAAAAACAGCAAACTGAAGGCAGTGCCATAGGCAGTGCAGCAAAAGGCGCGGCAATTGGCTCGGCAGGTAAGGCGATAGCCGGGGGATCAGGTACTGATGGTGCCAAACAAGGCGCAGCAATTGGTTTAGGTGTAGGCGTACTGTCTAAAGGTAGAGAGAGACGCAATAATCAAGCGGCTTATACGAATGAGCAAAATATGGTGATCAAGAATTGCATGACTAATCGCGGTTATGTGGTACTTAATTGATTTAGCATTGTCTTGTACTGCCTTTTCTTAGCAGGATAGAAAAGCTCAGACTAGTACTGCTAGTCTGAGCATGTATTGGCTATTATGCGCATTGCGTTATAGCCAATGTTTGAGGTGAGATAGAGGCTTAGTTACAACGTCCGTTGTTACTCCACACCGCCCATTGTCCTGAGTTTTGCTCAGGGTTTTGGTTTCTAGTCCACCAATTAGCAGTGTATTTCACATTGTTATAAGCCACTTGGACTCCGGTCGTATAGGCCGTATCTGCTGACCAGTTACTTAAGCCTGTACAACCTTGTACCGCGTCACTCACCGCAATCGTCTGCACTTGGGTGTGGCTTAGACCTTGAGCATCTTCAACGGTTAAGCTGACTTGGTAGTTTCCTGCAGCACTAAACGTGTGTACTGGATTAGTTTGATTAGAGATAGACCCGTCACCAAACTGCCATGCATGCTTCGCGACAGCGTTGTCATCTGTAGCCTGACTAGAGAAACTTACCGTTAAACCCGAAACAGATGCAGTAAAGCTAGCTACTGGTGGCTGATTTGGGTTATCGCCGTTTCCGCTACACTGGCCTCGATCTGCCCACACATTGGTATAAACATCTGGTCGAGCGCCAGTTGACCACCAAGTGGCTTCATATTTGCCCGAATTATAGGAAACAAGATCACCGATTGAGTAAGCGGTTGCTACATCCCAAGCGCTGACGCCATCACAGCCGCTACCACCATTACTACCAATAGTGACGGTAGTTGAACGAGTATTGCTTTGGTTAGCCGTGTCAGTCACTGTTAGGCTGACATTAAAGTCACCATTGCTGCTGTAAGTGTGTACTGGATTTGCTTGAGTTGAGCTGGTTTGATCGCCAAAATCCCAATAGTAACTGCTAATACCTTTGTCATCGGTGGAAGCATCAGTAAAGCTAACAGTACTGCCATTGACTGACATATTAAAGTTCGCTGTTGGAGCGCTATCTTCAACACTACCACCGCCACAACTGCTGTTTTGTAGGTAATCGTAAGCAGCCTTTGTCTTTACAATACCATAGCCGTAGGAGGTATCACGGCCGTTACTGCCGCGATCTTCTGCTGTAGCATTGAGTGCACCACGGATCTCTGTTGGAGAGCAGCTAGGAAAATGACTCCACACCAGTGCGGCAACACCTGCCACATGAGGTGTTGCCATTGAGGTGCCGCTGATGGCTTTATAGCCGCCATCATTCCATGTTGAATTCACATCAACGCCAGGCGCTGCAATTTCGACTTGAGAGTTATATTGGGAGAACGAGGCTTTATTGCCAGAGCTGTCTACTGCTGCGACTGAAATAACTTCATCATAAGAAGCCGGGTATGACATCTTATTGTTACCATCGTTACCTGCGGCTGCAATACTGAGTACCCCTTGGCTTGTTGCGTTGGCAAATGCTTGACGCTCAGCCGATGATGAGCCACCACCACCTAAACTCATACTAATAATATCAGCTCCGGCATTTACACATTGATTAACCGCAGCAACTAAGTCGGAGCCATAAGCCCAACTGCCGCTATCGTTGAAGACTTTAACGATATGTAAACCAACCAATCCTGATGGGTTGACTCCAACAACACCTTGATTATTGCCGCCAATTGCGGCGATGGTGCCTGCCACATGAGTACCGTGACCGTTACCATCGTTATACCAATTGCCGGTGTTATTGCTACCGTAACCATCATCGCCAGTTACACCTGAGCTTGGTAAATCGACGTGACCTAAATCGTAACCAGTATCTGTGATACATACTTTACGGTTAGCTGTTTGGCTATCAGAGACTAAATTTGCTTGCACCATGCCAATACCGTAGGGAGAAGTTTCTGCCATCAAGTATCGTTTCGGGTCAACCTCAATCAAGGCTACATTTGGGTTATTAGACAAACTTTTATATTGCTCTGTATCGAGCATAACGGCCATTGAGTTGACCTCGGGCAGTGATAGAACAACATCTGCACTGATTGAAGCGGCTGTGTTTTGCATTAAATCAATTTTTGCCTGAGTAATCGCTGCTGGCGATAATTTTGATTGCTGCAAGCTTAAGATACTGCGATCTGTCATCTGCACAATAAAGCGCTGAGACTGATTTTGATTAACACTTGGTTCCGGCAAGGTTTGCACTTGAGCGCTCACAGCTGTAGCGACAAGACTGAGGGTAAATGCTGATACCAGCGGGAGTTTTTGTTTATTTATTGTTTTCATTGTGTACCTTCACATTGTGTGAAGCTCGCTGTGAAAACGCGACAACTTAACACGTAACAGGAGCCGTGTATTAACATGTCTTACAAGCAATGTAAGTAACTAATTATTCACATTGCTTGCATATAACTAAGCGTGAGAATTTGCTGCAGTCAAACTAAATATCAATGACTTAGCTTTTGTAGGGTTATTATTTGTGAATGCGAAAAATAGCGTAAACATTTAGTTACGATTAGAGTAAAGGTTTAGCGGTGGCAGGTTATTTTAGTGAGAACAACTGTTTAAGTGGGATAATTTTAGCAGATTTGATGCTAGCTTTTTTAGGTGTAAATTAGAGTTAACGAAAATACTATAACCTAACTGAATGACATATAAATCAAGGATATAAATAATCAAGTCGTTGCTTTAACTGTTTAAGCCGTTTTTGAGTGAGTTGTGAACTGAATAATGCTGCAATAAATGGCATTGCAAATTGAATGTTAGCTGAGCCTTGATTGCTATAAATCAAGGCTGCAAGCGTTAGTGAGATTAATGCGCTAATCGTATTGCTGAGAGAATAGTTGTTTTAGCTGGGCTGCTTCTGCTTGGCTAACCATAGGCTCTGGGGCAACTAATAAATTGCTAGGGCAGGAATGCTCATTGTCGAGTACTTTGTCAAACACTTGAAAATGGCTAGCTGAGACGGTTTGGTATTGGCAAATCAATAAGTTGTCTTGTGCGTTAGACTTTACCAGTTTGGCGGTAACGGCCGTATTGCTTGAGGCGTAGGCGGTATTAAATGACAGCATTAAACCACAAGTCACTACAGCCAGTAACTTTGCTTTTTTAGTTAATGTTTGAGTTAGTTGCATCATCTATCACCTCTGCTTAATCATCCTAATCTGACAATCAATATAGTGGCAGTATGCTGTACCGAAACTTAACAATTTGTTGAATAACCAAAAGGTTGATAGTTTACCTAACTCTTTTGTTGTTAGTGTTTTGTTGTTGTGTGTGTGCTCATGGTTATAAGTTGTAACTATTTATGTCGACAGTCACAAAAAGGCATGATAGCGCTTTCTTTTCTTATACGCCTGTATAGACTCCGCCTCAAGCTCAAATCAATTGAGCTAAATATAATAAATAATTAAAGATGGGTCATATATGAAATTACTAAAAACTGCTGCAGCTTTGGCTGTAGGTGTTGCACTTCTTACCGGTTGTAATGATGACGATGTAAAGTATGTAGACCATACTGAAGTTAAAATTGCCACTTACAATCTATCTTTCGATCGTAATACATTTGAAGACTTAGTTGCTGAAATGGCACTGACTTCTGCACAGCAAACTGCGTTAGTTGAAACTTACCTAGAAGATCGCGATGCGATGGCACCAGCAGATAAAACAACAGCTGAAAAAGTGATTCAAATCCGTAACGTTGCTGCGATTATCCAAAAGACTCGTCCAGATGTATTAATGATGGGTGAATACAACAACGATGGTACAGGTGAAGATTTATCAGCACTTAAAGGTTTCCAAACAAATTACCTTTCAGTTGCACAAAGTCTTGATGGTGCCGGCGGTGAAGCTAACCTAGAACCAATCGAATACCCATTCGCTGAAAGCTATGGCACTAACACTGGCCGCTTAAGTGGCTTTGATTTGAACAATGACGGCTATGTAGCAAAAAAGGAAGATGTTAATTCTTTCAATTATGCTAATGATTCTTGGGGCTTTGGTAAGTACCACGGACAATACGCATTTGCGTTAATGTCTAAGTATGAAATCGATACTAAAAATACCCGTACTTTCCAAAACTTTAAATGGAAAGATCTTGAAGGCGCTGAAAACCCATTCTTAGATGGCGAAAACTGGTATACAGATGAAGAGTGGCAACTAATGACACTATCATCTAAAAACCACGTTGATGCACCAATTTTAGTACCGACTAAAGATGGTACTGAAACTATCCATATCCTAATGTCTCACCCTACTCCACCTGTATTTGATACAGGTAAAAACTTGCTACAGAATGCTGCAGAAGTTGAGTTCTGGCATAGCTATGTAACTAATGCACAAGATTTTTATGATGACGCAGGAAAAACCGGCGCGCTTACAGAAGGTGCACACTTTGTTATTGTTGGTGACCAAAACCTTGATGCGGCAACAGGTGCGGGTGACGGTATGACTGAAGTGATGGCTGCACTGCATGCTGATCCAGTCGTCAACCAAAACGTGACTAACGGTGATTTGTACCCAACAAGTTATGGCGCTGCTGAGTATGCTGTAGAAGGTAGCCCTAATCACCCATACCCGAACCGCATTACTGCAGAGTTCGGAAGTGGCGGCATAAATGCTGACCATGCAATTCCTTCTGCATCGCTAAACATTGTAGACTCAGGTGTTTACTGGCAGGCAACTTATGAAGAAGGCCGTTTGCTATTTAACGACGATCGTATTGGTGGCGGTAAGAAGAAAGATATCTCTTCAGACCATCGTATGGTTTGGGTTAAAGCACAGTTTTAATTAATCCTTTAACTCAAAACAGTAAGCCCCGTTGTTAACGGGGCTTTTTTGTTGCCGAGTAAAGAAGAGTGGGAACCTGTTAACTAGGATTAGCTAAATTCGTTATAGCCTTCAGCAGGGATAAAGTCGATTCCTTTAGACTGAGATTGCATGATAGTATCGACGACACTCTTATGAAAAAATAGCTTGTCCTTCCAGCCCGCATCGCGAAAAATAAGCCGCTGTTGTAGAGGGATTTTACTTAACAAACTTTGGTCTAAAATCAGTTTATTCATTCCAGAAATAAATTCACCACCATTAAATTCATCATAAAAGTCGAATTCACTTTGTTGGCGATCGATAGCTTTTATCTCGTTTTCAACTTGTAGCATTTGATACAGGTGCCCACCTTGATCAAACAAGATTATTTGAACCCAATTGGTAGCATAGATATCGTTCAGCTTTAATTGTTGGAATAACGTCTGCTTAATACTCAGTCCCGGTACTAAAAAGATATCCGCGAGTTGATGTACATCGTCACCAGTAAATTTTACGACTAGGGGTACAGGTTCTGCTGGGTGAGTAAATATATTGGTAGGGACTGCACCTGAGAACTCGTCGGGAAAGTCATAAAAAGGAATATTCATGTTCTCAACGGCAAAAAAGTACTGGCTCATTTTCATGCACCTATAAATTCAGCTAACAGCTATTAAAATTCAAATAGTTAGTGATAATAAACAAAAGGACACCAATCGGTATCCTTTTGTTTATGCTTTTTGAGAGGCTTGTGTTAGTCAGCTGTCATCCAATCAACTTTGACGCCTGCTTGGGCAAACATATCTTCGCTGATCTTAATCTTGTCGCCCCAGCGTGATTGAAAATCTTCGCTTGGCATTGGACTATGTACAGTGCTTAACCCTGTTTGGATAATCTTGGCTGCGCAGTTCGGACAAGGGAAGTGAGTTACCCAAATCTCACAGCCGCTAAGGTCACGCTTAGCGTAAAGAATCGCGTTTTCTTCTGCGTGCAGGGTTTTGAGCAGCTTCATCTCACGGTTGTCGGTTTCTGCGCTATCAGACACACCATGAGGGTAGCCGTTAAAACCTAAAGAAACAATTCGGTTATTTTCAGTGATCACCGCGCCCACTTGAGTCGAGGGATCTTTACTCCAAGATGCAACGAGCTCGGCCATTTGCAAAAAACGTGTTGCCCATTTTGTCATCATCGAATGGATTCTCCTAAATCTATACAATTGAATAAACCGCTCAAACTAGCTGTTATTCTCTATGCAGAACAATGATAAATCAACAACCGAAGGATATCTTTGTGCTCTTTGAAGAATAGGGTATTAAAATTCTATTCTTGTCGTATTGAAAAAGGTCCATTTAGAGAAATGGACCTTAAGTTTAACTGAACGGCTGAAAAGGAAACGTTTTGCTAGAAACTTTAAAGTTCAAATTAGCCAAACTAGTTATTGTTATTGTTATTGTTATTGTTATTTATTATATAAACAGGTAGTTGAGGTTGAGTTTGTTGCTGCGGAGCTGCTGGTCTATCTTCTTTCTTTTGGCAGAAATAAGCATCGACTTCACCCGCGATTGGCAAGCCTTTCCAGGTTTCATCAGTTATGTGAACAGAGTAATGAGTAGCGCCTTGTTTATACGCCTCTACTTTTATAAAACGTTCGAAATTATTTGGATGTTGTTTGGGCACAGTGAATGACGTTACAGGCATACAGTTCATTAAAGCTGATACAACAGGGTTATAGTAAGTTATTTTATTTGCATCAACAGGAACTCTAATTTTAGGTGTAGCGCAACCAGCAGCTGTTATCGATATAACAGCACAAAGTAGAATTTTTTTATTTTAACGTGTTACTCGGGGAGTGATTCTAGGTGAAACAAAGAGTTTCTTCGACTTGAATATTATGGAAGAGTTGATCTGGAATCATATATAAAAATTGCAATAGAGGTTGTGATAAAGGTATTGGTTTTAAAAATTGGCTTTTAGATAGAAGATTTACTAAGGATTTCTAAAATTAACTTTATCAGGTGCTTTGTTGCATTTCTTTGATTTACTCCTGCGATTAAGGCGCTCACTTGGGTTTATGATGATTGTCTATTTTACATAACAAAGCGTTGCCACAGATGACAAGCATTAACCAACAAAGACTCGTTGAACACTTTATTTCGCTGGTGAAAATCGACAGTGAATCAGGCAATGAAAAAGCAGTGGCTGAGGCGTTGGCTGAGCAGCTTGGCGAGCTGGGTTTTGAAGTGACTAAACTTGCGGTGCCTGGTGAAATCACCAATGGCTTTAATATCTACGGCAAGTTAGCGGGGTCACTTGCTGGCAGTATTGCTTTCAGCAGCCATATGGATACGGTTACCCCCAGTAATAATATTGAGCCAATTATTGAAGACGGCATTATTCGCTCTAAAGGCGACACCATTTTGGGCGGCGATGATAAATCGGGTATCGCAGCAGTGATGGAGGCTGTTCGCAGTATTCAAGAGAGCGGTAAAGCCCATAAAACCCTTGAAGTGGCGTTTACTGTATTCGAGGAGCGCGGCATGCACGGCGCTAAAAATTTCGACATCAGTAAGATTGAATCTAAGCAAGCAATCGTACTTGATTCTGGCGGCCCTATTGGCACGATTATCACCACAGCGCCTGGGCAGCAAAGCCTGAAAGTGACCATTAAAGGCAAACCTGCTCACGCGGGATTAGAGCCTGAAACAGGGATCAATGCGTTAACGGTCGCAGCAGATGCGATTAGCAAGATGCAGCTTAGCCGCATTGATGCTGAAACCACAGCTAACATTGGTGTGGTACAAGGCGGACAGGCGACTAACATTGTGATGCCAGAGCTGTATATTGAAGCAGAAGCGCGCTCACTTAATGATGACAAGCTAGCTAAGCAAGTTGAGCATATGGTGTCGACTTTTGAAGCCGCGGCGCAAAAGCATGGCGCTATTGTAGAGATTGATTCAAGTCGCTCTTATAACGCTTATCATATCGCTGATGAAGACGCGCACGTTTTAGAGATTAAAGATACGTTTTCCGCTATTGGTATTGATGCGATGACCAAGCCGACTGGCGGTGGTTCGGACGCTAACATCTTTAACGCTAATGGCTTAAAGACGGTTAACTTATCAACGGGGATGGCTAAAGTGCACACCACCGATGAGTTTATTGCGGTTGCCGATATGGTGGCGATAACTGACTTCATTCATTGTTATCTAACCCGCTAATTACTCATTGTGTGTCTAGTCATAAAAAAGCTCGGCTTAAGCCGAGCTTTTTTATGCACTTAATTAGTGGGAACGCTTAAAACAGGTCAGCATTAAGCCATAGGTGACACAAAATACTCGCGGCGTAACCTAGTGCAATGACCGGCATCCACTTTAGATGACCAAAGAAGGTATATTTACCGTGGGCGGCGCCCATTAGTGCTACACCTGCGGCTGAGCCGATTGATAGCATACTGCCGCCAACGCCCGCGGTTAATGTCACTAGTAACCAGTTACCCAGACTCAATTCTGGCTGCATGGTGAGTACCGCAAACATCACAGGAATATTATCGACAATAGCAGAGAGAATGCCGACCATCACATTGGCCCAAATTGGGTCCCATTGGTTGTACATTACATCTGATACCACGCCTAAGTAACCCAATAAACTTAGGCCGCCCACACACATTACCACGCCATAGAAAAACAGTAAGGTATCCCACTCTGCGTGCGATACACGTTTAAATACGTCAAATGGTACTACTGAGCCTAAGCGTTTAAGTGCCGCTTCATCTTTATTAGCCATAGCAACGGCTTTCTTTTTCTCAAGTGAACGTGGCAGAGTTTTACGTAGGTAAAAGCCAAAGAATTGCAGGTAACCTAAGCCCATCATCATGCCGATAACTGGCGGGAAGTGCACTAAGGCATGGAAGCTAACTGCAGTGGCGATAGTCAATATAAATAGCGCTACAATGCGCTTGCTACCGCGCTTAAGCTCGACCTTCTCGTTAGCACAGTTAGGTTTAGTTTTAGGCACAAAGAACGACATGATCACTGCTGGGATAATGTAGTTAACCAGTGATGGAATAAACAAGTCGGTAAACTCAACAAAGCTGACTAAGCCTGCCTGCCAAACCATTAAGGTCGTGATGTCGCCAAATGGGCTAAATGCGCCACCAGCGTTGGCTGCAACCACGATATTGATACAAGCAATGTTGATGAACTTTAAGTTATCGCCGCCAACTTTCATCACAACGGCACACATTAACAACGCGGTAGTTAGGTTATCGGCAATCGGTGAAATCACAAAAGAAAGGAAGCCAGTTAACCAAAATAAGGTACGGAAATTAAAGCCTTTACTAACCATCCAAGCCTGAAGTCCATCAAATAATCGACGCTCTTCCATGGCGCTGATATAGGTCATTGCAACCAGTAAGAACAGCAATAGTTCAGAGTATTCTAGTAAGTTATGCTCTAAGGCCTGTTTAGCCACTTCAATCTGGCCTTGTTGTTGATAAGCAAAGCCTATCATGAGCCAGATAATTCCAGCTGCTAGCAGTACGGGTTTAGATTTACGTAGCTGTAAATACTCTTCTCCCATCACTAAGCAGTAAGCCAGAAAGAATATGATTAATGCTGCATAACCAACGCCCGATTGTGTTAGATCTAACCCGGCTTCACTGGCAAAGGCTGGCGTTGCCAGTCCCCAGCATAGTATGGCTAATATTAAATGACTGACTTTCATGTGACTTCTCGACTCCTTGAAGGCATTAAGTAGTTTTTAAACAATGCATTACGATTTAAAACAGATTAGCATCTAACGCATTGTTAATGGGTGGTGTGAATTTTGTTGCGCAGTTTAACTTGAATCAGATGAACAATACAGGTGAATAGGGGATTTGTAGTTAGGACTTTAGTGGATGACTTAGCTTGAATCGTTATAAAGTCTGAGCGTAACAAGACAGGAGATAAAGATTAGGCAAAGCATTGCTAGAAAGAAGAGTTTGAGCAATAAAATCGTATAGAAGATACAAAGCGGTTGAGATTGGCGCGGTAAAGTCATACCGCGCCAGAAAAACGAATAACCTGAAAGTGAATTAGCTAGCGATAAACTTAGCGACAAAATTGCCGACATTGCTAAAGCTTGCCGCGCCCATACCAATGACAATAAGTACCCCCATAATTGACAAATAAAGCGGGTGCTTATAGTCGCCAACAATGTCTTTGCGACGAGTAGCAGCAAGCATAAATGCCAGCACGATAGGTAAGATTAAACTGTTAATTAGGCCTGCCAACATTAACAATAAAATGGGCATGTCCATTAAGATAGTGCCAACGCTGGTGAATACGATAAAGCCAATACAGCACGCTTTTTCTTGGCGTTCAATCGCAGGGAATAGGGTTTTAACCAAAGAGACTGCCATATAAGAGTTACCCACCACAGAGGTAATCGAGGCGACAAACAGCACTAGACCGAAAATAAAGTAACCTAAATCACCTGCTCCTTGTTTAAATGCATCAGCGGCTGGGTTGCTCGTATCTAATACACCGCCAGCAGCAATTACGCCAAATACAGCTAAGAACAGTAAGATTCGGATAACCACGGCAATCGAGATCCCTGCCCAAGCAGCAGACTTAATCGCAGCTATGTTGTCTTTGCCTTGCAGGCCAATATCAACCAATCTTTGCGCGCCAGTATAGTAGCCGCCTACCGCGCCACCAACAATGGTCAAGGTCGGTAATATTAGGTTACCCATATCAACTGGCATCACGGCTGCTGTTAAGGTTTCGCCCATAGGTGGCAAGCTCGTCATGGCAACGTAAGCGATTAGAATAATCATAAATAGGCCTAAGTAGCGCGCCATTTGATCCATCCGCTTTGAGGCGTTATGCAAAACAAACAATAAGCAACCAACAACGCCTGTGAATAAAGCGCCCCAAGTGGTATCCACACCGGTTAATACATTTAAACCCAGTGCTGCACCACTGACGTTACCAAAGTTAAAAGCCACGGCACCGAGGGCTAATAAAATACCGATAAAGTAACCTGCACCAGGGGCAATCTTATTTGCGATATCTTGGATACGTAAACCAGAAACACCGACGATACGCCATAGGTTCATGACGATGGCAAAAGTGATAAACATTGAGGCAAAAACAGGAAATGCCATATCTATTTTGTAGATATTGGTGAATACGGCCGTTTGGGTTAAAAACCCCGGACCAACAGATGTCTGTCTAGTCCTAAAATAGGTTGACGGTTTTTATTAAGCCAGTTGGTACTCCCAACTGGCTTTTTCATGCACCTCGTTTGGGGTTTTCATT
>NZ_JAKILT010000017.1 GCF_023283535.1 Shewanella sairae | reverse complement strand
AGTTATAATGGCGGCTTGACCCCAAATGAATCTGAACGAAGATTTTGGAATACGTACAAGTCCGTGTCCAGTTTTACTTGACCACTACAGTTGAGCATAGCTAAATTTACTGGCTCCCAAAAAGGAGAAACACAGCAGTAATAGCGTTATTATTTTTATTTGCATTAACCGCATTACCTATTTCGTATCATCTTGTGCTCGGTACTACCACAAGGTGATAGCACATAAAATTCACATCATTCTACAAAATTGCAAAAGACCAATCAATTTAACCAACAAAGTGGCTATTAAGCTCAGCGTTTAAACACAATAAAGCTAACCCAGTTCAATAATGAGCTTGGTTAATTAGTTATGGGTTAAGGACCGAAAATAAGAAGGCGATTATGAAAGGCGTTTTAAGCGACCACTTTTAATCATCAAGTGATCACTTTCAACAACAAAATCGGGAGGTTAATAGAGTAACTCAGCTATTAAAGATTAAAACGAAGCTTTTGCTCCTAGGTAGAAACTTGCATCTAATGTTGTGTTTGGTGCGTTATCATACTGCAAGCGAATATTTCGGTAACCAACAAATAAAGCTAAAGAAGGGTTTAGTGCATATTGAACTTTGCTGTCTACCTGCCACGAACCATCAATATCGCCAAAAGACAGTACAGAAGGAGAATAATAGCCTGATGCATGCAAAGATACATTTGATCCCATTTGCAGAGCATAACGGCCGCCAATCCCAACAAGGTTGCCATTAGCGCTTCTATCTGACCAAACCTGCGAAAATTTAGCTCCTAGCTCAAAATGGTGTATACCAGCATCATGTGCAATATGCATAGCGCCAGATAGCATCTGACCGCCCTTATCCGCATATAAGTACTCTAGCGATGCATTGACGTCTTTATTTACATCAAACTGTAATTCAGTTGAAATCACATCATCATTTAAACCGAAGGTGAAGTCAGTGGCGTTAGCATTGATAGACAAAGCACTTAAAACAAGTGTTGCCATTAAGGTTTTAGCTGTCATTGGTGATCCTGAAACGTTGAGCTTAGTTAACTTTTGGCAAGCATACACAAAGTAACAATGCATTTTGAGATAAACCTAAGTTGTAATGGTGCATTTAAACAAACACTGACAGCATGAAAACATTCAGCCAACAGAAAAAACCAAGCTGCAACAGCTGTGTACAGAAGCTTCCAACCGACGTTAGGCAATAGCTCCCAGTAATTCTTTATCGATACTTGTGAATAAGGGATTAAGGCAAAACAACCACACGCCCTTTTCATAAACGTTTACCAGAGCAGAATTCCTTACCTCGGCAATAATCCCCTTTTATACTTAAATAAATTATACCGCCGAACAAAATACCGCTAGAGTATTAGTTATCATAATAAGGGGATAAAAATGACAACATCAATTTATGACTTTTCAGCCAATAACATTCAAGGAAAGCAAGTGTCACTTGCCGACTATAAAGATAAAGTAGTCCTGATTGTTAATACTGCGAGTGAATGCGGTTTTACACCGCAATATAAAGACTTAGAGGCTCTAAACCAAAAATATCAAGCGCAGGGACTAGTGATTTTAGGCTTTCCATGTAATCAATTTGGCGCTCAAGAAAAAGGCGATAGCCAAGCAATTAGCCAATTTTGTGAACTGAATTTTGGCGTGACTTTTCCGTTATTTGAAAAAATAGACGTCAACGGCAGCAACACCCTCCCCTTATATGCTTACTTGAAACATTCAGCTAAAGGCTTATTGGGCTCAGAAAAGATTAAGTGGAACTTTACCAAGTTTTTAGTCGATCGTCAGGGCAACCCCGTTAAACGTTACGCCCCGACGACTAAGCCAATGGCATTAGAGAAAGACATTTTAACCTTACTTTAATGCTGAAAAACCAGCGAGTTATGAATTTAACTAAAAATAAAAACAAAATATTCGGATATTTATTGAACTTATACTCAATTAACACCTCTAAATTTGTGAACATTGAGATTTTTGTGTTCATCATTCTCCCTGGGGCTTCTAGCGCGGCCCCCTTGATCTCAAAGTAGATCTATTGGGCAACCCATTGGGTTGCCTTTTTTTTATGTCAAATCGGCAACCTAAACACCCTAAATAAATAGCCGGGCGACGATTTATCGCCTACCGCGATAAAAGCTAAAAGACCCAAGCAATTATTAGCTTTAGTTTTGGCTTTAGTGGTTTTAGTTCTAGTTTTCTCATTGCAACGTTATCACCCGCCAAGACACATTTCATTCAGCCATAACCAATGCAAACCCACTAATCCCCCTTGAGATTATCTGCCCAGTTTCTTATGTAAACGCCGACGATAAGCATAGTTTTTCTTACATATAAAAAAACAATAAAAACAAACACGTAAAATAAAGGTGAAAATTAAAAGTAAAAAAATTGCACCTTTTGGGAACTAACCAAAATTTTACGACTCTGATTATATGAGCCGATTCTCGTTAAGCGGATATTTAAAATACTAGATATGCGTTTAACCTAAGCCTTAGTGGCTAGTTTCATTGTTCATCATCATTCTCCTTGGCAATTCCCACTTTGGGTTTGCCTTACAAAGTAACCATTTAGCTAGCGCATAAATGCTACCTTTGAACCGTACTCTTATGGCCACCTATTTTAGGTTGCCATTTTTTTTGCCTCCAAAACACCAGCTTGATTTCATTACATCAACAATGAGCACTATTAAGCTAACGCTACATAACTAGACCTGAGTGGCAGCAAAAAACACCTGAAAAATAACCTTACAAATTGAAATTATCTCTACAATTAAAACAATGTGTTACGTTGATTATAAAAAAATCGATAAATAATTTTCCCATTTGAGGAACTATTCCACATTCTACGACTCTGATTATATGAACCGATTCTCGTTAAGTGAATATATAAGCTTCGAACACTTAAATATTGCCTTAACCTTAAAGCTAGTTAGCTTAGTTTCATTGTTCATCATCATTCCATTGGCATTCCGATTCAGTTTGCCCTTCGGAATAAGCTTTCAGCTAGCGCATAAAGTTTATTCCGATTTAGATATTTTTATGGCAACCCATTGGGTTGCCATTTTTTTTACCTTTAAACTTCAAAGCGAGCACTTGCTGCGTAACGGCTTGAGCTTTGCTGTAACCACTTTCAGCAACAACTTAGATGTCACAGAGCAAACCTTAGTCAACAGGCCTAGATAACCTAGAAGTTGCTATACCTTCGCCAGCGTCTAAGCGTTAATGATGACAGGAGTTTCATTTGGTTCTGGATTTAAAGTAAAACCAAGTAAAAACTTAAGCTGTTGTATTTAAGACGGATTATTTACGCACTAAAAATAATTTCACTTTTATTGCTAAGTTTTGGGAACTAACGGATAAATAACCACTCTGACTATATGAACCGATTCTCGTTAAATGAACATGACCGTTAACTCGTCATCTTGGTTTAACCTTAAAGCTTGTTAGCTTAGTTTCATTGTTCATCATCATTCCCTTGGCATTCCTACTAGGTTTGTCCTTCGGAACAAACTTTTAGCTAGCGCACAAAGTTTATTTCGATTTAGATATTTTTATGGCAACCCATTGGGTTGCCATTTTTTTACCTTTAAACTTCAAAGCGAGCACTTGCTGCGTAACGGCTTGAGCTTTTCTGTAACCACTTTCAGCAACAACTTAGATGTCACAGAGCAAACCTTAGTCGATAGGCCTAGATAACCTAGAAGTTGTTATACCTTCGCCAGCGTCTAAGCGTTAATGATGACTGGAGTTTCAATTTGGTTCTGGATTTAAAGTAAAACCAAGTAACAGCTTAAACTGTTGTATTTAAGAAGGATTATTTACGCACTAAAAATAATTTCACTTTTATTGCTAAGTTTTGGGAACTAAAGGACAAATTACCACTCTGACTATATGAACCGATTCTCGTTAAATGAAAATGACCGTTAACTCGTCATCTTGGTTTAACCTTAAAGCTTGTTAGCTTAGTTTCATTGTTCATCATCATTCCCTTGGCATTCCTACTAGGTTTGTCCTTCGGAATAAACTTTTAGCTAGCGCACAAAGTTTATCCCGAGTTAGATATTTTTATGGCAATCCATTGGGTTGCCATTTTTTTTGCCTTTTTGCCTTTTTGCCAATAATTCCAACCCTAAATAGGCTAGCGTTGTTAATTTACACTACTTCAATAATTGCTGATCCAGCATGACTGCTATTGACGGATGGTACCCCTCACGTGCTTTAGCGTAAATTTGCTTGGCATCAACCGCAAATCCCGCACTCATTAACTCAGAATAGAGTGGCTTAACAAACTTACCACGACCAATTTTAATAAGATAAGCTTCTACATAGGGCAGCACGCTTTGATAGCAATTACGAATTGCCACTCTAAACCAAGCACAGGCGATTTCGGCATTAGTAGATTGAGTGAAACCAAACACTTTGTCTAAATCATCTAATGCTTGATGAGAAACTTGCTCTGGTAAGTTAGTTAAGAAATATTGCCAATGGTGTACTCGCCAACCTTGAGTCATTAAGCTGCTTGCTGACGCGCCATCATCAAACGCTCGTAGCGCCATAGTGACCTTCGCTAAGCTCGTTGAAGTTGGCGCAATAAACCCGCTCGGCATACCTTCGCCATAAACCCACAGTAATAGCTCTGTTTCAGTGATTTTATCGCTGTGCAGCTTTAACAAGGTTTGTTTAGCATAATCAACAAAGGTTTCAGTGGTGATGGCTTCAAACGCAAATGCCTGTACATAATCAAATAAGAACTTATCGAAAGCCTCACGACCTAAACGCTTTTCTAAGTCATGCACAAACATCGACGCTTTATCGTAAGTAAAGCGATTAAAAGCTTGGTTAGGATCTTGATCTTGCATGTTAGCTGGCAATGTCTGCTGCGCGATAGGTGTGGTTAAAATAGCTTCTTGCAAGCGACCATTTTCAAGTACCACTTCAAGCTCAGCTAACTCTTTGCCGTAGACAGCTTCCACAATGCGATTGGTGAAATAAGTGGTAAACCCCTCGTTTAGCCATAAATCACGCCAAGTTGCGTTACTGACTAAATTCCCAGTCCACGAATGAGCAAGCTCGTGGGCAACCGTTGAAACTAAGCTCTTATCACCCGCGATTAATGTTGGTGTCATAAACGCCAGACGTGGATTTTCCATGCCGCCGAAGGGAAAGCTCGGTGGCAAAACCAGCATGTCATATCGCCCCCATTGATATGGCCCAAGTAAAGACTCTGCCACTTCAACCATGCTCTCAGTATCTTCAAACTCTGCCACAGCCGCCGCGAGCACCTCAGGCTCGGCATAAACGCCGGTACGAGCCCCTAATTCACCAAAAGCAATATCCCCAACTGCGACCGCCAGCAAATGAGTCGGCATGGGTTTTTCCATGGTAAATGTAAATACCCCATTAAGCTCTGCGCTTGCATCATTCATTGCGCTCATGACTGCACGCATACCTTGAGGCACATTTATAACCGCGTCAAAGCTGATTCTCGCCTTAGGTGTATCTTGCAAAGGGATCCAGCTTCGCGCATTAATTGGCTGCGACTGGCTAAACAAAAAAGGCAGTTGTTTGCCACTGGTTTGCTCTGGTGTTAACCACTGCAGACCTTGAGCTTGCGGCGAGGTGTGATAATGGATCACGACATGTGTCGTCGCTGTTGCCAGTTGAATATTGAGCCGTTGACCTAAGGTGTCATTTTGCTTATCGAGACAATATTCAAGCGCCTCGCCAGCGGCAGAGTAAACCGCCGTAATCGTTAAATCACGGGTATCAAGCCATAACTCAGTGGCGTGAGAGTTTATATACTCGAGTGTTAACTCGACTAGTCCAGCAAGTTGCTTCGTCTCGAAATTTGTCGTCAGTGATAACGAAAGGTGGTTAACTTTAATCTCATCGCTATTGGCAAACGAGTGGTAGTCATGATTATTATCCCATTGCTTTAACACGGCATATCCTTTTTTAAGTCACTGATTAATTTGTTGCATTTTAGCGCCATTTATTGGGAATAAAAGCCCAGTTTGACATCATTACAGCTAAATGAAACACTTGTGAATATTGTATGCAAAATAACAAATCAGAGAAACCCTCATGAAAAATAAACATACCCTATTGCCTTTAGCGCTTATTATGGCATTGCCCTTTGCTGCACAAGCTGAGCCTAAAGCCAATATTGACGCTGTGCTCAGCCAAAGCCACGCCTGCAGCGACACCATCATTATTCGCTCACAAGCACTAACCAAAAAACAGATAAGCGACGCCTGCCAGCTACTGCAAAAGCAAGAGGCTAATTTCCACCAGCTGTTTGGTACGCTCAATAAGCCCGTTGCTCACGACAATAATCACAGCATGCGCGCGAATGTCTATCACTCCCGTGAGGATTACGTTGAATATGTCACCCAACACTTTGATGTACCTAGCGACAATGGCGGCATGTACTTAGAGGGTTTACCCGGAAAGGAAGGCAATCAAGCAGAATTCGTTGCCTATGAAAAAAAAGGCCAAGTGTGGAACCTAGCCCATGAATATGTGCACTACCTTGACGGCCGATTTAACCTTTATGGTGACTTTTGTCTGTCACTGCACGACTCACACAGTGGTCCAGAATACTGCCCAAAACCGGCGCCGCTTTACCCACATACGGTATGGTGGAGTGAAGGTGTTGCAGAATACATCTCAGTGGGCAATAACAATCCTAAAGCCATTGCATTAATCGGCAATAAACAAAGCTATGTGCTCAGCGATATATTCAACACTAGCTATGAAAAAAACGGCGGTACAGACAGAGTTTATCGCTGGGGTTATTTAGCGGTGCGCTTTATGATTGAGAACCATAAAGACAAAGTCGATAGCATGCTTGGCTTTACCCGAACTGGTGATTACCCACGTTATCAAGCACTGCTTGCTAGCTGGGGAACCTCAATGGATGCAGAGTTTGATGCTTGGTTAAAGGCGCTTAAAGCAGCTAATAAATAGCTTGTTTATACGAATTACAACCATTAAAAAGGCCTCTAATTAGAGGCCTTTTTCATTTGCAAAGTCTGTTCGCTTAAAGGCGAATACCTGCTTTTTCTAGATCTTTTGCAATAACGCTACGTGGCAGTGCTACGTAACCGTCTTTTTCAACAATCTTCTGACCCTGCATAGATAACACGTAACGGATGAATTCACGATCCATTGGCGCTAACTCTTTATTTGGGTGCTTATTCACGTATACATATAGGTAACGTGATAGTGGGTACTTACCTGTTGCAGCATTTTCAGCTGTAGCAGCAACGTAGTTAGTACCTTTCTTAGAGATTGCAACCGCTTTAACACCAGCAGTCTTGTAACCAATTCCTGAGTAACCAATGGCGTTTAGTGATTGAGATACAGACTGAACCACTGACGCTGAACCTGGCTGCTCGTTTACGTTGGCTTTGAAATCACCTTTACAAAGTGCTTTCTTTTTAAAGTAACCGTAAGTACCTGATACAGAGTTACGACCGTAAAGCTGGATATCTTTTGCAGCCCAGTTACCGTCAAGACCTGTTTGCCCCCAACGGGTAATATCGCCGCCGCCACACTTATCAGTAGAAGAGAAGATGCCATCGATCTGCTCGATGCTCATACCTTCAATTGGGTTATCTTTATGCACAAATACAGCAAGAGCATCGATTGCAACACGAATCGCTGTTGGCTGATAACCGTAATGCTTTTCGAATGCTTCAACTTCGTTAGGCTTCATCTTGCGGCTCATTGGACCGAACTGAGATGTACCTTCAGTTAATGCTGGTGGCGCAGTAGAAGAACCCGCAGCTTGAATTTGAATATTTACGTTTGGATATAGCTGTTTAAAGTCTTCAGCCCACAGCGTCATCATATTAGCTAATGTATCTGAGCCAACAGAAGATAAGTTACCTGACACGCCGCTAGTCTTTTCGTAAGTTGGTAAAGACTGGTCGATTGCAGCCATTGATGCTGCAGAAAATACAGTCGCTGCAGTAAAGCTTACCGCGCCAACAAGTTGTTTCAGTTTCATTCTTTGCTCCAGTGTTTAGCTATCTTAGTTTCTTAAAACGTTGTCAGTATTGACTCCAATGATGACAAGTCTATTACTCCTAAGTGACACTTCGATGACAAGCCGGTTTATTTTACATTTATACCAATCAGTATAAGAAGTTGATCTACTCAGAGCGTTTTTGGCAACTAATTCAAGGCGAATAGATGAAAGAATGGTTATTCCCTTGTGAGGCTGTTCAACGTAGAAGTAGGCAGCCAAAAACGCTCCAGAATGGCGAGTTTTAGCGGTTCTGATGCTCCGTTAACGAGCTTAACCGTAGAACAACTATGCTCTTCACTCGCAGCCTTGCCTCAGAAGCGCTAAATTCTCGCTGAGCGACCAAATCTTTATACTGATTGGTATTATTTATAAAAAAACAGGCAAAAGCCTGTTTTATGTGACATTTATTTTAACGCTAAGCAAAACTACCGCTTATTAATCACCATCCTGTTGATTAAACTCAATCAGGTTAGGCGGAATAATAAAGCTAAAAGTGCTGCCCTTACCTAGCTGACTGGCAATATTCAGCTCACTTTGATGGTGGTTAAGCGCGTGCTTAGTAATTGCTAAACCTAAGCCGGTACCACCACTTTGGCGCGAACGTGCACTATCAACTCGATAAAAGCGCTCGGTTAAGCGACCTATATGCTGCGGCGCAATGCCTTCACCATTATCTTTAACGCTAAATAAGCCGCCAGAGGCTATCTTACGCCAACTTACTTCTATCTTGCCGCCGGGCTCTGTATAACGAATCGCATTCGAGATCAGGTTAGAGCACACACTCCTCAACTGAAGTTCGTTGCCGTAAACATCTAAGCCAGGTTCACAATAAAAACTCACATCATACTGCTCTTGTGCCAACGCTAACGCTTCGTCACGCAAGATGTCCATCATCTGCGCCATGCTTACTTTAACTTCTAAATTGACATCACTGGCATCTTCAATCCGCGACAATGCCAATAATTGCTCCACCATAGAGCGCATACGGGTTGTTTGTTGCTGCATCTGCTCCATTGCGCGGATATTGGGCGAATCAGGCTCCGCCATTGACTGCATCATTTCCAAATAACCTTGCAACACAGTTAACGGCGTTTTGAGTTCGTGAGAAACGTTAGCCACAAACTCTTTGCGCATACCTTCTAGCTGTCGGATACGAGTAATATCACGTGCAATCAACAGCAACTGCCCTGCACCGTAACCCATGATCCGGATCTCAAGAATATGACCGTCCGACTGCGGCGATGCCAGCTCTAACGGCTCTTGGTACTCTTTTTGTTTCAAGTAGGCAGAGAAATCTGGATGGCGAATAAGGTTATCAATGCGTTGACCATTATCTTGCGGCCAAACAAAACCAAGTAATAGCTGCGCTAACTTATTACACCATAAAATATTGTGTTCAGAATCCAGCACCACCGCAGCATCAGGCAGTGCTTCGGCCCCTTGTCGGAAGCGACCCAATAGAAAGGCAAGTTGCGACACGCGCTTACGATTTTTGCCCTGTAATCGATAAATACCGTTAAACACCCCTTCCCAACTGCCACTGCCATTAGGTGGTGTAAGGCGGCGATCATGCCACAACCAAAAATTTAACCGTGATAGCTGGCGGTAATGCCAAACTAACAGGGAGAGCGAACCGAGAAAGAGTACCCAAACGACTTCACCAACTAATAACCCAGCCAACAAACATAGGCTTAAGTAAATTACCAGCCGTGAAATTAGACGGTAACCAGAATATGAATCAAACATATTTAACCAATATTACGACCATATAGGAGGACTTGGCACAAGGTAACGCAAAAGTGACCTTGTGCCCATACTAAAGTCTGGTAGAGAAGCGGTAGCCGGCGCCGCGGACAGTTTGAATTAAGCGGTCATGTCCTGATTGAGTCACCGCTTTTCTAAGACGTCGAATATGTACGTCAACCGTACGGTCTTCAACATAAACATTAGTGCCCCAAACATTATCAAGCAGCTGCTCTCGGCTATAAACACGTTCTTGATGAGTCATAAAGAAATGCAGTAATCGAAACTCTGTAGGCCCCATATCTAACACTTCATCACCAACTGTCACTCGATGACTAACAGGGTCTAACTGCAACCCTTGCACATCAATTAGATCTTCTAAACAAGTCGGCGCACTGCGTCGCATTACCGCTTTAATGCGTGCGACTAACTCTTTAGGAGAAAATGGTTTAGTAATAAAGTCATCGGCGCCAACTTCTAGGCCTCTCACTTTATCTTCTTCTTCGCCACGAGCCGTTAACATGATAATAGGAATATGACGAGTGAATTCGTCCTGACGCAAACGTTTAGCTAATTGGATGCCGCTGCCGCCTGGAAACATCCAATCGAGCAAAACAAGATCAGGGTACGGTTCAGTAAGCATGTCTAATGCTGAGTCGTAATCCTCTGCAGCAACGGTCGTGTAACCATGCTGTTCCAATACAAAAGTTAGCATCTCGCGAATAGCTAACTCATCTTCAACTATCAAAATCCTTGCAGTCATAATCGATCTTCTATCAGTGAATTTCTACGATACTATTATTGGTCACTTTTATGACATTAATATTAAACACCCAGATATTTTGCCACATTAAGCGTTATTTTTGTCATAAATATTATTTTTAGCTTATATCCGTTTTATTTTTCACTTAATAAAGTGAACTCATGTTTAGTGCATTTACGACAATCATCACAATGCAAGATAACGCTATATAACTAACGATGACACTCTGCGCCACTCAGCCCTACATACGATCAAAAAAGGGGCCTAAGCCCCTTTCATATTTATACTTTACCTTTTAGAACTTGTGTTCAAGTCCTACACCAAAGTAGCTATCATCGTTATCGATGTTTTCATAAGAACGGCTCGTGTAGAAAGCAAATAATTTAGTTGGCTTACCTAACTTATAGTCACCACCTACTGACCAAGAGTCCCCTTTATCTTCCATATCCTGGAACTGCGCTTTCAATACAATCGCATCAATCTGGTATGCAGCACTTAGTAGGTAACCTGATTTACTTTCAGCTCCTACTGTAGCAACACCATCATCGCCGTATGTTTTCTCCTCTTGCTGGTACATACCACCTAGCTTAAAGCCTGCGATTTTACCCTGAACGGTTGCACGTACAACTTCATAACCTTTAACGTCAGAGTCATAAGCAACCGATGCGTAGATTGGTGATTTCTTTAGACCTGAATCACCATACATAGCAGCAACACTGAAACCATCTTGTGTGTACTGAGACTTAGCGCCTTCAGCAGCATAAGTCACACCCACTTTAAATCCACTAAATGATGGAGTGATATACGTTGCTGTTTGCTCAATACGGTTTTCACCTTTAAATAGGTTCTTTAAGTCACCTGACAGGTCATTGAATTGATCAACCTTGCCTTGTGAAACTTTAAGCATTGTATCGTTACGACCAACAGAAAATGCACCAAAGTTGCCTCTAAGGCCTACAAATTGATTGCGTGCCTTAAAGTTTTCTTTAGCGTCATCACCGGTATCAACTTCATATTCAACGGTGTAAAACGCTTCTAAAGAACTGCTTAATTCAAAAGCACCTTTCACACCAAAACGAGAAGCATTAGATTGGATTGTTGTCGTTGACTCATCGCCTTCATCGTTAGACTGTGCAGTAACATTTAGCTTGCCGTATACAGTTAGCGGATCGGCAGCGTAAGCAGAAGAAAGTGTTGCTGTCGCAAGCGCTGAAGCTAGTAGAGTTTTACAAAAAACGTTCATCATTTAATCCTTTTGACGTTATTCGTCTTGGTTATTGGTTTGGACGAGCGCCATAATGAAGATGATTTGTTGCACTTTTATTTCAGTAAAAGGTAAACCAAGCGGAAAATATTTAATTATCGATAACAGTTTTTGGCTAAGCCAGTGCTAGCAAGGGCTACAGCTATACCTCAAGAAATGTGACACTTTAATGAAATGTCACAATGCAATACTGCAAGATGCCTTTCAGGCGGTTTACCAGAACCCGACAATGCCTTACACTGCGCCTTTAATTTTGACTGAGCATTTATCTATGTGGTTTAAAAATCTAACTGTATACCGCTTTAATAAGCCTTTTTCTGTTGACCCTGATTCACTAGAAAAATCACTGGAAGACTTCACTTTCTCTCCTTGCTCAAGC
Organism: Shewanella sairae; assembly: GCF_023283535.1. GTDB lineage: Bacteria > Pseudomonadota > Gammaproteobacteria > Enterobacterales > Shewanellaceae > Shewanella > Shewanella sairae. The sequence goes on along the minus strand of NZ_JAKILT010000017.1, from coordinate 66,746 downwards.
CAAGATATTAGTAAGTTTGGATTTTCTAAGGCTATGGGTAAGCACGGCGACACCCTAATTCACACCGCGGGTGACAGACACTTAGTTTGTGCGACTAAAGAGGAGAAGATTCTTCCTTCACAGGTGGTTAAAGAAGCCCTTGAAGAAAAAGTCAGCCTAATTGAAGACCAAGAAAACCGTAAATTAGCCAAGAAAGAAAAAGACGCGCTAAAAGACGAGATCACCACAACGTTATTGCCACGCGCATTTTCTCGTCGTAGCCAAATTCGCGCCCTTATTCTGCCTGAAATTCAAATGATCTTGGTCGACAGCTCAAGTGCTGCTAAGTCTGAAGAGCTAATGGCATTGTTACGTAAAGCTATTGGCACCTTGCCTATCATTCCAATGAGCTTTAAGACCCCGATTGAAACTCAGTTAACTGAATGGCTAAAAGAAGGCAAAACCCCTGCAGCATTCGAAATGCAAGATGAAGCAGAGCTTAAGAGTGATTCAGATGAAGGCGGCATTGTACGCTTCAAACAGCAAGACTTAAGCGAAAATGAAGTGCTTGCGCACATTGAAGTGGGTAAGCAAGTACATAAACTTGCGCTGCACTTTGGTCAATCGATTGCATTTTTACTGCAGTCTGATGCAGCGATTAAACGCCTTAAGTTTTCTGAAGAGTTCAGAGCAGGCAATGACGATTTAGGTAATGATGACCCTATGGCAAGACTAGATGCCGACTTTGCGTTAATGAGCAGTGAGCTTATCGCGCTAATTAATGCAACGGTTGACGCACTAGGCGGCTTAGAAGACAGCATCTAAATCCTCCTGTTCGTTGATTGCTAAACCAGCAAAAAGGCGCCTATTGGCGCCTTTTGTATTTACCCGTTAACATTACTTAACCGGTTTAAACTGACCTTCTTTATCAAATGGCCAATCCACACCTAACCAAGCTTTAAAGAAAGCTTTTTGGGAACGACTTGGCTTATTCACACTGGTAATGGCCAGTTTACCGCTTGGTTGCTCGCCCAAAGTCAGCTCAACATCTTTAAGTCGGTCATTACTAAATAGTGTTACCTTAATCGTGTCACCTGCTTTAAAGTCCTTAATACGTGACTCAAAACCAGCAGCGGTAACTTTAAGACCATTAATAGCGACAATCTCATCAGCTAGCACAATGCCAGCATTCCAAGCAGGTCCATTACGCAAAACATGCGATAGTACTAACGAGCCACTTTTTAACGTTACACCCGTAAAAGGCTCAGCTTTGCTGTCTTTACCGTATGTCATCTCTAAGCCAGCTTGCGCCAACATTGCATCAAAATCTATGCTTACTGGGGAGTTAACAAACTTCTGCCACCAGCTCTCATAACTCGTCCCAGAAACATCTGCCAAAATAGCTTTTACATCAGCGATGCTAAAGCCGGCTGGTAATCTATGCTCATTATAGAGTTTACGATGCACATCGCGATATGACGCTTTTAGCTCTGTCTCTTCGATTAACGAAAAATCTAACGCAAGCGAGGTTAAGTAACCTTCTGAATAAATATTAGTACTGTGGTTTACCGCATAATCTCCACCACTGCTAGCCCATTGATTGGCACTTGCGCTCGCAATCGATTGCACTTCACGCCCAGGTGTTTGTAGATTTTGCGCCACGCGCTTAGCCAAGTCTTCAAAAAACTCTTTTGGCGTCATTACCCCTGCACGCAACAAAAGTTGGCTTTGGAAATAACTGGTTGAGCCTTCAGCTATCCAAAGTAGTTCGGTGATCTCTTCATCTTGGTAGTTATACGGCACTAACCCTTCAGGGCGGTAAGCCTTTACATTCCAAGTATGAATAAACTCATGGGATGCCGTTTTAATAAAGCCTAAGTAGTCTTTACGATCACGGTAGCTAAAGCGAGGGCGCTGAATAATGGTGGAGTTTAAATGCTCGGTTGCGCCACGTGCGCCACTGGTGGCGTGCACCATATAAACATAGCGCTCAAATGGGTAATCATCCCAAATCACTTCCGCTTGACCACTCAACTTAGCGAGGTCAGTCACCATTTGCTCGATATCGTAGTTACCTTCGCCCCAAACCACCAACTCATATTTGCGACCATCGGCCTCAAACTCGCGGTGCATACTGATCCCAGTCTCAATTGGCGAGTCGACAAGAATATCGTAATTATCAGCCGTGAACGAGTGTGCTTTACCACCTGAATCCATGCCAGAGTAACTGTTCCAATCACTCGGCACTTTTAACGATACATTTATCGCTTCGTCTCTAAACTCAGGGCTATAAACAAAGGTACCACTGGCATCTAAAAATGCATGTGATGCATCAATATGATTAACCCTTTGTCCCAATTTATTGGCGTAAAGCTGATAGCTGACATTTACGCTTGTCGGCTTACTTAACGCCACTGTCCACTCGCCGCTTGCGGTGCGTGTCCAAGGTAAAACCTTGCCACTAGCATCCGTTGCAGTAAACGTTCTAACAGCATCACCAAGAGGCAATACTTGGTACTTTCCGGTACGCCAAACCGGCAAATTAACAACTAAAGTGTCTGAGTCGGTATGTGGAAACGCAACATCGACTTTTGCTAAATGGTGAGCGGGGCTTGTTAAGTCAATATGATAATTGACGTCGGCAATGGCAGCTGTACTAGCTAACGCACTAAAAGTTAAGATAAAGGGAACTACTGGTTTCACTCTCGCGTCCTTCTGTTATTATTGTTTTGGCTGAGCCAAAAAATATAACATTAAGCTTAATTAGGCTAATAGAATTACAAAATTTAGGCACTTAATTTAACTTACAAGTGCAAGGACTTGCAGTTTCATGCGTATTTTTACCGCCCTACTCGCTACAATACTTCTTGCTATGGTTAGCCTTTATGCGCCTGCCCATGCTGCTGATGAAGTCTTGATAGAAATACAATTAAGAGAATCACCACAAACTTTAGCGCAAACATTAGCTAACGAACTTCCTGCACTTCCGAGTTTTAAAACAGCTGCAGAGTTTTATGGGTTCGCTGATAAGCATCGACTTTCAGCAGTTGAGTTAAAACGTAATATACAGCTAACGGCTCGTTTAAAAATGGAGATTTACAACAAGGAGGGGGCGCGCTACCTGCAAGCAGACAAGCTAATAACGATTCTTGAAAATATCAGTGACACACCTTTCGATAATAGCTATATGCTCATGCTGAAAGGGCGCTATCTTGGCCGCAGTCAACAGGATTATGCTGGCGCAATAAAATATTACCTACAAGCGATCCCGCTTATTGAAAAATCGAAGTCAAATACAGAGCTACTGCTGCTCTACACCATGCAAGAGCACCTAAGCATGATGCATATGATTATACGTGAACCAGATTCTGCGCTTACCTATTTAAAAAGACTTACCTCAATTGCTAAGCAATTAGAAAGTGATTACCTCCTCGCTCATGCCGAGTCCATATTAGGTAAGTATTTCTACAAACAAAAACAGCTGGGTAAGTCATTATCGCACTATTCAGAAGCGGTAAAGTACACTCAAGATGGCAACAATCCATCACAAAATGCCCATATAGAACTCCAACTTGCGCGCGTTTATCGCGATCTAGAATCTTGGGATGAAGCCTTAAAATCAGCCAATATTGCGGCCGAGGCATTTGATCGCTTAGGCAATGACAATTATGTATCTTCTGCAATGACAGTAATTGCGATGATCTACGCTAATCAAGAGCTTTGGTATCAAGCCATTGATTACCACTTAAATGCCCAACAAATTGAAATTAATCTAGGCAATAGTATCGGTCTTGCCTTAAACCAACATAACTTGGGTGAAATTTATTTCAAAATAGCAGATCCCGAGAACGCGCGACTAAACCTTAAGCGTGCTAACGAAATATTTACCTCAAAAAACGCTCAACATTACTTGGTCTATAACGATCTCCTCATTGCGGAGGTCGCCGCGAGTATTAAAAGCTGGCAAGAGTCACTAGAGTTTGCCACTAAAGCAGAAAGCATTGCCGAAGCTAAACAATTAAATAATGAATTAGTTGAAGCGTTAGAGATGAAGGCCTTGGCTCAAGAGCAGCTTGGCGACTTCAAACAAGCTTACTTAACCATACAAAAACTAAATAGCCTCGATAATCAATTAGCACCAGACTCAAGCGCACTGGCTCAGCAGCAGTCTCAAGTTAAAGAGCAAAAGCTAAAGCTACAATTAACAAAAGTAGAAAATGAACTGCTGACCACATCTGAGCAACTTAACTTTGCCCATTTAGCCAGCCTGGTTTGTGCATTTTTTTTATGTTTAATAACCTTACTGCTCGTCAAACAATGGCGACTTAAAAATAAATTAAACCAAGTCAATAGAAACCTACAAGAAACGCGTTTGCTAGAGCCGATGACTCAGCTGCCTAGCTATTTGAGCTTTAAATTTAATTTCAACACTCCTCAGCAGTCACCAATAAAAACCTTGGCACTAGTGTCATTGTCAGAACAGCTTGATTACGACCTGTCCCAAGGTTATGAGCGTAATGCCAACACAAATCAGCAGCAATTACTTGCCCTTAAAAATGCGCTCAATAGCCAAGCCTACATCATTAGACCTGGTGTTTTTTTACTGAGTTTTGACTCAATCAAAGAAGCGACTCCGCTATTAACGACGATTAAAGACATCCTTAGCAATATCGATACCCCAAGCCGCTTACATATGGGCATACTACACTTACCACTGTTAGCTGATTTAGCCATAAAGTTGACCGCAGACCAGCACTTTTCTAGCTTACAAATGATGTTATACGCGGCTAAAACATTAGGCGCAGACAAAGACTACTACGTCACCATGAAAACCCTTAATTTCGCCTCTGCAGGCATCTTTAATAAGCCACTTTATCTTAATATTGAAAAAAGTATCGTTCGCGGAATCGTAAAGATAGAAACTAACGGCAATAAAGAAGATATCATTTGGCCCGAATGGAAGAGTCACCAAAATATCAACTTACACAGTGACCAACTGACTATTTAGCTAAAGCTTATGATAATGTTAATTTCTCTTTTTGAAATCTACTGTTAAGATAAGCCCTTAGAGCAACAATAAAATATTTCGCATCGTATATAGGGAACAACTTAAGCATGAAGGATGCCGCCACTAGCACATCTCAAGTCAGCCTGTTACAGCAGAAACTCTACTCTGCTCGACAAGCCATGGAAGAGATGAGCGACGCGCAAAATGAAAAACTGCAAACCCTGATGCAATTTATTGGTCAACTAAGTCTTGCCTGTAAAGGACAAAACCTAGAACTTGATAATAAGTTAGCCAAGTTACGCCATAAACTGGCTAGTTTTAGCCAAGTTGAAGATTCACTAGCAGCTTTAAATGAAGCTGATGTTATTCTGAAACAACAGTATGCAAGAGTGATGCTGCAGCTTGAAGATAGTCGTCAGTCACTGTCGAATATGGTCCGCCAAATCCAGCGAGTTGAATCACTACCAAGTAAACTCAAGTTAGAAATATCCTACTTTAAAAAAGAGCTGACCAAGCCTTTTCACACTTATTGGGACTACATTCCTCAAGTTGAAAAAGTCGCTAACTTTTACGATGAGATTTTAAAAGAACAGCTTAATTTTGGTGAAAAATTTGAGATTTTACCTAGGCATAGACAATCAGCACATGAACTGGCACAGCTACTATCTGAAATAGAGTTTAAAAAAGAGCAACGCGATCAAATCACTCAGATTAAGAAGTCCCTTACTGAGCATTTTGAGCTAGACACTTTACTCGATGCTTACCAAGTTGTGTTGGGCTTACTGCTAGACAATATTGCCAAAGAGAAAACCGCATCGCAGGAATTCCTGTTTGTCCTAAATAATGCATTAAGTAATGTGCAAGATGTGGTGACTGAATCTTATAGCCATTCAGTTAAGAGTTTTCAGGTCAGTAAACAACTCAATCGTGATATCAATGTGGAAGTCGATAACGTGGGTGATGCCGTCATCGAGTTTGAAGATATTGATGAGCTAAAAGCACAAATAACCAATCATTTAGCTTCATTACGTAAGTCTCTAGGGCGCAAAGAGCTACTCGAGAATAGAGAACAAGCGCAACTTAAACAGTCGGTTGAAACACTTAGGCAAGAATTAAAAGAGCTAGGTAAAGAAACTGAGTCATATAAAGAACGTTTATTCGAACAGCAAAAACTCAACCTACTCGATTCACTGACTCAACTGCCTAATCGCAGCGCGTTAGAAGAACGAATGGACATCGAATACCGTAATTACCAGCGCACCAGCCAACCGCTTTGGGTTGCCGTTGCTGATATCGATCACTTCAAAACGATTAACGACAGTTTCGGCCACAGCACAGGGGATAAAACCTTACAAGTGATTGCTATGGCGCTTAAAAATGCATTGCGTGAATCAGAGTTTGTCGCCCGCTATGGTGGTGAAGAATTTGTGCTGTTACTGCCCAACATTGCCGAAAGCGATATTCAACCTCTGCTCAACAGGGTAAGAGAAAAAGTAAAAAGTATTCCGTTTAAGTTTAAAAATCAGAGAATTACAGTTACAGTGTCTATAGGCGCTGCACAAGTTATTGATAATGAGCTCATCAACGAAACATTCGATCGAGCAGATGCCGCGCTATATAAAGCCAAAAACGAAAGCAGAGATAGAGTCATAATCGACTTCTAAGTTTTCCCCATGTGTTAATACTCGTTACCACGCATGCCTTAGCGGGACCGCTTAGCTATCACTGTTTAAGGAGTTGCTATGATAGTAAAAATCAGTCCCCGGGGTAGTCTAGATCAATTGTCTCAATTAGAAGTTGATCGCCTAAAGCAAAATGCCAAAAGTGAACTTTACCAGCTCTACCGCAGTTGTTCCCTCGCCGTGCTTGCGTCAGGCTTGCAAAGTGATAACGCCGAAGGCTTATTCAATCAATTTAGCGAGTTTAATATCAATGTGCTGCGCCGAGAGCGTGGTATTAAAATTGAGCTTACTAATCCACCTCAAGAAGCTTTTGTCGACGGCGAAATCATTGCTGGGATCCAAGAACATCTGTTTTCAGTGCTCAGAGACATTGTTTATATCAACGACAAATATGACAACCTCAAGCATATCAACCTGACTAACGCTAACCATATTACCAATGTGGTGTTCGATATTTTACGTAATGCCCGCTCAATGCCGATGTTAGACCCTAATATTGTTGTTTGCTGGGGTGGACACAGTATTAATCCTATTGAGTATCAATACACTCGTGAAGTCGGTTATGAGTTAGGCTTACGCAAACTCGATATTTGTACCGGTTGTGGCCCAGGGGCGATGGAAGGGCCAATGAAAGGTGCTGCGATTGGTCATGCTAAACAGCGCATTAACCACGCTCGCTATATAGGGTTAACCGAGCCCAGTATTATTGCTGCTGAGCCACCGAATCAGATCGTTAATGAACTGGTGATTTTACCGGATATTGAAAAACGCTTAGAAGCATTTGTGCGCTTGGGCCATGGTATCATTATCTTCCCCGGTGGCGCGGGTACTGCGGAAGAATTACTGTATTTATTGGGGATCTTACTCAATAAAGACAACCAAGACATTCCCTTTCCTTTAGTGCTTACAGGTCCAAAGGAAAGTGCTGATTATTTCTTGAAAATTGATGAGTTTATTGGTGCAACCTTAGGTGAGGAAGCCCAAAGTAAATATCAAATTGTTATTGATGATCCTGCTAAAGTTGCCCGAATTCAAAAGCAAGCAATGGAAGAGATAAAAAGGTTCCGTAAAGATAATGGCGACTCTTACCAATACCAGTGGTCATTAAAAATTGAGCCTGAGTTCCAATTGCCGTTTGAACCAACACACGAAGTCATGAGCAACCTAGATCTGCATTTTCAAGCCAATAAAGCTGAACTTGCTGCGAACCTTCGTAAAGCGTTTTCCGGCATTGTAGCCGGTAATGTCAAAATGGATACCATTAAAGCCATTGAAGCAAATGGTCCATTTGAGTTAAAAGGTGATCCAAAACTAATGGAATTGATGGACGACCTATTAGCCGCTTTTGTCGAGCAGCAACGTATGAAGCTACCAGGAAGTGCCTATATTCCTTGCTACAAAGTGATAAAGTAAACGTATACAACAAAGCGATTAAATGAATAAATTTCTTATAATAGATGGCATGAACTTAGTGCGGCGGATTCACGCCGCACAGCCTAACGAATCTGATGTATCAGGCCTTAAAGAGCGAGTAAACGGTGCATGCCGTAAACTACTCAAATTCCATCAACCAACTCATGTTGCCATTGTATGGGATGGTGACGCCGTTTCTTGGCGAAAGAAATTATACGAAGATTATAAAAAGGGTCGTAAACCCATGCCTGAAGCATTGGCTAATACCCTGAGCGATCTAAAAGCCTATCTTGCAGAACATAAGATTAACTCGATTGAAGCAGAGTCTGAAGCCGATGACGTTATCGCCACCTTAGCGACGAAACTCGTCCAAATTAACGGTGAAGCAATTATTGTGTCGACAGATAAAGGCTTCAGCCAACTCAACCACCCCAATATCAAGCAATGGGATCACTTTAATCAAGCCTATTTAACCATTAAAGAGATGGAAGCAAAGCTAGGCATAGAGCAAACTCAACTGATCGATTACCTTGCTCTTGCAGGCGATAGCGGTAACAAAATCCCCGGAGTACCCGGAATTGGTCCTAAGTCAGCAGTGGAGTTACTGAAAATTTTCCGTTCACTCGCTAATATTTATAATTCCATCGACAAGGTCGGCTCGAAGCAAGCCAAAAAACTTGAAGCCGGCAAACCTATGGCTCGCCTAAGCTATAAACTAGTGCAACTACAACTAGATATACCTTTAAACGTCAATTTAAAACAGTTTAGATTAGCCGCCTCACAGCCAAGCTAGCACTACACCTGTTAACATAAAGTTGCATTTATAGCGTTTACCCTCACGCATTGAGGTAGTATCTTTAGCTTATTAAAGAAAATGCGAGAAGGAAGCGCTATCGCGATGAAATCTAAACTCCCCGTCATCATCATTAGTATCTTTGTCACTTATGTCGCATTTGTGGCAGTCATCATGGCAACATATGATCCAAGCCCAGACGAAATGGATTGGGAAGATAGGCAAGCTTATAATCAAGCTCAACTGTCTGAAGTCGCCTTAGGGCAAAGTATCGAAGAGATCAAATCTCTGTTAGGCAAAGCCGACTTTAGTGAAGCAAAAGTCTCTCAAGAGAGCAATCTACAGGTATTATTTTATCGTACTCACCATAAAGAATCGGATGGTGAAACGACCAAAGAAGAATGCACCCCACTGTTATTTAAACAAGGGAAACTTATCGCTTGGGGCGAAGATACTTATCAGCAGTATCTAGCGAGCACCATCGATAGTTAAAAGCCTTATCGCAATAAAAAAGCAGTGCCTTAAGTCACTGCTTTTTTTTGTTTAATGCCGCTTAAGTAAACGCGCTAGCCAAGCACTTTAAAGGCGCCCTGTAAGCCTTCGACCGCCATTTGTGTTCCAATAACAGCCAGGATAAGCCCCATCATTCGGGTTATTGCTCCTAGCGCTGCTGTGCCCAAATAGCTAACCAAACGACCACCAAATATAAAAAATACATAAGTTATAACGCACAGTACGCCAAATGAGCCTATGGTACTGATTAGCTCAGGGACGCCGCCTGCTGCGGTGTAATTCATCGCCGTGGCGATAGTACCTGGTCCAGCTAGAATAGGTAATGCTAACGGCGATACCGCTACACTCAGTTTCGCCTCTAGTGACTCATCTTCAGGCTTATCTTTGTCATGATGCACGGCAGACTGATTACCTTGTAGCATATGAAAGCCTATTAAGAATACCAATAAGCCGCCGGTGATCCTGAACGCTGGCAGTGAAATACCAAATAGATGAAAGATAAACTGACCCGATACTGCAAATAAACTAATAATCACAAACGCAATAATAAGCGCTCGAAACGCGATTTGACGCGTCGTCTTTTCATCATAGTCAGCGGTTAACCCTAAAAATATCGGAACGTTAGCAATCGGGTTCATAATGGCAAAAAAGCCCATAAATACCGCGCCAATATGCATCCATATTCCGTCCATGAATCTCTCCTCGCTTTTTATTAAATCTGTTTATTATACCAATCAGTATAAACATTTAGTCGCTCAGCGAGAGTTTAGCGGTTTTGAGGCAAGGTCATTAAGTGCTCCTGCTTTAATGCCATTCACCACATCCATGTGGTTTGCAACGAGCGAAGGGCATAGTTGAACTAGGTTCAAGTTCCCTCTTTGTTTATTAAGAGTCACAGCATCAGAATCGCTAAAACTCGCCAGTTTGGAACGTTTTTGGCTTCCTACTTCTGCGTTGAATAGATTTATAAGGGAATAACCATTATTACAGCTATTCGCCTTGAATTAGTTTGCCAAAAATCGTTCTGAGCTGATCAAATTCTTATACTGATTGGTATTATATTATCTCAAATTACGACTGTTAATGACGAATACCTGTTTGTAGCCAATAACAAAAATGCCGAGAAGTGACTCTCGGCATTTAGTTCGTACACACTATAGCTTAGCTTTACTGAGCTTTTTTGTACTCAGTATAAGCTTCACCCTCACTAAGCCATTTAGGTGCGGGGGCACCTTTTAAATAATGATCAAAGTACTCCATCATACGAATACTGTAATCTAGCTTGTTTGGATATTTTTTAAGGTGATGTGGCTCATCTTCATATTGTAAAAACACCACATCCTTACCCGCGCGACGCATCGCTAAATAAAGCTCAACACCTTGCTCCCAAGGCACAGCATCATCTTTATCACCAAACATGATCATCATAGGTGTTTTAATACGTTCAACGTAAAACACGGGTGAGTTCTCTATGTATTTTTGTGGTGATTTGAATAAGCTTTCACCGATACGGCTTTGCCCTGTTTCATACTGGAACTGCCTTGCTAAACCACTACCATGACGAATACCGCTATAAGCACTGGTCATATTCGATACAGGTGCACCTGTCACCGCAGCTTTAAAGATATTGGTTTTTGTTACTGCAAATGCAGTTTGGTATCCACCCCAAGAGTGACCTTGAATACCAACCGCTTGTGGGTCTGCTATTCCAATATCGATTAGATGCTGCACACCAGAGGTTAACGCTTGCACTGATGAATCCCCCGGATAACCCACTTCAAAGCGGATATCGGGTAAGAAAATGGCGTAACCATTATCGGCATACCAGGCAAAGTTTGGTCTATGGTTGATTTGCATCTGCGGGAAAGCATGCAGTCTGTCGCTCATAAAGCGATAGAAATATACCAATACAGGATAGCGTTTACCTTCAACATAATTTGTCGGTTTAATTAATACACCATCTAACGGCTTACCGTCACCGTTAGCCCATCGAACAAGCTCTGACTGGCTCCAGTTAAAACCATCCAATTGCTTGTCTAAGTCAGTTTGACGCGTTGCGCGCTCTGGGCTGCCATAGTTGGCAGTGTATAGGTCAGGAAACTGATCATATTGCTCTTTTGAGTACACTATGGTCTGCGCATCTTTACTGCGCGCGAGCAATTTGAGTTTATAGTCACCATCCATTAACGGCTTAACACCTGCTACGCCAACTTGAGCTTGATAAAAGCCATCACCTTTAGTGGTATCACTATAACCATGAAGCAGCACTTCATCGTTACTATTCAACACTGTTGGTGTGTTTTCATCTTCAACAAGGCCGGTAACTCGGTATTGGATCCCCTGCTTACGCCCGTCACCAGCAGTCAGCTTAAATGCATCATGTGAAGTGCTATTAACCTGCCAAATATCATATTTATCATAAATTAACAGTCCAGCATCACCACTTATCCACGGACCTAAACCATAACTTGGTGCATTTGAGGGGTAATCATGGTCTTCATTAGCAAATGACACACCTAGGCTCTTGGTGATATTAGTCCGTCTATCTTGACCCACTTCATACAAAAACACATTACCGTGTAAATAGTAGGCGACAAACTTTTCATCAGGAGACAAAGTCGGTTCTTCTGAGCTGCTTTGCTGGCTCAGTAATGGGATTTTTCGACCTGTATTTAAATCAACTAAGTAAAAATCGCGATAAAAACCAGCCCAAGTAATCATCTTACGGTAAGGCAAATCTGAGCTTGCTAATGCAAAACGCTTTTGTTCCTGAACTTCAATATCAGGAACATTGAGATCGGCAAGCTGCACTAAATTATTGCCGTTAACATGCAATACCGCGAGATAAGTACGTTTCATCTCTTTTTTATATTGCTTGATTTCATGGGGCTTAATCCGAGCATCTTCACCGTGCCAGACGCGTAAAGCTCTGCCCGATGTAATCACCTCTTTATCAAACAAGTCAGCTTCGCTTTCTACTTTAGCGACTTCTAACTGCTGACTAACTTGAGGAACACGCCCAAAAAACAAGCGTTGGCTATCATCAGAAAAACGTAGCTCGGCATAACGATTAAGCGTCCAATCATCGGCTTTAGGCGCTGCAGAAACTTGGTTAGTTTCTAGGTTCAGTAACGATAATTGATATTCACGACCGTAAGGTTCAGCCTTAGCATTACCATAAGTAAAACTTAAGTATTTACCGTCATTACTCAGCGCAATAGAACCGGCTTGCTGCTGTTTAAAACTCTGCACAATCGTTGCTGAGTTATTTGCGAGCTTTACTAGTCTTATTTCATGCTTATTTGTCTCAAGATGATTAATTGCAAGGGCAAAATGCAGACCTGACTTATCAAAAGTCATAGCTGTAACATCTTTAAACTTTATTGATTTCAAGTTATTAAGTGAAATCAGTTCAACAGTAGTGCCTTTATCGAATTCATCAACTTTTACATCTTTTTTACTGTTATCTGTCTTATCTGCTGATTTTTCGTCTTTTTTCTTATCTTCAGCTTCAAACCAAATCGCTAAATGGCTACCTGTCTCATTGAATTCAAAAGACTTAACACGATCAAAACGTAATTCCGTTCCGGTTGTCGTATCTAATAAAACCAAACCAGGCTTTAGTTTCTTCTTGGCTTTTTTATCAGCCTTTTCAGACTCAAGTAATGGCACTTCATTAACAAATGCAACAAAACGGCCGTCATGGCTCACTTTAGGCTTACTGGCGCCTTTTACATTGAACTGTTTATCAGAGATTAAACTCTTCACTAAACTACGGCTATCGCCCCGGTCCGGCTTAACTTCAACAGCAAGCATATTGCCAGTATCTGAAATAACAGGCTTTTTAAGCGATTCAAATCGCATAATATCGGTGGGAGTTATGCTACTAGTAGCGGCCATAATGCTTGCTGAAAGCAAACTGGTCGAGAATAGCAATAATGACTTTATTGGTAGTGACTTCAAGGTCTTCCTCATTATTATTTTATTAGACTAAAGTAGACTTTTTAACCTTCTGGCGGTCAATCATCGTCATAAGCAATGATTTATGCAAGTTACCCTACAGAAAAAAACGTGAGATTGCTCACTATTTACTGTGAAAGTTGTTTAAAAGTGTTTAAAATACCTCGCATAAAAAGAAAATATATCAAGTTACTTATCATGCCTTGTGGCATGGTTAGACAATTGCAGTAACGCCTAACCCTGATAGGACTATCCATGACAAAAAGAACTATAACCGTAATCCCTGGTGATGGGATTGGCCCAAGCATTATCGATTCAGCACTAAAGATTCTTGATAAAGCTGGTTGTGACTTTGAATATGAGTTTGCAGATGCTGGCCTAGTTGCTTTAGAAAAACACGGCGAATTACTACCTCAGCGTACATTGGAACTTATCGAAAAAAACCGTATCACTCTTAAAGGCCCACTAACTACACCTGTTGGAGAAGGCTTTACCTCTATCAACGTTAGCCTACGTAAGCAGTTCAGCTTGTATGCAAACGTACGTCCTGTTTTGTCTTTTAAAGGCACTCAAGCGCGCTATGACAATATCGATATCATCACAGTGCGTGAAAACACTGAAGGTATGTACTCTGGCCTAGGCCAAACAGTATCTGATGACGGTACAACCGCTGAAGCAACCAGTATCATTACCCGTCAAGGTGCTGAGCAAATCACCACTTTCGCCTATGAGCTTGCTCGCAAAGAAGGTCGCAAAAAGGTCACTATCGTTCATAAAGCCAACATCATGAAATCAACTTCTGGTTTATTCTTGAAAGTGGCACGTGAAGTCAGCTTGCGTTACCCAGACATCACCACAGAAGAGATGATTGTTGATGCAACTTGCATGAAGCTGGTTATGAATCCAGAAAACTTCGATGTCATTGTAACTACTAACCTATTTGGTGACATCTTATCTGATCTTTGTGCAGGCCTTGTTGGCGGCCTAGGTATGGCGCCAGGTGCCAACATTGGTAGCGACGCAGCAATCTTCGAAGCGGTTCACGGCAGTGCGCCAGATATCGCCGGTAAGAACCTAGCTAACCCAACATCAGTTGTCCTAGCATCGATTCAAATGCTTGAATACTTAGGTATGGGTGATAAAGCAGAGCTTATCCGCAGTGCAATTACCGCTGTGATTGAAGAAGGCGACCGCACGACGCGTGATCTTGGTGGTACCCACGGTACAACTGACTTCACTCAAGCTGTAATTGAGCGTTTATCTTAATTGGTACTAAACGGCTGAATTAATTTAGCCGCTTAAATCAAAAGACCCCATGTTTGCACATGGGGTCTTTTTGTATCTGCGATTGATTAGACTTAGTTCAACCAAGCATATTTCAGCTAGTCCAATTTCAACCAGTTCTATTTCAACCAATATTTACCAAGGCTGACTTGGACGTAAGCAGAGGTGTACTGTTACTTCATCACGATCATGGTAAAGATGCTTAGCGGCAATAGAGAAATCATCTACGCCGTTTTCTTTTAGGATCTCAGCCATGGTCTCAAGAATCGTCGAGACCTCCTTATAACGTGCCTTCATTGGCAATTTAAGGTTGAAGATTGACTCTTTAAACCAACCATTAATTGCCCATGCTTCGATTAACTCAGCCACTCGAGATGGCTTTTCAATCATGTCACACACCAACCAAGTGATGTTCTTTCTTGGTGGCTCAAATCTAAAGCCGTCTGCTTGGTAGTGTTTTACCTGTCCAGTATCCATCAAACCTTGATCCATTGGACCGTTATCAACGGCAGCAACAAACATACCACGACGTACAAGCTGATATGTCCAACCACCAGGGCAAGCACCAAGGTCAACCGCTTTCATGCCGCTGCTTAGACGCGTTTCTTGCTCTTCTTTAGGGATAAAGTGAATAAAGGCTTCATCAAGCTTTAAGGTTGATCGACTTGGCGCATCAGCTGCAATCTTAAGTCTTGGGATCCCCATAAAGTATGGCGAGCTGTTGTTACTCAACGAGTAGCCCACATACGCTTGACCAGAGGCCACAAAACATACGTGAATAATTGGACGCTTTGGGTTTTCTTTTTCAAGCAAGGTGCCAGACTTTTTCAGCGCTTGACGCAGTGGCACTGTAAACTTACGGCAGAAGTTAGATAACTCTTTTGCTTCGTTGGTGTCAGGTGTTTCAACACGCAGTTCACCCGCTTTGTTTACTTGGGTTAATGCTTCAACGATTGGGCCAATTCTATCTTGTTCTGGCAGACCTTTAAGCAACTCTTTTGCTGCAAACATCTGTCTGGCAAAAATAAGTGAGTCTAGGCTGATATTTTTAGCTAGAACTTCAGCATCACCGGCTTGAAAGCACTGAAAAATAACGTAAGCATCATTGGTATTGGTTTTTACAAAACCACCAATATCAAGCTCAGCCGCGCGCACTTGGATCTCTGCTGCGCAATCTTTTTCGTAGCCAGCACGGCAAAATAAAAATAGGTTTATCATTGAATTTCCTGAAGATAAAAATAATATCAATCATTGTATCGTCGTTAATAACAACACAAGCTTCCAAAGCATAGCGGGTAAACAGCCAGCGTTATTGAATAATTGATATAAAAAAGCGGCCAACAAAGTTGTTGACCGCTATTTTACACTGTTCAAGCTTAGCTGTGTACTGTCTAATATTTAATTATCAGCACTCACGCACTAACAATACAATTCCCGATGGGGTTAATCGAGTTCTTTTACTCGATTGCGCCATACTGCTACAGCAATAAATAACCAGCCTAATAAGAAACATACGCCGCCCATAGGTGTCACTGGACCGGTCCATTTTGCACCAATTAACGCATACATATACAGCGAGCCAGAGAACAAAATCATACCCGCTATAAACATGTACCCTGCCCAATCAAGTAAACGAGATTTAATCCAGTGACCAGCAAAAGCCACCGCGATTAACGCAAAGGTATGGTAAAACTGATATTCAACGCCTAAGTTAAAAATCGCAATCAAATCGGCTGGTGCAACATTTTTTAAACCATGGGCCCCAAATGCCCCTAAAGCGACAGCAATGAAACCACTTAACGCTGCAAGCAGCAAAAAACCATTACGCATCAACCCTCTCCTCTTTCAATAAATAGCGAACCATGATCAAACTCGAAAACAGACACGAGTTAACCCTAACCTATAAATTTTTGAGCAACTGAAATAGCCTTTTCTAGGTTAGCTTCTAAGCTAGTACCTGACGACTTTCGTGGTTTAAAACTATGATCACCATCGATTAACCACTGTAGTTGAACCTTATCCATTACAGCCCAAGTTTCGACTAAACCTTTATGACCAAATTTATCCCGTTCACCTTGAATAACTAATAATGGCGCTAAACATTTCTCTATTGGCTCAAGACGTGGCTCACCACCACTGAGTGGAATAAACGGATACCCTAAGCAAATCACCCCATCGACAGCTAAACTTTCGGCCAATATCGCTGACATGCGCCCGCCCATGGATTTACCGACAAGCACGATACGTTTAGGCTGAAATCGCTGCTTTAAAATACTTAGCTGCAGCGCATAATCGGCAATAAGCTTTGGCGCTCGATCCGGTGGACGACGTTTACCGTCAATGGCATTGGCTCGCATATAGGGAAAATTAAAGCGCACCACCCGAGTTGAGCTCGTTACTAATCCCTCTGCCATTGCCGTCATAAATTCATGATGCATATTGGCACCAGCACCATGGGTCAATACAATTAACGTGTCGGCGTTGTCGTTATTGGCATTGATTAAGTATTGCTGTGCATCAAACACTAAATCATCAGCGGTTAAAGTCGTAACTGCCGCGGCGAGTTCGCCATCTAGATAAGCCTGTTTTAATCTATCCAGTAAGCAGCTCACTACGCGTCTCCTCTTCAAACATATCGAGCATCCACTCTCTAAACGCAGCCACCTTGCCGATTTCAGCATGGTTTTGCTGACACACTAAGTAATATGCATTTTTACTGACTAAAACTTCAGGGAACGGACAGACTAAACGACCCGCTTTAATATCTGGTCTTGCAAGTACGCTGTAGCCTAGCGCCACACCTTGACCATGAGCAGCCGCTTGTAGCACTAATGAAGAATGACTAAATATTGGACCTTGGTTCACATTAATATCAGTAATTCCACATTGCCTAAACCACGCCTGCCAATCTTGGCGACTTGAGTCATGTAATAGGGTGTAATTTTTCAGATCACTTGGCTTTTCAAGCGGCTTAGGACCGTTAAGCAATAGTGGCGAACAAACCGGAATAAGCACTTCATTTCTCAGCTTGTCAGCACGCATGCCTTGCCAATTACCCATGCCGTAGTAAATAGCCACATCGACATCATCGGTTAATGAGCCGTCTTCATCATCAACCGCTTTAATTCGCACATCAATCTCTGGGTTTTTCTCACTAAACTTAGCCAATCTTGGCACTAGCCATTGAATCGCAAAGCTAGGCGAGGTGGCGACTGTAAGCGAACCAATGGCACTACGAGCGAGTAACCTATCGGTGGCATCCGCAAGCTGAGTAAAGATGTCTTTAATATCGAGAAAGTAGCTTTGCCCTTCTTCAGTTAATAGTAAAGAACGGTTCTTTCGGCGGAATAATTTTAATCCGAGATATTCTTCTAATGCCTTAATTTGATGACTCACTGCAGCTTGGGTTACAAACAGTTCTTCAGCCGCTCGGGTAAAGCTTAAGTGCCTAGCAGCCGCCTCAAATGCCTTGACTGCATTTAGGGGAGGTAATCGTCTTGCCATAGTGATCCAGATCCCGATTTTTAATTAGTTTTTCTAATGAGCATTGTTACATTTTATCGTTTGTAAAGACCAGCCCTTTTGGTCAAAATCTGCGCCAACAAAACGAAATTAGTTGGACAGCCTCTACGACGTAAATGGGGAATGTCTAACAACCCGAATATAAGCCTGGAGGCTACCGCGTATGTTAAACCTTAAATCAGTACTTGTTATTGCTACTCTTAGCCTTTCAGCATCTGTTAGCGCCGATGAAATGACTATCGATACTAAAGACATTGAAGCAACACTAACAGCTAACCTAGCAGAAAGCATGGAATTAATGCAGTCTCAGCTCACTGCAGAGCTAGATACTATGCTTGCGACTGATGAAGTGAAGAAGGACCAAGAAGCCACTGCAAAGGTGCTTTTAGCAGACTAATCTGCTTATCTTAGTCAAACTTTAAAACCACCTCAAACGGTGGTTTTTTTGTATCTTGCTGATGCAAGGTCTGTCTGTACTCATTTCTTAAAAATAAAAAAAAGGCGACTTTTAGCAAGTCGCCTTTCTCATAATTAATCTAATCTGCAGCAGCTAAGCAATTTAAGGGCGGTATACCTTAACATTAGTGTAACCTTGCTCTTGTAAATATAGCGCTTGTAGCTTACTCATCACACCGCGGTCGCAATACAATAAGTAACTCTTATCTTTATCTAGATCTGCAAACTGCGTCGCAAGCTTATAGAAAGGAATTGCTTTCACTTCAACGCCATCAACTTCTAAAGGCGACTTCTCTTCCTCTTCTGGCGCACGAACGTCAATAATGATTTCGCCAGCGCTAATTGCATCAACGGTTTCAGTTTCGGTGATTTTAGTATCCATCTGCGCAGCAATCTCCCTAATATCGATAATTTCAGCATCAGCTATAACGCGATCAAGCAAATCTTCAGAGAATTTAGCCTCTTCAGCTTCAACTTTTGACAAAACCGCTTTAACCGTTGGCTTTTGAGAAATCACACCACAATATTCAGGAATTGATTTAGCAAAATCTTCAGTACCGATTTGGCGGCTAAGATTGATGATATCTTGCTTATCCATGGCAATAAGTGGACGCAAAATTAACTGCTCAGTACAACGGTCAATGACATTTAGGTTAGTCAATGTTTGGCTAGATACTTGCCCCATAGCTTCACCCGTGACTAACGCTTGAATACCCATTTTTTGTGCTACGCGAGCTGCAGCACGCATCATCATACGCTTAAGTACTACGCCCATCTGACCATTGTCAACGCGCTCTAGAATTTCTTGCACTACAGGGTCAAAAGGTACCGAAATGAACTTAACCTTGTGCGACTCGCCGTACTTCTGCCATAAATGGTAAGCCACTTGCTTAACGCCAATTTCGTGCTGATCGCCACCTAAGTTAAAGAAGCAATAATGAGTACGAGAGCCACGTTTAATAAACTGATAGCTAGAAACACCTGAGTCAAAACCGCCCGAGATCAATGACAATACGTCTTCTTGAGTGGCCATAGGGAAACCGCCAAGACCTTCGATACGCTTATCAACAAGGTAAAGATTGTCATTATCGATCTCTAGGTTAACCGTCATATCAGGATCTTTTAAGCGTACACCTGCTGCGTCTGTAAACTGGTTTAAACCACCGCCGACATAACGCTCAACTTCGATAGAGTTAAAGTCATGCTTACCCGCACGCTTTACACGCACACAGAATGTTTTACCCGCTAGCTCTTCCTTATAAACGGCTAATGTTTGCTTATAAATATCATCCACAGAAGTAAATGTACTTACGCTTACTTGCAGCACGTGGGCGATACCTGGGATACAAGCTAAACGTTCACCAAATGCCTCAACCAGATCCGGTCTATCATCTGGCACCATAACCATGATTTTGTCCCACTGGCGCTGTACTTTAGCGGTCTCATCAACCTTTTTAAGTACGTTACGAATGTTAGTTTCAAGCATTTTGGTAAAGCGCATTCTTACCGGCTTGCTTTTCATCATGATTTCAGGAAACAGTTTTACGATAAATTTCATTGGTCTTCCGCGAGGAGTTGTTTAAACAGCAATTCACCGATTATAACAAGATCAGTTGGCAATTGCGTATAAGCAATCTCTGTTTGTCTCGACAAAATAGTAAATATTCGGCTCAAAACGGTTTTACTTACTATTATTGAGGGCCTGAAAAACAAAAACACGCAATAAATTGCGTGTTTTGTGTATGCCTAGTAGTGATTACTGACTCACTCTGATTTCGGCAGATTCTTTGGGTTTACCTTGTTCAATCGCGATTTCGACTCGGCGGTTACGCGCTCGATTCGCGGCAGAGTCATTTTTAACCAATGGATCTGAAGACGCCATCCCAACCACTTTCATGCGTTGCTGATTAAAACCTTTTACTCTCACCAGTTCATGTGCAACGGCAACCGCTCGCTTGCTTGATAAATCCCAGTTAGAGCTATAAAGCTCATTAGAAATATTCCAATCATCAGTGTGACCTGAAACCGTTACGATACCAGGCACATCTTTTAATAGTTCGCCCACACGGCGCACTACAGGCTTAAACCTTGGCTGTAAAAAACCTGAACCGGATGCAAAAGCTCCCTTCTCTCGAATACGAATAATGATCTGCTGACCTAGAGATTCAATTTCAATTGCGCCATCAACAATCTCTTTATTCAGCTCCTGCGCCATTTTTTTCACTTGCTCGTTAATTTTATCTTGAGCAGAAGCTTGTGTTTTAGTTGATTCAGACTCTGACTGCGCGGCACTTTCTGCCTGAGCTTCAGCCTCTTTTTGCTCGACAGCTGTCGCTGACGCCTGCCCGCCGCGCTGCTCTCCGCGCTGCTGCTGAATACCACCAGCATTTGCATCTTCGCCTTCTTGAAACTCAAGCATAGGCTCAGTCATTTCATTGGTTTGCTGATTAATGACTTCAATCGGAGTTGGCTCTGGTCGACCCGGTCTAAACTCAAGCGCAATCACTGAAGTACCTTTAGGAATGTCTTTGACTTCAACCTTATTTTGCACACCAAAAGCGTACTTCATCGAACCCGCAATCTGTTTGAACTTCATCACGTCCATTTCAGAAAAAGCCAGCAGGAGTACAAAGAAGCACATCAGTAGCGACATCAAATCTGCGAAAGTTGCCAGCCACATCGGCGCCCCCGGAGGTGGGCAGTCACATTTGGCTTTCTTAGCCATCCGTTTACGCCCCGTCCAAAGTGTCTATTTTTCGCGATTTTTCCGATAAGTAGTTCTTTAGAAAACCTTCGATAACCCGTGGGTTTTGTCCGTCTTGAATGGCCAATACCGCATCCATAATCAAGTTACGATTTAGCATCTCTTCGCTCATACGTAGCGATAATTTATCAGCAATAGGCAAGGCAACCATGTTAGCAACTACCGCGCCATATAAAGTGGTTAACAGTGCAACCGCCATCGCAGGTCCAATAGATTTAGGGTCGTCCATATTCGATAGCATGCCCACCAAACCGATTAGGGTACCGATCATACCCATTGCAGGTGCAACATCACCAATGGCTTTAAAAATGCCAATACCTGTTTTATGGCGCTCTTCCGTTAGCGCAATATCTTTTTCTAATGCGTCCCGCACTACATCACCGTCGTGACCATCCACTAACATATCAACGGCTTTTTGCATAAAGCTGTTACTGATCTCTGCTTCTTCTAATGCTAAGACCCCCCCCTTACGTGCAGCATCCGCCATAGAGATTGATTGCTCAATAAGATCTTCCGGCTTATCTATTTTAAAAATAAATGCCTTGGCGGCAATTTTGGCCGAGCCTAAAAACTGCTTGAGGTTATATTTCATCATCACCACAAACATTGAACCAATTAACACAATTAGAATAGACGGGACGTTAATAAAAATGGCGATGCCACCACTGCTCACCATGGCCATAATGATAAAGATAAATGCGCCAATCAGTCCGATAAGGGTTGCTAAATCCAAAACTGCTCCTCAAAGCTTTTCAATACACGGTTTATCGATAGTCTCGAATACCAAGTGCTACATAAATGCCGAAAATATTTTTTGCGACAATATTATGCCTTTAATACTTGAGCAAGTCATAAGTCTGTCTTAATACCCATAGCAGGCATTTTTTGCGATTCTAACTATATAACGACCAAATAAACGATCTCTTGAGTGATATTTCCAGCAAATCTTATTCAATTTCCGTTAAAATAGCGCTCAAGTGCAGGCTCGGTAATTTTCCAATCGTCAGCAAGTTGATCGATAATCAATTCGTTAACGTATACTTTAACAAGCCTTTTAGCGTGCGTTTGCTCCTCAAACCGTGCTTTTGTGCAAATAGTCAACGGCTTAATTTGACCCATGTGCCCTGCTGATATACTTTGTGTACCGCTTATTTTCTAGGAATGATCATCGTGGCAAAAAAACCAGAAAATCTCTCATTTGAAGATTCACTTTCCGAGCTAGAAAAAATCGTAACCGACTTAGAACATGGCGATGTTTCGCTCGATGATGCACTCAAGCAATTCGAACGCGGCATCAAGCTTGTGCGCAATAGCCAAAATAAACTAGAAAATGCGCAACAAAAAGTCGCCGTTCTAATGCAAGAAGAGGGTGTCGATACTCTCAAACCTTATGATGTCGAGGGTGAGTAATTGTTAGAAGAGTCACTTAAACGCTACCAACAACGTATTAATCAGCAGCTAGCACTGCGTATTAATGCGCTTGATGATATTGAGCCAAACCTTAAAGCTGCAATGAAGCATGGTGCCTTGATCGGCGGCAAACGTATTCGCCCGTTCTTGGTCTATGCAGTGGGTGATATGTTAGGTGTCAAGCTGACCACCCTTGATTCGTGTGCTGCAGCAATTGAGTGTGTGCATGCCTACTCTTTAATCCATGACGATCTTCCTGCTATGGATAATGATGCTTTGCGACGTGGGCAACCCACTGTCCATATTGCCTTTAATGAAGCAACAGCAATTCTAGCAGGTGATGCATTACAAGCATTAGCGTTTGAAATCGTTAGCGACCCAATAGAAAACATTACTCCATCACAGAATTTAGCTATGGTTAAAGCCTTAGCTAATGCCTCTGGGTATAGTGGTATGTGTGGTGGTCAAGCGATGGATTTAAGTGCTACTAACAAGCAGATTCAATTAGCGACATTAATACAGCTACATAAACTAAAAACCGGTGCGCTTATTCGCTGTGCGGTGGAGTTTGCCATCATTGCCGCTAAAGTTAACGAAGATGAGCGCCAAGCTCTACTCGATTTTGCCGATGCAATAGGCCTAGCCTTCCAAGTTCAAGATGACGTGCTCGATATTATCTCCAGCACTGAAGAACTAGGAAAACCGCAAGGTTCAGATACAGATTCAAACAAAAGCACCTATCCTAAGTTGCTTGGTTTAGAAGGCGCTCAAGAAACTGCGGCAAGTTTGATTGAGGACGCACTATCAGCTCTGGCTAAATTACCATACAATAGCCAGTTAATTGCAGAATTCGCCCGTTACATCATTGAGCGAAGAGTTTAATAAAGAGACAAAGAATCTCAATATGAGTTTTGATATTTCTCAATTCCCTGTGCTTGCACAGGCTAATACTCCAGATGAGCTACGACAGCTCCCTCAAGCCGTATTGCCACAGTTGGCAGACGAACTTAGAGGTTTCTTACTGAAGTCTGTGGGTAAATCAAGCGGTCACTTTGCATCGGGCTTAGGCACGGTGGAGCTGACAGTTGCGCTTCATTACGTGTACAACACGCCATTTGACAGATTAGTTTGGGACGTTGGTCACCAAGCTTACCCGCATAAAATTTTAACGGGTCGCCGTGAAAAGATGCACACTATTCGCCAAAAGGGCGGCGTGCACCCATTCCCGTGGCGTGAAGAAAGTGAATACGACACCTTTAGTGTCGGTCACTCTGGTACCTCTATTAGTGCGGCACTGGCAATGGCTGTTGCTGCTGAAAAAGAGCAAGCAGGTCGTAAAGTCGTTGCGGTGATAGGTGATGGCGCAATGACTGGCGGCATGGTGTTTGAAGCCATGAACCATGCGGGAGACTTGCATAACGACATGCTAGTGGTGCTAAACGACAATGAGATGTCTATCTCTGAAAACGTTGGCGCGCTCAATAATCACCTCGCACAGCTAATGTCAGGCCGCTTCTACACCACTATCCGTGAAAGCAGCAAGAAAGTACTTAAAGGTATGCCAGTCATCAAAGAGATGGCTAAGCGCACTGAAGAGCACCTTAAAGGCATGGTGGTTCCGGGCACGTTATTTGAAGAGCTAGGCTTTAACTACATTGGCCCAATTGACGGTCATGACGTAGACGCTCTGGTTGAAACCATGCGCAATATGCGCAACTTAAGTGGTCCACAAGTGTTGCATATCATGACTAAGAAAGGTCGTGGTTATGAGCCGGCAGAAAAAGATCCTATCGGCTGGCATGCTGTACCAAAGTTTGATCCATCAACCTTTGAAAAGCCTGCTGCTAAAGCATCTGACCCAACCTTCTCAGAAGTATTTGGCAAGTGGCTATGCGATGTCGCAGAAAAAGATGAAAAAGTGTTAGGCATTACACCAGCAATGCGTGAAGGTTCAGGGATGGTTGAGTTTTCTCAGCGTTTTCCTAAACAATACTTTGACGCTGCAATCGCTGAGCAACATGCGGTCACTTTAGGCGCCGGCTTTGCTTGTGAAGGCTATAAACCTGTTGTTGCTATCTATTCGACATTCTTACAGCGCGGTTATGATCAGCTGATCCATGACGTAGCATTACAAAGATTGCCGGTACTGTTTGCTATCGATCGTGGTGGTATTGTTGGTGCAGATGGCCCAACTCACCAAGGCGCATTTGATTTAAGCTTTATGCGTACCGTGCCTAATATGGTCATCATGGCGCCATCTGACGAAAATGAATGCCGTCAGATGCTATATACCGGTTACTGCTATAACGACGGTCCTACCGCTGTACGTTACCCACGCGGCAGTGCAACCGGTGCAGAACAAATTGAAGCAATGACGGCGATGCCTATTGGTAAAGGCGTTATCAAACGTGAGGGCAACAAGATTGCTATCCTCAACTTTGGCACCCTATTGGCAAGCAGCTTAACCGCAGCCGAAGCTCTTGATGCCACTGTTGCCGATATGCGCTTCGTTAAGCCATTAGACGTAGAGCTGGTTAAAGAGCTCGCAGCAAGCCACGATGTGCTCATCACAGTGGAAGAAAACGCTGTTATGGGCGGTGCAGGCTCTGGTGTACTAGAACTGTTACAAACGCTTAGAATGCCAAAACCAGTATTGCTAATTGGTTTACCTGATGAATTTATTAAGCACGGTGCACCAGATGAAATCATCAGTGAACTTGGTTTAGATGCTGCGGGTATTCAAAAGCAGATTGAAGATTTTATCGCTTAACCTTTTCTGAAAGTGTTAACCACAAAAAAGGACTGCCTAAGCAGTCCTTTTTTATTGTCGGTACTCACGTAATTGTCAGCACAAACTAATCTCTAGCGAATCATTAGCCTTGAGAAACCATTACCATTGCAGGGCGCAGTAAACGCTCATTCAATGTATAACCTTTTTGCATAACCATCATCACAGTATTAGCTGGGAAGTCTGCACTAGGCTGCATGCCAATCGCTTGATGAAGCTCAGGGTTAAATGCATCGCCCTGCGGATCAACTTGAACTAAACCAAACTTCTCTACTGTGCTAACAAAACCCTTGGCAGTTAGCTCAACACCTTCATAGATTGCTTTAGTCGCTTCAGCTTCTGCATCAGTACCTTGCAGCGCACGCTCCATGTTATCCAATACTGGTAGCAATTCATTAATAAACTTTTCTAAAGCGAATTTATGCGCTTTTTCTACGTCCATAGCTGAACGGCGACGAATGTTGTCAACTTCAGCTGCTGCACGCACTACTGAATCTTTTTGCGCAACAACCTTAGCTTCAGCTTCTTGCAACGCTTTTTCTAACTCTTCAACGCGGAAGTTAGCTTGAGTTAATTCATCCATTAAAGAAGCTTCATCAGTCGCTTCTGTACCGTTTTCGTTAAGCAATTCGCCTTCGACGATCTCTTCAACTTGGTTATCTTGTGCTTTGTTTGTTTCGTTGCTCATTTTTGCTCCAGCTAAAAATGCTTTGTTTCTGCATGCTCTGGGCATATTATGGGGATCAAATTTAAGGTTTCAAGGCCTAAAGCTGGATCTAACATAAATTATGAGCAATACGTTTCAAACAATTGGTCTAATTGGTAAGCCCAACCATAAAGGGACGACTCAGACCTTAAAAAGGTTACACCACTGGCTAAGCATGCAAGGCTATAAAGTATTGGTCGAAGAACGCGTTGCTGGCGAACTCGGTCCGCTGGCTCAGTCGGTAGATTTATTAGAGATTGGTGCCCAGTGCGATTTAGCCATTGTCATCGGCGGTGATGGTAATATGCTTGGTGCAGCGCGAGTCCTTGCTAGGTTCAATATCGGTGTTATTGGTGTTAACCGTGGTAATTTAGGTTTTTTAACCGATCTCCCGCCAGACTCTTTTGAAGAAGCCTTATCGAAAGTGCTCGAAGGTGAATTTGAAATTGAGCAACGCTTCTTACTTGAAGCCGAAGTGCATCGCCATGGTGAACTCAAATCGAGTAACACTGCGGTTAATGAAGCGGTACTTCACCCAGGTAAAGTTGCCCACATGATTGAGTTTGAAGTCTATATTGACGACAAATTTATGTACAGCCAGCGCGCAGATGGGATGATAATTTCCACTCCAACAGGTTCAACCGCTTACTCATTATCTGCTGGCGGCGCAATTTTAACGCCAAATCTTGAAGCGATGATCTTGGTACCTATGTTCCCGCATACGCTTTCTTGCAGACCCATAGTTGTTGATGCCGCCAGCACCATTAAATTAGTGGTTTCACCCCATAACGGTGACAATTTAGAAGTAAGCTGTGACGGCCATGTACATCTGTCAGTATTGCCAGGCGATGAAATTATTATCAAACGCAGTCAAGAAACCTTAAGGCTTGTGCACCCAAAAGGTCATAACTATTTTCACGTGCTGCGAACTAAACTCGGTTGGGGCAGCAAACTGTTCTAATACCAATCACTATAAAGAGAAAACCTCGCCGATAGACAGCTTTGTGCTATCGGCAAAGCGTCCTACCACCTTTCATATAATCAGTCCGTACATTTCCTAGCATTAGCTGTTAGCAAACTACAGTTTTTATTTTGCCGAAAGCTTGTCGTCAAAAATCGCATTTTTTGCTTTTAAAATACTAAATCAATATAAACATTAACTTAGATTAATAATGATAATTAAAACCGGATGCATGAGTGTCAAGCTGAGATATAAGTCACACTTGCGAGGCTGAAATAGCTCATTAGCTAATATCGGTTAAGAAAGTTTACGATCAAATAAAGGCTATTCTCGCCGCCATTAGATACATTTTGATACCTTCTACACCTATTTCTCCTATCTTCAGCCTAAAAACGCCAATCCCTAGCACCGCCACCAATATTTTGAGTGATCAAGATCACACTCGCACCACAAGTAAAATCGTGATCGCTCTCACTAATGGCATTATCGATCACAATTAGGGTGGAGTATGATCTAGATCATATTGGTTAAATGCTAAATCACGTTTAGTACACACCTAAATCCATTCTCACTAGAAGTTAATAGATGGATTGATAACAACACTAAGAAGAGAGCCACTCAAATTTAGCTATTTGAAGTAGAAATTGAAGTTAGATACAGAAATATAAATCAAACGAGGCAAGCATGACCTTTATTCAACTACTCGCCAGCTTAACGCCAATTATCAGCGTAATGCTGTTTTTAGTCCTACTGCGGATGCCCGCATCAAGGGCTATGCCTATTTCCATGATTTTTACCGGCCTTGCCGCTGTATTTATCTGGAAAATGGATACCACTTTTTTAGCCGCTTCAGTGGTAGAAGGCTTGCTATCAGCTCTTACCCCGCTAACCATTATTTTTGGCGCAGTGTTTTTACTCAACACCCTTAAATATTCTGGCGCTATGGACACCATTCGCGCAGGATTTACCAACATTAGTGGTGACGCTCGTGTACAGGTGATCATCATCTGTTGGTTATTCGGCTCGTTTATCGAAGGCTCTGCTGGCTTTGGTACCCCGGCGGCAATTGGCGCGCCACTGCTAGTACTGCTCGGCATCCCACCGATTGCTGCAGCAGTTGTAGCCTTAATCGCTGACTCCACTTCAGTTTCGTTTGGTGCAATTGGCCTACCAGTACTATTTGGTATGGAGCAAGGCCTCACCCAAGGCGGCGCCAATATGGCCGCCGAGCAAATCGCCCAACACGGTGGTAGTTTTGCGGATTATGCGCAGTTTATTGCCATGCATATGATAACCATTGATTTAGTGACTGGTACGCTTATCCCATTAACTATGGTGGCTATTTTGACTGGCTTCTTTGGCCGTAATAAGTCATTTAAAGAAGGTTTAGCTATTTGGAAATTTGCGCTATTTGCTGGCCTTGCCTTTACTGTTCCTGCTTGGCTAATTAACTACTTTGCAGGCCCAGAGTTCCCATCGGTTATTGGTGCACTTGTCGGTATGGCTGTGGTGATCCCTGTTGCTAAAAAAGGTTATTTATTACCAAAAGAGCAGTGGAATGACTTTGCTGAAAATGATGGCCAGAAACGTGAAGAGCTCGACACTGAAGTAAAGTTCTCTCAGCTTGCTGCGTGGTCACCTTATTTGATCATGGCTGCCCTGCTAGTGCTTTCACGTACAGTCGCGCCACTTAAAGCTTGGTTATCGAGCTTTAATATTAGCTGGACAGGATTACTAGGCACCGAGTTAAAAGCCGGTTTCGCTACTCTGTACGCGCCAGGTGCTTTCTTTGTACTGGTGTGTATCTTAGGTTTCTTCCTGTTTAGAATGAAATCGCCAGCGATAAAAGAATCAATATCAGTCTCGTGCAAATCTATGGTGCCGACCATTATTTCTCTCGGTGCATCTGTGCCTATGGTCAAAATCTTCTTGAACTCAGGCGAAAACGCTTCGGGTCTTGCCTCTATGCCTGTGGCGCTTGCCGATACATTGGCAAACAGCATGGGCGCGGTGTGGGCTTGGGTATCACCAATTGTCGGTATTTTCGGTGCCTTCTTATCAGGCTCTGCCACTTTCTCAAATATGATGTTCTCTGGCCTGCAGTACAGTGTTGCCGACAATATTGGCGCTAACCATGCGCTGATATTAGCGATGCAAGGCATTGGTGCAAACGCCGGTAACATGATGTGCGTAATGAATGTTGTGGCAGCTGCAACCGTTGTAGGCATGGCGGGTCGTGAATCAGAAATTATCCGTAAGACGATGCCTGTGGCACTGGGCTATGCTTTAGTTGCTGGTACTATCGCTGCAATTTGGGGTGGCTTCTAGCCTCCTCTTTGCTGAACAATAACAAACAAAATAATAATATCGAAAAAGCCGCATAGATTGCGGCTTTATTCACTCAAAAGATGTGTGTGAGATAAAAAATGTCGATTAATTATGAAGCTGTATTAAGAGATTTACGTAAGCAAGTTGGTGAACAAGCCGCAACTAACGACCCTGTACGCCGCTTTGCCTGGTCAACTGATGCCAGTTACTTTCGCATAGTGCCTGAAATCGTGGTGCATGCCGATACCTTAGAGCAAGCCAAACGCACCCTTGCCATTGCCCGTACTTATGGCGCGCCGGTGACTTTTCGTGCTGCCGGTACCAGTTTATCAGGCCAAGCAATTGGCGAAGGTATTTTGCTAATCCTTGGCCATGATGGCTTTAGAACATTGACGGTTAGCGATGATGCATCACAAATTACCTTAGGTACTGCCGTTATTGGCGCCGACGCCAACGCGGTATTAAAGCCATTAAATAAAAAAATTGGTCCAGATCCAGCAACACTGGCTTCAGCAAAAATCGGCGGCATCGTTTCTAACAATGCCTCTGGCATGTGTTGTGGTACCGCGCAAAACAGTTACCAAACTATCGCTTCAGCTAAGTTACTTTTTGCCGACGGCGCCGAGCTGGATACCGGTTGTGAAGCGTCAAAAGCGGCATTTAGTCAATCGCACCCTCAGCTTTTACAAGAACTAATCGAGCTGGCACAGTTAACGATTAACAACAGCACGCTTGCTGCACGAATTCGCAAAAAATTCTCCATTAAAAACACCACAGGTTATAGCCTTAATGCCTTGGTAGATTTTAGCGATCCTTTTGAGCTCATTAATCACCTAATTGTCGGCGCTGAAGGCACACTCGCCTTTGTAGAAGAAGTCACTTACAACACCGTTGATGAAGCACGCTTTAAAGCCTCTGCCATGGCGGTATTTTTCAATATGGAAGATGCCGCTCGCGCCGTGCCGCCGATTGTCGGCGATAGCGTAGCCGCAGCCGAGCTACTAGATTGGGCGTCCATCAAAGCAGTAACCGGTAAAGCGGGCATGCCTGAATGGTTAGCCCAACTGCCTGAAGGCGCTGCAATCTTGTTGATTGAGTCGCGTGCTAACGACAAATCAACGTTAGACAGCTATACCCAAGACGTTATCGCTAAGCTGGCTCATATCGAAACTGAGCGCCCTATTACCTTCAGTGATGACCCAGCTGTATTTGGTCAATACTGGGCTATGCGCTCAGGCTTGTTCCCAATTATTGGTGGTGAGCGCCCTAAAGGTACCTCAGTTATTATTGAAGATGTGGCCTTTGAGCTAGAACACTTAGCCGCAGCAGCTAATGATTTGACCGAGTTATTCCACAAGCATAATTACCCTGAGGGAGTTATCTATGGCCATGCTCTTGCAGGTAACTTCCACTTTATTATTACCCCAACGTTTAATTCTCAGGCAGACATTGAGCGCTTCCACGCCTTTATGCAAGACGTTGCCGAGATGGTGATTAATAAGTACGACGGTTCAATGAAAGCCGAGCACGGTACCGGTCGCGCGGTGGCGCCTTTTGTTGAAATGGAATGGGGCAGCGACGCTTATACCTTAATGAAGCGTATTAAGCAGATTTTTGATCCTGAAGGATTATTAAACCCAGGGGTTATTCTTAACGACGACAACCAAATACATGTTAAGAATATCAAACCTTGCCCAGTGGTGGATGACTTAGTCGATAAGTGTATTGAATGCGGATTTTGTGAGAAAACCTGCCCTACCTCTGCACTGAATATGTCGCCGCGCCAACGTATTGCAACACTGCGTGAAATTGAGCGTCTAGAGCAATCCGGAGACAAAAAAGCCGCTAGCGAAATGCGCGCTGCAGCCAAATATGATGTGGTTGATACCTGCGCAGCCTGTCAGCTTTGTACTATTGCCTGCCCTGTCGATAACAGCATGGGTAACCTTGTTCGCAAACTAAGAACGCCATATATCAGCACCACAGAGCAGAAGGTACTGGATTTTCAAGCCAAACATTTTGGCGCGGTTAACCAAGTGATTAGCACAGGTTTTAATGCTCTTGGTACTGTGCACAAAATTACTGGTAGCGCGATAACTGGCGCAATAATGAAAGCGGGTCGCGTGGTGAGTAAAGAAGTGCCTTATTGGAATCCTGATTTTCCAAAGGGCGGCAAACTGCCTACGCTTAGCGCACCTATACCTGGGCAAGAAACCGTGGTTTACTTCCCAGCCTGTGGTGGTCGTACTTTTGGCCCTACGCCAAAAGATCCTGATAACCGCAGCTTACCTGAAGTGGTTGTCACCCTACTGGAACGCTCAGGTTATAACGTGATCACCCCAGAGAAAACTCGCGACTTATGTTGCGGTCAGATGTGGGAGTCAAAAGGTGATTTTAAAAATGCTGACGCTAAACGCAAAGAGCTAATTGAAGCCGTTGCAGCCATGACTCAAGGCGGTAAACTACCGGTTATTATCGATGCGCTGTCTTGTACATACCGCACGCTTGCTGGCGATCAATCACTGACAGAAAAAGTAGAGATTGTCGATATGGTTGATTTCATCCACGACAAACTGCTTGATAAGCTAACTATTAGTCGTAAGAAGCCAGCCGTTGCGCTGCACTTAGGTTGTAGTGCTCGTAAGATGAAGCTTGAGCCGAAAATGGAAGCGATTATCGAAGCTTGTAGTCAGCAAACTGTTCGTCCAGCAGGCATAGATTGCTGCGGTTATGCCGGTGAAAAAGGCTTGTATAAGCCAGAAATCAACGCCAGCGCCCTGCGTAATATCAAGAAGCTTATCCCGGTTGATGTCAGCGAAGGCTATTACGCGAACCGTATGTGTGAAGTGGGGTTAACTCAGCACAGTGGCATTTCTTATCGTCATCTGGCTTATCTTTTAGAAGAGTGCACGCGCTAATGGTCACTTTAAAGTAATCATTTCAACATCCAATTAGGGGCAAAGTTTGCCCCTAATTTCTTTTATCTTGCTCCAATCCCCAGCTTAATTACGACTAACCATTTTTAGATACCTCTCAAAAGCAATAAACAAAAATAAGATATAACCCCATTAAATACAGTTAGATATATTATTTTCATTTTTGCAAAAGTCTGCTGGTTTATTTGCTAAATTAGCACTACTTTTTATGGGGGTATCGGCCTATATTTATACTAATCAGTATAAAGGTTTTATCGCTCAGCGAGAGTTTAGCGGTCCTGAGGCAAGGCAACGAGTGAAAAGCATAGTGATTCTACGTTTAAGCTCGTTAACACAGCATCAGTACCGCTAAAACTCGCCTGTAAGGAGTGTTTTGGGCTGTCTATTCCAGCACGGAGTGAACTCATAAATGGAAATAATGATGTCGCACAATCGTCTTGAATTTATTGCAAAAAACACTCTGAGTAGAGCAAATTCTTATACTGATTAGTATTAGTGAGTAAATAAAGGCGAATGTCCGTTTAAGATAAAAGTCGGCTTCTATAGCTGGCTTTTTTGCGACAACTTTTTACGGTTAATTTTCCGATTAAAAGTCGCTAACAATGTCAGCTAAATAGAAGAGAAACCACAATGAAGATAGCTCTTTTCATTCCGTGCCTAGTGAATCAGATGGTCCCAGAAGTGGGGATCGCCACCTTAGAATTATTAGAAAAACTCGGCCATCAAGTCATACTGCCTCAAGGGCAAACCTGCTGCGGCCAGCCAATGACTAACTCTGGTTGCTACAACGAAGCTAAAAAAACCACAATGAAACTACTTAACGCCTTTAAAGGTGTCGAGTGCGATGCCATTGTGTGTCCTGCCGCTTCTTGTCTTGTTGCGGCAAAAGAAAACTTTCACGAGTTTGATACTAGCCCTGAAGCACAAGCTGTGATTGATAAGCTGTATGAGCTTACCGAGTTTCTGCACGATGTTTCTCCTATTCCTGCATTTACTAAGCCGTTTCCACACAAAATCAGCCTACAAATGAGCTGTCATGGCATTCGTATGCTCGACTTAGCGACCCCTAGTGAGCAAATGGGTCCGCGAATGAACAAATTCGAAGCCGTACTCGCCGCAATTCCAGAAATTGAAATTGTCTATCCAGACAGACGCGATGAATGCTGTGGCTTTGGCGGTACTTTTGCCCTCGATGAAGGCGCTGTATCTGCCAAAATGGGCAAAGACAAAGCACAAGCCCACGCTGAAACGGGCGCAGCTTATGCAGTAGGATTCGATCCATCTTGTTTACTGCATATCGATGGCATGGTGAGAAGGCAGAAACTGCCAATTGAAACCCGCCATATCGCTCAAATAATCAACGCTGCGCTTTAGGAGGACTTATGTCGACTTCAACATCAGCTGTTCATGCCCATAAAGCGGAGATCTTTTGCAAAGATGAATCTCGCGTTGATTGGCATTCAAAAGCACTTTGGATGCTACGTGAAAAACGAGATCGTGCAGCAGGTAGTTTGCCAGAGTGGGAACAACTGCGCCAAATCGGCTCAGAGATGAAACTGCATACCCTGACCCATTTATCACAATACTTAGAAGAGTTTGACAAAAACTGTCTAAATAACAATATTCAAGTGCACTGGGCCAAAGATGGCGCCGAGCACAACCGTATTGTGCACAGTATTTTGGCTAAGCATGAGGTAAAAAAATTAGTAAAATCTAAGTCAATGCTTACCGAAGAGTGCCATATGAATCCTTATTTAGAGGAGCGCGGCATTGAAGTGATTGATACTGACTTAGGTGAGCGAATTATTCAGCTTGCAGGCCAGCCGCCATCACATATTGTAGTGCCTGCGATTCACTTGAAAAAAGAGGAAGTGGGCGATCTATTCCACGACAAACTGGGTACCGACGCTGGCGCTTCTGACCCACTTTATCTAACTCGCGCAGCGCGAGCGCACCTGCGTGAGCAATTCTTGTCGGCCGATGCGGCGATGACAGGGGTGAATATGGCGATTGCCGATAAAGGCGCTGTTGTTGTGTGCACCAACGAAGGTAATGCCGATATGGGGGCTAACCTGCCTAAGCTGCAATTGCATTCGATGGGCATAGACAAGATAGTGCCGAATATTGATAGCGCTGCAGTGTTACTACGCACACTCGCAAGAAACGCAACCGGCCAGCCTATTACCACTTACAGCTCGTTTTATCGCGGCCCACAAGATGGCGGTGAGATGCATGTGATTATTGTCGATAACGGCCGTACTGATATGCTCAAAGACAAAATTTTAGCGGAATCGCTAAAGTGTATTCGCTGTGGTGGTTGCTTAAATACTTGCCCTGTTTATCGCCGCTCAGGTGGTTACAGCTACAACTACACCATTCCAGGCCCTATCGGTATTGCGGTAGGGGCTAAAAATGATGATACCAATTCAATCCCGTGGGCTTGTACTTTATGTGGTAGCTGCTCTTATGTGTGCCCGACTAAAGTACCACTGGATAAGATTATCCATCATCATCGCCGCCTCAAAGCAGAAGCCGGCAAACTGCCTTATGGCAAAGCCAGTTACATGCCGTTAGTGGGTAAGTTTATGGCCAGCGAAACCGCGCTTAACTGTTCAATGAGTGTGGCGCGCACAGCGCTTAAAATTCTACCGGGTAGCTTACTCAAGCCATTTTCAGGTGCTTGGGGGAAATACCGCGAGTTACCAGTTGCACCTAACTCAAGCTTTGAAGCTTGGTTTAAGAAAAACAGAGGCTAAAAACATGTCTAGCAAACTCGAGATTCTTAACGCGCTAAAAAGCGCAGCGATTGCGCCTCAAGCTATGCCTGTCATCGACATTGCACCCCGTATCGATGATTTAGTGGGACAATTTGAAACTAGCCTCAATACAGTTGCTGGCACTTTGCACCGCGAGGGTGGTTTAGCTAAGTTGCAAGCTCAAGTTGATGAACATATTGCACAGGGCATGCAAATTATCTCTATGGTTGATGGTATTACAGGTAATCGTGAAGTCACCAATACTGCTCACCAGCTAAGAGATATTGATTACGCGGTGATCCCAGGTGATTTAGGTGTGGCGGAAAATGGCGCTATCTGGGTCAATAATAAAAACCTAGGCCATCGTGTTACGCCATTCATTTGTGAAAACCTGTTTCTCGTACTAGAGGCAAAAACCATTGTGGCCAATATGCATCAAGCTGCGAGCCGTATAACGTTGGATTCAGGTGAGTTCGGTACTTTTATCGCAGGACCATCTAAAACAGCTGATATTGAGCAAGCCTTGGTTGTTGGCGCCCACGGCGCCTGTAGCCTTAACGTTTACTTGGTGTAGACTAACCATAGTTAAGCAAAATCAAAAAAGCCCTAATCTCAATTAGGGCTTTTTCATCAAGATAAGGTTATCTTTTTTCGATATAGTACTCTAACTGAACCCTCACCTCTTTGGCCTCAACCGCTTTGCCATCAACAAACTTAGGCGCATAACGCCACAGCTTTAATGCCAATAGTGACTCTGTTGCAAACTTTTCGCCGCCAATCGTATCAATAACAACCGGATCTTTTACAAAACCCATTTCATCTATGGTAAAACTCAGCTGAGCGGAACCACTCTTACCCATGCGAGCGTAAGAAGTAGGGTAATCGGGATTTTTGCGAAACAGTGGCGTTGGTTCAATATCCTCTTTCCAAGGCTTCATACTACCAATCGCAATACAATGCTGGGTGGACTTTTCCCTTTCGCCATCAAGCTCATAAATCTGTACTAACTTGGCATGAGCCGCCAGCTCGTAGGGGTGGTTATAGTCAAGTTTTTGAAATTGCGTGATAACGCCTAAAAATAGCACTTCAGATTCATCATAATCTTTTTCAGCAAAGCGCACATTCGCTACTCTAAAGCTGTTAAGTACTCGCTTCATCGCATCTTCTGGTAATAATTCACTGTAGGCCTCATGCGCATCAAACGCATAATTGCGCACCTTACGGGTGTAATAACGTGAATTTACTAATCGCTCAAAGTAAGCCATTTTAGTATCGGCGATGACCATTGCATTATCTGAGTCTTCAGCGATATCGAGAGCCTCATCTAGATACTCACGCGCATATTTCTTACTGCTGGCGTCACTTAAGCCTAAAAGCGGATCGATAAGCTCGATTCCATTGTCACCATAATGCTCGCTGTAAATTTTTAATGTCTCTTGATAAAGCTCAAATGCTTGCGGTTGTAGCACTTTCGCTTTCTGTTTTACCTCTTTTTCAAAGGTTTGCTTCGACATATTAGCAATCAACGCATTACCTGCATTTAATGCTAAATTACCGGTATTGATACTGTCAGCGCCAAACTTAACCTTACCTAACTCATAAGATTGCAATGCATAACGCTCTGTGTCGGCTTTATTTTTTTCTGTTACCGCGGTTTGATACGCTGAATATACATCGCCAAATTCAGAGGCATAAGCGGCTGCAGTTACTGTAAGCACACTCGTTAATATAGCGGCTTTAAATAGATTAGATTTTATTGAAGTCTTAAACATGAAAAGTCCTTATTTCATCAAGCACTACTGCTATTGGTTATGCTTGTTCTTCTGCCAATAGTTTAAATTTTACTCATGCAACTTTCGCATGAGGGATAATGAAAATCAACAGCGGTTATAACAGCCACAAAGCGACTATTGTTAATTAATGGCATTTATCGTTTTATACCTAAGCCATCAACTTGCTATTGGTTCGCTTCATAATCCACGCCATCCAAACCACCAAAATCGTGCTGCAAGTCGCTAATGAAATCCACACACCCGGCACGCCAAAAGCCCAAGCAAACACATACAAGATAGCAGCGAATAAAATCAGCTTGGCGCCGGTTAAAATAGAGGCCTCTTTTGAGTAATTAATTGCTTGGAAGAAAGAGGCTCCAACCAGTAATAAACCTTCCATAGGTAGCCCCCAGAAATACCAACGCATGCCCTCGGTGGCAATTGGCGTAAGTAACGCATTATCGCCAGCAAAAATATACACAAATAATTGCGG
Source organism: Shewanella sairae (assembly GCF_023283535.1). GTDB lineage: Bacteria > Pseudomonadota > Gammaproteobacteria > Enterobacterales > Shewanellaceae > Shewanella > Shewanella sairae. The sequence goes on along the minus strand of NZ_JAKILT010000017.1, from coordinate 29,222 downwards.
CACTGAATAGATAAAGATAAGCCCCAGCGCCGCACAGATTAGCGTAACAGTGAAAGCCATTTTTAATGCCTGCTTCACTCTATCAAAGCGTTTTGCCCCAGCATTAAAACTCAAAATAGGTTGCACGCCAAAGGCGATACCTTCAAACAATAGATAGAAGAAAGCTTCGGTATAACTGACCACGCCATAGGCAGCGACATGCAGTGGTGTACCTACGGTAAGAAACGCCACATTATGTAGCGTCAATACCACAGTTAAATACATGTTCATCAAAAAGCTTGGGGTGCCAACCCTAATGATATTAACGCAGTGGTCCCACTTAAGTTTCATCTGCTCAAGGTTGATACCAATTTCAGTTCGGCTAGAGAAAAAGTGCTGTAAACACAAAGCGCCAGTGACGGCTTGTGAGATCATGGTGGCTATCGCTGCACCCATTAACCCATAGGGAAACACCACAATGAGTAGCCAATCAAGAAGGGTATTGAGTACGCCACCTAAAATTAATACACAGGTAACAAAACCAGGTCGACCATCGTTACGCAGTAAGGTGGTAAAAGCCATCGACACAATAGGAAACGTGCCGAGCGCAAAGTACCAAAACAGGTAATCGTCAGCGCTATTTAGCACTTCTCCTTCTGCGCCAAGCAAAACCAGAATGTCTCTTGAAAAGTAACAGCCTAATACTGTGGTGATAAGGCCTGAAAGCAAACAAAGACTGAAGGTATTACCTAAGATCCTCCGCGCAATATGTGGCTCACCTTGACCTTGATGAATAGAGACTAAAGCTGCGCCCCCCATACCGAGTGTCGCACCTATAGCATAGAGGATCGCTGCAATAGGATAGGCTAAGATCATGCCAGCTAAACCGACTTCGCCTAGGTAATGTCCGATAAACATACCGTCAATGGTGACGTAAATTCCGGTCACTAGCATAGATAAAATCGTCGGTATGCTATAGCGCCAAAATAGCTTGCTAATCGGCTCAGTCACCATAGGTGAATCTGCAGCGAGTCCCTTAGGGCTGATGACTCCAGCTTGTTCTGTCATGATAATGCTCTAATTATTATTGCTTTTTGGTTTGCGCGGCGGTGACTAAACAGTGCTAGTTTAACCCGGTCACAGCTTGTAATAATGCCGTTTCAAACTCTGGCGCTTGTAGTTCCGACATCGATAATAATTCAATACGCGAGTCCATCGCATCATCAAGCTCTACAATCGACAACTCGCCATCGACACCATTAAACCCAGCAATGCCCTCTTCGGTGATCATCACCGCTTTAATACGAGCAACTTGCTGACTTTTAATGAGCTGCAGTAATGTATCAAAATCAAATTCATAACTTGGCTCAAATACCCAGCCATAACTATAAAACCCATCACCTTGATTACGCTTATAGAAAATTCCGCGGGCATCATATTCAATAACGGGTTCAGATTGGGACTCGGAAAATAGCGGACTATAGTTCATGTCCAGTAATCTAGGCGCTGCATTAGGCGTTAATGGCTTCAAACTCGGCTTAACTTTAGTTAGATTGCCTGCAGCAGAACCGACGTTTTGATTAGAAGAGATGGCTTTATATGGCTTTGATAATAATGCCATCATCGCCCTATATTTTTCATTAGCTTGTTCGATACTCCAAGGTATAACCGCCAATGAGTTATCGTTTCGCATGCTTGTCGCTTCTTGAACACGCACTTGATTCAAATAATCCCTTAGCTGCTCAAGCATCGGAGCCTCGTAACAATCAGACTTACTCGCTAACACGACATCAGCCACTTGCAACTGTTGATTAAAGATCTCATGCTGGGTATAGCGCTCGTCATTGAGCTTTCTAGCATCGACCAGAGTTAAACACGCTTGCATCGCCAAAACTTGCTGGTAATGGGGTTGAGTTAATACTCGAAGCACCTCTTGCGGGTGACCGAGTCCAGTAGGTTCAATCAATAACCGATCTGGTTTCGCTTTAGCAATTAGCTGATTAATCGCAACTTGCATCGGTACGCCCGCTGCGCAGCACATGCAACCACCAGCAACCTCTTTTATTTGTACTTTTGCCTCAGAGCTATCTAACAGGCCAGCATCAATACCGACTTCACCGAACTCATTAACTAAAACAGCCCAAACTTCGCCTTCAGGCTTGTGCTTTAACAGCATTTTAATGAAAGAGGTTTTACCGACACCTAAAAAACCTGTGATCACGTTGGTCGGAATAATTTTCTGGATCATGCCTATACTCTGCCAATTTTTAATAGGCAGTGAGTCTAATCGTTAATCGATAACAATGTCACCCATCAACCGGATCTTAGCCAAGTTTTTAGATGACATTACATAATAAAAATAACCCGTTTTTGGCGTCTACCTCATCATAACTTAGTCACTAATCAACCAAAAATGGGTGTGTATGCTATGTTGATTACAGGGAAATCAGCTATTTGCCTATGGAGCAATATCAATTTATGCGACTTAAATTACTTTACGCCCCACTCTGGCTAATGCTTATGCTACTCGCATCAGTTGGTTATGCACAGCAATGGAGCGACTTAGCCAGCCCGATGTTAACGCCACCGAGTCAAGACATAGACGCAAAAGTCAGTGCCCTTCCCGATTTGCACCTTGCGAGCGCTCGCGACCAAAACAATGCAGCTAAGCTACTGCTAACGCTATTTAACCAACAACAAGCGCATACTCAACAGCTAAAAGAGCAACTGCAACAATATAAAACTGCGCCATCGCCAGCCCTATGGTTACAGGTTAGTAGTACTAAGCTATCCCTTGATAGCTTAGGCAAAAACAAAGCCCTGTTGCTGCAATACGTCACTCCCAAGCTATATGATAAATATACAGGTTTTGGCCCAGATGGTGTCAGACAGGTGATCCTTGAAGCAAAAACAGCTGAGGCGATAATAAGCTTTCAACTCGTATCGCAGCTTATCAAGCTGCGCGAGTTTGCACTTGATCTCAAAGTGTCTCCATTCCCACTATTAGTCTTGTTCATAAAGTTCATCATCATTTTTATCATGCTTAAATGGTGGTTGAATTTGGGGCCAAAATTGATAGTTTCGCAGCTCGAAAAAAATAAATCCCTACGAGTAAAAAGAGAGCCCATTAGCGGTATTTTTTGGCGCTATTTCAATAAAGTTCACAAAACACTCGCTTGGTTCATTGCCATATCCGTGCTCGTTAACTTGTTTGAAGCTCTCCCCGGATTTAACAGCATGAGCTATATCAGCATAGTCGTTAATTGGGCATTTTCAGCAGCGATTATTATCCACTTACTCACTGAATTTACCGCACACCACAGCCGATATAACAACCAATCAGAAATTGTAGAGCTACGAGGGAAAACACTTAAACGCTGGGTATGGTTATTGATGATTTGTGGCATCACCTTAAAATCCACCGCGATCAGCGTATATCAAGCAACGATTTATGCTTGGATAGAAACCGCCATTTTGTTAATGCTGGTAATCTTGCTGATTAAAACCCTCATTGACTGGCGCTTAATTGTATTCAAACAATTAAGCGCCGAAGAAGCACCCCCAAGCTACATTCATTGGGCGATAAAAAATCAACACAACTGGTTATTCGCCCCCATTGCAACACTACTAGGGATCTTTAGGCTATTTTATCAACGTGCTTTTCAAGAGTTATTTCATAACCTCTCACGCTATCAAGCCTTTAAGCACGCTATTGCCTATTTCTTCCGGGTCGAAGTGGCCAAGCAAAGCCTAGCCGATAAAGAAAATAGCAATATGGCGCGCATAAAAGGTGATGATACCTTTTTATATGTAAAGCCTGGCCATGATGACAGTGACTTGGTCGAAGACTACGCCAATAATGAACTCAACGAGTTAGCCCACTACGTACTTGCGCCAATCCCGGCATTGGCACTGGTTTATAGTGAGCGCGGCTTAGGTTTAACCACCTTCTTTAGACGCTTACTCCACCGTGCAAAGTCTGAGCATGCACTCTATATCAGTTGTCCTTATGGCGGTTACTCGCCATTAATAGCGCAAATCAATACAAGCCTTGGTTTGGATCAAGATGCCAATGAAGCCGAGCTTATTAGCCATTTACGCCAATCGATGCATAGATACATCTTATGTATTGATAACTGTCAGCGGCTGGTTAGCCCCAAGGTCAACGGCCTAGCTGACTTGATGAAACTCAGTAAATTATTAAGACGCGGTAGAAACCAGCATGGTGCCGTAATCGGTATGGAACAATCAGCTTGGCGTTTTATCGACCGCGCCCGTGGCGAAAGGTTGTTATTCGACAAAGTGATTGCCATGCCACGCTGGAACGAGAAACAAATTGCCGCCTTACTCAGCAGCAGAATTGAGACCAAAGGTGAATTAGCAGTAAGTTTTGCCGGACTCAAACTGCCTAAACAGTGGGATGAACAAGAGCTCAGTGAGTTGCAGCGGGCAGAGCAAGGTTTTTATCGGATCTTATGGGACTACTCTGACGGTAACCCTAGTGTTGCTTTGCGCTTCTTTAGGCTGTCGCTGCATAAAGATAAGACCAACAACAAGGTTTTTGTGCGGATCTTTAGCGTCCCTGATGCTAAAGAGCTAGAAACCATGCCCAAGCCTATGCTGGCAGTCCTGCGCGCCATTGTGCAATTAGAAGTCGCCTCAGCAGAAGAGTTATCAGACTGTACTCAACTTGGCTTTTCTGAAGTACTTAATACCCTACGTTATTTTCAAAATCGCGGCTTTGTCGAACTCGTTGATGACAAAGCCCGAATATCGGCTCATTGGTTTAGATACATAACCAATACCTTACATAATCAGCATTTATTGGTGAAATAGATGACAATAAACCTACCCTTTAAGCTACTGATTAGTTGGATAATGTTGACGCTAGCTCTGCCAAGTTACGCCGAGTCTGGCGCAGCAAACTTAGATAGCTTAACTGAGATTGCCAGTCTTATTCGCTGGAGTGGCGTATTTCTGTCAATTATCGTGGTTTTTATCGCTTGGTTAATGCTTAAGTTTACCCAAAACTTAGTTGACTCTATCGGTAGTCAATTTGCACAACGGCGTATGCTCGCGCAAAAGCTACAATCATTTTTCCAGTTCTTTGTGTATATGACCGCCGGGATCTCGGTGTTTATGCTTAGCTTTAGAGTCGATGACAGAGTGCTCACTCTAATTGGTGGTACATTAGCGGTGTCTGTTGGTTTTGCGATGAAAGATCTCGCCGCTTCGTTTATTGCAGGCTTAACGGTAATGATAGATAGGCCGTTTCAAGTCGGTGATAGAGTCACTTTTGAAGGCCACTATGGCGACATTGTCACCATCGGCTTACGCTCAGTACGTATGCAGACCTTAACCGATGACATTATTACTATACCCAACAGCAAATTCTTAAGTGACGTGGTGGTTAGTGGTAATTACGGCGCCCTAGATATGCAGGTGGTGATCCCGTTTTATGTGGCGCTTGATCAAGACCTTACCTTAGCTAGCGACATCATTAGAGAGGCTGCAGCATCGAGCCGTTACATTCACCTGCCTAAGCCAATCGTTGTGCTGGTAAAGCAAGATATTAGCGATAGTTACTTTGCCATCAAGCTAACACTTAAAGCCTATGTGCTCGACATTAAATATGAAAAACTGTTTGAAACCGATATCACGCTAAGGGTGATGCAAGAATTTAAAAAGCAAAATATTTGCCCGCCGAGCATAATGCAAAGCACTAAACTCTCTCGGTAAACATTAACGCCCTAAACGACCACTTTCCTTAGCGCTTTCTCATTTGATGTAATGACTATTGATATAATCACACCATAATTCAGTGTCTTTAGCTGGCAGAGTGGCTTGACCTCTTATGCCAAGCTTAAATTCAATCACGCTGCGCCATTCAAGCGAACCAAGATCGGGACCATGCCCTTGATCATCGCCTGAGGTTAACTGCTGCTCAACTTTTGTAAACCAAGTTTGATTACAGCTATTATTAGGTCCTTCGGCAACGTTGTTTAGCGACGTTGTGCTTTGTTGCAAAGCAGCGTTGTTATTCTCTGGCGCAGGTACTGACTTTTCGCTGCAGCCAACCAATAAACCAATTAAAACCGTCACGACACAGAGCTTAAGTAAGTTGCTCAACTCAGCCTCCAAATTTGCAATCTATTGCCCATAAAAAAAATGAACATACCTTAGGTATATTCACTTTTTTAGCATACTGAATAAAGCTCTATTCAAGCTTATTTTTTGGCTTTATCTTTTGAGCGACCGTAGCTGCTTTTGCCCGCTGCTGCACTGCGGAAACTGCTTTTACCAACAGCGTTTTTTGCTGGGCGATTTTTATCTTCGTATTTACGCTTATTATGGCCTTTCTCTTTTACAGGCTTTACCACCACATCACGGTAACGCGCAGGCAGTGGTGCGCCTTCTTCATAACCTGGCATGGTCAATCTTGGCAGAGTTTGCTCGATTAGCTGTTCAATCTCTTGCATCATGTCGCGATCTTGTGGTGACACAAATGAAATAGCACGACCAGCAAGACCCGCACGACCCGTACGGCCAATACGATGAACATAATCTTCAGCGGCAAATGGCAACTCTAGGTTAATCACTAAAGGCAGCGCTTCAATATCAAGGCCGCGAGCCGCAACGTCCGTTGCCACCATCACACGTAACTTGCCAGATTTAAATTCTTCTAAAGCACGGTTACGAGCGCCTTGGGTTTTCTCTCCATGGAAAACTGCGTTTTTAACGCCATCAAGTTTAAGCTCTGCATGCAGATGCTCGGCGCTTTCACGAGTACTGACAAACACCAACACCTGCTGCCAGTTATTACGACCAATCAGCTCTGATAAAAGCTCAGCTTTACGACGGGTATCAACTAAGTAAACTTCTTGGGTGATAAGGCTTGCTGTGGCAGAGGTCGCTACATTAATCCACTCTGGTGCGATCAGCATTTTTTCAGCAAGCGTTTTTACTGCATCACTGTAAGTTGCCGAGAAAAAGAGCGTTTGGTGACTGCTTGCCACCAGCTTTTTCACTTTTTCAATATCACGCACAAAACCAAGATCTAGCATACGGTCTGCTTCATCTACTACAAGGTGAGTCACGTTAGACAAATCTAAGCCAAACTGACCAATATGGTCGAACAAACGGCCCGGTGTAGCGACTAATATGTCCACGCCTGCTTGTAAGGCCTTACGCTGTGGGTTCATATTAGAACCGCCATATACTGCTACGGTTTTAAAGGGTAAAAACTGTGCGTAGGCAGTGATGTTATCAGCAACTTGAATAGCAAGCTCACGAGTCGGCGTTAACACTAAAACCTTAACCTTCGACTCATGAGTCAATTCGGTTTCAGTTTCTGTAAATAAGGCATATTCCTTAATTAAGCGATTCAATAACGGCAGTGCAAATGCGGCTGTCTTACCAGTCCCCGTTTGGGCGCACGCCATAATATCTTTACCTTCCATGGCAACCGGCAGTACCTGCGATTGAACTTGAGTCAATTGTTGGTAACCGCGCGCAGAAACTGCATCTAAAATTTTGGGATGTAAATCGAATGCATCAAAGTTCATGGTCGGCTCAATATGAGTTAAATACTCGCTAATGGGAGTACAAGCAATAAAAGTGAGCGCGGAGTCTAGCAAAATACCGCGTCATATAATAGCCAAGATCAAGCCTCACTGTTTTCTTTTGCCTTGATAATAAAGGCCTGTTCAAACTCCTCAGCTGGAACCGGCTTAGAAAATAGATACCCTTGACCAAAGTCACAGCCTGCATCAGCGAGGAGCTGACGTTGATATTCCGTTTCAACCCCCTCGGCAATCACCTGCATACCTAGCTTATGCGCCATCACAATGATCGCCTCGCACAAAGTAAAATCATTACCATTACTATCTAGGTTTCGAGTAAATGATTGATCTATCTTTAAATAATCTATTTCAAACTTCTTTAAGTAGGCAAGTGAAGAGTAGCCTGTGCCAAAGTCGTCTAATGACACTTGTATGCCCGACTCTCGATAGGTTGCTAAGGTAGATGATATTGTCTGACTATTATCAAGCAGCAAGCCTTCGGTAATTTCGACACAAATATTGTTATTGGTTAACTTTAAACTCTTGAGTAACGCCGCCCATGATTCAAAACTATCACCTTCATCTCTAAATTGAACCGGCGACTTATTAATACTAATTTGCACTTCTACGCCAAAACGATCTCGCCACAATGCGCTTTGTCTTGCCGCCTGTTGAAATACCCAATTACCAATTTCAATAATCAATCCGGTCTCTTCTGCCACAGCGATAAATTCAATGGGAGAAACAAGTCCACGCTTAGGATGACGCCAACGGATCAAGGCTTCTGCTTTTAAACACGTATCGTGTTGCAGACAAATAATCGGTTGGTAATAGAGCTCAAATTCTTGATGAATAATGGCATGACGGAGATCTTGAATAAGGCGCATTCTATGTTTAGCGTAACGTTGCATAGAAGGTGTAAAGTAATGAAAGCGATTGCGTCCCTCACCTTTAGCCGCATACATAGCCTGATCAGCATGTTTAAGTAAGCCGTCTATAGTCGCTGCATCATCTGGATATAATGTTATCCCGATACTGGCACTAATATAGGCAGTTTCCTCGCCCAGAATATACGGCTCGGCAATGCAAGATAAAATATGCTTAGCGACTTTATCAACACCGGCCGTATCTGTTATTCCTGATAAAATAACGGTAAATTCATCGCCGCCTAGCCTAGCAACTACATCAGTTTCTCGAATGCAGGCCTTGATGCGTTTCGCAGCTTCCAATAGCAAACGATCGCCCATATCGTGGCCTAAGGTATCATTCACTTCTTTGAAGTAATCAAGATCTAAAAACATTAACGCAAAGTGATGCTCACTGTTATCTAGCCTTAACATCAAGGTACTTAAATAATCCAGTAGCATTCGCCTATTCGGTAAGCCTGTTAACGGGTCATAATTTGCTTGCTGCCAAATAATGTGTTCAGCCTGTTTTTTATCCGTCATATCAGAAAACAAAGCGACTCGGCGTTGAGTTCCACTGTTTTTATCTATCAAAGCGTTAAGGGTTAACCAAACCACAAACTCTTCGCCATTTTTTCGCTTTAGCCAAACTTCACCTTGCCAGCGCCCCTCTTCTTCAACCGCTTTATTCATCTGTTCATAAGCACTGCGGCTATTGCGGTTACATTGCAGAACCTTAATATTTTTTAGTTTTATCTCTTGTTCGCTATAGCCTGTAATTCTTGAAAATGCCGCATTAGTATTGATTATTAGGCCTTGCTCATCTTGCACACTAATCGCTTCACTGCTGTTGTTATAAACGGAAGCTGCAAGCCTTAATGATTCTTCAACACGCTTTCTATCCGTGATATCCGTGTATATTCCACACATACGTAAAGGTTTACCATTGGTATCACGGCTCATGACTTTGCCAGTATCTGACAGCCATAAAATTTGTTCAGCTTGATTACGGATGCGGTACTCGACTTTATGTTGCTCCGTCTCGCCATTTAAGTGAGCATCAATTGACTTTAACACTCTGACTCTATCATCTGGGTGAATAGCATTAATCCACAGTTTTGGCGTCCGATTTAAGCTCTCAATATCACAACCTAAGATAGCTGCACTGTGCTCGTTGCGCTCTATAACATCGTTGACTATGTCCCAATCCCAAAAACCAAGTTCGCTACTACCAAGTACTAACGCCAGTTGTTCCTGACTTGCTAATTGGGCTATTTCAGCTTCTTTTTGAGAAGTACGATTCAACACACCTGTGATAACTAATTTAACTTTTCCATGTTCTCTCTGACAAGCTACTGTCATGTGCGTATAAACAATGGATTCATCTTTAGTAATAAGACGTACTTCTAACTCAAACTCATTTATTTCACTTTCAACTAATTGCTCAAAATAATGCTTATAGACAAAATAATCTTGAGGCTGCATAAGCTCTAACCAAGACATATGAAGCAATTCTTTCTCTGTGTATTTAAGCATTTCACAGAGGTTTTGATTCACCTTAATCCATTGATAATCCCTATTTGTTATTGCCACTCCTAAAGTGCCAGCTTGGAAGTGCGATTTAAATAACAAATGATCTTGCAGTGTGATTTCTTGATCACGCTTAATTTCAATTCGTCGAGACAAGAACAAACCTAAAAGTGCAGTCGTAATAGGAAAGATTATCAGGAAAGGGACCAGCAATTGCTGTAACAGCAACACAGCCAGTTGACCTGGGATAGTAAACCCCCACAGTAAAATAACACTATGAGATATCAAGCCAAAAACAAACAACTCTCGAAAGCCTATATCACTAATTTCACCTTGGCGTAATCTCCCCCACAAATAACCTAAACAACCAGAAGTCACGATCGCGCCAATACCAGAAACTGTTGTCACCCCTCCTTCAATAAAACGATAAATCCCGCTTATTACCACCGCAATTATGGTTGGAATACCACCAAAAAATATCCCACAAATGCTTAAAATAACTGTCCGAGTATCAAAGAAAACACCTTCACTATATTGCCAAGGCATTAGCATCACAGCGATGGTTATCACTCCAATAAACACACCAATTCCTATGCGCAGAATGAGTTCAGGTTGGGGGTTATGGCTGCGAGGAAAAGCATCGTATACAAGCACAATAACCAGCAAAAGAGAGGAATTTTGAATAAAAGAAAGTAGCAGGCTTTGATCCATAAAAAACGATTCGTCCTTGAAATTCAGTGCTGAACAGAATACAAACTTAAATCAATTATTTATCAGCTAGAACATATCAATAGTCTTTAAGTTTTAACACCTTACCCCGCTTCTCGCCAAGCTTGGTGAAAACACTACCATAACATATTGTCACGTAATGGAAACGCCTTCCTAACGCATAAAAATCTAAAGTGCAATAGATTAGCGTCTTCCTCTACTAGCTATGCTACCGCCATTAGGCAAAAAACGACTTTTGATTCAAAATTCTATGCAGTTTTAAAGGTAGATTCTAATGGTGCAAAATTCAAAACGACTCACTTAAATACTCAGCTTTTTAGCCTACTACTTATCACCCCTCCATTTTGAGCAATTAACCAGAAAAAATTAGTTAAGTGAGTTTATTTCTTAGCCGTCAAAGGACTATGTTAAGCTTACGCCTAATGATCCTATTGCCAAAAAGATAAAAAATAACCTTCATGTCGCAAACTAATAAACTAGCAAGCAACACCAATGTGAATAAGTCTTTTCAGTACAGTAAAAATTGCCATTTCCCTGTACAGATCTATTATGAAGACACCGACTTTTCAGGTGTGGTTTATCACCCAAACTTTCTTAAATATTTTGAACGTGCCCGTGAACATGTAATTGGAGCCAATAGCTTAGCTTCATTGTGGGATCAGCATGATCTTGGCTTTGCGGTTTATCGCACCGATATGCTATGTCATGATGGGGTTGAATTTGCCGATATCATCGATGTGCGAACAAAGTTCTACTTTGAAAGTAAATACCGTACTGTATGGCTACAGGAAATTTGGCGCCCAAACGCCAAAAAACCAGCGGTCACGGCACAGATTGAAATGGTGTGTATGAATAAAAAACGTCAACTTAGCCCTATGCCGCAGCAGCTAATTGCACGTTTAGGTGAAGCTTTCTCTGAGCCAGTTACATTTTAAACTCACATAAAACTGACCCAGCAAAACTATTTTGCTGCATTGTATATAGCAGGCTAACACCTGTTCAACTCAGGTAAGTCACTCTACTTACCTGAATGATTAAAACAACATTTTAGCGCTAATAAAACCTTAAAAGGTATCGTAATAAGCTGGGTGCTACGCTAAAAGTTACCCTGCTCACTCAATTTAGGCCAACGCGATTCAAGCTCTTTAGGTTTCAGTGGCTTGGAAAAAATATCACCTTGAACCTTATCAACTCCCATTCCCAGTAATAACTGTAAAATATCTTCAGTTTCAACACCTTCAACAGTTACCTTAAAACCAAGCCCTTTAGCTAAACGTATACTGGTGTCCATTATATGCCTGGCTCGAGCATCACTTTCTAAATCATCTAAGAAAGCTTTGTCTATTTTAACTTCGTCTACAGGTAAGTATTTCAGGTAAGCTAAAGATGAATGCCCTGTCCCAAAATCATCAATAGCAACATCTACACCTAAGTGACGTAAATCTTTAATAGTCGCTATCGCACCATCAAGATCTTGCATCAATTTGCTTTCGGTGATTTCAATAGATATTACCCCAGCGTTAAGTTGATACTTTGCCAACCTCGCTTTAATTCCGGTGATCAAAGAGGCGTTACGCAGATCTTGAGTCGATAAATTAACGGCAACTTGAAGATCCATGCCCATTTTTGTCCACTTTGCTTGCTGAGCAAACACTTCATCAAGTACCCACTGACTCACAATATCAATCATGCCAGAGTATTCTGCTAAAGGAATAAACTCTGCAGGAGAGATACTTCCAAGTTGCGGATGCTGCCAACGCATCAAGGCCTCTACTTGGCAACAATGACCTTGTGGAAAGCTCTGCTTAGGCTGATAAACCATATAAAGCTCACCATCACTCAGGGCTTTGGCTAAACTATTGATGATGGAAACTTCTCTTATCTGTACTGCGTCATCCCCAAGCAAATACTCAGATAAAGCAAGGTCGTGAATCTTTGCCTTTTTAAGGGCTAAATCCAGTCGCCTTAGCATGGTACTAATGTCACTGTGAAAAGGTTCTAAAGCTAAATGTCCAACTTGTACTCGGGTAGTAATAATGCTGCCAAAGATATCATAGGGAAGTTGAAGCTTATCAATGAGCTGTTGCAGTTGTAGTTCAGACCTAGAACGAGGAAAATAGATAAGAAACTCATCTTCATTCATTCTGGCAACTAAAGAGCCATCAGTCGATAACTCCTTAATACGAATCGCTATCTGTTTCAGTAATTCATCGCCAAAGTTAAAGCCAAACAAATCATTTACGTATCGAAAGCGGTAAATATCAAGTAAAACAAGACTACCTTTATCCAGTGGCATTAACTCTGCCATTTTTCGCTTCATGCTCATGCGATTATCCAACTGCGTTAGCTTATCTTGCTCAGCTTGTTGGCTTTGAATCACTAATTGACTAACACCTTGTTCTAGCTGGTCCAACTTAGCACTATTCGACAGTGTTTTAGCCGTTGACAGCCCTTCTTCATTGCTAACAGCATTGAAGAGATGATTTATTTTGAATGTCAGTTTTTTTTGATGCCACAATACAACTACGAGTATAAGCAGTAGCAATAAACACACACCAAAAACAATCCAATTACCGTTCATCAATGGGCACTTTAACCTAAATTTCTTCCCTATTCTGTTTATAAACTATAGCGCGCTATTGCACCATCTTAAGAGCACTTTATTTTCAATATTTATTTACTCATATCCTGACTTAATCGACTGATAAGTTTCAATAAAGCTATCGCTCGTTAAATCATTACTTGAAACCGGTAAACCACGGTCAATAAAGATCTGCATTCGTTGTTCTAATTCAGCTCCAGCCCTTAACTTTCCAGTGTAAAACGCCGCCGCTCGGATAAAATCCAAATAACTCACTTTATCTGACTGATAAGTTAAATCAGACCAACGCTCAACAACTTCCATCACATCTGGCGAGAACTGCCAGCTTTTTAACACAGCGCGACCTAAAGGTCCTTGTAACTTTTTAACTAATGCCCGCAGTACAACGATATTCCCAAATAACTCAGGATTAGCTTCAGCTTCTGTCAGCACAGGCAGAGCACCAATATTGTGCACTAAGCCCGCTAACGTCATAGTATCAATATTCAATGTGCTGGTTGGGTTCTGCTGTTTATAAAGCTGTAACATGGCGCAAGCTGCAGATGTGACATCAATCGATGCGCTCCACACCTCATCCATGACTTCCCAAACCATTTGATTGGTTGAGATGAACAATTGCTCCATGGCAATGGAGGTCACAATCGATTTAATTTGAATTAAACCAATACGGTTAATTGCCGCATTCACGTTATCAGCCGGCATACCACGGCTATACAAAGCACTATTAGCAACCCTAATAACCCTGGCAGAAATCGCTGCATCTTGGCCAATAATAATGGCAATATCTTTAAGGCTTACGTCTTCCTGTGCGACAACTTCTTGTACCCGCATTGCCACCTCTGGCAATGTTGGCAACACTAATGCATCTGACTTTAGTTTTTTTAGTAATCCGACTAATATCTGATGTTCTGTCGACATCTTTACTCCCTTTTATCCTGTGTTCATTTGCAACAAACCGAGTATATCAGTTGAGCGCTTTATGATGTGTGCAAAGCGGCCGTAATAGGTCAATACTTAATCAAGTGGCAAGGTCGGTATAAAAACCACCTAAAAATGATACATTGATCACAATATCTTATGATAAAAGACTCTGATCGTCTCAAAGCCAATTATTATATGCGGCTGACTTTCTTGCATTAGCGCTTTCATTCAGTAAAATGCGCAGCCGATTGTCAAGTCCTTATCCGTTAACAGAGAAGCTATTATGTTTAAACCTGAGCTATTGTCCCCTGCTGGTACATTAAAAAATATGCGTTACGCCTTTGCCTATGGCGCCGATGCTGTTTATGCCGGCCAGCCAAGATATAGTCTTCGCGTGCGTAATAACGACTTTAAGATGGAAAACTTGGCAGCAGGTATTAAGGAAGCCCACAGCTTAAACAAAAAGCTGTATGTGGTGAGCAACATTGCACCGCACAACGCTAAGCTAAAAACCTATATCAAAGATATGGAGCCTGTGGTTGCAATGCAGCCTGATGCGTTAATCATGTCAGATCCAGGTCTTATCATGATGGTACGTGAAGCATTTCCAGATCAAGTGGTTCACTTATCAGTACAAGCCAACGCAATTAACTGGGCATCAGTAAAATTCTGGGAGTCACAAGGCATTAAGCGTGTCATTCTTTCTCGTGAACTATCACTAGATGAAATTGAAGAAATTCGTCAACGCTGCCCAGATATCGAATTAGAAGTTTTTGTTCATGGTGCGTTATGTATGGCGTACTCAGGCCGCTGTCTGCTATCAGGTTATATCAACAAGCGTGATCCTAACCAGGGAACCTGCACTAACGCATGTCGTTGGAAGTACGATGTCCACGAAGCACAACAAACTGAAACCGGTGATGTGGTTCCAGTTAACCCTGCAGTACAAATTGAAACGCCAACATTAGGTGCAGGTCAACCATCAGATCAAATCGTTCTGCTTCAAGAAGCGGGTCGTCCAGGCGAGTATATGCCTGCGTTTGAAGATGAGCACGGCACTTACATCATGAACTCAAAAGACTTACGTGCGATTCAACACGTTGAGCGTTTGACTAAGATGGGCGTTGACTCACTTAAAATCGAAGGTCGTACCAAGTCGTTCTACTATGTTGCACGTACTGCTCAGCTTTATCGCCAAGCGATTGAAGATGCTTCTGCCGGTAAAGACTTTGACCGTACACTAATGCACAATCTTGAAGGCCTTGCACACCGCGGTTACACCGAAGGTTTCTTACGTCGCCACGTGCATGATGAATACCAAAACTACGATTACGGCTATTCAATTAGCGACACGCAGCAGTTTGTTGGCGAATTTACCGGTAAACGTAACGAAGCAGGTCTTGCAGAAGTTGATGTGAAGAACAAGTTCCTTGTTGGCGACAGCGTTGAGGTGATGACACCACAAGGTAACTTAACCATCAAAGTTGATACGCTAATTAACCGCAAAGGTGAAAGCGTTGAGGCTGGGCTAGGTTCAGGTCACTTTGTATTCCTTGACGTACCGGCAGGCGTTGAGCTTGAAAAAGCGGTATTACTGCGTAACTTGCCACAAGGCCAAGATACCCGTAATCCACACCAAGCTGCTGATACACAAGCTAAGTAAGCTTATTTAAGCAACACAATATAAGCTTATTTTTATGAGCTCGAATTACGAGCTCATAATCGATAGGTGTTTATTACAGAGATTTAAGACTAAAGACAATGGCATTATTAATCGACGACAGTTGTATCAACTGCGACATGTGTGAACCCGAATGTCCTAACCAGGCCATTACTATGGGTGAAGAGATCTACGAGATCGACCCTATATTGTGCACAGAGTGTGTTGGCCATTACGCCAAACCAACATGTATTTCGGTCTGCCCTATCGATTGTATTGCTATTGACCCTGCTCATAAGGAATCTAACGATGAACTGCTCATTAAGTACCATATACTTACTGGCAAGCCTATTGAGTAAGCAAAAATTGAACAAAAAATGGAGCCAAACGGCTCCATTTTTTATTGTCTAGCTTCAACTACCCCCGAGCTGGAACCCCAGTTTAAAACTATATAGTTTGATATTTTACCCCTTAGTTCAAGTGCCAGTATCGCGATGCGAATTCTATGCAATGGCGTAAAGACAAAGACAAAGTAAAACTAGACTCAACTAAACATGGTTGAGATACAAACTAATACTAGACACTCAATCTAGATTAGGCTGATAACGATAATGACCCGTTATTGGATATTCAAACAACATATCTTCAAGCTGTGGCCCTGCACCTATGTTATGCACAACTAGCGGCCGCTTTTGCTCCAAAGATGTTTGCTCTACCAGTATTCCTATATGGGGTAAGTTACCCGGTAACATCCAAGTGACTATGTCACCCGCTTGATAATCTGCGCCATCATTACTCACTTGTAATGTCCGCCCATGACGAGTAAAGAAAGTTTGCAGGTTGGGGACTCTACGATGATCAATATTCTTATCAGGGCGACTCAAGCCCCAAATTCTTTTAGAGGGATATTGAGCGAAATGGCTATTCATATCTTCGTGCACTAACACTTGCAGATCTATTCCTAACTGACGATAACTTCGAATTACCACATCGGTACAAACCCCAATATTGGCAGGCACATCCCCGTTTGGATAATCAAGCTTAAAATAGCTACCGTCATATCTAACATGATGTTCAGTTCTATCCATTGCCGCTTGAACCAACTCAGCACTAAATGTTTCAACATCAGCCTGAACCGAGCTAACTAGTAATCCTTGAAGTAACAAAATTAAACCTATTCGTTCCATGATAAGCTCCTAAAAATAAACTACCTACTCTTGCTGAAGATAGGCCAATAAATCATAAAATGACTAGCCGCAGTTTAGCTATTTACCGCTTTCATTAACAAGCACGCACTTATTCCAAATCCATCTTAGTTAAGTCCGCTCTAACTAAGTCCGCTCTAACTAAGTCCGTATTAATTCCCCTCCAAAGGTAAAGGTTTTGATACGTGCACACTGCTAAGCTTTTGCTGGTTATAGATCTGGTAAAAGCGCAGTTCGACAGATGACATCACCCCTCTGAGAGAGTAAAATCTCGGCCCACTGCAAGCTTGCTAGCTAAACTTACTGTGATTTAGCAATTATCGCCCCAGCCCAATTAAAGATGTCAGGTGCCCATGTATTCAGCTCAACACTGTTTTACCGCTTTCAAGTCAGCTATTGATAGTTATCAGCAGCCTGAACGTTTTACTTTCCCGTTTTACTATGAGCCGCATCCATTGTGCTTGTTAGCTGCAGCTGAGCTACAGCAACACTTAAGTACTCAAACTGACTGGCAGCATAACTTTGGCTTGGGTGAATATGCCGATACTACACCTGCAATTGGCAAGATGTTTGGCGTGTTGCTGGTACGTAATCAAAGTGGAGCTCTAGGTTACTTATCCGCGTTTTCTGGAAAACTTGCCGAACAGAACCTGCTCGATGGCTTTGTACCGCCCGTCTTCGATATGTTGGCAGAAGAAAGTTTTTTTCATGATGGTATGCAGGCGCTTAACCAACTCACAGACCAGTTAAAAATCGCCCAAAACAATCCTGATATGGCTAGGTTAGCTGCCGAGCTAACAAGATTACGCAGTCAAGCTGACAGCGCATTAGAAACCATACGCGCGCAAATTATTGAAAACCGAAAAACACGAAAACTGCGCCGTAGCAAAGTTGAAAAACAACAAGATGCAGTCGCACTAAATACGCTCAATATCCAACTGGGTAAAGAGAGTGTCGCTGAAAAGTTTCACCTCAAAGCAACCAAACAAGAGTGGGATGAGCAATGTGACGCCATTGCCAAAAAACTGCAAAGCTTGCAAACTGAAGTGTCGGGCATTAAAACAAAGCGGGCACAACATTCAAATAATTTGCAAAAACAGATTTTTGCCCAGTATCAGTTTTTAAATCAAGCAGGCGAGTTAAAAGATCTTAATGAGATCTTTAAAGACAGTCCAACCCAGCAACCACCAGCTGGAGCCGGAGAGTGTGCGGCACCTAAACTACTGCAGTTTGCCTTTAATCATAACTTAACCCCTATCGCGATGGCTGAGTTTTGGTGGGGCGTATCACCAAAGTCAGAAATCAAGCAGCATAAAAACTTTTATGGTTCTTGTCAGGGAAAATGCCAGCCAATTTTAAGCCATATGCTTGAAGGGATTGAGATGGATGAAAATCCATTACTAACAAACCCCGCCGAAGGAAAATCGCTAGAGGTTATCTATCAGGATGATGTCATGGCGGTGGTCAATAAACCTGCAGAGTTTTTGTCGGTACCCGGTAAAAATGTCACAGACTCTGTCTATGCACGCATGAAAGCACTATTTCCTAAAGCCACTGGTCCACTGATAGTTCACAGACTTGATATGTCGACCTCTGGCTTAATGGTGATTGCGCTGAGCAGTGAAGCCAACAAGTCTTTAGCGCAGCAGTTTATTGCCCGCACAGTAGAAAAGCGTTATGTGGCTCAGGTATCTGGTGTGGTTGAGGCTGCGCAAGGCGAGATTAGTTTACCATTGCGTGGTGATATTGATGACAGACCAAGACAATTGGTCTGCTATGAGCATGGAAAACACGCGCAAACTAAGTGGCAGGTAAAGTCGCGCAGCGCTGATGCCACTATGTTGTATTTGTATCCGCATACAGGTCGCACTCATCAACTGCGTGTGCACTGTGCTCACCATGATGGCTTACATCTACCAATCATAGGTGATGACCTTTACGGTAATAAATCCAATCGCTTACACTTACATGCCCAACGTTTAGTGCTCAATCACCCTGTTAGCAGAGAAAGGTTAACTTTTGAGGTTGATGTCGACTTTAATCAAGACGCCTAATTACTCAGTCTTATATCAACTTAATGTAGAGATATATTTCACTCGAAAAGCATTTAAGCAAAACAATGCCATGCACGCGCCAAAAGTTGTGCATGGCTAAATCGCTAACGACCAAGTTACAGAAACTCAATTCAGGCTTAAATTAAGCCAGTGCAGGTTCCGCTTTTGCTTGTAATGCTTGCAGCGCCAAAGCGAGCTTCTCAATGGTCATTCTAATCGCTGCAGGCATGGCATCAAATTCGACACTCAACAGCAAGTTTTTCACTTCTAGTCCAAGCTCTGTATCGCCTTCAATGCATAATTTACGCTGAAAAAACAAGCTGTCAGGATCTTCTTTAGCCGCAGCAATAAGTAATAATTCTTTTGATTGCGCAGTAAATGTCACTTCTGCATTTTGGATTGGGCGAACTTGCCAACCATCAGCATAAGTCACCTCAAAACTAAGCGCTAGATCCTTAATATAAATTGCCACCCAACGCCCTTCAAGAAAGTCTAACTCCTCATCGGCAGCTTGTTCTGCTAGCAGTAAACCTAGAATACGTTTTAACAAATCAGCTTTTAGTGCAAACGGTATTAAGCCTAGAGGACGCGCAATGGCTTTAGGCCCGATATCGAGTATTTGTTGAGCTAGTTTGTTGGGAAAGAAACCTTGCATGTGGAAATGTATCCAAAATGTGGCAAAGAAAGGGATTTTACCTAGCTTTTATGATCACAAACCTGTTTTACATCAAAAATATGATCTTCATTCCCTTTTAAACTCCTGTTTCATTATTTTTGGAGCAACCAAATGGAACTACTGTGCCCAGCGGGAAATCTCGCCTCATTGAAAACCGCCCTAAATGCTGGAGCAGATGCGGTCTACCTGGGACTGAAGGACGATACCAATGCACGGTCGTTTGCAGGGTTAAACTTTACACCGAAGAAATTACAACAAGCAGCAGAGTACACCAAGAAGTGTGGCAAGAAAGTGTTTTTAACGATAAACACATTTCCCAGCCCTGGTGAAGAAAAGCGTTGGTACCAAGCCATCGATCTCGCTGCAGATACAGGTGTTGATGCACTTATCATGGCGGACTTGTCATTACTCGATTACGCCCACAGTAAGTACCCACACTTACCGCTCCACCTTTCTGTACAAGCAAGCGCAACTAACCTGGGAGCGCTAAAGCTCTATAAAGAAGCATTTAATATCGAACGGGCTGTACTGCCTCGGGTACTATCAATGAAACAAGTCCGCGATCTGGCCAAAGTGACGCCGGTCGATTTAGAAGTTTTTGCCTTTGGTAGTTTATGCATTATGGCTGAAGGCCGCTGCCACTTATCATCTTACGTGACTGGCCAATCACCAAATACTGGTGGTTCTTGCTCACCTGCAAAACACGTGCGCTGGCACGAGGAAGGTAATAGTCGCCTAACACTACTAAATGATGTGTTAATTGATAAGTCAGGCTTAGATGAACAAATGGGCTATCCTGTCGTGTGTAAAGGCCGATACACCACGGAAGAAAACAGCAACCCAAGTCATATTCTTGAGTCACCAACCAGTCTTAACACCTTAAGCCTGCTTCCTGAGTTAGCGAAAGCCAACGTGGTATCACTCAAAATTGAAGGACGCCAACGCAGCCCTGCTTATGTAGAGCAAGTGACCAAAGTATGGCGTGCAGCCATTGATAGCTATATGTCAGCCCCAGATAAATACCAAACCCAACAGTCATGGGATCAAGCATTGGCAAAAGTGTCGGAAGGACAAACCACAACGCTTGGCGCTTACGAGCGTAATTGGCAATAAGGAATTAATCATGAAAACATCACTAGGTCCATTGCAATACTGCTGGGAAAAACAAAAAGTTACCGCTTTTTATGATCAAGTAGCCACCAGCAATATTCCGCTGATTTACTTAGGTGAAACCGTTTGTAGCCGTCGACGTCAGCTTAAGTTCTCCGACTATTTAGCTATTGCACAAATGCTAAGAGACTCAGGTAAGCAAGTCGTGTTATCAACTTTGGCACTGCTAGAAGCGCCGTCTGAATACACTGAATTGCAAAAACATGTCGATAATGGTGAATTCATCATTGAAGCCAATGACATGGGGGCTGTGCAAGCTGCAAAGGAACGCAAGCTGCCTTTTGTATGTGGTGCAACAATGAACAACTATAACCTTGCAACATTAACCAAGCTCCACCAGTGGGGTATGCAACGTTTTGTAATGCCAATTGAGCTATCCA
Organism: Shewanella sairae; assembly: GCF_023283535.1. GTDB lineage: Bacteria > Pseudomonadota > Gammaproteobacteria > Enterobacterales > Shewanellaceae > Shewanella > Shewanella sairae. Next base: position 7,849 of record NZ_JAKILT010000017.1, on the reverse strand, counting down.
AAGACTGGCTAACCAAGGTGATGCAATCAGAAAAACCGCTTGCTTTTGAAGTCGAAGTTTTTGGGCACGGCTATTTACCACTTGCTCACTCAGCTCGCTGTTTTACCGCACGTCAACAGGGTCTGCAAAAGGATGACTGCCAAATTGTTTGCCTAGCAAACCCTAAAGGCTTACTCACACAAACTATGGATAACCAGCCACTATTAAGACTAAACGGTATTCAAACGCAATCTGCTAGCCTAATTGATCTATCGAGTGAAGTTGAGGTGATGAAATCTATGGGGGTAAACTATTTTAGAGTCTCTCCAAATAGTTTAAAAAGCATCGAGATAGCTGAAAATATTCTGCAGCAGCCTGATAAAAATAATTCCCTATCTTGCAATGGCTATTGGCACCACGATTCAGGGTTCGCCCATATTCAGAGTCAGTAGTTTTCAGCAATACAGACAGTTAAAACTGATTAAGCAATGATAGGACTAGGAATCACTGCTTGTTATCTTATAGATCACCGAGCAACTCCATAACGAAAAGGTGGCTACGCCAATCCATTCAATAATGGCTGGCCACCATAAATCAGGTCTCCCCGGACCAACTAACAGCTCATTATAAAACGCTTCATTCCCCTCAGTTAAGCCTAATCCCAGTGATGGAAGTAGTAAGAAACCCGCTAAAAATATGAATGCAAAAAATGCTAACGCATTATGCCAAATTGAAAATGTAAAAGACGTCGCGCTTAGTTGAAACAACCCGTAAAAAACCAAACTACTACAAGCAAATATAAAAAAATATTTAATTGCCACGATATGCAGGTGATAAACATTTACAGGAAAAAGCCCCGAAGCAGCAAATGCCAGATAACATAATCCTAAACTCAAAAAAAACAAGTAATGCCAACGAGATTGCACTAGCTGTAAACTCAGTAGGCAAAATAACACCACGCAAAGCCCGCCAAAGAATAAACCGCCATTTACAAATACCGCATAGTGAGATTGCCCATAACTGCCTAACTCACTTAAGGTATGGTTAAAAAAACTAAAACCGTCATCACCTATCTGCTTAAATAACATAACAGATAAAACCAGACCAAGTAGCTGACCAAATATGCCAAGCATGCCAAACCTAAATGCTAACGTTGCCACTTTATTGTACTTCTTAACCAGCATAGCTTCCTATTTTAGTCTTTTAATTAACACTAATTAATGTATATAGAATTGTCTTAGAGTAACGAGGGCTTGCTCAGATTTTTACCATTCACTTAAGCCTTAGTTAATGTTTCGTATTTGTTATTTCTATAATTAACCGCCAGAAAATTCAACTCCCTTATAAAAAACGAAACTAAAACAACCTAAAAATCATAGGTTAATTAGCGAATAACCCCAAAATAATTCCAGAAACAGTCCACAAGTTTTGTTATCAAGTTTCTATTAAAAAAAGCAGCAGCAAAATTTCAAACGTATGTATTAATAAGATATTCTATGCTGATGTGTTAACGCATTGCTAAGGTATTGCAATGTTTTTGCTGTCACAGGGACTAATAATAATGACAAAAAAGCAGCCAGACTTAATTAATCAGGAAGTAAAGTTAACGGCAAATGACCAACTCATATCAACAACCGACAGGCGTGGTGTGATCACTTATGTAAACCAACGCTTTATTGAGGTCTCAGGCTTTACAGAAGCTGAGTTGATAGGCAAAAATCATAATATTGTACGCCATCCCGATATGCCCAAAGCCGCATTTAAAGAAATGTGGTCAAAATTAGAAAGTGGTCAATCATGGCGTGGGGTGGTTAAAAATCGCTGCAAGAATGGCGCATACTATTGGGTCGATGCTTTCGTATCGCCACTGTTTGAGCAAGGCAAGCTCGTTGGTTACCAATCAGTAAGAGTTCAGCCAAGTACTGAACTCGTTACCAAAGCCAGTCATATCTATCATCGCCTAAATCAAGGGAAACGAGTCGACGACCCAATAAGTTTAGCAAATAAACGAATACTTTCAGCACTTTGTGCCAGCGCAGGTTTGCTCATTGCCGGTAGTATATGGGGCTGGGGCGTGATTGTTGCAGGTCTACTTTTAATGGGAGTTAATCTTGCAATCTTCTATGATGAAGCCTTTAGAGTGCCCGCCCGTTTAATGAAAATGAAGCAAAGTTATGACTCCGTAAGTCGATTTATTTATTGCGGCCGAGACACCTCCTCCTTGTTAGATTTTCAGTTAATGATGAAAGACGCCAAACTGCAAGGCGTACTAGGACGCTCTCAAGACAACGCCGAACATATAGAAGATATCGCCAGCCAACTAATCGCTGCGGCAGAGCAAACCCATGTAGGTTTAGATATTGAAAACCAGCAGATTGAACAGATTGCTAGTGCTACCGAAGAAATGGGGGCCACCATTAGCGAAGTCGCTAAAAATACCCAGTCCACATCAGAAAGCATTAAAGATACTTATCAAATCTGCCAAGATAGTCGCGACAAGATGCAGCAAAACGCAGTTAGCATTAACCAACTTTCAGATTCAGTCGCTGACGCAGCAGCCAATGCTCACCTGCTCAACAAAGAGGCAGAAGAAGTCGCCAATGCCATGTCTGAAATTGACGCCATTGCCGAGCAAACTAACTTACTTGCCCTCAACGCCGCTATTGAGGCAGCCAGAGCCGGTGAACAGGGTCGCGGCTTTGCCGTTGTAGCCGATGAAGTGAGAGCCTTATCAAGCCGCACCCAGCAATCAACCACCAGCATATCTCAAAGCGTCGATAAAATGTTTGCTATGCTTACTCAGTGGTCGCAGCAAATGGATAATAGTAAGTCGCGAGCATTATTATGCAGCCAAGATGCAGAAATTTCCGCTCAGAAAATCGACACCATCTATCAGTCGATGAAAGAAATCCAACAGTTGGCATTACAAAATGCTGTGGCGGCTGAACAACAAACACTCGTTGTCGGTGAAATTAATCAAAATATTAGTCAAATTAGCCAGGCCTCAAGTGAAAACCTATGCGCAGTAACCTTAGTTGAGAGCTCTGTAAAAGAGTTAAAGTTCAATGCTGAAAAAGCAAAATCTCTGAGAAAAACATTTAGTTAATTGTTGTTTAAAAGCCTTATCAGCCGTTATAAAGTCTTTATGACGGCTAAACACCACCCAAAACAACCAACACCAAATTAACACAAACAAATCATTACCTTAAAAGATCTTTAACCACAAAAAAGTTTTGTGCTTTTTTGCAAACTTCCGATACAATATAAATAATCATATTGAGCTAATAACTATTCGACTGTAGTGAATTACACTAGTCGTAATAGTGAAAATATTGCTTAGATATTTTAAGGCGAACATTTCGCTGACTAACAGTTGAATGAATATTCAATAATTTATCTGTTTATGCATAAGCTTGAATTCATACGTAAACACCTGTTTATTGTCATAAAGCAAAACTCGTTATTTAGGGTGCAAATAAAGTGTCAGAAAAAAAAACCCACAACATTAAAACAATGCTAACGTTTATCATTCCATCATTAATCGGCTTAATGCTGTTTATGATGCCGATTAGCTATAATGATGCCATCACAATTCCAATTGCGATTATTTCTAAGGGCTTACAAAGTCTGCTAAGTGATGTGTTAGTTGGTGTTGTCACCGCGATTGTTATTTTCACCGCGATTGCTTCGTTATTAACCAAAATTGTCCAGCCCAAATTTATTGTTGAGCAGCGATTTTTAAACTCGCTATTTAACGTCAGTCCAATTTGGCTGATCGTGCGTATTCTTGGTGCGATTTTCGTTGCATTAACCTTTTTCAATGTCGGTCCAGAAGCCATTCGTTCAGGCGGCACTGGTGCCCTAGTCCTAAACGATCTGCTACCAGTATTGTTCTCAGTGTTTCTGTTTGCAGGTATGCTTTTGCCGTTGTTATTGAACTTTGGCTTACTTGAGCTACTTGGCACCATGTTGACCAAAGTCATGCGCCCTATCTTTAACTTACCTGGTCGCAGTGCAATTGACTGTATGGCGTCATGGCTAGGTGATGGTAGCGTCGGTATTTTGATGACTAGCAAGCAGTATGAAGCACGCTTTTATACACAAAGGGAAGCTGCGGTTATTGGTACTACCTTCTCAGCAGTATCAATCACCTTCTCGTTAGTGGTGATCTCTCAGGTAAAACTTGAGCATCTGTTTGTGCCTTTCTATCTCACTGTTTGTCTTGCAGGTTTTGTGGCGGCGATTGTTGTGCCTAAACTGCCTCCACTATCGTGGAAGAAAGACATCTATGTAGATGAAACACCGCGTCATAGCGATGATGAAATGATCCCGGCGGGTTACAACGTATTTTCATGGGGCATGCATCAAGCGCTAAATAAAGCTTCTGCTGCAGGTGGTATTAAACACACACTTGTCGATGGCGTGAAAAACGTTGTTGATATGATTTTTGGTGTAATACCAGTCGTGATGGGCATCGGTACTATCGCGCTGATGATTGCCGAATTTACGCCAATCTTTGAATACTTGGGTATGCCGTTTATTCCGCTACTTGAGCTATTACAAGTACCAGAAGCTGCAGCGGCATCTAAAACCATTATGGTTGGTTTTGCAGATATGTTTATTCCAGCTATTTTAGCTAGCTCTATCGAATCTGATATGACTCGCTTTATTATTGCGACCTTGTCAGTCACTCAGCTTATCTACATGAGTGAAGTGGGTGCACTACTTATTGGTAGTAAAATCCCAGTTAACTTCTTAGAGCTATTTGTAGTGTTCATTCTAAGAACATTAGTGACTCTTCCGGTTATTGCAGGTGTTGCGCATCTGATATTCTAAGCAGCAACGATTGACTAAAAAGGAGCGCATTAGCGCTCCTTTTTTATTGCTGTAAAGCTCTGCTAACCTAGCGTAGCTATTGCCCAACAGCTGTAATATCCAAACCATAATCTACCAGCCATATCGAGATAGCTTTCCTCTGCAACCTTGCACCGTCATAAAGCCGCCACAAATCTTTCATCCTGCCGTCAATAAGCTCTTTTACGCTTGCGCTAACACCTCGTTTAAATGGCAAGCCAATGAACAAGCAGCCAAAAATGACAACAGAGCCAACAGCAACATCGGCAGTCCTCCCCATAAAAGCGATTGCAACACCATTAAGCGTCAATGCCGTTTGGTTGTCAGATGTGCACTTAGGCAGCAAAGACTGCAAAGCGGAGTATTTACTTACCTTTCTACAGCAGCTTGAAACCGAGTGCTTATATCTTGTTGGTGATATCTTTGATATTTGGGCGCTAAAGCGCAGAATTTACTGGCCAGAATCTCACAACAAAGTATTGCAACAGCTACTAAAAATGGCCCGCGATGGCGTTAAAGTCGTTTATATCCCCGGTAACCATGATGAAGTTTTAAAATCCTATAGCGGCTTTCATTTATGGGATCTTTCGATCTTTTGTGAGCATATCCACACGGGGGTTAACGGCCATAAGCTGCTGATGCTTCACGGTGACCAATTTGACTCAGAAGTGTGTATAGGCCGCACCTACGCAATACTTGGCGACCATTTATATGATTTATTGCTGTTTTTAAACCGTGGACTGCACAAGATACGTCATAAACTCGGCTATCCCTACTGGTCGCTAGCAAGCTATATCAAACTCCGAATAAACAAAGCCCAGCAAGCAATTACAGATTACCAAGCAGCTGTCACCCGTTACGCAAAAACCAAAAATGTCGATGCCGTATTCTGCGGTCACATCCACCAACCTGCGTTAAATATCGATAAACAAATACTCTATGGTAACGACGGTGATTGGGTAGAAAACTGTACGTTTATTGCCGAGTCATTTGAGGGCGATATTCAACTGTATAAATGGCATGAACTTGGCTGTGCAGAGCGGATAAAGTCGTACTCGTTTGAGACGAATAAGCGCCAGGCGCAGGTGAAACACGTTGCCTAAATACGCCAGTAGCGACTCCATTTTCTTATTAAGGTTTCCCCATGATATTTACCGTCGATAAAGTCGTAGAAAACAATCTCCCCAAGCTTAACCAAACGCGCTGGTCAACGCCGACAAAGGCTATGCTGCGCTATTTACTCAATGAAAAAGAATGCAATGAGATAGCTAATCAGTTTAGTTACTTAAAGGGGGTAGACTTTGTCGAACAACTACTTACCAGCTTTAATTTTAACTACTCAGTACCCAATAGTGAGATAGAGAATATCCCTTGTGAAGGTCGAGTAGTGATCTATGCCAATCACCCCATAGGCTCACTGGATGCCTTAGCGATGATAAAACTCATCAGTAAGGTAAGACCTGATATCAAAGTTGTCGCAAATGAATTATTGATGGCACTAGAGCCGCTACATCCTATTTTGCTACCTGTGCGTAATATGACAGGTGGTACACCAAAACAGCATTTAGAGAATATCCACAGCCATCTTAAAAACGAGGGTGCGGTTTTAATCTTCCCGTCTGGAGAAGTATCACGTTTGCGCCCCCACGGTGTCGTTGATCTGCACTGGCACTCAGGCTTTGTTAAAATAGCTAAAGCTTGCCAAGCCCCCTTATTACCGATGTTTGCTGATGCGAGAAACTCAGCTGCATTTTACGGCGCATCAATGATCTATAAACCGCTTGCGAGCCTTTTACTCGTCAAAGAAATGTTCAAACAAGCTAAAAAAACCATGCCCATTAGAATTGGGGAGTTGATCCCTAAAGAAGTGGTGGCTAGCAATGACTTCCCGCTAAAAACCAAAGTTAAGCTGTTAAAAAATCACCTGTATCGCATAGGTAAAAATAGAAGTCCGTTATTTAGTACTCAAAGTGCTATCGCTCATCCTGAACCACGCAGTGAGCTACAAGCCGCTTTACACCAATGTGAGTTACTAGGAGAAACCGCTGATAACAAAAAAATCTATCTATATCAGCATCAATCGAGCAATCCCATCATGCGTGAAATAGGCCGTTTAAGAGAAATCGCTTTTCGCGCCGTCGGTGAAGGCACGGGTAATCGCCGCGACACAGATAAATATGATGCTTACTATCAACACTTAGTTTTATGGGATCCTATAACACTGGATATTGTTGGCTCTTATCGTTTTGCTGGGGCAAAGCGAGTGCATGAGCTACATGGAGATAATGCACTCTACAGTCAGTCACTGTTTGCTTATAGTGACGACTTTACTAAGTATTTTGAGCAAGGGTTAGAGCTAGGTCGTAGCTTTGTACAGCCCAAATATTGGGGAAAACGCAGTTTAGATTACCTGTGGTTTGGTATTGGGGCATTTTTGGTGCGTAACCCACAATATCGCTATCTATTTGGGCCGGTATCGTTAAGCGATAAAATTCCTGAACTAGCCAAAGAGCGATTAATTCACTTTTACAAAACTCAGTTTGCTTGCCAGCAATCACTCGCCTACTCATTTTGTCCTTACCAATTTAGCCCAAGCCGTGAAACGGAGTTAGACAACAAGTATGCAGGGCTTGATTACCACGAAGGCTTTAAACAGCTCAAACAAGCCATGGCCAGTATGGGCTCAGCCGTACCAGCACTATATAAACAATACGGCGAGCTTTGCATTGATGGTGGGGTCACCTTTATAGATTTTGGTATTGACGCTGAATTTGGTGATTGTATCGACGGTTTAGTGTTAGTCGATACTCACAAACTTAAGCCTAAAAAACGCAGTCGCTATTTAGATTGCCACAGACCTGAATTGCAACTTAGTGATAACTCACCATTATGAATTTTCAATTGATTATCTGTAGGTATAACAACAAAAATGTATGGTCCGCCTCGTTATTGCAAATGATATTTTCGATAACGAGGTTGGTTTGCGCTAATGTATTCGGAGTCTTCATTAGGTGCT
>NZ_JAKILT010000016.1 GCF_023283535.1 Shewanella sairae | reverse complement strand
AGTTATAATGGCGGCTTGACCCCAAATGAATCTGAACGAAGATTTTGGAATACGTACAAGTCCGTGTCCAGTTTTACTTGACCACTACAAGCAGTGAACATCAGGTAAGTGATGGACAACGAGCGCCGCCTTTACGGATAAGTAGCCCCCACCAGTATGGTCTTTGCTGTGGCTAGTTACATCGACGGTTCGTTCTGTTACGACTGCAGCATTACACAAACTGGTACAAGGCGGCGCATAGTGCGCCGATTTTGGCGGAATTAAATACAGTGTCAAAGTTAAGCTTCACTAGAAGTGCTGTGCAAGCTTTTAAATCGGGCCACAAATGTTCCCTACATTTGTTGGCATTTCCACCAATCCATGGCGGTCAGAGATTTAGCTAGTGCCTGAAAGAAAGGGATATATTTACGGTGTCTTGCTAAAGCACAAAAGCAACGCTTCCCACTAGACAGCCTGATTTTTATCCTGCATAAAAGCGTCTACTCTTGGAAACGTGCTTTACCCAGAAGGCGAGTGTTAATTTGTACTTAGCTCTTGCTCTGGACAACTATTACTCAACTCTTACTCAATCCCCTGCAATCTATCGAACGATTTATTCTGTGCGCTTTCATGGCGCTCGATTTGTGAGGTATGTAAATATTGCGAGGTGGTATCGATACTTTCATGGCCTGCATCGGCTTGCACATGAGAGAGCGGCCTGCCATTAATATTGATGTCGTGGGTGATGCCTGTATGGCGAATATTATGAATACTAAGGCTACGCATCTGCTCTGCATCACTTTCAAAGCCATCACGTTCAATACTATTAGCCGCATTTTCAATGATCTTATCGACTTCTTCACGAATTTGACGTATTCCCAGGTTGGCGTTAATCATGCCGGCGTCGCGCCCTCGCCCAGCGGCTTTTTGTCTGACGATTAATGGATGTTGCTCATTGGCTGATGGGTAATCACTTAACTTTAAGTAACGTCGGTAATCTACGAGTGCAGCTAATAATGCTTTAGAGATCGCAACACTGCGACTTTTACCACCTTTACTTTTAGGGATATGAAATCGCCAAATACCGGTTTGGCTGTTGTGCTTAAATTGGCTCATCACTGGTGAATAGCCCGCCCTTGCCGACACTTCTGATACGCGCAGATAACAAGAGTAAATAAGCTTAATTAAAAACAAAGAACGCTGATGAAGATCCGGCTGCTCTTTAGCCAGCTTTTCTACCGTGGTGACAATATAAGACCATTGCAACTCAGTGAACGCCAGTTGATTGTCATCATCGTTATTTAATCGGTACTTTCTGCTTGAAGAGAACCGACTTTTATTAAGCCACATTTGCGCTGGGTTTTTCTCGCAGTAATCTTCGCTCATCAAATAACTAAAGAAACTGGATAAGATCGCCACTTTGGTTTTAAGTGCACTGTCACTGAGAACATAAGGATTGGTCTTGCCGTCGGTTTTACTACCGCGAAATGGTAGCCACGCAGGATTAGGCGCCCTTTCACCTCTGTCTTTATCTTGCTTAAATTGCGCCACGTTAAAATAAGCGACCAGGGCTTGAGGCGGATGCTGGCAATAGTCCACATATAATCCAACTTCTTTGCGGCCGACTTGGCTGACGTTGAGCTGGGCGACATCAAAACACCAATGTAAAAACGTGGTTAATTCACTGCGATAAGCCTTGTAGTTATTTTCATTGTATTTCTGTTCAAACAACCAATCTGTAGCCAGCTCAAAAACCAAACCAGCTTCATCAAGCTTGGCTAGGCTCAATTGGGTGATGTGTTGATTGACGATTGGATTACCAAGCTGAATATAATCGATGGAATCAAACAGAGGAATAACGGGAGGTAATAACATAAGTAGCGTCATAGTAGATCGGTATAACGCTATCTTAATCAGTATGTTTGTAAAACGATATGGCTAAATAAGCCCTTTTGCGAACTTGCTTAATCAGTAAGCTAGAAACCACTCAAGCGTTCTAAATAGCAACAGCTATGACCAATTGACCACATCTATTACACCGCCACACTGACTATTGCATTGTTCTTTGCAGTTCTTGTCGCAATGAATACGCTTTTCACAGCTCCATAAACAAAGTTGCCAAACCGCTTTTTTGGTATCGCTATCAAGACATTTAAAGTCGGCTGCGCAAAGTACGCCTTGCTGAATAAGCTGCGCTATTTTGTCTTCCGATATGCTGATATTTAATTGTCTGGTTGGAGTGGTCATAATACCTCCATGTTCACTGTAACGGACGTAATCACCACAATACACCTAAATGATAATGATTATCAACAACTGTTTTGTGTTTCAATGTCAAATCGTGCACTTAAACAGTTCTACCGATTAACCCACAAGTATTAGCCCGGGTTATCAGCTAAAAAATCAAACGTAGTGAACTTCTCTACCCCGTCAACTTTATAGCTTACAACAGCGCTCCAAACCATGTAACCACTACTACAAGATCCGTAGATCAACTCGGCGTTATAGTCCGTTTCTGTGCTTTGATTTAAATTTACAGGGATAATGCCCATAAACATATCTCGACCCTGTAATTTAACCTTTAAATCACTGACAGCTTTAGAGGTATTAATATCAAGTGTTAAAGGCTTTTCACTCGTTGCTTGCCAAGGGCTTAGGCTTAACTGGATATCAACATCAGCAACAGTTTTGGTGCAAACACCTATTTTAAAATTGCAAAGACTTGTATCAATGGGCTTTGCCGCTGTAACGGCTTGGTTATTTGGTTCACATCCGGGTAAAAATGCAACCAAAACAATGCCAATAACAAAGCTTAATAGTCTTGATTTGTGAGTAACTTGCACGTTAATTAACCTTTTCATCAATTCTTTTAACATTCTATTGAGTACCTTGATCTAGATCAACTTATCAAGGGGGGGTATTCCTATCTTTTTTGATATAGCTCAAGTATCATTGCGATGCCTTGCGTTACTTCATGAAATGTAAGGTTACACATTGACACATTACCCTTGTTTCTATTAGGAGACTTTGGTTTGTCGTCATTTTAACGGGTAGAGCTTGTCTCTACACAACAATAAGTATAAGTAATAAGCAGTGGAAGCAATATGATGAACCATTCCCAGCCTCAAGGCGCTGATTACAACTACACCGTCGTACGCCAATTCGCTTTAACAACCGTGTTATGGGGAATTGTAGGTATGGCAGTAGGTGTACTAATCGCAGCCCAGTTAATCTGGCCGCAGCTAAACTTTGAAACTCCATGGTTAACGTATAGTCGTCTACGACCACTACACACCAATGCCGTGATTTTCGCGTTTGGTACTTCAGCCCTTTTCGCCACATCCTATTATATCGTTCAACGCACCTGTCAAACTCGACTATTTGCACCTAAATTGGCCGCATTTACGTTCTGGGGTTGGCAAGCCATCATTCTATCAGCAGCGATCAGTTTACCGCTTGGTATCACCAGTGGTAAAGAATACGCAGAGCTAGAGTGGCCAATTGATATCGCAATTACCGTTGTATGGGTCTCCTATGCTGTGGTGTTCTTCGGTACTATCGTTAAGCGAACAACCTCCCACATTTATGTGGCAAACTGGTTCTTCGGTGCATTTATTATCACAGTAGCCGTACTTCACATAGTTAACTCTATGGCTGTGCCGTTAACAATGACTAAGTCTTACTCACTATACAGTGGTGCAGTAGATGCCATGGTACAGTGGTGGTATGGTCATAACGCGGTAGGTTTCCTGCTAACTGCAGGTTTCTTAGGTATGATGTACTACTTCGTACCTAAGCAAGCTGGTCGCCCTGTTTATTCGTACCGTCTTTCTATTGTTCACTTCTGGGCACTAATTGCATTGTACATTTGGGCGGGTCCTCACCACCTACACTACACTGCTCTGCCGGACTGGACTCAGTCACTTGGTATGGTGATGTCGTTAATTCTATTCGCTCCTTCTTGGGGTGGTATGATCAACGGTATTATGACCCTTTCAGGTGCATGGCATAAGCTACGTACTGACCCAATCTTGCGTTTCCTTGTTGTTTCATTGTCTTTCTACGGTATGTCTACGTTCGAAGGCCCAATGATGGCAATCAAAACAGTTAACGCTCTTTCTCATTACACTGACTGGACTGTTGGACACGTTCACTCTGGTGCATTGGGCTGGGTTGCTATGGTGTCAATTGGTTCTTTATACCACTTGATCCCAGTACTATTTGGCCATGGCCGCATGTACAGCACAAACCTAATTAACGTTCACTTCTGGTTGGCAACAATCGGTACTGTTCTTTATATCGTTTCAATGTGGATCTCTGGTGTAATGCAGGGTCTTATGTGGCGCGCAGTTAACTCTGACGGTACATTGACTTATAGCTTTGTTGAAAGCTTAGAAGCCTCTTACCCGTTCTACTTTGTTCGTTTCCTAGGTGGTGTGTTCTTCCTTACAGGTATGTTCTTAATGGCATACAACGTGATCCGTACTGTTAAGGCCCCTCAAGATTCTTTGCCAGCGATTGCTGAAGCAAAAGCAGCTTAAGGAGTAGATACGATGAAATTTAATCATGAGATAGTTGAGAAAAACATCGGTCTATTGGGGATCTTTACCGTAATCGCAATCAGCTTTGGTAGCTTGGTTGAGATCACACCCCTTTTATTCCAAGAAGACACGACTGAACCATTAGAAGGTCAGATCCCTTATACAGCTTTGCAAATTGAAGGCCGTGACATCTACGTTCGTGAAGGTTGTTATAACTGTCACAGCCAGATGATCCGTCCATTGCGTGCTGAAACTGAACGTTACGGTCACTATTCTGTAGCCGGTGAGTCAGTTTGGGATCACCCATTCCAGTGGGGCTCTAAGCGTACCGGTCCTGATCTTGCCCGTGTTGGCGGTCGTTACAGCGACAAATGGCATGAAGTTCATTTAATTGATCCTCGCGCCGTTGTACCGCAATCAAATATGCCTGCTTATCCTTGGTTAGCTGAAAATAAGCTAACGGGTGACCTAACTGGTCAAAAGATGGATATCTTGCGTAACCTTCACCCTACACACAAGTTGTATACGGATGAAGAGATTGCTGGCGCTAAAGACGCAGTGAAAGATAAGACAGAGCTAGAAGCTTTGATTGCTTATCTACAATCACTCGGCCACGCGCTTAAATAAGGAGGCAAATTATGGATTACGGCACATTACGTGGAGTGATAACCATAGTTGTAATGGTGACCTTCGTCGGTATATTTGCTTGGGCATATAGCTCGAGTCGAAAAAAGCAATTTGACGATGCTGCTAATTTGGTTTTCTCAGATGAGGAGCCTAGCTCAGTGTCGAACGGCTCAGGAGACAAAAAGTGATGAGTGACTTCTGGAGTGTATGGATTATCGTACTCACGGTAGTGGTAATCATTGGTTGTATTGTTCTACTGCGTGCTTGTTCTCAGAACAACACTGGTGTAGAAGAAGGCGAATCAATGGGCCACACCTTCGACGGTATTGAAGAACTAAACAACCCGCTACCTAAGTGGTGGAGTTACATGTTCTACATTACCATCGTGTTTAGTGTTATTTATTTAGCACTTTACCCAGGTCTTGGTAGCTTTAAAGGCTTTTTAGGCTGGACAAGTTCTAACCAAAGTGTGCGTACTATTGAAGAGTCGAAGCAAGCTGTTATCGACGCTCAAAATGAAGGCCGCTGGGTTCAGTATGACCAAGAAGTTAAGCACGCAGACGAAAAGTTTGGTCCTATCTTCAAGGCTTATGCTGAAACACCGTTAGAAGAGTTAGTTAAGAATGAAGAAGCGCTGAAAGTTGGCGGACGTTTATTCTTACAAAACTGTGCAATGTGTCATGGTAGTGATGCACGTGGTAGCAAGGGCTTCCCTAACCTAACCGACGATGCTTGGTTATATGGTGGTGAGCTAGCGACTATCAAAACATCTATCATGAACGGTCGTCACGGTATGATGCCACCAAAAGGCGGTTTACCGATTGAAGACAGTGAGCTTGAAGGTTTAGCTGAGTATGTTGTTAAGCTATCTGGTCGTGAACACGACGCCGCGCTTGCAGCTCAAGGCCAAGGTTCATTCATGAAAGGCTGTTTTGCTTGTCATGGTATGGACGGCACCGGTAACAAGTTTATGGGTGCACCTAACCTAACTGATAATGCTTGGCTTTACGGCGGAAGTCGTGGTGCTATCATCCAATCAGTTAAGAACGGTCGTACCGGTGTTATGCCTGCATGGAAAGATGTATTAGGTGAAGAAAAAGTTCACGTAATCACAGCTTACGTTTACAGCTTGTCTAACAAATAAACACATACGGTTAACACTGAGTGTTATATTAAGGCCTCGTGATAACGAGGCCTTTTTTTTAAGTGATAACTCACAGCTTTATAGGTAAAATGTCGGTTGTTTTTTCCGATACTGTTACAACTATTTTAATAATTATAGGTGGTTAATAATGTCTACTCCGCAACCCTGGTATAAGCAGTTTTGGCCTTGGTTCCTTATCATATTACCGATGTGCGCTGTGGTCGCTAGTATCAATTTATTTTGGGTAGCTTTTACCAACCAAGACCCATTAGTTACCGAAGATTACTATAAAGAAGGTAAAGGCATTAATATTGACCTGCGTAAAATAAAGCAGGCTAAACAGCTTGGTATGAACTACCTTCTTGAGTTTGACGACAAATATGTTGAGCTGTCTCAACAAGGCGGCGAACAGTACCTTGCAGGATTAAGCATTAGCTTTTACCACCCAACCCTTGAAGAACGCGATTTCTCCCAAATTGTTACCGCTGATGCCAATGGCGTATATCGAATTGATTTAACTCAGACAATTGAAGGCCCATGGGATGTCAGAATTGAAGGCTATGATCAAACTTGGCGCATCCAACAACGCGTCATGTTAAAAGACGACCAACAATACTGGTTAAACTAAACTCATCCCTAACCCGCTTGCAGCCGCGGCGGGTTTCAAACTCTCACTAAAAGAACAACAACCCATGAGTCAAGCAAGCTGCTTTCATTGTAGCGAACCCGTTTTAACTGGTAAGCAATTTACAACCACAATTAACAGCGAAGAACAGCTTATGTGCTGTCCTGGCTGCCAAGCTGTGTCCCAAGCCATTATCGATGCCGGGCTGACTAATTATTATAAGTTCCGTACTGAACCTGGCAGCAAACAAACGGCTTTAGTTCCAGAAGAACTTTCTAATTTTAGTGCTTACGATTTACCCGAGGTTCAGCAAGACTTTATTCAACAACGTGATTCGTTAAATGAAGTATCACTCACCGTTGATGGTATAACCTGCGCAGCTTGTGCGTGGCTTATTGAGCATAAAATCAATAAGCTTGACGGTGTTGCCAAAATTCAAGTTAACTCCACCACTCAGCGTGCATTGATCTCCTGGGACGCTGACAAAATTAAGTTAAGTGAAATTCTTAATCAAATCAGCCAAATTGGTTATCAAGCATCGCCTTTTCAAGTTGACGAGCAAGAAACCAAAAGTAAGAAAGATAGCCGCAAATTTTTACTCAGACTAGGACTTGCTGGTTTTGCCACTATGCAGGTTATGATGTTCGCCCTCGCCCTTTATTCTGGGTATTTTAGTGATCTTGATACTGAATATCGCGACTATTTTCGCTGGGTAAGTATGCTATTTGCTGCGCCAGTTGTGTTCTATTCAGCGCAGCCGTTTTATTTTAGTGCCGTTCGCTCAATACTCATGGGCAGGCTAAACATGGATGTTTCGGTCAGTATCGCCATTTGCGGCGCATATATTGCGAGCTGTATCGAAACCGTCAATGGCACTGGTGAGGTGTATTTTGAATCCGTGTCCATGTTCACGTTCTTTTTATTGCTCGGCCGTTTCTTTGAGCAAAATGCTCGTCAAAAAGCGTCGGTCAGTTCAAGTAATTTACACAAACTCGTGCCGTTAACCGCGCAGCTTAAAACTGAGGATGGTTTTGAGGAAGTTCCCGCAAAACGCCTAGCCATTGGCGATATTATTTTAGTTAAACCCGGAGAAGTGATAGCTGCAGACGGCACAGTGGTAGAAGGCGTTTCCGCTGTAAATGAAGCCATGCTAACAGGTGAGCAGATGCCGCTCGCTAAAGAGCTAGATGCTGAGGTGTTTGCCGGTACAATTAATATTGAGCAGCCTCTTTTAGTTAAAGTCACTGCGTTAGGCCAAGACCAACTTGTGGCAGAAATTATTCGTCTGCAAGAGATAGCATCAAATAACAAACCCAAAATCGCTTTATATGCGGATCGATTTTCAAACTACTTTACTGCCGCTATTTTACTTGTTGCCACGCTAACCTATCTGTTTTGGTACTTTTACTCGCCAGAGGATGCGTTTTGGATCACCTTGTCAGTATTAGTTGCAACCTGCCCTTGCGCCTTAGCCCTTGCTACGCCCACAGCAGTAACATGTGGCACTGCGATTATGACCCGCCTTGGGATCATTACTCGCCGCAGCGGTGTGTTTGAGCGCCTACCAAAAATTCAACATGTTGTATTTGATAAAACCGGCACCCTAACCTTAGGCTCATTATCGATTACCAGCATTGAATTAACCGCAGAGCTTTCTGAGCAACAAGCGTTAAACTACATCGCGGCGTTAGAGGCAGGCTCTTTACACCCTATCGCCAAAGCGTTTAGCCAATATACTGATAGAAGTATTAATGTCACAGAACGCCAGAGCATTGTTGGTAAGGGGTTGTCTGGCGTTATTGATGGCGCTGTTTGTAAGGTGGGTAGTCAGCAGTTTGTGGCAGGTAGCAACAATATTGAAAGCTGCACCACTGTTTGGCTGAGCTGCAATGACATAGTGCAAGCTAGAGTCAGTTTAAATGATGAAGTCCGCCCAGAGACTGCACAAGCTGTTAAGCAACTCAAAAGCATGGGGTGTAAGCTTAGTATTGCCAGCGGCGATAACTCGACTGAAGTGGTGGCGTTAGGGCAGCGTTTAGGGATCAGCGATACCCACCAAGGGCTTTCACCTAAAGGTAAGCTTGAGCTTATCGACCGTTTTCAGCAGCATGGGCAAGTAGCTATGTTTGGCGACGGGATTAACGACGCCCCAGTATTGGCTGGTGCTAACCTATCTGTGGCTATGGGGAGCGGCGCAGCAATTTCAAAAAACAGTGCCGATATTATCTTACTTGGCGACAACCTCTCGCGCTTTGCTGATGCGGTTAATGTTGCTAAGAAGACCGGCCGTATTATCAAACAAAACTTATTCTGGGCGCTAGGATATAATCTATTTATAATCCCATTAGCAGTGTCAGGCCATGTTGCTCCTTATATTGCAGCGCTTGGCATGTCGGCCAGTTCTCTTATTGTTGTTAGCAATAGCTTACGCCTACTAAAGGTTCGTTTATGAGTATTATTTACGTATTGATCCCAATTGCGATGATCTTTGTTTTAGTCGCTGTCGCGATATTCTTTTGGGCGGTAAAGTCAGACCAATTTGATGATCTTGAAAAGCAAAGCGTCTCTATCCTTTTTGAAGATGATGACGCTGAAGTCAAACAAAAGCCCGATAACCAGCAAATGATCAAGGGTGAAAAAGGTGCCGATATCGGCGCAAATAAAGGCGATAACTAGTGGATGATTACAGCTTAGTTGGCGCATTACTGGTAGGTTTGATGGGAGCTGGGCACTGCATTGGTATGTGTGGTGGTCTTGTTGGCGCTTTATCTGCGAATCTGCCCAAACAGCAAAGTGGTAACGTGCTCGTCAATCAACTTAGCTACCTACTCAGTTATAACAGTGGCAGAGTACTCAGTTATTCACTCGCCGGCGCATTGGTCGGCGCAAGTACCAGCGCGCTCGGTTTACTGTTTGATGCCGATCTATATTTGCTTGTCTTACGTTTGTTTGCCGGCGTGATGATGATTATCACAGGTTTGTATATTGCCCAAATTTGGTCCGGCATTGTTCAGATTGAGCGTCTAGGCAAAACGCTATGGCGCTTTATTTCTCCAATCGCGAATCGATTTATCCCAATTAAAAATAAGACCCATGCATTTATCGCCGGCGGCTTATGGGGCTGGTTGCCTTGCGGCTTGGTTTATAGCATGTTGACCTGGTCTGTCGCTGCAGGCAATGCATTGGATGGTGCATTAATCATGTTAGCTTTTGGGGTTGGTACCCTGCCTGCTCTAGTCAGCGCTGGCATAGCTGCAAGTACGTTTAGCCGTTGGGTACAGAAAAAAACCGTTCGAATAATAAGTGGTGTAGCGTTAATTGGGTTTGGAATACAAACCTTGTATATTGCGATTGCGCAGCTTAGCTAGCTCCAAATATCAAATTAGTTTACCATAGTAGGTGAACCATCAAAATTGAGAGAGACAATGTCAGCAGATAACAACAAGAATCGTCGCCAAATGGCTTCAGGATGCGCGATTCATTGTCATGATTGCAGCATGGGCACACTTTGCATTCCGTTTACACTTAACTCTAACGAATTAGATCAATTAGACGAGATCATTGAACGTAAAAAACCCATACAAAAAGGCGAGCCAATCTTTAAATCTGGCGATCCGCTAAAGTCTTTATTTGCAATTCGCTCTGGCACCATCAAAAGTTACACGATTACTGAACAAGGCGATGAACAGATCACTGGTTTTCATCTTGCCGGTGATGTTATCGGTTTTGACGGCATCCATTCACAGTTCCACCAAAGTTTCGCTCAAGCACTTGAAACATCAATGGTATGCGAAATCCCATACACCACGTTAGATGAGCTTACAGGTAAAATGCCTAAGCTTAGACAACAGATTATGCGTTTAATGAGTAACGAAATTCAAAGCGATCAAGAAATGATCCTATTACTCAGCAAAAAGAATGCAGAAGAAAGATTAGCAGCATTTATTAGCAATTTAGCTAAGCGATTTGGCAGCCGTGGTTTTTCGCCTAGAGAATTTAGACTCACAATGACTCGTGGTGACATTGGTAACTATTTAGGTCTCACTGTAGAAACTATCAGTCGCCTACTCGGTCGTTTCCAAAAAGCTGAACTAATTGAAGTAAAAGGTAAATACATTACCATTCTCGATATCGACGCTTTGAGTGCGTTATCTGGAAACAGTAATATTGCTCGATAGGATTATTCGGCAATCAGCTTGATCTAAGACAAGACTATTTCTGGTTTATCGTGCAAGATGAAACTAGACGGTATTAGATAAGGAATAAAGTTATGATGGACTATCAAAAACTCCTTGTGGTTGTCGATCCTACGACAGAAAAACAAGCGGCTCTTGCTAGAGCCGTTGAACTTGCAACAGAGAACCAGGCGGAAATCACGGTATTTTTGTCTATTTTCGACTTCTCTTATGAAATGACCTCTATTCTCTCTGGTCAAGAAAGAGAAGCGATGCGTGAAGGTGTTGTCGCTCAGCGTAAAGCTTGGCTTGCAGATATCGTTCAGCCCTATGCAAAAGATGGGGTCACAATCCACCTCGAAGTCATTTGGCATAATCGCCCATTTGAAAGCATCATTAAATACGCCATTGACGGTGAATTTGATGTGATTGTCAAAGGGACTCATGAACATGACAAATTAAAATCAGTCATCTTCACGCCGACTGATTGGCACTTGATGCGCAAAGCCCCTGTTCCTGTGTTGCTCGTTAAAGAACATGATTGGCCAGTTGCCGGCAAAATTGTTTGTGCAGTCAATGTTAGCGCCGAAGACGAAGCCAACGAATCGTTGAATGGTAAAATTATTTCTCATGCAATGAAGCTAGCTAAGCAATTTGATGCGCAAGTTCATCTCGTGAATGGCTACCCTGGTACCCCAGTTAACCTCGCAATTGAACTACCTGATTTTGATGCGCACACTTATAGCGAAACCATTCGGTTGCAGCATGAAGAGCGGATTAATTATTTAGCAAATGCCTATGGTATTAGTGTTGATAACTGCCATGTAGAAGAAGGTTTACCTGAAGACGTTATCCCAGATCTTGCTGCCAAACTCGATGCTGAGTTAGTCATCTTAGGCACTATTGGCCGTACAGGTTTATCAGCTGCATTAATCGGCAATACCGCTGAACATGTCATTGATAGTATTAATTGTGACTTGTTGGCAATCAAGCCAGATGGCTATAAATCGCCATTAGAAGAGCTCTAACCACTTTATAGGCTTTACCAAAAGCCATTAAGCTGGAATAATACGCGCCCTGAACTATTGTGTACTAGGCGCGTTTTTTTATGTCCGAAGAATTAACTGCAAAACAAGTTACCCGCATGTCGAAACTACAAAAGCGTTTACGCACTGAAGTAGGCCGTGCGATTGGCGATTACAACATGATTGAAGATGGCGATCGTGTGATGTGCTGCTTATCAGGTGGTAAAGATAGCTACGCTATGCTTGATATCTTGTTGAATCTTCAAAAACGTGCGCCTATTAAATTCGAAATTGTTGCGGTTAACCTTGACCAAAAGCAACCAGGCTTTCCTGAAGATATCTTACCTGCGTACTTAGATACTTTAGGTGTGGCTTACCATATCTTGGAAAAAGACACCTACTCTATCGTTAAAGATAAGATCCCAGAAGGCAAAACCACTTGCTCTTTATGTTCACGCCTACGTCGTGGCACCCTTTATGGTTTTGCTCAGAAAATTGGTGCGACTAAGATTGCTCTAGGTCACCACCGTGACGACATTATTGAAACCATGTTCCTTAACATGTTCTTTGCCGGTAAAATGAAAGCCATGCCACCAAAGCTACTATCTGATGATGGTGCTAACATGGTTATTCGTCCACTGGCTTATAGCCGCGAGAAAGACATTGCGGAATATGCAGAGCTTAAAGGTTTCCCTATTATTCCTTGTAACCTTTGTGGTTCTCAAGAAAACCTTAAGCGCGCCGCTGTTAAAGATATGCTTGTGCAATGGGACCTACAACACCCTGGCCGTATTGAAACTATCTTTACCGCTATGCAGAACACTTCACCTTCTCAAGGTGTTGACCGTGAGCAATTTGACTTCTTGTCACTGACACGTGATCCAGATGCGCCTATGAGCGGTCAAGTTGCTGAGTCAGACCTACCAGCGTTTGACTTTGTTGATGTGGCAAATAACGGCCATATTAACCTAGATGCGGCTGCAAGAATTGATGTTGTGAGCACCTATACACCTGAGTAATTGCTTTGCGGTGAGTATAGAAAGCCAATTAATAAAAAGCCCTGCAATGCAGGGCTTTCTTGTATCCGCTTATCTATGATAAAGGTTATTTACTCGTCCATGGACTAATAACTTTAGGCGCAATTGACGTCGTTAAGCTTGTTAGCTTATGCAGTTGACTGCTTTCTACGCGATAAGTGCCATCTACAGGTATTACCTTACCATCAATAGTGACTGTGGCTTCGGTGCCGAACTCTAGGTTTAAACCAGCGATATCTGAAGCAAATAAGCGCATTGGAAAGCCTTGCATCTGACTCAATAATGCATTCATTTCATCGGCAATTTGTACTAACTCTGCTTGAGAATAGCTTTGCTTGGTATTTTTGGCTCTTACCTGCATTGCGATCGCACAGGTTTCAGCATTGCCTTCTACATCAAGGTTTATCAAGGCTCTATCAGACTTTAATTGACCATCATAAGGTAAGAATAAGCGCTGATCTTTTGTAATCGTTAATGGAAACGAATCCTTTTCAGTGGTGATAGTACCACTGTTAACTTTACAACCATTTGCTTTAGAAACCGAAAATGCTAGCTCAACTAATTGATAATTCCCTTTATTTACTTGTTTAAGTCTTTGATAAAATCCCTGGTACTCAAGTGAGATTGGTGCAGCTTGGCTTGCACCAGCAAGCCCGAGTAAAATACAGCTAAACAGCAGTTGTTTTTTCATTGTTATCCACTAAAAATCGTTGGTTTTGGCGTAGCATTTCAAGCAGCTCATCGATATAAGCTTCTTGACGTTCAGAGTAATTAATTAATCCATACACAAGGTCTTGCGCTCTCGGTGTTTTATTTTGTGCGCGTAAGTCGGCACGTATCGAGCGTAATAATGAGTAAGCCGCATTAGAGTTTAGGTTACGCATATAAGACGCCACTGAGTCCTCTACGGTTTTAAATAGAGCAACCTCATGGGATAAGCCTTGAGTTCGTGATTGTGGCACTAAGCCGCAACCTTTTCTAAAGCACCACTGCCCAAAAAAGTTAAGCCCTTCACGAGCAAAGCGAGATGTGCCCCAACCGGTTTCATTTGCGGCTTGAATTAACACCATTTCTTCTGGGATCACATCGACTCGGATCAACAAGGTATCGATATTGCTTATGGTTAAACTTCTCAGTGTGTATTGATATCTTTCTGAGATCTGTTGCAGGCGGTAATCATCCGCTTCTGTTATCTCTTTATCATTGCTAACCTGATTGCGAATACTAATAAGAAAATCACGCTCATCTTGAATAATCGCATTTTGGTGCTTGATCCAAGGTCTAAGAAATTCAAAGAATGCGGTTTTCTTTTCGCTAACAATTTTAATTGCACCGAAGTCCGGTACAACATTCGCAATTTCTGTGTTTATTATGGCTTTACCTAAAGATTGCGCTTTATCATCGCTAGCTGGCACTAAGACTAATCTCACGACTAATATGAGCGCAACGACTAATCCAATAGCTATGGTAAATTGACCAATTTTTCCTGTTTTCACTCATTCTCCTTTAACGAATTAAGTGGGGGCAGTTCATTTAACTAATGCTGGCTATTATATGCTAGCTATCGAAGATAATACATCGCGAAAAATAAGTGTAAATTAGGTATAATCGCCTTCGACTTTTAAAATCCTTTGGGTATTCAGGAAGGAGACCCCTGATAATGAACAAAAACGGGCTTAATCAATACAGTCATGTGGTAGCCATTGGTGGCGGGCATGGCCTAGGTCGAGTACTGTCTGCCCTTTCCTTTCTAGGGCCTAAACTCACAGGGATTGTTACTACAACGGATAATGGCGGCTCAACGGGACGTTTAAGAGCTGAGTCTGATTGTATTGCTTGGGGAGATTTACGTAACTGCTTGACACAATTAGCTAAGCGCCCTTCTGTTGGCTCCTTAATGTTTGAATACCGTTTTGCTGGCGACAGTGAGTTAACCGGTCACAATTTAGGTAATCTAATGCTGATGGCGTTAGATGAGTTATGCGTGCGTCCACTAGATGCAGTAAACCTGGTTCGAAACTTTTTAAACATCGACACGCGTTTGATCCCTATGTCTGAAGAGCCAACACACTTAGTGGCTCTGCAAGCTTGTGGACAAAGTGTTTTTGGTGAAACCAATGTAGATAAAATGCAAGATACGCCAATTGCACTATCTCTTGATCCATTAGTTGAAGCCACAACTGAAGCGTGTGATGCCATTGCAGAAGCAGATTTGATTATTCTCGGGCCAGGTAGTTTTCTAACCAGTATTATGCCGCCATTACTGTTACCTAAAATAGCAACGGCTTTGGCTAATTCAAAGGCTGAAGTGATTTTGATTGAAAACCTGACGAAAGAGCCATCGCCAATTGCGAACTGTAGCTTAAGTCAAAAGGTTAACTGGTGCCATCAAGTATTGGGTCTTAAGATTATTGACCAAATTCTCTGCCATGGAGAAACCTCTTATCAACAAGGTAATATTAGCTATTTCCCACTCCGAAGTAGCCATCATATCGGTCTGCATGATAGACAAGCCCTTGCGGATGCACTGTCTTACATGGTCAGTCAGCAGTTACTGAATACGAGTCACCAAACCGAAAGCTAAATTACGTGACTTGTTAACTTAAGACTTAGCAATAAAAAAGGACCCTGAAGTGTCCTTTTCTCTTTTTAAGGCAATAAATTACAGTACTTTTGCAATGGCTGCACAAATGACAGGCATATTGGTTTTAGTCATGCCAGCAACGCTGATACGGCCAGATCCTACAATATAAACCGCAAACTCTTCTTTAAGGCGGTTTACTTGATCTTTATTAAGACCTGAGAAACTGAACATACCATTTTGACGCGAAATAAACTCAAAATCCTGGCTGACGCCAGCAGACTTTAATGAAGCAACGAACAAGGTACGCATTTCAGCGATACGTTCACGCATCTCTTGTAGCTCGTCATGCCAAAGTTGTTTAAGCGCCGCATCTTCTAGGATGGTGCTAACAATCAAAGCGCCATGTGCAGGCGGGTTTGAGTAAGAAGCGCGAATCGTGCTCTTTATTTGACTGAAAGCATTAACCGTTTGTTCGCTATTAGATCCAACAACAGTCACAGCACCAATACGTTCGTTATAGAGTCCGAAGTTCTTAGAAAAAGAGTTAGCAACAATAAGCTCAGGTACAGTATTGGCTACAATGCGTAAACCTTGGGCATCTTCTTCAACACCAGCACCAAAACCTTGGTATGCGAAATCAAATAATGGCACTAAACCGTTTGCTAAACAAAGATCGGCAATTTGCTGCCATTGCGCAATATTTAAATCGATACCAGTAGGGTTATGACAACAGCCATGAAGCAATACTAAATCGCCAGCTTGAGCGCTTTGTAGATCAGCTAGCATAGCGTCAAAGTCTAGGCTGTGAGTTTCAGCTTGATAATAACCATATTCAGCTATGTCTAAACCGGCTGTAGAAAAAATATTGTTATGGTTAGCCCAAGTTGGATTACTAATCCAGATCTTCTTTGAATCTGTATGACGAACAAGAAACTCAGCTGCAACGCGCAATGAACCCGTACCGCCTGGCGCCTGAGCGGTTAATGCTCGGCTTTGGCTTACAACTTCATGCTCTGCACCAAATAGCAAAGTTTGTACAGCACGGTTGTAGGCTTCAACGCCTTCCATGCCTAAATAGCTTTTGCTCTTTTCGGTTGCAAGTAATTTCTCTTCTGCAAATTTCACAGACTTCAGGATAGGTGTCTGGCCAGACTCATCTTTATAGATACCAACGCCTAAGTTCACTTTATGTTCGCGAACATCAGCTTTGAATGCATCTGTTAAGCCTAAAATCGGATCTGCAGGGGCCAGTTCAACCTGGGAAAATATCATGACGGCTTTCCTAAATATTAGAAGTGTAGGGATTTCGCCTGTAGTTATAACATTGATGTAAAGCGGTAGAAAGAGAGATTTATGACTATAAGTAATATTTGCGGGATAAGATAAGTTTCGTTAATTTTATGCCTCTATAAGTGCAGTTTTCTCATTCAAAAAGCCTAAGACTTACAATTACACAACTGACCTATGATGAAGGGTTAAGCACGTTTTCACTATTCACTTTATCCTTTACAAATTACGGGCTTGTTATGCCAATCAGTATAAGTCGCTAAGCTACTTAATACATTTGGTCGCAACTCAAGCAAATAGTGGATTGAATGTTGTTCACTTGTGAGTGATATTCAACCTAGCCGTAGGTAGCCAAAACATTCCAAAATGGTGTGTTTTTGCGGTCAAGATAACAAATAAAAAAGCCTTCATATTTGTGAAGGCTTTCAATGTACGGACCCATTTAGCCGTTAGCTAAACCTAGGTTAATTAACCTATTTTTTCTAGGCCGCCCATGTAACCGCGTAATGCTTCAGGTACTGTAATTGAGCCGTCAGCATTCTGGTAGTTTTCAAGTACAGCAACAAGCGTACGACCAACAGCCAAACCAGAACCGTTCAATGTGTGCAATAGGCTTGGCTTCTTATCAGCTTTACCTTTGTAACGCGCTTGCATACGGCGTGCTTGGAAGTCTTGCATATTACTACAAGAAGAGATCTCACGGTACGTATCTTGAGCAGGTAGCCATACTTCAATGTCGTATGTTTTTGCAGAACCAAAGCCCATGTCACCTGTACATAAAACCACAGTACGGTAAGGTAGACCTAGCTTTTGAAGTACGGTTTCAGCATGACCTGTTAACTCTTCTAATGCCTGCATTGAATCTTCAGGTTTAACCAACTGAACCATTTCAACTTTGTCGAACTGGTGTTGACGGATCAAGCCACGAGTGTCACGACCGTAAGAACCTGCTTCACTGCGGAAACACGGAGTGTGGGCAGCTAATTTAATTGGTAAGTCTTCTTCTTCAACAATTGCATCACGCACTAAGTTAGTTAATGGTACTTCAGCAGTCGGGATAAGACTTAGACCTTGGCCTTCTTCTGTTGCAGGCTTAGTGTGGAAAAGATCTTCACCAAACTTTGGTAGCTGACCTGTACCTAGTAAGCTGTCTTCGTTTACCAATAAAGGCACGTAAGCTTCAGTATAACCATGCTCAGTAGTGTGCAAATCTAGCATAAATTGTGCAAGAGCACGGTGCATGCGAGCGATTTGGCCCTTCATTACAATGAAACGAGAACCGGTGATTTTAACTGCATTTTTGAAGTCTAAACCGTTTGCGTTTTCGCCTAATTCAACGTGATCTTTAACAGGAAAGCCGAATTCTTTTGGTGTTCCCCAACGACGAACTTCGACGTTCTCTGATTCGTCTGCGCCAATAGGAGCTGATTCATCAGGTAAATTTGGCACGCTCATAGCGATAGCGTTAAGTTCTTCAAGCAATGAGGCTAATTCAACTTTCTTAGCGTCTAGCTCCTCTCCTAACGAACCCACTTGAGCCATAATAGGCGCAACGTCTTCGCCTTTTGCTTTAGCTTGACCAATCGATTTTGAAATAGCGTTACGGGATGCTTGTAATTCTTCGGTAGCAACTTGTAGCGACTTACGCTTTTCTTCAAGCTTGCTAAGACGCTCAACATCTAAAATAAATCCGCGTGTGGCTAAACGCTCTGCGGTAACTTCTAATTCATTACGTAAAAATTTTGGATCTAGCATATTTTATTATCTTAATAGTTAAAAACGAGAAAACACCAATTGTTGTCCTAGGTAAACGACGAATATACATACGCCGACGTTAACAACAACATTCAATAGGGCTTTGACCAAATAACCTTCTTGCATCAACAACAGGGTTTCGTTGGAAAAAGTTGAAAATGTGGTTAAGGCGCCTAACATACCGACACCGACAAATGCCTTAATCTCAGGACTAAGTTCGCTAACTTGACCGAGTGCGAAGATCACACCCATTAAAAACGAACCCAAGATATTGACTAACAGTGTACCAAAAGGAAAACCACTACCAAATACCTGAAGCATCAATAATGAGATAAGATACCGAAAAACTGCACCAATTGAACCGCCTAAGGCGACAAAAAGAACATTATTCATATCTTTTAACCTCACTTTGTTCATCGAGCATCTTTAATTGACTCAGTTTATCTTTGATCCGCTTTTCAAAACCACGTTCAGTAGGGTAGTAAAATTGCTGTCCCGTTAGCGCTTGAGGCAGATACTTCTCACCACTTGCGTAAGCATTGGGTTCATCATGCGCGTATCGATACCCTTCACCATAGCCGATATCTTTCATTAGCTTAGTTGGTGCATTACGTAAATGCTCAGGAACCGGCTCATGACCTGTTTCTCTGGCTAATTGGCGAGCCTGAGCAAAAGCGGTGTAAACAGCATTACTTTTTGGCGCACTGGCAAGATAAAGCACTGCTTGCGCAATGGCTCTTTCGCCTTCTGATGGTCCAACTCGATGAAAACATTCCCAAGCATTGACAGCGACTGTCATCGCCATTGGGTCGGCATTACCTATATCTTCAGAGGCAATTGCCAAGAGACGCCTGGCGATATACAAGGGGTCACAACCTCCTTCAAGCATCCTACAAAACCAATATAGCGCCGCGTCTGGTGATGAACCGCGGATTGATTTATGGACAGCGGAGATAAGGTCGTAATACTGATCGCCATTTTTATCAAACCCGGCAAGTTGCTGACCAGCGACTTCGGTTATCATCTCTTCAGTAAAGACTTCGCCATCTTTGAGCATGTCGCTCATCAATTCGACTAAATTAAGTGCTTTACGGGCGTCACCGTCACAAACTTGTGCCAGCTTTAAAGCAACGTCCGCAGGCATAATCAACTGACGTTTACCAAGACCTCTTTCTTCATCTTCAAGGGCTTGCTGGACAATGTGGGTTATTTCATCAGGCTGTAATGGCTTGATTAAATACACCCGCGCACGAGATAACAGCGCGTTATTAATCTCAAACGATGGGTTTTCCGTCGTCGCCCCAATAAAAATTACCGTGCCATCTTCAATGAAAGGTAAAAAGGCATCTTGTTGGCTTTTATTAAATCTGTGTACTTCGTCGACGAAAAGTAAAGTGCGTTGCCCACGAGACTGTGCCACGTTTTTAGCGTGCTCTATTGCACTGCGGATCTCTTTTACACCTGATGTCACTGCTGAAATTCGTTCAACATGTGCATTAGCGTAATGGGCGACTAACTCAGCTAATGTAGTCTTGCCTGTGCCTGGTGGCCCCCAAAACATCATCGAATGGGCACGCCCAGCCTCTAATGCCTGGCGCAGTGGTTTGCCTTCGCCTAACAGGTGCGCTTGACCAATATATTGCTCTATCTTCTCTGGCCGCATTCTTGCGGCTAAAGGTCTAAAGTCCGGTGCAAAATCAAAACTAAAACTAGACACTAATGACTCTTAATTGGTTAATTTTAAACGCTGATCGTCAATATCGACATCATCAGGTACAACAAACTTGAACAGATCGCGATCGGTATCGGCAATTGAACTCTGATTCGTTAATTTAAAATCGCTAATATTGCCCTGCTGATCTTTAAGTACCATTTGAGTTAGCTGCTTATCATCGAAACAAACTTGGACTTCTGACACGCCGCTATCTGCGTCTTTCGGGCTAATATCAAAGCAGTTATCGGTTTGAGCAACCTTATACTGCGACCAAGTGGCATCATCTGAGTGCACAAGTAGCGCGATTGGTGATGCACTGATAGCCTGATTAATGTCCATAACAGAAACTTCTTCAGCAAATGGGTTGTAGACCCATACATCAGTACCGTCAGCAACAATTAAAGACTCATCAGGCGCTGTAAGGTGCCAATAAAACTGGTTTGGGTGTGATAATGCAAACACCCCCTCGCCTGTTTGAATAACCTTATCGTTAATGTCTGTCACTGTCTGATTGAAATCCGCTTTGAGGCTGTTAATTTCAGTTAGTTTAACTTTTAGGTTGTCAGCATCGGCTGCCAACACTGGCAGTTGGTAAAACATCGGCAGACTAAGAGCTGCAATGGTGAATATTTTTTTCATACTACTCTCCGAGTTACGCCTATTTTAGGCGTAACACTGAAATGATTCCGTGATCGTGACCAATGGTTACTGCTTTTAAACGTAATCTTTTGGCGGTGGCGGCGCTAATACTTCTCGGTTGCCGTTATGACCCTGGCTACTAACAACGCCTTGCATTTCCATCTGTTCAATAATACGCGCAGCGCGGTTATAACCAATCTTGAACTTACGTTGCACGCTTGAAATCGAGCCTCTACGTGTCTGGGTTACAAAGGCAACGGCTTCATCGTATAGTGCATCAACATCTTCATCTGACTCACTTGCTTCTCCAGGTAATAGGACTTGTTCACCCTCTGCTGAGCCCTGCAAAATTTCATCAATATATTGTGGTTTACCTCGAGCACACCAGTCTGCAACGACTTTATGGACTTCGTGATCATCAATAAATGCGCCATGAACACGATTAGGTACACTCGTACCTGGTGGCAGATATAACATGTCGCCCATACCAAGTAATGTTTCTGCACCTTGTTGATCAAGGATAGTGCGAGAATCGATACGCGATGACACTTGGAATGCCATTCTTGTTGGTATGTTTGCTTTAATCAAACCAGTGATAACGTCAACTGAAGGTCTTTGGGTCGCCAAGATCAAGTGAATACCTGCTGCTCGCGCTTTTTGTGCAATACGTGCGATAAGTTCTTCCACTTTTTTACCCACAATCATCATCATGTCGGCGAATTCGTCCACGACAACAACGATTGAAGGCAGCTTATCTAATTCAGGCGCTTCTGGGTCCATGCTATCAGATGCTTTCCAGAGAGGATCAACAATTGGTTGTCCCGCTTCCTTGGCATCTTTAATTTTTGCGTTGTAACCTTTTAAGTTTCGCACGCCAAGCGCAGACATCAACTTATAACGGCGTTCCATTTCGCCCACACACCAACGCAACGCGTTAGAGGCTTCTTTCATATCGGTTACCACTTCACACAATAGGTGTGGAATCCCTTCGTAAACCGATAATTCAAGCATCTTAGGGTCGATCATGATAAAGCGTACGTCATCAGGACCAGATTTATAAAGTAAGCTAGTGATCATGACGTTTACACCAACTGATTTACCTGAGCCCGTGGTACCTGCTACCAATAAGTGTGGCATTTTCCCTAGATCAACCACCACAGGTTTACCACCAATATCTGCGCCTAATACCATGCTTAAGTGCGATGGGTCGTCTCTAAAAGCATCACAATCGAGTACGTCACGCATAAATACTGTTTCACGGAACTTGTTTGGTAACTCAAGCCCCACATAGGCTTTACCCGGAATAACTTCAACCACTCGGACGTTTTCTGCTAATAAAGAGCGGGCTAAGTCTTTCGATAAGTTGGTGATCTTAGAGGCTTTAATCCCAGGGGCTAATTCAAGCTCAAAGCGGGTAACAACCGGACCAGGATAAACGCCAACCACATTCGCAGTGATATTAAAATCAGCCAGCTTAACTTCAACCAGCTTACCTATCTGCTCTAACTCTTCTTCGGTTATCGGGTTCTTTTTACGATCAGGAATATCCAGTAGCGAGATACAAGGTAACGGCGCCATCGGTGGGCGGTCTTGCTCGACTTCTTGACCAGGCAATACCACGATACCGTCTACGATTTTTGGCTTGTCATCAACTTTCTTTTCATGAAGCGCTTTTTCAGCTGTTGATGTTGTTAAACCAAAGTCGATTACTTCTATATCACCAAGATCTTCGTCTTGATTCACCCAAGGCGCAGCAATTTCAGGCTGCTTTTTTTCGCTATCGGCAGCATTTGATTTTACCGCTGGGGTGTCGATAATACTTGGCTCAACCCGTGCTGCAGGCTGAACAATTTTAACTTGAGATACGACTTTTTCTTGCTGTTCTGCCTGTTCATCGCCCTCTACCTCGTCGTCATCTTCCTCATCTCGTGCATTACGGCGCTCTTTAAAGCGCTCAACCACAGATAAGAATCCTCGGGTATCTTCAGTATCACCCATTTCAGGTTTAAACTTATTAGGTAGATTCTTTAGTGCTTTGAAAAACCAAATGGTGATGTAGCCCGTCATATCAATAACGGTTAACCAACTAATACCTGTTAATAGAGTGAAACCTGTGCCAACAAAACACAGCAGCAATAATGTGGTGCCCAATTTATTAAAATAAGGCAACATTGCTTGGCCTATAACGTCTCCCGAGACTCCCCCGGCAGAAAAACCATAGATTCCATTAGCATTCATACTCGCCAGCGCCGCCAGACTAAATACAATCAGCAAAAAGCCAATCAGCCTTAGACCAACTGAAAAATAATCAATTTCAAGTAGTTTATGTGTGCGCTTAAAAAGGAGCCAACCTGTGAGTGCAATAATAATCGGTATGATGTATGCGCAATAACCAAAAAAGTAAAACAACACATCTGCAACCCATGCTCCTACAGCACCGGTTAAATTATTAATTTCACCATCAAAATTTGACTGACTCCACCCGGGATCGGATGAGTGGAAACTGCTCAAAGCGATTAAGACGTAAGTTGCTAACATGCAACAAATAATGAGACTACCTTCAAGTAGTCGCTGGACGCCGGAGAGCGTTCTAACACTATTTCCCTTAGACAATGGAAAACCTACACTAAAAAAACGTTAATTACAGACAAGATACCAGAAAATAAGACTTTATGCAGCGTTTGCTACTTATGCTCATGAGTGAATAATTATGCATCAACCATTTTTGCATCATTTTGTATCATTTAGCTTTTTACATAAAAAAGGAGCCTTAAAGGCTCCTTTTGTTATAAAAAGTATTACATTACTGTTCAGAAACAGTATTAATAGCTACTCGGTTAGTTTGTTTAACTTCTTCCATCACTACATAAGTACGAGTATCTGACACAGCCGGCAATTTCAAGAGTGTTTCACCCAGTAATCGACGGTATGCAGACATATCTGATACTCGAGTCTTAAGAAGATAGTCAAAATCACCAGAAACCAGATGGCATTCTTGAATATCATCCAGTAGTTGAACTGCTTTGTTGAACTTATCAAAGACTTCCGCAGTATCACGATTTAACGTGATTTCAACAAACACTAACAAGGAAGCACCTAAATAATGCGGATTAACTAGGGCTGTGTAACCTTTGATATACCCTTGCTTTTCAAGCCTTTTTACACGTTCAAGACAAGGCGTAGGACTTAATCCTACACGCTTAGATAACTCAACGTTTGAAATGCGGCCATCAATTTGTAATTCATTAAGTATATTTCTATCGATACGATCTAAGTCTTTTATAGGACTCTTTTTATTATTAACCATATTTATAACCCTGGTTGACGACAATGACAACATTATTATCTGCTTTTGAAAAATCTTCAGCAGCATAAACTACGGAATGAATACTATACTAGATTTCCCTGAAACATTCACGTTCAGGCGATATAAAATAACAATTACACCCATATTAAATGGGTTTTTATGCGAAATTGAGGCTCGAAGATGATTATAGGTGTTCCAAAAGAAATCAAAAATCACGAATATCGTGTAGGTATGGTTCCATCAAGCGTTCGCGAACTGACTTCACGTGGTCATGAGGTTTTTATTGAAACAAATGCTGGCTCAGGCATCGGTTTTACCGACCAAGATTATATCGCTGTTGGGGCGAAAATCCTCGATACAGCTGCTGAAGTTTTTGCACAGTCTGAAATGATTGTAAAAGTTAAAGAACCACAAGCTGTTGAGCGTGCAATGCTACGTGAAGACCAGCTACTCTTTACCTATCTCCACCTTGCACCTGATCTACCGCAAACAGAAGACCTAATAAAAAGCGGTTCAGTGTGTATCGCATATGAAACTGTAACAGATGACAGAGGCACCCTACCTTTGCTTGCGCCAATGTCAGAAGTTGCTGGTCGTATGTCAATTCAAGCTGGTGCAATGGCACTTGAAAAATCTATGGGCGGCCGAGGCATGCTTTTAGGTGGCGTTCCAGGTGTTGAACCTGCAAAAGTTGTTATTATTGGTGGCGGCATGGTTGGTACTAACGCTGCCCAAATGGCTGTTGGACTTGGTGCTGATGTCGTGATCCTTGATAGAAGTATCGATGCACTTCGTCGCCTGAATGCTCAGTTTGATAATAAAGTAAAAGCTATCTATTCAACTGCTGATGCAATTGAAAAACATGTACTAGAAGCTGATCTTGTCATTGGTGGCGTGCTGGTACCAGGTGCTGCAGCGCCAAAGCTTGTGACTAAAGAGCATATCAAGCGCATGAAGCCGGGTTCTGCGATTGTAGACGTTGCCATCGACCAAGGTGGTTGTATTGAAACATCTCATGCAACAACACACCAAGATCCAACTTATATTGTGGATGATGTTGTACATTACTGTGTTGCTAACATGCCAGGTGCAGTTGCGCGTACATCTACGTTTGCGTTAAACAATGCCACATTGCCTTATATCATCAAGCTTGCTCAACTTGGTTATAGAGAAGCACTATTACAAGACAAACACTTGCTAAATGGACTTAACGTAATGCACGGTAAGATCACTTGTGAAGAAGTCGCCGAAGCATTGAATATGGAATTTGTTGATCCAACGATTCTACTTAAATAATCGCTTCTGCGAATTAAGTTAAGACCATCAAAGGGAGCTACTGCTCCCTTTTTGTTGTAAGTATAAAACCAGATTTTTAAGTATTGATTCATTTACGCTAAAAACCAAAAAAGCACCGAGTAGGTGCTTAATGGATATAAACCTATCAGTGGTATTAACTCGCTTGTGCGAAGCTATATCCTTTGCCACGAACGGTATTGATAAGGGTTTTAGGTAAGTGTTTTTGAGACAGTTTCCGTCGAGTATTGCTAATGTGCATATCTAAATTACGGTCAAACTGCCCTAGCTCTTTTTGCAATACCCTAAGCTGGAGTTCTTGCTTGGTAACGACTTGGCCTTTTCTTTCAAATAGATACTTAAAAAGTTTGAATTCAGTTTGGGTAAAAGCGATTGCTCTTTCGGAAATAGAGATCACAAACCGACTCTCATCAAAACTTATCTCTTGTGTAGGCTGCAAATCAAAGTTAGTTTCATTACGAATGACTGCGATACGACGTAATAATGCATTAATTCGAACAGTAAGCTCGCGATAGCTAAAAGGCTTACTCAAAAAGTCATCAGCGCCAAGCTCGTAGACTTTTATTCTATCTTCCTCGGCATCCAACGCTGAAATAACAATAACAGGGGCTTTATCCACTCTGAGCTTTAACAGCTCTATACCGCTTAACTCTGGCATATTAATATCTAACAGAATTAAATCAGGCGTACTTGATTTCAATTTCTCTAACGCTTCGACACCGTTATTCGCGACAGAGACAATAAAGCCTTCCTTTTCCAAAACTGGCTGTACCGCGCTTTGAAATACAAGATCATCATCTACCAATAAAACGTGTTTCATTTCTTTTAAACTTAATGAGAATAATTTTTATTTAGATTACCTTAATGGATTGTTGTTTACTAGCCATTTTATCTAACAAGTGTATTTTTTTACGGCTAAATCGCGCTAAGTATAAAAAAACCAGTAGCTTTCGCTACTGGTCTAATACTGTTTTCTATTATTTTAGCGCTAACTATGGCTATTTATTCAACATCAGCTCGCGTATATATTTAACTGGCGCACTGCCATAGCTTAGGAATTCTTCATGGAATGCTTTTAGATCAAAGTCCTCGCCTTTCAGCGCTTTATACTCTTCCCTGAAATCATAGATCTCACGGTAACCCGAATAGTAACTCGTTAGCTGAACCTGACTTAAGGTTGCTCTACGCCACTTACCTGCCGCTTCTGCCTGTTGTTGAAAGGCTTCATTCATCATTAAGTCTAACGCTTGATCTTCGGTCATACCTTTAACTTGAATGCTATAGTCTAAGATAGTGTTGCAAATGACCCTTAAGTTCCATTTGTAATACATCAACCACATTTCGGGTTCAAAGTTACCGTAGCCCTCTTCTAACATCATACGTTCAGTATATACCGCCCAACCTTCGATCATCGCACCGTTACCAAACAGGCTTTTGATTAGGCTTGGCGATTCGTTTGAATAGACTAATTGCGTGTAGTGCCCTGGAATCGCTTCATGAATGTTAAGCACTTGCAGGATCCAATGGTTGTATTCACGCAGATAGCTTTCAGCTGATTCATCGCTCATACCATCAAGCGGTGTGACGTTGTAATAGGTATTACTCGACTTCTCATAGGGTCCTGGAGCGCTAATTGAAGCCCCTGCATAACCGCGCATGTAAGCTGGCGTTTCACGCACGACGAGTGGTTTGTTTGGATCTAACGTCACTAAGTCTTTTTGCTTAACAAACTCAACGAGCTCCGGAATTTGCGCTCTAACTTCGTCAACAAAATCGTCTCTTTTAACATGCTTAGCGGATAATTTATCAATTAATTGCTTGATTGCGACATTATCGTCTTTTGGCATTGGCGTGTCGAAGTACTTATCCCAAATTTTATGGGTAATTTTCGCCATCTCAGATTGAACGCGATTTTTGTCATTGACAGCCTTTTCATATAAAGCTTTGCCTGACATACCCGCCTGAATATCAAAAGCAAACTTTTGCTCATATAGCTTTTCTCCAATGCGGAAGCTACGTGCGCCCTCTTTATCCAGTTTAACTTCTAGCGCCTTTAGCCAATCAATATGTTCATTAATTGCGATAGACACTTTATTGAAGCGATTTGCAAATAAGGCTTTTTCCTCGTTAGTCAACTCAGACTTAATCACTTGATCAAGTAGCTCTTTTGAGAACACAGAAAAAGCGCCTTGGTTTTGCAATATCGCCAGCTGAGTATGTTCTATGGTTGGATTTTGGATGTTTTCTCTCGCTGCGGCATAATAAGCAGGAACATTCTCCATTCGCGAAAGCACAGAGCGTAAACGTTCTTCTAAGGGGGCAAAGTCTTCATTAACAATTTGCGCAAATCCGCCTGATACATTGTAACTTGCAGGATTCCACTGCCAAGACTTAAAGGTTTCAATGTTCCATTTCATTTCACCCAGTAAGTTTTCTATTAGGCGGTAGTCAGTCAACATTGCGGGTGTCATCGACTTTGGATCAAATTGATTTAATGCTGTTTGCTGAGCATTAATAAAAGCTAGAGTCCCCGCTCGAGTGGCGGCATTTGGCACTTTTAATACGCCGTCATACTTATGGAAGCCACTGTATAGAGCCCACGTTGGTGACTCTATCCAAAGCGCATCAATAAAACCTTGACTAAATTGTTCAAATGCCGCTTTTTGATCGGTGATTTCAACTGCAGCCGGATCTGAAGTTGACTGAGTTTGACAAGCGGTTAAGCCAGCTAAAGAGAGCGCGATAGCAAGAGGTAGCGCAGCTTTTTTCATGATGTCTTCCCTTAATTCGTTTATTGGTGGTCTGTGCCACTTTAAAAATCGACTCAAGTAAATCACGTTCTCTCAAATTTTTCAGTAATTAAACTAAATTAGACAAGCTTTGTTACACAAGTTAAACAGTCAAACTTGGCAATTAATACTAGAGCGCGATTAGCGCTAAGACTAATTTGTATGATTCTGTTGGACCCATGCCAGCACATCAGTAAAACGATATTGCTCAAATTTGCTAAATCCTGCGAGTTGACGCATTTTCAGTTTAGTAAAAATCGGCGTTGTTAGACCGCAGAGAAATCGGCTGATCAATACCGCACTCGCTTTGGTTGCTAACTTAGTGACCGCCTCGTGACATAGTGAATGAAAATCAAATTCAGCCAACGGCGTTAAAGGGAGTGCTGCAGGCAAATGGGAAATATTGCCTAGGCATACGCTACAGTGTCCGCAAGGCGTTGTTAAGCGCTCGCCTGCAAAGTACTGAGCTAATTGCAAACTAAGACAAGATTCACTATCAAAAAAGTCGACCAATTGATTAATACGCTCAATTTCACTGGCTTCTTTTAGACTAAAACGTTCAAATAACCGAGTGGCAAGGGTGTCATTAATATTGGCCCCATATACATCAAATACTTGCGTTAGCTGCTTACTTTCAAGTTCAATAAGCTGCTTTTGATGTAGGTAATCGAGTGCTTTTATGGCTCGGTCACGGCTATTAGGCAGGGTTTGCTCAAGTTGATTAAAATTGGCGCTATACCAAATCTTAGCCTTATCCGAACTATTAATCACTTCAGTTATGAACCCTTGACGCTCAGGATCAAATTTAGCTAATAACCTCTCGAGAGGGCAAAGTAGCTTAAAGCGGTAATCGGCAAAATAGCTGTATTTTGGCTTAATGACCCTTAACATCTCTAAATAGACCAATAATGTTTTTAAACTCAAAGCCCGAATATTCGATGCATTCGACAATGGCGTTAACATTAACTCCCATTGCCCGCCTTCCTCTGCAGCTTGGTTGATCTCTTTTAGCACATGCTCAATAGCGCTTGCTTCGGGCGTATCACCATAAACAAAGTTCTCAAGAACGTTAAGGTTGTCTCTGTTAGCTAAAACCAAACAATCGGAGCTCAAGCCATCTCGCCCGGCTCGACCAATTTCCTGAGCATAGTTTTCAATCGACTTAGGTAGGTCATAGTGCGCAACAAAACGAATATCACTTTTATCTATGCCCATACCAAATGCTATGGTTGCTACAATAATTGGGATCTCACCCGCCATAAATCGTGTTTGGATATTCTTGCGTTTATCACTATCCATGCCAGCATGGTACGCCGTCGCATTAAAGCCACTATTGGCCAACGCTTTAGCGACAGTTTCTGCGGTTTGTTGCAAGGTCACATATACTATTCCGCTCTGCTCTGCCCTTTGACTTAGCCACTGTTTAAGATAATGCATCTTATCGACAGTGTTGATCCCTACCGCTTGTAAGTTTAAGTTAGCGCGATAAAAACCTGTGAGGGTAATGCACTGTTTATCGATACCAAACTTGCTGCCCATATCTTCAATCACTTTTGGGGTAGCAGTAGCCGTTAGCAGCAATACTTGGGGGATATTCAATTGTCTTTGGTAGGCAGGTAGTTTCAAATAGTCAGGACGAAAGTTATGTCCCCACTCAGATATACAGTGCGCCTCATCAATAACTAACATAGAAATCGGCACAGAAGAAATAAACCGCCTAAAACGTTCGTTATTCAAGCGCTCAACTGAAATCATTAAAATTTTAATGTGGCCGTCTGTGACCCCTTGGATAACCGCGCTAGATTGCTCATTCGTCTGAGTTGAGTCAATCGACGCACTAGGGATCCCTTTACTTTTGAGGAACTGTAATTGGTCATCCATTAACGCCAGCAAAGGCGACACAACTAAGGTCAAATGTGGCAGAGCTAAAGCGGGTAACTGATAGCAAAGAGATTTACCTGAGCCGGTCGGAAAAATAGCAGCTGCACTGTGGCCATTAAGGACATTTGCGACCACTTCATCTTGGCCCGCTCTAAATTGATTAAAGCCAAAGTACTGCTGTAGTAGCGCGACAGCGTTATCCATGTTATTTCCTATTTATAAATTGGTGAGTAACTCGCCGCCTTAGCAGCGAGCCTTGGTTAGATGATTGACTGTATTTTCACTGACAATAGCTTGATAACTATCATGAATAATGTTGGCGTCAAGCAACACTAAATTGCAGTGGTAAAGGTGCTTCTTACGGCTTAGTCGGGTACTTTTTTTCTAAGCGAAAGTAAGCTTTTACAGGGTTATGATCTGAACTTGATGTAATAATTGACTCAGCCTTAACAAGCTCTAAATTACGATAGTAAATATGATCCAATCTATGACCAAAAAAGGTAGTACGAGAGTCATCTATCGGCACAGCTTCAACCAAGCCCGTGGCTTTTAATAAGTCTTCAATCGCAACAGTGCGTTTATCGCTCCACGTATTCATATCACCGGCAAAAATAATTGGACCGGTGTGGTCTTTCATTGCAGCTTTAACTACCTCAAGCTGAGCAAGATATTCTTCTAATCCAAAGGTAAAGTTAATACTATGGATATTAACCACCAGTAACTGACTGTCATCTGAAAGCAAGTAATAAGAGACCAGCATAGATTTAGGGAAATTTATATAAGGCTCAGCTTTTCGAAATACACAACTACTTAAAGCGGGGTCGCGGCTGAGATTCATTACACCAATAGGCTCCTCTGCAAAGTTAAACGCCCTTGCAAGCAACATATACAGAGACTGTTCTTCCACAAAAGCCGTTAGCTCAGGAGTTAATTGTGCTTCTTGTAACAATAACAAATCTGAACGGTCAGTTAATTGCTTTAAGCTAACATCCCAACCGCTGCTATTTTGTTTGTAAATATTCCAGGTAGTCACATCCAAGTTGCCGTGACTATCTAACGGCTCTTTCACCGCTTGAGTAATACATTGAGCTTGTTCATCTAATCGCCCTTCGTTAGTGATCAACTGATCTTCAGCTGGAATAACAGCAGCATCATAAATATACAGAACCACAGCAACGGCAGCGATTAACGCTAAAAAAATAACTTTTCGGATGATTTTGACCATAATTGACTTATTAAACTCTGTCCTTAGATTTAAGGTAATCTTTTCATTATAATAGCTTATTAATTTAGTTCCATAATCATTCCAGCAATTGATTCATATGCTATAAAGCGACGAGTCAGAATTAACCGCTAAGTAATATGGCCTGAGGATAGTGTTATCAAACAAAGCATGTATGAGTTTTATCAGTTGTTAACCATCGCTGGCGTCTTTCTATATTGGTTAATCATTGCAGCAATCAGTATCCGTGTTGTCGCCAAAAGGCGTTCAATTGGGGTTTCTCTTGCTTGGTTGATGATCATTTATATTGTGCCTTTAGGTGGCGCTTTCGCTTATCTATTGTTTGGTGAGCTTAATCTTGGCAAAAAGCGAGCCCTCAGGGCTGAACTCATGTTTAAGCCCTATGGAGATTGGTTTAAGAAACTGTATGAATATCGAAAGTATCGGCCTCATGTAGCAAGTCTATATGGTCAGTCCATCAGTGCGATTTGCGAAAAACAAGTGGGTATTCCAGCCTTAGCAGACAACCAGTTAACCCTATGCAGTGAAACCTATGAGATTTTAGACAACTTAATTGAAGACATTAACCAAGCAAAAGAAACAATTTTGCTTGAGTTCTATATCTGGCATCCAGGTGGCAAGGCCGATGATGTTGCAGAAGCACTAATCCAAAGCGCTAAGCGAGGAGTTACGGTTCGGTTATTACTCGATGCAGCGGGCAGCCGCCACTTTTTCAAAAGCATCTGGCCTAAGCGCATGAAACAACATGGCGTTGAAGTGGTAAGTGCTTTGGCAGTCTCCCCCTTTCGAATGTTCTTTCGCCGACTCGATCTGCGATTACACCGTAAAATTGTGGTTATCGATAATGCCATTGCGTATACAGGGTCGATGAACTTGGTTGATCCGAAGTATTTTAATCAAGATGCTGGGGTCGGACAGTGGATTGATGTCATGGTTCGAATAACTGGTACGTCAGTACCTGTGCTCAGCAGCATCCACGCTTGGGATTGGGAAGTCGAAACTAACCAGCGATTTTTACCTGAGCAACCAAAATGTTTATCCCATGAAGACACAGAGATCACCGATCTGGTGCAAGTCATTCCTTCTGGCCCAGGTATGCGCGAAGAGGTTATCCATAGGGTTCTGTTACAAAGTATCTATCAAGCGGAAAGAAGCATTGTCATCACAACCCCCTACTTCGTGCCCAGTGATAACTTACATATGGCACTTGTGATCGCGGCTCAACGTAATGTGAAAGTCGATATCATTATTCCGGATAAAAATGATTCACTCATGGTTGAATGGGCAAGCCGCGCGTTTTTTAGCGAACTCTTGGAAGCTGGGGTAAATATACACCGCTTTAAAGGGGGCTTACTGCACACCAAGTCAGTAGTTATCGACAGTAATCATTGTTTGATTGGTACTGTTAATTGGGATATGCGCAGTTTATGGCTCAATTTTGAGGTCACTCTCGCGGTTGATAATTTAGTCTTTACCCAGAACCTTGAGGCCTTGCAACAAGAGTATTTAAAAAACGCCAATACCGTCGACTTAAAGGAATGGGACAAGCGGCCATTACCCAATAGAATAGCTGAAAGACTATTCTATCTTTTCAGTCCCCTACTTTAACAAGCCCTCAATTAACAAGGTTCTGAGTTTAGCAGAACCTTTTACCATTTTAGCAACTCGGCTAACTTAGGATTACCATGAGCAAAGTATTTATCATTGGCCTTCCACGAACGGGCACAACCAGTATTAGCGTCGCCATGCTAGATTATGGCTTCAAGGTTGCTCACACTGCCTATACAAAGCATGC
This sequence comes from Shewanella sairae, assembly GCF_023283535.1. Classification (GTDB taxonomy): domain Bacteria; phylum Pseudomonadota; class Gammaproteobacteria; order Enterobacterales; family Shewanellaceae; genus Shewanella; species Shewanella sairae. Next base: position 73,960 of record NZ_JAKILT010000016.1, on the reverse strand, counting down.
ATTTGACTTAGCAGATATGATCTCAGATTCTCCCTGCTTTTGTGACTACAAACAACTCGATAAGATATATCCAAACGCTAAATTTGTTTATTTAGAGCGAGATCTAAAGCGTTGGGTGCCGTCAATGCAAATGTTAATAGGAAAGATGAAAGACAATCTAGATTTGCAAACTGGTCAGTTTAATCTTGTTCTTAAGCGCACATTTAACCAAGTATTTGAACTCGATAAAAATGCAGATCCCTGCAACGAGAAGCATTTGGTCAATTGTTATCAACGTCATAAAGAGCAAGTTTTTACTTATTTTTCCGGACGTGATGATCTACTTTCGATAGATGTGAGCGACGCTCAAAGCCTAATGAGTTTGTTGCAATTTTTAAATGTCGGCTATACAGGTGAGCCCGTATTCCCTCACCTCAATATCGGCAAAAAAGTAGCGTGTTGGGAAGAGCATAAACATCCCAATAAAATTAATGCCAATAGTGCAGGTCCAGAATCACGCAAATTCTTTTCCTATGCAGATAATTATAAACAGCAAATCAAAAAACGCAGATAACAAAAAACCCGTTATCTTACGATAACGGGTTTCTCTAATATGGCGGTGAGCGAGAGATTCGAACTCTCGTTAGGGATTAACCTAAACACACTTTCCAGGCGTGCGCCTTCAGCCACTCAGCCAGCTCACCGATGCAATATCTTTTACGTGTTTAAGCACCACGGTTACCTTTAAACATCTGATAAACAGATATTTGCTAAGCAACGGAGCGCTACTGTACTTAAAAGCCCTAAATGCGTCAAGACAATTAGCCTTAAACTCAAACGTTTGCATAATTGATAAGCAATAACGCGTTGTTTTTGGGAATAATCAACTTAGCGTGAACTTTTTCACCTCTTTGGACATATCCGCAGTGTCCTCTACCAACTGATCAGTCAGAGCATTGAGCTGCTCTGCAATCGTATGGGTTTGTTGATAAATCTCACTAATTTTTTGAGCATTTTGGTTAACTTCTTCGGCTACCGCAGATTGCTGATATGTAGACGCGGCTATCTGCTCGTTCATGGTCTCAATGACCCCGATATGATTAACAATTTTATCTAGCTCATCGCTTGCGCGTATTGACTCATTAACACTCTCTTGAGTTTGCTCCGTACCGCGTTTCATCGCTACAACAGCAACATTAGCGCCATTGCGCAGACGATCTGTCATTGACTTGATATCACCTGTTGCACTTTGAGCTCTTTGAGCAAGACCCCGTACCTCATCGGCGACCACCGCAAACCCTCTACCATTCTCTCCAGCCCTAGCCGCCTCAATTGCTGCATTCAACGCCAATAGATTAGTTTGCTCAGCAATACCACTAATAACATCCGACACTGTTATAATGCCCTGTATATCATGTTCTAATTGCTCTAGCGCATCAGCAGACTCGCCAATTTCAGTTGCTAACTGGGTGATTGCATCACTGGTCCGCCCAACATCGGCATTACCTTCTTGCGCTTCTGTATTAGCCTGTACCGACGCTTCAGCGGCTCGTTCGGCATTAACCGCAATTTCGGCAACAGTTGCACTCATTTCAGTCATCGCCGATGCCACCTGCTCAACCTCACCATGACCTTGAGCAACATCGGTTTTTAATTGAGTTGAGTATTGTTCCATTTGTGAAACAGCTTGCAATAAAGATGAGGAGTTTTTCTTTACATGCTTTAGCACGCGCTCAAAATCGATCATCATGTCATTGAAAGCTGTCGCGAGCTCACCGAACTCGTCTTTACTGTTTTGATTGATCCGAATACTTAAATCAAAGTCTTTACGCACTTTAATGACAGAGTGATGAAGAGTCGAAATACTTGAGTGGATAAACCGCAATACGGACAGTGAAAAAACAATCACTATACTGGCAGCCAAACCAATTGAAATTAGCGTAACGTAAAAGCTATTTGTTGCTGTAGATAAAAGCTGTTTGGTTGAAAATACTAACTCATTAGACAACACACGCTCAAAGTCAGTGAGTAATTCAATTCTTTTCGTTGACGTACTAAACCACTGTTCTGGTTTTTGGCTTTGAATTTCAGTAATCGATTGCTTAAAAGCTATATCACGATAACCAGCGACAGCTTTGACAGCATCTGTACTTAGCAAGGCTTGAAAATCACTGCTATTTCTATCGTTCGCAAGGGCTGTAAAACGTTCTTGATAGCTAGCTTGTTCAGCCACTAAAGTAACAAACTTTTGATAGCCGCCAACTTTAAAACCAGGGTTACCAAAAGTAGAACTTAGTACCGCTCTTTCGATACCAGCCCTTTCTTTCATCTGCAAATAAGCAGCAAATGACGCTGAGCGCATAGCGATCTCGCTATTGGCTGCATTCATCGCCGTTAAGTCAACAATACTCAGTAATAGCGTGTTTAATTTGGTGTAGAAAGCGACTTCATCAGCGACAGAAATAGCTAGCGTACTGACCTGGCTTCTAATTCGAGAAAGCTGATCAATCATTGCGTTAACTTCATTAATTTCATGGGAAAAATTAGCAGGTAAACGATGGCTGGAAACGAACACTTTATAGATGTTCAGCTGGGAATCAGTATTATTAATTTGATTAGGTAGCTTTTTTGAAAACGCCTGACCTTTTGAACCAATAAACCCAGCACTCATACCGCGCTCTTTTTGTAACTCATGAACCAAAGCACTATTGGTTACTGCCAGTTCACTCAGTACGAGTACATGTTCTAGCTGTTTTTTGAGCTGGTATTCATCTTTCGCGTATAAGCCACCGAATATCAATGCAGCGAGTAATGGTGGAAAAATAAGAATTACAAATTTTTGCTTTAACGTTAAGTTGCCAATCCAAGTCCATTTCATTCGTTACCAACCAAGATTAATTGTTATTATTTATGTGGTTAGCATAGTCAAAACAGAAGAAAGGTAAATAAATATTTTAACTTTTTTATAAAAAATAAGCCCGTATTAACGGGCTTATTGTTATAGATCAACTTATTCTGTAAAAATTCAGTAGTTGATAATCTTAAGTTACTGAACTTTAGTGCTTTATTTTTAAGCGTTGCCTTTAACCTTCATGTTTAACGTTGCAGCGAAGTCCAACATTCTATCTAGTGGCTTAAGTGCATCTAAACGCAATGTATCATCAACAAATATCTCATGATCACTTGAGTCTTTGTTCTCTAGTGCGCTTTCAATCGCTTTAAGGCCGTTCATGGCCATCCAAGGACAATGAGCACAGCTTTTACAGGTTGCGCCGTTGCCGCCTGTTGGCGCAGCAATCAAATTCTTATTCGGCGCAGCTTGTTGCATCTTATAAAAGATACCTTTGTCCGTAGCCACGATAAACATGTCGTTATCCATAGTTTGCGCTGCTTTGATAAGCTGGCTAGTCGAGCCAACTGCATCGGCCAAGTCAACCACACTTGCTGGTGACTCAGGGTGAACTAACACAGCCGCTTCTGGATGCAGCTTTTTAAGCTCACGTAATGCTTTAGCCTGAAACTCGTCATGAACAATACATTCACCTTGCCACATCAGCATATCAGCGCCAGTTTGCTTAGCGATGTAACTGCCTAAATGGCGATCTGGACCCCAGATAATTTTCTTATCTTGGCTATCTAGGTGTTCAACAATCTCTAGCGCAATACTTGAAGTGACTACCCAGTCAGCACGAGCTTTAACTGCCGCTGATGTATTGGCATAAACCACCACGGTATGATCTGGGTGAGCATCGCAAAAGTCACTGAAGGTTTCAATTGGGCAACCGAGATCCAATGAGCACGTGGCTTCAAGTGTTGGCATTAAAATGGTTTTATCTGGACTTAAGATCTTTGAGGTCTCGCCCATAAACTTAACGCCAGCAACAATTAACGTTTTTGCTGGGTGATCACGGCCAAAACGCGCCATTTCTAATGAATCAGAAACACAGCCGCCAGTTTCTTCAGCTAATGCTTGAATTTCAGGGTCGGTATAATAGTGCGCAACCAATACTGCATCTTTTACTTTTAGTAGCTGTTTAATTCTTGCTTTAGATTCAGCTTTTTCTTGATCAGATAAAGGAGTTGGCTTAGGCGGAAAAGGATATTCAATATTTTCAATAATTGGGGCTAACGCGCTCATAGAACAACCAATGGGCAATAACAGATTAGCGGAATTATACGGAATTGTTTACAAATTTAAAACTACTAATACTGATTGGCGTAATCGGTTTTAGACAAGACTGGTATAAAAAAGGCGCTATCTCTCGCGCCTTTAATCGATAAATAATGTTATTGCATTGCGAGTAACATTTCTTGCGGCTGCTCTAGATAGAGCTTCCACAAGTTGCAGAATCGAGCAATGGTGCCGCCATCGATTACGCGATGATCGCCAGACCAGCTTACCTGCATGATCTTACGTGCTTCCACTTCACCTTTATCATTAAAGCGAGGCAATACTTGCAGCTTACCCAGCGCTACTATCGCGACTTCCGGTTTATTAATAATAGGTGTTGCCACTGTCCCGCCCAATGCCCCAATATTAGAGATAGAGATACTGCCGCCCTTTAGATCACTTGGCGATACTCGCCCACTTCTCGCTGCAGTCGTTAAGCGGGTTATTTCCGCTGCAATTTCTAAAATGGTTTTGTCTTGCACATCTTTCACATTAGGAACAAGAAGACCAACTTTTGAGTCCACTGCCATACCGATGTTATGACTTGCTAGGAACGTCTGCTCTGTGCAGTCTGCATTCACTTGACTGTTCATATCAGGGAATTGGCTTAACGCAAGTGACATCGACTTCATAAAGAAAGGCATCATGGTGAGCTTAAGCTCATCAGTGGAATACTTTTTCTTCATGCTTTCGCGAAGCGCAACTAAATCCGTTAAATCAAATTCTTCACAATAGGTAAAGTGAGGGATCGTTGAAACAGATTCAGTCATCATCTTCGCCATAACAGCGCGAACGCCTTTTATCGGCTCAACTCTATCACCTTGTCGCTTATCAGATGCTGAAACAGCAGTTTGATTGACCACCGCTTGGCTGGTTACTACCGGCGCAGTGCTCACCGCCTGACCCGACTGATGGCGTTCAATATCTTCTTTGTAAACTCGGCCATTTTTACCAGAGCCAGTTACTGAAGCAATATCGATGTCTAAACTACGCGCCAAACGGCGAACCGCTGGACTTGCAAGCGCTTTGCCTTGTACAACAGGCTCATTGTTCTGTTGGCTAGGCGTCTCAGTTGGCGTGGTTACTTGAGCGGGCGTCGCGACAGCCACGTCACTGGCAACTTCAATTGCAAATAACGGCGCGTGCACCTTTGCAAGTTGGCCTTTACGGTAATGTAACTTAGCAATTTTACCGTTTTTAATCGCCGGAATTTGCACCAGTGCTTTGTCTGTCATCACATCAGCAATAGGTTGGTCTTCAACGACCGTATCGCCTTCTTCGACTAGCCATTCAACAAGTTCACATTCAACAATTCCTTCACCGATATCCGGCAATAAGAACTCTTCAATAGTGAAGCCCGCAGGCAATGTATTTTGTGGCGCTTGTGTAGCTTCAACATTTTGCTCGGCAACAACCTTGGTTTCAGCTTGGTTTGCAGCAGCATTGTCACCCTCTTCAACCACATCAACCGAATACAAAGGCGCATGTACTTTAGCAATTTCACCTTTTGCATAAAAAAGCTTGGTGATAACACCGGCATTTGGCGCAGGGATCTGCACTAAGGCCTTATCTGTCATCACGTCAGCAATAGGTTGATCTTCAACAACACTATCGCCTTCAGACACTAGCCATTCAACTAATTCGCACTCTACAACGCCTTCGCCAATATCCGGAAGGATAAAATCTTTAATCATGGCCGGCTCCTAAAATTTGACCGAAGCAATAATTGCTTCAAATGTCTTTAACGCGTCAGGCATATATTCTTTTTCGTGGATCAAAGGATACGGCGTATCTAAGCCACATACTCGAGCAATGGGAGACTCAAGATACAAGAAGCACTCTTCTTGGATAGTGGCAGCAATCTCACCCGCAAAACCACCAGTTAACGGCGCTTCATGGTTGATCAACAAACGGCCAGTCTTTTTGACTGACTCTGCAACTGTGTCAACGTCCCAAGGAGATAAGGTTCTTAAATCGATTATTTCGCAAGAAATGCCTTTCTTTGCAGCCATGTCAGCCGCATTTTCAAGGATTTCCATCTGTGCGCCCCAACCTAATAATGTAATGTCAGTGCCCTGCTTTACCACTTCCGCTTTACCTAGCTCAATGACATGATCGCCTTCAGGCACTTCGCCAACCGATGCACGGTATAAGCGTTTTGGCTCGAAAAAGATCACCGGGTTTTTATCGCGGATCGACGCAATAAGTAACCCTTTAGCTTGTTCAGGGTTACGCGGCACAACCACTTTAAGACCTGGCGTCTGCGTAAAATACGCTTCTGGAGACTGAGAATGATAATGACCACCGGCAATGCCGCCACCATAAGGCGTTCTAAATACCAGTCCGCCAACATCAAATTCGTTACCACTGCGGTAACGGAATTTAGCACTCTCATTCACAATCTGGTCAATTGCAGGGAAGATATAGTCGGCAAACTGAATTTCAGCTACTGCTGTCATGCCATTCGACGCTAAACCGTTAGCAAAACCCGCAATGCCCTGTTCGGTTAAAGGCGTATTGAAACAGCGATCACGACCAAACTTCTCTTGTAGACCTGAAGTTGCTCTAAATACACCACCAAAATGTCCGACGTCTTCGCCAAACACCGTCATTGTTTGATCCGCTTCCATTTCCGAGCTTAGGGCTTGGTTAATGGCTTGCAACATATTCATTTGAGCCACGGCTTATACTCTCCCTGCGCTTTTTGGATAGGATTCTGGATATTTCTTAATATGCTTTTTAAGTTCAGCTAATTGCTTTTGCAAAATTGGCGTCGGCTTGTCATACACATCTTCGATAATGTAATCGATGTGTGGCGTCGGTATTTTTTCAGCCACTTTAAGCTCAGATAACACTTCTTCACGGTATTTAACGTAAAGATCTGCATCTGTTTGCTCATCCATCCAACCTTTGTTAATCATCCATAATTTAAAGCGCTTAACAGGATCGTGTTGTTCCCACTTAGCTTCTTCATCTTTTGAGCGGTAACCCGATGGATCATCTGATGATGAATGAGCGCCCAGTCGATATGTCATTGCTTCAATCAAAACTGGCGCATTATTTTCTAGCGCGAACGCGCGTGCCTGTTGAGTCGCAGCAAGCACAGCAAGCATGTCATTACCATCAACGCGGATAGTATGCATACCATAACCCACACCGCGACTGGCAATACCGTTGCCTTTAAATTGCTCTTCAGTAGGTGTCGAAATGGCGTAACCGTTATTACGGCAAAAGAAAATAACAGGCGTATTTAATACCGCAGCCATATTTAAACCGGCGTGGAAGTCACCTTCTGATGCAGCGCCTTCACCAAAATAACAAATGGCAATATTGCGCTTATTTTGCCTTTTAAGGCTATAGGCAACACCCGTCGCCTGTGGGATCTGGGTAGCCAAAGGTGATGAAATCGTTTGGTAGTTTAAAGCTTGGCTACCGTAATGGATTGGCATTTGTCTGCCTTTACCAAAATCTTTTTCATTACTGAACATCTGATTCATAAATTGTTCAGTAGTAAAACCGCGATAACGTAGAGCGGCATGCTCACGATATTGCGCTAAAATCACATCGCCATCATCTAACGCGGCGGTGCTACCAATGATTGATGCTTCTTCACCAGTACAGGTCATGTAAAAGCTAATACGACCTTGACGCTGCGCACCCAACATACGCTCGTCTAATACTCGCGTGAATACACAAGTATCGTGGACCTTTTTGGCCAATGTCTCGTCGATAACGGGTAAAACCGCATTTTCATATACGGTGCCGTCTGCTTGTAAAACTTTTAAAATCGGGATCGACAGTGAGTCTTTATCGAGAAAGCTCACGCGATGGACTGTTTCAGCATTCGTTGTTGCGTTGCTCATAATGTGCTCTTGTTATTGGCGGTGTCGCTAACGCTTATCGCAACACCTTGCTATTTTAATACGCGGGAAGAACATTACGTTAACGTAAACTAACTCTCAATACTTCCCTTCATTGAAACGACAACTTAGCAGCTTGTTGCATGTATATATTGGTTTACATGCACGATTATTCAGTCAACCTTAATCGATATTGCTGTCGTCTGCCGCCTTTAACATCAGAACTGTGCGCTGCCCCACGGGCACTTTGGCATTAGGAAAAACAATTGATTCAAATTCATGCTCAATCTTTACATCTTGTCCGCCCTCTTTGGCTAAGGTATAGCCTTTAGGAAATGCGGTAAAATTTTCGACATCATTAGCAAAGGTAAATTCGAAGTCTTCGAAATGTTTATTCACTGAACGACAAACTTGATAAAGGTTAACTCGCTTCATATCAAACTTTGGTAGTTGCAGATCTTGACCTGTGAGCAGCAAGGTTAGCATCTCTTTCATTGCAATAAAGCGAGTCATATCATTTTGACCCATTGGAAAAACTTTACCCAGTTCAATGGTAAAGGCGTCAGCTTGATAGTTTTCAGAAGAGAAGTAACTAAAGGTTGTGGTGGGCTCATGATGGAACAAGATGGTGTTGATGCCACAAGACTCTAAAAACATGATTTGCTCACGACTGTATTTACGTTCGCCGCGATAAGGATAAATAGCAAATTTTTCATGTTTTGAGCCACGGATGGCGGTATGTAGATCGTAATGAATACGCTGACGTTCACCTGCTTGCGAAATAAAAAACTTATCTACATATTGCTCAAGTTTTTGCGCTCTAACTCTTTCAGGGTTGCATACCCCCTCACCTTTAGAGTGAGCACCATTAAATAAACGGTTTAGGTTTTCATCGATAAAGCGAGTGCCGTTATGAATTGCGGCAGGGTTTCCGATTAGAAACATGACCCGTTCAGTCAATGCGATCTCTTGGCTAAGCAGTTTATGCATTAGGTCATTGCATAACTCAATTGGGGCGGTCTCATTACCGTGAACCGCGCAAGATAACACGATATCTTTAGTGTGTTGCAGATCTAGCGGCTCAAAAACGATGACACCTGTATCCCAAACCTGCACATTAACTTGATTGTCGAGGGTAAATTGAAAACTTTCAGGTAAGTGCTGTGGATGAGCAAGGGTGAGTGCTAAAAAGTCCTTCGACTGTTTCAATTCGTGAAACATAAACTACTCCTTATTATTGTTATTTTTGCTTTATGTCACTAGATATACTCAAAAAATCAGTATATCGCTTTAGCAACCTTAACTTATTCTGCGACGCATAATAGCATATTTGCTCGCCAATTCGGTTGAGGATTTACCTCGATTTGCACAACAAATACTCAGGCAGTTGAATTAGCACTTGCATCCTTTATCAAAATCAAACAAGATAAAGCCATCTAGCCATCCAAATGGCTAAATAGTTTTTAAGGTTTAAGGAGTTTGACATGGCATTAGCAACATTTGGCGCAGGCTGTTTTTGGGGTGTAGAGTACTTTTTTAAAAAAGTAACCGGCGTTATTGATTGCACTTGTGGCTACATGGGCGGTAAAGATCAATTTACCCGCTATGAAGATGTCAAAAAAGGGATTAGCGGTCACGCTGAAGTGGTGCTAGTTGAATATAATGCCGATATTGTCTCGTTTGAGGAACTGCTCAATATCTTTTGGCAAAACCACAACCCAACCACCTTAAACCAGCAAGGTGGAGACATAGGTAGCCAATACCGCAGCACCATCTTCTTTCACGATAAACAGCAAAAACTAACCGCTGAATCGTCAAAACTGGCGTTAATTAAAAGCCAAAAATGGGGAGTTCGCCCTATCGTGACTGAAATTGTGCCCTGCCAGCAGTTTCATCGAGCAGAAGAGTATCATCAAGATTATTTGGCCAAAAATGACCTACCAAGTTGCCATATAAGCTACTAAGTTTTTACTATAAATAAGTTTTTTAATTACCCCATAATGAAAAAGGCACCCTGATGGTGCCTTTTCTAATGACGATGACTCAACCTAAATAACGCTTAGCCTAATGTCATCAACGCTATCAATAACAACTCACGTCAGTGCTTGAGCCACAATAACTTGGGCTTCTTCTAATAGCTGAGTTAAGTGCGCTTGGCTGACAAAGCTTTCGCCATACAGTTTAAATAACGCTTCGGTACCCGAAGGACGCGCAGCAAACCAACCGTTATCGGTGACCACTTTAATGCCACCAATTGCTGCACCATTACCCGGAGCATGGGTGAGTTTTTGGGTGATGCTATCACCTGCTAACGTGTCACTCACAATCGATTCTGCGCTGATGTTTGAAAACTTAGCTTTATCTTCTAAGCTCACCGGGCTGTCGATACGCTGGTAAAAACTCTGACCAAACTGCGCTTCTAGCTCATCATAGCGCTGCTGTGGTGTTTTACCGGTAACAGCAAGGATCTCTGCTGCAAGTAAGCAAAGAATAAAGCCGTCTTTATCAGTACACCAAGCTGTACCATCGATTCTTAAAAATGCAGCACCGGCACTTTCTTCGCCGCCAAAGGCGAACTCACTATTTGCTAAGCCCTCAACAAACCATTTAAAGCCTACCGGCACTTCTGACATCCGCTTGTTGTGCATCGCACACACTTTATCTATCATCGCACTGGAGACTAATGTCTTACCAATCACCATATCCGCCGTCCACTCTGGACGATGGGTAACAAGGTAATCAATTGCTACCGCAAGAAAGTGGTTAGGGTTCATTAAGCCGCTACCTGGGCAAACGATACCATGTCGATCAAAATCAGGGTCATTCGCCAAGCACAAATCAAAGCTATCTTTGTGTTGCAGTAGGCTTGCCATCGCAAAAGGCGATGAACAGTCCATTCGAATTTTGCCGTCTTTATCTAAGGTCATAAAGCTGAAACTTGGGTCAACTTTATCGTTAACCAAAGTGAGGTTAATGCCATAATGATCGGCGATCGGCTGCCAGTAGTGGATCCCTGAACCACCTAGAGGATCGATACCTAACGTCACTTTAGAATCAGCAATCGCCTGCATATCAATCACATTAGCAAGATCTTCAACATAAGGTGTAATCAGATCTTTCTCAATCAACAAACCACTTGCTTGAGCATCACTATAACTGCTGCGTTTGACGCCCTTCATACCATTAGCGAGGTATTGATTAGCTTTATCTTGGATCCAGTTAGTGATCTCACCTTCTGCAGGACCGCCATGAGGAGGATTGTATTTAATGCCACCATCTTGTGGAGGATTATGTGATGGCGTCACAATCAAGCCATCGACTTGCGCTCCGCTGCTCGCTTTATTAGCACAGATAATTGCGTGTGATACCACAGGTGTCGGGGTATAGCCGTCATTTTGGTGAGTAACAACACTGATACCGTTAGCGGTCAACACTTCAATCACTGATAATGCTGCTGGCTCAGACAATGCGTGGGTATCAATACCCAGTATTAACGGACCTGTAATGCCAGCTTGTGTACGGTAATCTACTACCGCTTGGGCAATCGCGATAATATGCGCTTCATTGAAACTTTTGTTTAATGCACTACCACGATGGCCCGATGTGCCAAATGTCACCTGTTGAGTGACATTATTAACATCTGGGGTTAAGCGATAATATAGGCTAACGAGTTTCGGGATATTGACCAAATCCTTTTGCTCAGCAATCAATCCAGCTCTCTTATGTATAGCCAAAGACTTTCTCCTTGTTTAACCGTGATTGGTTTTAATCACGGTTAACTTAACTAATATATATGATGACTTTATGTCACTAAATCTTTTCAACGATTTGCGTTACTTGTTCTTCATCTGCTTTGAACTGTAATAATACCTCAGATAAAATAGTTCGCTTTTTCGCTGTATTGTTATTAGTCGTAACCCAGAAACCACTTTGCCCAATCTCTTTCGGGTTAGCTGATTTACTGGCTTTTAATAAAGCGTCTTTAGACGTAGCAAAATACAAACGATCACGTCCTTGGATCTGCAGTACCTGCTCAAATTGCTTTGGAGAGGCCTGATACACTGTATCTAAAATAAAAAGGAACCGCCCTACCGCGCCTTTTTGACTCGCCAGCAACTCTGCATCAATAAGATGGCTGAACTTAGAAACGGCTTTTGCCGTAACAGGAGCAACAGTAGCGACCTTTGCTTTTTTTACCGGTTCCTGCTCTAAGCTTGGATGACTAATCTCTTCAGGGGCAGCTTCAACCACGGATTCAACTTGTAATCCCAAAATACGGCGCAAAATATCCGAAGCGCTTTCGCCAATTTGTTCAGTCTTACTGGCGATATGTCGATAAAGCTCTTCATCAACTTCGATATATTTCATAATGGTAGTCTTCCTTAAGTAAAATAGCGGAATCGTGTTGTAGCTTGCGAACGATCGCAAAACGATCCCGAATTATTTGCTCAGTGTAGCGAGGTTTAGTGCCTTGATAAAGCGCCATTAAATGAAAACTGCGATCAAACGGTGAAAGTTCATATTATCTAAGCGATCTTTGATTACATTTTGTGCTTTGATGATGTTTTTGGACCAATCTGTTGGATTCTGCAGCCATCCAAGGCACAATCTGCGCCAAGTTAGTTTTATAGGCGTGTACGATAATGCATTACAATATCAGCGGCCAAGGTCCTGCCGTGATTCTCATCCATGGCCTTTTTGGCGACCTAGACAATCTAAAAGCCTTAGGTAAAGAACTCGAGCAAAATTTTACTGTTGTCCGCGTTGATGTACTTAATCATGGCTTAAGCCCAAAAGTTGCCACCATGGACTACATTTCACTCGCACAGAGCGTGGTACAGCTAATGGACAAATTAGGCTTTCCTGATGCCAGCCTGATTGGACATTCAATGGGCGGAAAAATAGCGATGGCAACCGCATTACTTTACCCAAGCAAAGTGAATAAACTGGTTGTTGCAGATATCGCACCTGTCACATATCCAAGTCGTCATGACAAAGTCTTCTCTGCACTGGAGTCTATGCCGTTAACGGAACTAAAAGATCGCCGTCAAGCGCTAACACATATGAAAGCACATGATATCGATGACGGCACTGCACAATTTTTATTAAAATCTCTTACGCGCACAGAACATGGCTTTGGCTGGAAAATGAATCTTGCGGGATTAAAACAAAGTTACCCCGATATCATCGCCTGGCCAACATTCGATAAAACTTACACAGGTCCCTGCCTGTTCGTTCGTGGCGGTGATTCTGACTATGTTGTCGCTGATTATCGGCAATGTATTGTTGAGCAGTTTCCAAATGTAAAAGCCAAAACAATTGAAGGTACTGGACATTGGCTACATGCACAAAAAGCCAGCATTTTTAATCGTATAGTTAAAGATTTCATCACAACTCATTAGGCCATTTTTAACTTAAGACACGTGTAAAGCATATAGCCGTTAGAAAACTTATATGGTATATTCGCGCAAATTTTTTGGCCTAGAAAGGAATGGCGAATGTTAATGCAATATATGGAGCAGATTGAAGCGTTAGGCTTAAACCTGTTTTTTGCTGCCATTTTCTTTTTTATCGGTATGGCCATTCAAGATGTGCTCAAAGAAGGCAAAGTGCCTAAGTTTGGGCGTTACATCGTTTGGTTAGTGTTATTTCTCGGCTGCGCCGGGTTTATTGCAAAAGGGATTATACAGATGACCTGGGAAGGCTCAGGTATCGGTTAAAAACGAACTCAATGGCAAAAGAAACATCAGATAGAACCACCATTGATCTGTTTGCAACAGAAAAGCGACGTGGTCGGCCTCGCAGCAATCCTTTGCCGCGGGACCAACAGCTAAAAATTAATAAACGAAACCAAATTCAGCGTGACAGAGCAAACGGATTAAAACGAATAGAGTTAAAGGTGTCACAAGATTTGTATGACGCCTTGAATGAACAGGCTATGGCCAGTAATATCAGCCGCAGTCAACTAATCGAATCTATACTTCAAAAGCAGGTTAGAGATTAACCACTTTTAAAAACACGCACACCATTAATAGTTAACTAGATATTAAAGGAACAACAATGGCAACTGTAGGTCTTTTTTTCGGGTCTGATACAGGCAACACCGAAGCCGTCGCCAAAATGATCCAGAAGAAACTGGGCAAGCAAATGGTTGAGGTGAAAGATATTGCCAAAAGTACCAAGGAACAAATCGCAGATTACGATCTGTTGATTTTCGGCATTCCAACTTGGTATTACGGTGAAGCACAATGTGACTGGGATGATTTCTTCCCTGAACTTGAGCAAATCAACTTCGAAGATAAACTTGTCGCAATCTTTGGTTGTGGCGATCAGGAAGATTACGCTGAGTACTTCCTTGATGCTATGGGCATGGTCAACGAAATCGTTGAAGCACGTGGCGCAGTTGTTATTGGTCACTGGCCAACAGCGGGTTACGACTTTGAAGAGTCTAAAGGCTTAGCCGATGAAAACCATTTCGTTGGTCTAGGTATTGACGAAGACCGTCAACCAGAACTAACTGAAGAACGTGTTGATGCTTGGGTTAAACAAATCTATGAAGAGATGTGTTTAGCAGAGCTTGAAGACTAAAAAAGAGTCATGCACTTAGCCTTTTCTGGCTAATGTACACTCTCATTAAAAGCGGCAGATAATGCCGCTTTTTTGTCTCATTTATCTGAGACAAAAAAGACTAATTAACAGCCTTAATAGGCGATTACCGTGAGCGTTTAACTATGGCAAGTCAAAACACAGAACAGAATTGGGATATATTTTGTACTGTAGTCGACAATTATGGCGATATTGGCGTGACATGGCGACTTGCGAAACAGTTGGCAGTTGAACATAAAATAAATGTCACTCTCTGGGTCGATGACTTAAACAGTTTTCAGCACATTTTGCCGCAGCTTGACCCTAAGCTAGTGACGCAAACTCATTTTGGCATCAAAATTAATCAATGGTCTGAGCCGCTTAAAGCTGGTTATTATGCCGGAGATGTACTCATAGAGGCATTTGCTTGTGAATTACCTGCACAGGTAAAGCAACAGCTAATAACTGCCAAGCAACACTATGCTGAAGATGCTACTCAGCCAAAGCCACCCGTTTGGCTAAATCTGGAATACCTGAGCGCAGAATCCTGGGTTGAAGGCTGTCACGGCCTACCATCAATGCAAACCAGTGGCCTAAAGAAGTATTTCTACTTCCCGGGCTTTACTGATAAAACCGGCGGCTTAATTTGCGAAAAACAGTTATTTGGGCAGCGTGATGTTTGGCAGGCCGATATTAACAATCGTTTAAATTTGTTTGAAAGCCTAGGCCTTCAAGGAATAAAAGCGAGTGATACCGTCGTGAGTATCTTTAGTTATGAAACCGCTTCTTTACTGGCACTATGTCAGCTGTGGCAACATAGCGAGCAAACTGTGCATGCGCTGATCCCAAAAGGACGTTGCCTTAATAGCTTAGTTGAGTTACTGCCCTGCTCTGTTGATGAAATATCTGCAGGCAGCCAAATTAAACTCAATAATTTAGTCATTCATATTTTGCCGATGACAGATCAAGAAGGCTACGATAAGCTACTTTGGAGCTGTGATTTTAATATCGTTAGGGGTGAAGATTCGTTTTTACGCGCTCAATGGGCTGCAAAACCGTTCATTTGGCACATATATGTGCAAGAAGATGACTATCATCTAATAAAATTAGATGCCTTTATGCAGCTTTACTGTAATAATCTGCCGCCAGAATTAGCGAATAGCTGGAAAGCACTCAACCTTGCCTTTAACCAAGAGCAAGCTGCTGAGACCAGCGAGCACTGGCAACAACTAAATTTAGCCGATTTGCCGTTGCAGCAACACGCAAAGCAATGGCCAATCGATGCGATAAATGATGTAGATCTTGTTTCTCGACTAGTTCAATTCGTCAAAAATAGCTAAGATACTACGTTTAAATAGAAAAAACCTAAAATAGGAAATAGTGTAATGAAAACTGCTCATGAACTCCGTCCTGGTAACGTGATCATGTTAGATGGCAGCCCATGGGTTGTTCAAAAAACTGAAACAACTCGTTCTGGCCGTAACGCTGCTATCGTTAAATTAAAGCTTAAGCACGTTCTACAAGATTCTACAACTGAAAGCACCTTCAAAGGTGAAGACAAGATGGAAGACATCATTCTAGAGCGTCTAGACTGTACTTACTCTTACTTCGCTGATCCTATGTATGTTTTCATGGACGCAGAATACAACCAGTACGACGTTGAAGCTGAAAACCTAGGCGATGCTGCTGCATACATCGTTGATGGCATGGAAGAAAACTGTCAAGTTACTTTCTACGAAGGCAAAGCAATTTCAGTTGAACTACCAACTTCAGTAGTACGTGAAGTGACTTACACTGAGCCTTCAGCTCGTGGTGATACTTCAGGTAAAGTAATGAAGCCTGCTACTATCACTGGCGGCGGTACGCTAAGTGTTGCTGACTTCGTTAAGACTGGCGACATGATTGAAATTGATACTCGTACTAACGAGTTCAAAAAGCGCGTTTAATTTTAAATTCGTTTTAAAAAGCCGGCTACTTGCCGGCTTTTTTATGCTCGCAGCAAACCAAGCTGACAGAACTATCTTTGCTTCCATGACATCCGCTTCCGATCCAAAATAGCTAAACTAACCGACTAACATGCTAAAACCAGCGCAAAAAACTGCCGCAAGCATCAAAATCCTAATTTAGGCTTTATATGACGCCTTACTCCCACCTTTCGATAGTAAGTACTAAAAAAAGCAACCTGAAAAGCATAAGCATCTAAATGTAGGTATTTAAAACAATCAAAATAAGATCATTATCTTTTTTATTGCGTTAAATTAGATATTTAATCCTTTATTTGTGGTTTGTTTTTAGCTATTGTGCCTGCAACAAAGTCAAAGAAGTGTTTGGCTCGTATTTTCAGCATTTTCGAGGTGTAGATGCGCCCTATTATCAAATCCAACAAATTAGATTCTGTATGTTACGACATTCGAGGTCCAGTACATAAAGAAGCCCGTCGTCTAGAAGATGAAGGTCACCGTATTCTTAAACTGAATATTGGTAACCCTGCCCCATTTGGATTTGAGGCCCCTGAAGAGATCGTTCGAGATGTCATTTTAAACCTGCCAAGCGCACAAGGTTACTGTGAATCGAAAGGTCTATTTTCTGCCCGTAAAGCGATTGTGCAACATTACCAATCACAAGGGATCTTTGGTGTAGACATCGAAGACATTTACATTGGTAACGGTGTATCTGAGCTTATCGTGATGGCGATGCAAGGTTTGCTTAATAGTGGTGATGAAGTACTAGTACCCTCTCCTGATTATCCATTATGGACGGCTTCAGTTCATTTATCTGGCGGTAAAGCACAGCATTACCGCTGTGATGAAGAATCAGACTGGTTCCCAGATCTTGAAGATATCAAAAGTAAGATCACACCAAGAACCCGCGGTATTGTGTTAATTAACCCAAATAACCCAACTGGCGCAGTGTATTCAAAAGTACTGATCTTGGAAGTAATTGAGCTATGTCGCCAAAACGACATGATTTTGTTTGCTGATGAGATCTACGACAAGATTTTATACGATGAAGCTGTACATATTCCTGCAGCAAGCTTGTCTGACGATATTTTAACCGTCACATTTAACGGCCTTTCAAAAGTATATCGTGCGGCAGGTTTCCGTGTAGGCTGGATGATGCTTACAGGTAACAAGAAAGCGGCTAAGAGTTATGTTGAAGGCTTAGATATGCTGGCCTCTATGCGTCTATGTGCAAACGTACCAAGCCAACATGCTATTCAAACAGCTTTAGGTGGTTATCAAAGCATTCAAGAGCTAGTGCAACCTGGTGGACGTTTACGTGTTCAACGTGATGCTTGTGTGGATATGCTTAACTCGATTCCAGGTGTTAGCGTTAAAACACCAAAGGGTGCGTTATACGCCTTCGCTAAGCTTGATCAAAAGAAGTTTAACCTACGCGATGATGAACGTTTAGTGCTCGACTTGCTAAAAGATCGTAAGATCTTATTAGTACAGGGCTCTGCATTTAACTACCCAGAACCTGATCACGTACGCGTGGTGTTCCTGCCGTACAAAGAAGAGTTAACCAAAGCACTATCAGAATTTGGTGATTTCCTCGGAAATTATAAGCAGTAACTAAATCGCTTTTGTTAAGTAATTCATTAAATTGTTTTTTATAATAATTTAACGAGAAAAAACGACCTTCGGGTCGTTTTTTTATACGCCGATTATGCTAGTCTCGAATAATAGAATTGTTATCAACGAGGCATGCAATGAGCCACTTATTTGCCCATTTAGCTAGAATGAAATTAATTCAACGCTGGCCGTTAATGTACAACGTTAGGACTGAGAATGTACAAGAACACTCGCTACAAGTCTCTATGGTTGCCCATGCGCTAGCAATTATTAGCAACAAAAAATTTGATGGTAACTACGACCCATACCAAGCAGCTACTATCGCTATCTATCATGATGCCAGCGAAATTATTACCGGCGATCTACCCACCCCAGTTAAATACTTCAATAAAGAGATAGAGGCGGAATATAAAAAAATTGAAGCCATTGCCGAGCAACGCCTCCTCGAGATGGTGCCAGAAGAATTTAGAGAAGATTATCAGGCACTGCTAACCAGCGAGTACGCAGATGTTGAGTACAAGGCTTTGGTAAAATCAGCAGACACCCTTTGCGCCTACCTTAAATGTTTAGAAGAGAAGCGTGCTGGTAATACTGAATTTAACACTGCACAGAAACGCTTGGAACAGAGACTAAAGGACGATCCAAACCCTGCGGTAAACTATTTTATCGAATGCTTTATTCCCAGCTTTACCCTTGATTTAGACGATATTAATAAGCTGCTTTAAGCCATTAAAGGAATGTATATGACAGACGCAGTTTGGAATGAAAGACGCTTAGGCGAGGACAAACAAAGGCGTAACGATCATCGTAGCCCCTACCAACGTGATAGAGCCCGAATATTGCATTCGGCTGCTTTTAGACGACTGCAGGCTAAAACCCAAGTGCTCGGTGTCGGCATGAATGACTTTTATCGAACCCGCCTCACTCATTCACTAGAAGTGTCACAAATCGGTACTGGTATATGCGCTCAAATTAAACAAAAACAGCCTGAGTACAATCCGCTTCTTGATTCAATGAGCCTTATCGAATCTCTGTGTCTTGCCCACGATATCGGTCATCCACCTTTTGGTCACGGTGGCGAAATAGCGCTTAACTATATGATGCGCGATAAAGGCGGTTTTGAAGGTAATGGCCAAACATTTCGTATATTAACTCGGTTAGAACCCTACACTGAGTTTTATGGTATGAACTTATGCCGTAGAACATTGCTTGGGATCCTAAAGTATCCCGCGTCCTTCAGTGCACTTTGCAGCCGCCAAGAACAGCCGACAGTAGCCAATTTTAGGCAATTAAAGCCAGGTGATTGGCTTCCTGTAAAAGGCCTTTTTGATGATGACATTGAAATTTTAGATTGGGTGCTTGCGCCTTTATCTGAAAATGATCGAGCACTGTTTTTATCCAGCCATGACGTAGAAGGTGTTAAACACAAACGCACCCGTTATAAGTCATTAGATTGTTCAATCATGGAATTGGCAGATGACATTGCCTACGCGGTACACGATCTTGAAGATGCCATAGTAATGGGCATTGTTAATGAGGGGCAGTGGCGTACTGATGTCACCCAAATTTTACTAGAAACCCAAGACGACTGGTTAAAGAACGAGTTCACCACCATCAGCGAAAGATTGTTTTCCAGCAAACATCATCTGCGCAAAGATGCAATAGGCACACTAGTAAATGGTTTTGTTACGGCGATATCGATTCAAGAAAACCCTTTGTTTGAAGAGCCACTATTAAGATATAACGCGGCCCTAGAACCCGCTTTTGCTGAAGCGCTCAATGTGCTCAAGCAATTCGTCTATAAGTATGTGATCCGCAAACCTGAAATACAAATGGTCGAGTATAAAGGCCAACAAATAGTAATGGAGCTGTTTGAAGCTTTTATCTCAGATCCTGAGCGCTTATTACCACTCAATACTCGGGAACGTTGGCTCGCCAGTGAGCAAGGAGGCGAAAACAGCTATCGCGTTATTGCCGACTATATATCCGGTATGACTGATGAATTTGCCGCTAGATTGCATCAACACCTTTTTAGTGCCAAATCAGCCTCTATGATGGAGCTTAATTGCGAGTTCTAATGGGCTCATTTTAATACAACTAAAAAAGGCACTCGTTTGAGTGCCTTTTTACTGTGCTTTAAAGCAGCAATCCAATCAGTACAAGTTAGTTATCCTGGGAAGAAGCCTTTTACACCGGCTGCAATCACTTCGATACCGATAGACAGCATCAATAGACCCATTAAACGGGTGATCACGTTAATGCCTGTGTTACCTAAGATCTTAAAGATAATTGGCGCCATTCTAAATAAAGTAAAGCTAAGCAGTCCAAACAAGATCACTGTAATCGACATGCCGATTAAGTTTTCAAAGCTATTATGCTCAGCAGCTGAAACGATAACCGAACTAATTGCACCGGGACCTGCCATTAACGGCAAGGCTAATGGCACAACCGCGACAGATTCCATACCCGAGGCTTCTCGGTATTCTTCTTTGTTGCGTTTTACTTCACCTAACTTACCTTGCAACATCGACATCGCAATAATCGCGATAAGTGTACCGCCTGCAATTCTAAAAGCCGACAGCGAGATACTAAACATGTTCAAGATATGTTGGCCAGCAAAGATCGTTACCAACAAAATCACTACCACAGCAAAGTTTGCAACTTTACCCGTATGGTTACGCTCAACTTCGGTTTGGTGACTGGTTAAGCTCACAAAAACTGGTAACAATCCAAATGGATTAATTATCGCAACTAAGCCGAGAAAAAATTTAACGTAGAGTGTTAAATCCAACGTCTTACCCTCAACGCGCCCAAGGCGTTATTTGTTCATTAAAAATGTGGCGCTACTCTAACTCATGACCCTTAAAACAAAAAATGAGATTTTCTATCCTAAATCACAACTTTGAATAATAGTTTTGCTGCACTCGCTTTACATTGACGTTAAACCGCAACATCCTTAAGTTATAATCGTTATAAAATTACAGTTCTCGTTGAAAATGTGGTCTTAGTCACTGCAGAATGACCTTGATAAGTGTAATTTTTATTCATAAAGTGAAGTCTAGAGCACCGGAGAATATTTAGCCAAGCGCGGTTTGGCTAAATTTTTTCAGGATTGCGATTATGACAATATCAAATGAGCAAGAACTCAACCTGCTGATAGAGAGAGTAAAGGCTGCCCAGCAAATATTTGCCAATTACTCTCAACAACAAGTCGACACCATTTTTCGCGCTGCAGCACTCGCCGCTGCGGACGCACGCATAGCATTAGCAAAAGTCGCTGCCAATGAAACCCGCATGGGCGTCATAGAAGATAAAGTGATTAAGAATCACTTTGCCTCTGAGTATATTTACAAT
Source organism: Shewanella sairae (assembly GCF_023283535.1). Taxonomy (GTDB): domain Bacteria; phylum Pseudomonadota; class Gammaproteobacteria; order Enterobacterales; family Shewanellaceae; genus Shewanella; species Shewanella sairae. The sequence goes on along the minus strand of NZ_JAKILT010000016.1, from coordinate 52,436 downwards.
AAATATAAAGATGAAAAGACCTGCGGTATTCTTGCTGAAGACCCTACTTTTGGTACGATTACCATCGCCGAACCCGTTGGCATCATCTGCGGTATTGTTCCGACGACCAATCCAACATCAACAGCAATATTTAAAGCTCTGATTAGCCTTAAAACCCGTAACGGCATTATATTCTCGCCCCACCCAAGGGCAAAAGAGTCAACCACTATGGCTGCACGTATTGTGCTTGAAGCTGCAGTTGCTGCTGGCGCGCCCAAAGATATTATTGGTTGGATTGATGAACCTTCAGTCGCGCTTTCAAATCAGTTAATGACCCACAAGGACATTAACCTGATCTTGGCAACGGGTGGCCCAGGTATGGTTAAAGCCGCCTACTCTTCAGGTAAACCTGCCATTGGTGTTGGCGCCGGTAATACACCGATTGTCATAGATGAAACCGCCGATATTAAACGCGCAGTAAGCTCAATATTGATGTCAAAAACCTTCGATAACGGAGTGGTTTGTGCCTCTGAACAAGCCGTTGTCGTGGTTGATGAGATCTACGATATTGTAAAACAGCGCTTCGCCAGCCATGGCGGTTACGTTTTAAATCCAACTGAAACCAAAGCGATGCAGTCTGTGATTATAAAAGATGGCGGACTAAATGCAGACATCGTCGGACAAAGTGCAGCTAAAATAGCTGAAATGGCAGGAATAACCGTCCATCGCTCGACCAAAGTTTTGATAGGCGAAGTGACTGATATCGATAACGCAGAAGCGTTTGCCCATGAAAAACTGTCCCCACTACTTGCAATGTATCGCGCCAGTGATTTTGAAGATGCGGTCGATAAAGCTGAAGCACTGGTGACCTTAGGCGGCATTGGCCATACCTCAGGTTTGTACACCGACCAAGATACCCAAACATACAGAGTTAAAGCATTTGGCTTTAGAATGAAAACCGCCAGGATCTTAATTAATACGCCTGCATCTCAGGGCGGTATTGGCGATTTGTATAACTTTAAGTTAGCGCCGTCGCTCACTTTAGGCTGTGGTTCATGGGGCGGTAACTCAATTTCTGAAAATGTCGGCCCAAGTCATCTTATCAACAAGAAGACCGTCGCTAAGCGAGCTGAAAATATGTTGTGGCATAAACTTCCCTCTTCTATTTATTTCCGCCGTGGCAGCTTACCTATCGCACTAGAGGAGTTAAGCGATAAAAAACGGGCGCTCATCGTTACCGACAAGTACTTGTTCAATAATGGTTACTGCGATGAAACCATTAAAATCCTCAAGTCCCAAGGGTTAGAGACTGAAGTCTTTTATGAAGTCGAAGCTGACCCAACCATGCATATTGTTAAGCAAGGCGCTAAAGTAGCACACAGCTTTCAACCGGATGTGATTATAGCGCTCGGGGGTGGCTCACCTATGGATGCGGCAAAAATCATCTGGGTCATGTATGAACATCCCGATGTTGATTTTGCCGATTTAGCCCTGCGCTTTATGGATATCACTAAGCGGATTTACAAATTTCCTAAACTCGGTAAAAAAGCCAAAATGGTGGCTATCCCAACGACCTCTGGTACAGGCTCGGAAGTGACGCCATTTGCCGTAGTCACAGATGAACAAACGGGTATGAAGTACCCTATCGCCGATTATGAGCTAACGCCAAACATGGCCATTGTCGACCCAAATCTGGTGATGGACATGCCAAAGTCACTGACCGCTTTTGGCGGCATTGATGCAGTCACTCATGCATTAGAAGCCTATGTGAGCGTAATGGCTAACGAATATAGTGATGGACAGGCGCTGCAAGCGCTAGACTTGTTATTTACCCACTTGCCCGATGCCTATGAGCATGGTGCCAATGCTCCAGTCGCGAGAGAAAAGGTTCATAACGGCGCAACCATTGCGGGTATCGCATTTGCTAATGCCTTTTTAGGTATTTGCCATTCAATGGCACACAAGCTAGGGGCTGAGTTTCACCTCGCTCATGGTTTAGCGAATGCTCTACTGATCAGCAATGTGATCCGCTTTAACGCGACAGACATGCCGACCAAGCAGGCCGCATTTAGTCAATATGATAGACCGAAAGCACTTTGCCGCTACGCAAAGATTGCTGAATATTTAAAACTGGAAGACGCGATAGGCGAAGGCATTACTGATGAAGAAAAAGTCGAAGCGCTCATTAAAAAAATTGATGAGCTCAAGGAGACGATTGGCATTCCATGCTCAATCCAAGCAGCGGGGGTCAACGAGGCCGATTTTATTGCCAAACTCGACGAGTTAGCTGAAGATGCTTTCGATGACCAATGCACCGGGGCGAACCCTAGATACCCGCTCATTGCCGAGCTTAAGCAAGTCTTGTTAGCAAGCTACTATGGCAATGATTACCGCGATGAGTAGTACTCAGTACTGCTAATTGAATTGCCTCTTAAACGGATAAAACCTAGCCAATATTGGCTAGGTTTTATCTTTATACTGATGAGTACTATCAGTTTTTTTACCGCTCAGTTTTTGCGCGTTGTGTTTAGCGACACGTTTTGAACGTAACTTTCCGGCTAAATACTCGCTCAATCACCATACATAAAACAGCCCCGGTTATGTAAGCGATTAAGTCTAGCCAATCAAAGGTCGCGCCCATAATGGTACCTATTACAGAGCCAGGTTCTATCCCAAGTAACTTAGGTACTTTAATGTATTGGGCAAACTCAACACTAAAAGCTATTGATAACGTCATCAAGATTATCGTCCAAGGTCTAAGGATTAAAAAGCTCGCCAGTAAATAATATAACCACACCACGACCAGCACATCTCCGAGTATCGGTCTAATAAACGTATCTCGAACAAAGACTGCAATAAACACCAGCACGAATAACAGACTTAAGCTTATTAATGCCTTTACAGGGTTGAAGCCAAAGTAACACTCGCTTACCGCGAGCGGTTTATCATTTATGCTGCTAACCAGCATCTTATTGACTGTCATTATCAAGCTTCGCCGGAAGGTCTTTGTTTATAACTGAGTGCTCTGCGTTTTTTGCATACCAATCAACATGTCGAGTCAGTAGCATCAACAAACTCAAAATCGCAAAGCACAATAGACTTCCCATCAACAAGGCATAGCTTTCAGCTTGTAGCAATCCAAACAACAAACCATAAAGCCCGATTAAGCAGAGCCCAAACAGCTTGCCCTGTTTTGTGTTTGCTAACATGCCACCGACATAAATACTCAGCAAAACCGTTGAGGCAATGGCAGACAAAATATAAGCCCAATTAAAGCCAAGGTGTTCACTTAAAGAGATCAGTAATAGATAAAACAAGGCTAACGCTAAACCTACAAAACCGTACTGTACTGGGTGCATTAGCCGTGCTTGAAACAACTCAAGCAAAAAGAAGCTGGCAAAAACTAAAGTAATGACCAATAGTGAATAATTAACAGCGCGATGGGATTTAAGGTAATGATCAACCGGCTCTATTAAATCAACGCCCATCAGCCTACGGTCTAGATCGGCGCAAGCGCCAGAATTTGTCATGCATTGCTCAAACAGCTGGCTAATATTGGAAGAAAAGTTGTTACTAGCCCATTGGGCGTTAAAGCCTTTATCAGAAATATCAGATGAAATCGGTAGAAAATCCCCTGTAAAACTCGGATGCGGCCAAACAGAGCTCATTTCAACATTAGAAACTTTACCGATTGGGCTAACTTGTATCGACTCCATGCCTTGCAATAAAAAATTAAAATCAAAAGTTAGTGGCTGCAGCTTAGTATCAGCTAAACGTCTGTTAAACGGTCTGTCACTCAGGGTTAACAGTTGGCTTAAATCAAGCTTAGTGTGAAAACCTTGGGCAAATTGATTGAGTCCGGTGCCTGGCTGGATTTCAATACTTTTGCCGTCCAATGTCATATTATTGAGCTTAATTAGGCCCCGACTATCACTAACCCCCACCACCATCGACACACTGTTTATCTTATCTGCGGCAATCTGTGTTAAAGGGCTTAAGTCAAACGTACCCGATAGCCGACTATCTGCTTTATAAAGCCGCGCTTGATAGATCCCCCGATATTTAGCATAGCTTTCCAGATCAGCATTGAAATCAAAGGTTTCTGGTAAAATGTATTGATGGTGCTCTGTAAAATACTGTTTGCCTTCATGATTAACCATTTCAGTATAATTCACGCTAATGAAAGGCCCAATAATCCTTTGTTCACCTGTGCTACTGCGGGCTATTTCGTTTCGTACTTCTTCTAATCGATATGAGCGCTCTGAGATCAAGTTACTCACCATAGATAAAGGGATCTGCAGTAATACAAAAAGCAAAAGTACAAAACCAAATTTAGCTACGGTCTGATTATTAAGTATATTTTTCAAAAGTAATTCTCCAACTGTTGATGACTGTATTTTAAAATCAACAATTGGAGATTAAATGGAGTGAATGTGGAGATTAGATGGAGTTTGCAGTTAAAGGCAATATAACGGTGACTTTTACGCCTTGCTGAACATTTTCTATATTGAGTGTGCCATGATGCAGTTTGACCACCTGTTCGACAAAATTAAGCCCTAAACCGGTACTTTTAACCCCACTTTTACGCGGCAATGAATAGAAACGTTCAATAATGCGTGCCATAGCGTAATCAGGAATATGCGGGCCGGTATTATATATAGCCAGCTCAAAACCATCTTTCACAGGTAATAGTGACCACTCAATAGTTCCGTTTGGTTCGACAAAATCTATCGCGTTATCCATCAAGTTAAACAGTGCTTGTTTAAATAGGAAGCTGTCGCCAAGTACAGAGGAATCACTGATTTTTTCCTGAGATAAGGTGCAATCAAATAGGCATGTCACTGATTTATTGACAAAACGCACTTCTGAAGCGAGGTTAATCTGGTTAACCATATCGATAAGATTAATCGGCGCCAAAGTATCTAATTGTGGCCGTTTCTCTAAGCGGGCTAACTCTAAAAGTTTATCGATTAAAGACTGCATGCGGTCAGCTTCTCGCTCAATATTAGCCGAGAAACGGTGCACTTTATCGGTTGATAATGGTGTTTGCAGAATTTCGCTAGCACCTTTTATCGCGGATAGTGGGCTTTTCAGTTCATGGGTGAGCGTTTCGACATATTGCTCCACATACTTTTTACCATCTATTTGCTCGCGCATCTTTTCTAATGCATGACTTAAATTGGCATATTCGTAAAAAACGCGGAATGTCGGTTTAACCACTTTTTGACCGCGGCCCATTTTATCAGCGTAGTTTTCCAGTTTATGCAGCGCTGAATGGATCCGCCATGAAAACAAGGCACCCGCAATCAGTACTAAGCCACTCATCAATACCATCCAATACAACACATTGCGCTTTGAGAGATCAATATAGGGCTGAACTGAGCGATTGGCTTTTGCCACTGTGACGCTGCCGATAATCATATTGTTATGGTAGATGGGTGCTGCTACATGCATCACAGTGGATAAGGGATCGTTTGGATCCTCGGTGGTACTGCGTGCACCGTATTGGCCTCGCAAGGTAAGGTACACATCATTCCATTGTGAATAGTCTTCGCCCACATCTTGTTGCCAAGAGTCGGCAATCACTATGCCGTTTTTATCGGTAATATAAATCCGGTGGTTGAGCGCTTTTTTACCCAGCTCCCATCTACGCGCTTGTGGCTCTCGCTGCCCGTAAGCCGCAAGTAACTTAGAGAACCGGCTTTCAGAAATTCGGTCATTGGCAACCTCTTCTTCTGCCAGAACGGCTAACAGGTTAGCCATATCGATAAGCGTCTCTTCCGTCGTTTGCCGAACCGTAGGCTTAAGCTCTTGTATAACAGTGGTGCTCACCATGTAAGCAGTGATCCCGACCAAGATAAAGTACAAAGAGAAGAGTCTTAGCCCTAATGGGATTTTTGGCCAACGAGTCATTAAAGTGAACTCTCAGAATAAAAGTAGCCAAATCCGCGTTTAGTCTTGATCAAATCGTCCAAACCATAAGATCTCAGTTTATTGCGAATGGCTTTGATATGGGAATCGACGTTACGTTCATAGGAAGCAGAAGGTGCGATATCTGCAGCAAGCAGCAACTGCTCGCGGCTTAATACATTTGCATTGCTGTTAATAAGCTTATCAAGGATTTTGAATTCAACTGCAGTTAAACCGATCATCTGACCATTAACGCAGTAGTCGTAATTGGCTGATTGCAAAAGACTGGCGGTGATATCTATGCTGCTACAGTTTTCAACTTCAATCGGGGTAGAAACGGTCTTTTTAATGCGTAATTTAATGCGGGCAAGCATTTCACGTGGGCTAAATGGCTTAGTCACATAGTCATCAGCGCCAATCTCTAATCCAACTACCCGGTCTATTTCATCATTTCTTGCGGTTAAAAAGATAATCGCTACGTCAGAAAATTCTCGTATGGTTTTACAAAGCTCAAAACCGTTCACATCAGGCAGGCCAACATCAAGCACGACCAGTTCAACATTGTTGCCAGCAACATAGGCTAAACCTTGTTCACCTGTTGCAAACCAACGAACATTAAAACCATCCATTTCCAGTACATGAATGAGATTGTCTGCAATGGCTGGCTCGTCTTCAATAATGACTACCGTCGCTTTAGCGCTCAACTGATTAACCTTTTATCGTTATGATGGACAATAAGCTTAACGTAGAGCGAGCGTAAAAATCGACATAATAATCATATTCTTGGTGCTAATTAGGTCAAAATCAAAGCTTATATTAACTTGCCACTATAAATCTTAATGCACATGGCATAAACAAAGCTAGGCAGTGCTCAATCGTTAAAGGTATATTTGCAGCTGCAAGAGGCGAAACCAAACAACGAATTCATTAATATAGTCATAAAAAACCGCTATGAAAACGAATTCATAGCGGTTTATTGTTGTTAACTAAATCAAGGGTAGCTACGCCTAAAATAAAAGCCGAGTGTCACTTATGTAGCGTGAGCATTTTCCTTAGCCTGCTTACGATATGCATGCAGCAAAGGCTCGGTATAACCAGATGGCTGCGCGGTACCTTTAAAGATGAGATCGCAAGCCGCTTTAAAGGCGATACCCTCAAAACTCGGTGCCATATTGATATATTCACTATCAGCTTGATTTTGCTTATCAACCACCAATGCCATCTTTTTCAGCGACGCCATCACTTCTTCCTCAGTACAAACACCGTGATGCAGCCAGTTAGCAAGATATTGCGATGAAATACGCAAAGTAGCCCTATCTTCCATCAAACCCACGTTATTAATATCCGGTACTTTTGAGCAACCTACGCCTTGGTCAATCCAGCGCACCACGTAACCTAAAATACCTTGGGCATTATTATCCAGTTCAAATTGCTTTTGCTCGCGAGTCAGTTCGCTAGAGTCTTGCATCAAAGGCAGGGTTAATAAGTCATCTAAACTTGCACGTTGTCTATTTGCTAACTGCCCCTGAACTTCAGCTACATTCACTTGATGATAGTGGGTTGAATGCAGAACCGCGCCGTTGGGTGATGGCACCCAAGCCGTATTAGCGCCCGCTTTCGGGTGACCAATTTTTTGCTCTAGCATAGCCGCCATTTCATCTGGCATCGGCCACATGCCCTTACCTATTTGGGCACGACCTTGTAAGCCACACTCAAGTCCGATATCAACATTCCAGTCTTCATAAGCTTTAATCCAAGCTTGTTGCTTCATCACAGACTTGGCAACGAAAGGACCCGCTAGCATCGAGGTGTGAATTTCATCACCGGTTCTATCTAAAAATCCGGTATTAATAAACACCACCCGTTCACGCGCGGCGCGAATACACTCTTTCAGGTTCACTGTGGTGCGGCGCTCTTCATCCATAATACCGACTTTGATGGTATTGCGTGCCAGTTTGAGCGCGTCTTCTATTCGGGTAAACAGCTCACAGGTAAATGCCACTTCTTCAGGACCGTGCATTTTCGGCTTAACAATATTTATCGACCCTTTGCGGCTATTACTGCGCTGGTTATTATTGCCCTTTAGATCATGGATAGCCGCAAATACCGTCACCATGCCATCCAAAAATCCCTCAGGCACTTCATCGCCATTTTTATCCAGTACAGCATCGTTAGTCATCAAGTGACCTACGTTACGCACAAACAGTAGACTACGTCCGGGCAAAACAATACTGTTACCGTCTGCGCCGCAATACACTCTGTCGTCGTTAAGCTCACGCGTTATCTTTTTGCCGTTCTTATTTAGGCTTGCGCTGAGGTTACCCTGCATCAAACCTAACCAATTACGATAGATCTCAACTTTATCTTCAGCATCAACCGCTGCGACTGAATCCTCACAATCCATAATGGTGGTGACAGCAGCTTCTACTAATAAGTCTTTAACGCCAGCAGAGTCAGTTTGTCCAATGACACTTGAGCGATCAATTTGTATTTCTATATGCAATCCATTATTGACTAGAAGTACTGCACTTGGGCTTGCTGGTGCACCATTAAAGCCGATAAATCGCTGTGGATGCAGTAATCCTGTTTGAGTACCATCGGTAAATTTAGCTTGTAGCTTTTGATCTTCAATAAAGTATTGGCCAACGTCTGCATGAGAACCGACAGCTAAAGGCGCTGCGGTATCTAAGTGCTTTTTAGCGAAAGTAATCACTTTGGCGCCACGGATTGGATTGTAAGCTTTGCTGATCTCTGCGCCGTCAGCAACAGAAATAGCATCTGTGCCATAAAGCGCGTCATATAAACTTCCCCAACGCGCATTGGCAGCATTAAGTGCAAAACGGGCATTTTTAACCGGTACCACTAACTGAGGGCCCGCTTGAGAGGTAATTTCCAGTTCAATATTTTCAGTCGTAATGGCAAAGGGCTCGCCCTCTTTAACCAAGTAACCAATGTCGCTTAAAAAGGCTTTATAGTCTGCCAATACAAATGGTTTGCCTGCGTTACCTTGATGCCATTCATCTATTTGCTGTTGGATCTGTTCACGCTTTTGCAGTAAGGCCCTATTGACGGGACCTAATTGATTAACGATCTCTTCAAACTTGCGCCAAAAGATTTGTGAACTAATCCCTGTACCAGGGCAAATTTCACTATCCACTAATTCCCAAAGTGATTTAGCAATTTGTAATCCACCGACTCGGATCCTTGCAGTCATAATATGCCCTTGTTTATCTAATTAGAGACGTAAGTAATGGCGAACCATTGCCTTAATCCAACTACGTTATCGTTAACTAGCCTATACCACGCCAATATTATTTATGAAATTTATACTATTTATATCCAGCATTCACCATAGTTATTAAAAATGCATTTTTTGCGTAAATAAACAACCATGTTGTAAATTTGTTACTTCAATAAGGATTCACGACCAAAGCTGTCAGCAGTTTGAGTGATCAATTGACGCATCCACTTATGCGCTGGGTTATGCTGTAGTAGTGGGCTCCAGGCCATGGTAAGTGCAATAGGCTGAATGATAAACGGCGGCGGAACAATACAAACTCGCTCGTTATTCTCGTGCTGTTTTGCCATTTTACTTGGTATGGTTGCGATCAAATCTTGTTGTTCAGCCAACAAACAGGCAGCTTGATAATGGCGAGTAAACACGGTGATCCGCCGCTGTACACCTATTTTTGTTAAGGCCTCATCAACCCAACCTAACCTTTGCACATCGCCAGGGTCCATTCCCACTCCCACACCCATGCCAGTTTTACTCACCCAAACATGGTTAGCTTTTAAATAGCTGTCTAATGAAAACTTATCTAGAACTGGATTTGTTTTACTAATCAAGCAACTAAAGTCATCACTCCATAACACTTTTTGATGAAACGACTGTGGAATACTATCGAAGCGGTTGATCACCATATCCACTCGACCTTGCTCTACATCGGGGAAGCTCACATCACTTGGGGTCATAATATCGAGGATCACATTAGGCGCTTCAGTACGCAACCTTGCGATAAGTGGTGGGATTAACGTAGCTTCTGCGTAGTCGCTAGCCATGACTCTAAACACTTGCTCGCTTTCTGCGGCGTTAAACTCAGCTCGAGGTTGCACCGCTTTTTCAAGCCCAATGATTAGCTCACTAATTGTAGGCTGTAGCTCCTGTGCTCGCTCTGTAGGCGTCATGCCTTGGCTGGTTCTTATTAGCAGCGGATCATCAAATAAAGTGCGTAACCTTTTTAAGCCATTACTCATTGCTGGTTGGCTAATTCCCAGTTGATCTGCCGCCTTTGTAACATTTTTTTCACGTAGCAACACATCAAGATAAACCAACAAATTCAAATCGATACGAGATATATTCATAAAATAAATACCGGACATAGAAACTATAAATTAGACTTATTTAAACAAATCTTACTAATATTTTCAACGTAATCAATCGCCGCTAATCATATTGTTAAAGGAATAGACACATGACAAATTACAGAACAAACATCGATGAAGCTGCTACCTTGATTAATGGTGAAGGTAGTGCATGGAATGCAATCAACCCAGAGTCTGTAGCCCGTATGCGTCTACAAAACCGTTTTAAAACGGGTTTAGATATTGCTAAATACACTGCAAAAATTATGCGTGAAGATATGGACAACTACGACAAAGACTCGTCGCAGTACACCCAATCTTTAGGTTGCTGGCATGGATTTATTGGTCAGCAAAAAATGATCTCTATTAAAAAGCATTTGCTTACCACTAAGCGCCGTTACCTTTACCTTTCGGGTTGGATGGTTGCAGCACTGCGCAGTGAGTTTGGTCCCCTTCCAGACCAATCAATGCATGAAAAGACTTCTGTAGCCTCGCTCATCAAAGAGCTGTATACCTTCTTGCGCCAAGCTGATGCCCGTGAACTCGGTGGTCTATTTCGCCAGCTAGATGCTGCAGCAGAATCTGAAAAAGCGGCAATCCAAGCAAAAATCGATAACTTCGAAACCCATGTTGTACCAATTATTGCCGATATCGATGCCGGATTTGGTAACGAAGAAGCGACTTACCTGATGGCTAAGCAGATGATCGAAGCCGGCGCATGCTGTATTCAGCTTGAAAACCAAGTGTCTGACGTTAAGCAATGTGGTCACCAGGACGGTAAAGTTACCGTACCCCACGTTGAGTTCTTAGCAAAAATCAACGCCGTTCGTTATGCATTCCTAGAACTAGGCATTGATGATGGTGTAATTGTGGCGCGTACTGACTCATTAGGTGCAGGCTTGACGCAAAAGATTGCCGTAACCAACGAAGCGGGCGACTTAGGCGACCAATACAACTCATTCTTACAAGTCGAAGCGGTAGATGCAGCCAATCTTGCTAACGGTGATGTGGTATTTAAGCAAAATGGTCAACTTGTTAAGCCATCACGTTTACCAAACGGCTTATTCCAGTTCCGTGCTGGCACAGGTGAAGAACGTTGTGTGCTTGATTGTATTACATCACTACAAAACGGTGCTGACTTACTTTGGATTGAAACAGAAAAGCCACACGTTGCGCAGATTGGCGCAATGGTAAATAAGATCCGTGAAACCATTCCGAACGCAAAGCTGGTTTACAACAACTCGCCATCGTTTAACTGGACGTTAAACTTCCGTCAGCAAGTTTTCGATTTAATGAATGAAGCAGGTCAAGACGTATCCGCTTATGACCGTGACAAGCTAATGAGCGTGGATTACGACAATACCGAGCTAGCTGTACAAGCAGATGAAAAAATCCGTACCTTCCAAGCTGATGCTGCACGTGAAGCTGGTATTTTCCATCACTTGATTACACTACCGACTTACCATACTGCTGCGCTATCAACTGATAACTTAGCCAAAGAGTACTTCGGCGACCAAGGTATGCTTGGCTATGTAGCCAATGTTCAGCGTAAAGAGATCCGCCAAGGTATCGCCTGTGTTAAGCACCAAAACATGGCAGGTTCAGATATGGGTGATGATCACAAAGAGTACTTCTCTGGTGACCAGGCACTAAAAGCATCTGGTAAAGACAATACCATGAACCAATTTTAGCTAAGTCGTCATTAAGTCATTGAGTTTTTGAAGTGGACTTAAGTATTTAATGAGCTAATTATAAAAGGCCTGCTATTGAGCAGGTCTTTTTATTTTGGTCAATTATCCGGATAGTTTGCGCCGCCAAATCAGTTACACATCTAAACATTCATTCAATCAAGTGTTTGATTACAAGGCAAATTTCATAAGCCTGGATACAATCAATGCATTTTAGTGCAAATTTTTTCACAAAAGATTTACCGTTAATCGCTCAAGGTTAATATTCAACCATTAAGTATTCACAACCCCATTTAACTCATACCTAATCGGTCATAGTCTAATTTAACGCCTTCGCAAAAATCTATTAGCGACCTTCTATTAGCTGCTTTCTAATGACTAATGACAACAAACTAATAATTGCTATCTAAGCACTAGACTCTAGCCACTAGAATCCAAGCGCTACAAATTAGTGACCGAGTTAACACTTTAACAGCCTTGTATCAAAATGTATCAGGTCAACCTTGCGAATGATAAATTGAACCGTTAGTCTGCGCCGCGTCTGTAAACAGCAAGAGTTAACTATGCCTTTTACCTGTAATTCGATATTCACTAGTCTTTTTATTCGCCTTTTCACGCGTTTTACAACGCCCACTGTATCAACTGCAATACCAGCCCTCTCGCACAATAATCGCTCAGACAAAGACATGAGCTATTTTGCAAAAAACAAAGGTTTTACCTTAATTGAATTAGTCGTTGTCATCGTCATTCTTGGCATTATTGCCGTGTTAGCAGCGCCAAAATTTGTTGGCTTAAGCCGAGACGCTAAAATTGCGCAACTGCAAAGTTTAGCGGGTGAGATCAGTAGCCAAAACCAGCTGGTTTATAGTAAAAGCGCCTTAGATAATATTGAGCAGCTTGAAGGTTGTAGTTATCAATGTGGTGGGCATCCTAAGCTGGTGAATTCTTTGTCGATGTATCAGGTACGCGTTTATATGTTAGCCTTGGGTATCCACTGCCGCCCTTATCGAGCACTGCGGGCCCCAATTACCGACAAGCGTTTGGTTTAGCTGAATCTGACTCTGCTTTTACAACAGTAACGCCGCACCAATCTGCTACCGCGATTGTACCAAATCAATGGAGCGACAAACTGAGTGATATTCGAAGTGGCAGCTTTCAATGCCATGTTGAATACAGTTCTCCCACAAGTGTGCGTAGTTATGGTGTAAAAGCTTACACAAAAGACTGCTAAAGCCAGTTTATTGAACCACTAATAACCAAGATGCCTAAATGATGTAAACATTTAGGCATTGTCTCAATCTCACTTTACAAGCCTAAACTTGGCGCTATAAAAGTGTCGTTATCAGCTAGTCGCAAAAACAATCTTTGCGACTTACTATAAAGCATTACTTATCGATGCCAATGATTGTTGGCAGAGGTTGCTGTCAGCCACCATGACACTTTTCCACCGTTCACCTTCACTAAATATATTAAGTGAACAACGCGCCCTGTCACGGCTAACTTTAGCGCGATAATCGTCAACCAAAATATGTTTCCCTTTAGGAAAGACATATTGCAGTGTTAAAACGCCGCTATCGCCTATTTCTAGCGCATAGAACCGATTTAATTGTTCTGTGTATCCAACATACAGCAGTAATAAAGGTAAAAATCCGCATTTTAACAACACTATTTTTGGCTTTAGCTTTTTCATCTTGCGGTATGCGTCAATTCTAATAACGATATAGGTAAGCACTACCGCTAATACAGAAAACCACATAAAAATACTAAACTTAGACCATGCAATAGACGGATCTTGTAAAACGATTTCCATATCAAAACCTAAAACTCTACCAACAAATTGACTCTAAACGCCCCAGTACTCGGTATCTTTTAGCTAGACTTAGCCGTCGAATACTAAGATTTAAACATATTAAGCGGCTAACTAAATACAAGGCTAAGAAGGAGCCTTAAATGAATAGTCACGTTCAACTTTTGCAATACGCAAAGCAAAGGATGAATACCATTTTTTCTTGCCTAACTTTTGTGCTTCTAGGTGCTCAGCATTCTGTTTCCAAACCTTAATAGCTTCAAGGCTTTGCCAATATGAAACTGTGAGCCCGACTTGTTCCCTAGCAGACTCCATACCAAGAAAGCCTTGTTGCTGCTCCGCCAGCTCAACCATTCGTTGAGCCATTGTTACGTAACCATCATTTTCAACGGTCATTTCAGAAGTAAAAACGACACAATAATAGGGTGGCTTGGGTGTTGTTGCTATCAGACTCATTAAACTTATCCTTGTTAAAAGTACATAAACTGTGTGATCAAATAAGCGTTATGTGGAAGTAGTAATACCAACCAGCATAAAAAAGCCAGAACGTTAGCTCTGGCTTTCTTCTAGTTTAAGACTTGCAATTCGATCTGTTAGTTACTTCTCAGTCCAGCGATCCATCCAACCAAGTACATTAGCGTACCATTGCTCTAGGTTATCAGGGTTGAGGATCCAGTGATTTTCATCTGGGTAAATTAATAACTCAGATGGAATGCCGTTACGCTGCATGTAAGTAAACGCAGCTAAGCCTTGACCATAAGGCACACGGAAGTCTTTTTCACCGTGGATAACAAGCATTGGCGTCTGCCAGTTTTCAACATAGTTGACTGGGTTAAACTTCTCATACAGCTCTTTGTTTTTATCGTATGTGCCACCAAACTCAAACTCTGGGAACCAAAGTTCTTCAGTTACATAGTACATAGAGCGCATATCAAACAGACCCGCATGGTTAACCAGGCACTTAAAGCCGTCGTTCCAGTTACCTTGGATCCAGTTCATCATGTAACCACCATAAGAACCGCCCAATGCACAGGCATTATCGCCGTCTAACCATTTTTGCTGCTTAGTCACAGCTGCTAGGCCTTTTTGCAGATCTTCAAGCGGTTTACCGCCCCAATCTTGAGTGATTGAATCGGTAAATGCTTGTCCATAGCCTGTAGAGCCGTGGAAGTCGATCATCACTACACCGTAACCGGCACCCGCCCATAACTGTGGATTCCAACGACTGCTGAACGAGTTACCAAACGAGCCTTGTGGTCCACCGTGCACTAAGAAGGCAATTGGATATTTCTCGCCCGCTTTGTAATTAGCAGGTTTGATCCAGTAACCGTAAACTTCTTCGTTATTCCAGCCTTTAAAGCTAAATTGCTGGTACTCACCAAACTTAACTTTAGCAAGCTTGTCTTTGTTGATGTCAGTAATGCGATTGACGTCCTGACCGTCAAGGTTCATGGTGTAAAGATCGCCCGGCTCAACCAATGACTTATGGCTAAAGATAATCTTGTCGTTATTTACCCCAACAATGCTGTTGCTACCTTCGTTATAGATAGTCTTTACATCGCCAAATTGGGTATTAACTTCAAAGATAGACACTTGGCCAACATCTTGCGCGGTAACATATAAGGTCTTATTGTCTTTACCAAATGCTAACGAGCTTGGGCTACGATCCCATAACGGCGCCACTTCTTTCTCTTGGCCCGTTACAGTGTCGCGCAGCATAATGCGGTAACGGTCAGCTTCAAAACCCGGCTTAGTCATCGCAAAGTACGCTAGGTAGCGGCCGTCAGCAGAATACGTAGGATGTGCATCCCACGCTTTATTTGCTTCAGTTAAGTTCTCAGCCTTGCCACCAGCCACACTCACTTTCCATAAATCGTAATTGGTGATCCAAGCTTGGTCTTTACCTGGCGCTTTAGCGGTATAAACCACATGCTTACCATCTGGTGTAAAGGTTACTTCTTCCATGCCCGAGAATGGCTTAGGCGGCGTTTCAGTATCAAGACCTGCGGTTACATCAACTGCATCAGACACTTTAGTGCCATTTAATTGGGCGACAAACAGGTGGCTTCTTGAATGGTCGCTCCATGTATCCCAATGACGCACCATCAACTGTTTATATTCGCGGCCCGTAGTGTCACGCTCAGCGTCTTCGGTAAACTTGTCTTTAGAACAAGCAAGATCTTTACACTCTGGGAACACACGCATGTTCACAACGGCTTGTTTACCATCTTGTGATAATTTAAAGCCTTCAACATCCAGTGGAAAATCGGTAACTTGAATCGCTTCACCGCCATCAAGTGCCAGCTTGTAGATCTGACTTGAACCATCGCGCGCAGCTAAAAAATAGATGCTTTTGTCATGTGGACCAAAGGTCACGCTATGCTCTGTACCGGCTGCACTGGTGATCTGTTTTGCTTGAGCTGTAGAGCTTAAATCTTGCAGATAAAGGTCGGTAGTCGCCTCTCCTTCTGCATCAATATTTTTCACGGCATAAACAATTTTTGTGCCGTCATTAGACAGAGCTGCTGAATGCAGCTTATTCATTTTAACTAAATCTTGAACGGTAAAAGGCTTTGGAGATGCGGCTTGTGCGCTAAAAACCATGCCTGCAGACGCAAGCGCCATTATGATTGCAGTTTTTTTCATCGTAATTATCTTATTGTTATCGTTAATGGTGGTTATCGTTTTCAGTTCAATTTGTAACACACTGATTTATTTGTCAGTTGACCAGCACATTAGCCAAAATAGAGGGCTTAGGCAATATGCCTAAGCCTTTCTAGCAAAACCGACTGCAACAAATTATTTCAGTCGACTTAACGATTGGGCTAAATAGCAAGCCAATCTATTAACTTACCCTTGTAACTTAACCTTCCAAATTGCTGGACCGGTTTCATGGGCGTTAACCCCGTCAGAATCAACCGCAACAGTGACAGGCATATCTTTTACATCAAACTCGTAAATTGCTTCCATACCTAAGTCTTCAAACGCCACAACACGGGCTTTCTTAATAGCCTTAGAAACGAGGTAAGCAGCGCCGCCTACAGCCATTAAATAACACGACTTATGTTGTTTAATTGATTCAACCGTTGCAGGCCCACGCTCTGCTTTACCAATCATGCCCATAAGACCTGTTTTCTCTAGCATCAGCTCAGTAAACTTATCCATACGTGTTGCGGTTGTAGGACCTGCAGGGCCAACAACTTCATCACCAACTGGATCAACTGGACCCACGTAATAGATAAACTTACCTTTAAAGTCGACACCATCAGGCAGACCTTCACCGCTTTCTATCAGGCTTTGAATGCGTTTATGGGCCGCGTCACGACCGGTTAGCATTTTACCGTTCAGCAACAAGGTGTCGCCGCTCTTCCACTGTTGCATTTCTGCTTGAGTCACTGTGTTTAAATCAACACGGCGAACACTCTCACCCACTTCCCAAGTGATTTCTGGCCAATCCTCAAGTGAAGGCGGGCTAAGATCCGCAGGACCTGTACCGTCTAAATGGAAATGAACATGACGTGTAGCCGCACAATTAGGGATCATCACAACAGGCTTAGACGCAGCATGTGTTGGTGCAGATTTGATTTTGATATCAAGTACAGTCGTAACGCCGCCAAGACCTTGCGCGCCAATACCTAATTTATTTGAACGTTCAAAAATCTCTAAACGTAGTTTTTCATCTGTGGTCTCTGCCCCGCGAGCTTGCAGCTCATGGATGTCAACCGGATCCATTAATGACTCTTTTGCCATTACCGCCGCTTTTTCCGCTGTACCGCCAATACCTATACCTAACATACCCGGTGGACACCAACCCGCGCCCATTGTTGGTAGTGTCTTCTCTACCCAAGCAGCAATGTCATCAGATGGGTTTAACATCACCATCTTAGATTTGTTTTCAGAACCGCCACCTTTAGCAGCAATAGCCACATCAACATGGTTTCCAGGGACCATCTCAACATGCACAACTGATGGCGTATTGTCTTTGGTATTCTTACGGCCACCAGCAGGATCGGCAACAATTGATGCACGAAGTGGGTTATCAGGATTGGTATAAGCGCGACGTACGCCCTCATCAACCATTTCCTGTACGGTCATATCGGTTTTATCCCACTGCACGCCCATACCGATTTTAACGAAACAGGTTACAATACCCGTGTCTTGGCATAACGGACGTTTACCTTCTGCAGACATACGTGAGTTGATAAGAATTTGCGCAATTGCATCTTTAGCGGCAGCACTTTGCTCACGTTCGTAAGCTTCACTCATCGCATCAACAAAGTCTTTTGGGTGATAATAAGAGATATATTGTAGGGCATCAGCAACGCTTTCAATAAGATCGGCTTGCTTGATTACAGGGACTTCTTTGCTCACAGATACTTCCTTTTTAGCAGACACTTATAAACTGGCTGAAATCACACACGCAATGGTTAGTGACTCTATTGCTTAGTGTTAATGACTTCAGTCGCCATTAAAGCTCACATGTTTTGTTTTTATTACTTGTGTAAGCAGTATGATACTCTTTCGCGAGTTTGAGTTAAACATCACATTTTAGATAGGGTTAATAGATGAACAAAATGACGCAAAAAGCAGTTTTTCATAAGCGTCTTGATTGGAATTTAAGCACGACTGAAATTTTTAGTGCTTTTGCTGATTCTCAGTGGGCTATTTTGCTTGATTCCGCCAATGCAGATCACTGTGATGCCAGATACGATGTGATCTGCGCCGAACCTATCGCCACCCTAGTGACACAAAATCAAAGTACAATCGTCAGTTGCGCCGCCAATAGGCAGCCACTTATCTCGTTTGATGGAACTGAGCACGCGCCGCAAATAGAAGCGCAGCAATATTGCAGTGTTGATAACGATCCTTTCGCGCTATTAAATGACATGCTGGCAGAGTATTACCCGCAATCTAAAGTCAGTCCGTTTATCTTCAGTGGCGGCGCTATGGGAAGTTTTAGTTATGATCTTGGTCGCGGTATTGAGTCGCTGCCAACGATTGCGGCTAATGATATTACCCTGCCTGAAATGAATGTCGGTCTCTACGACTGGGCGCTTATCTTTGACTATCAACAGCGTTGTTGGCATTTGGTGCATTACCTGTCAGATACTCACTTACTGAACCTTGAAACACGTTTAAACGCTTTATTGCTAAATAAAACCGCGCAACAGCAGCCAAATGATTCACAGACTAACGCCGATTTTAAACTAACGAGTCAGTGGCACAATCAGCTAACAAAACAGCAATATCAGCAGCGTTTTGAGCGAGTAAAAGAGTATCTGCTGAGTGGGGATTGTTACCAAATTAACTTAACTCAGCGTTTTAGCGCGCAGTATCAAGGTAGCGAGTGGCAAGCTTATCAGGCGCTGCGCGAAACTAACGGTGCGCCGTTCTCCGCTTTTATGCGTTTAGCCCAGCATGCAATTTTGTCTATCTCACCAGAGCGCTTTATTCAGCATCAACAAGGTCAAATACAAACTAAACCGATTAAAGGCACCATGCCACGGGATAAAGACAGCGAACGTGATCTGCAACTGGCGGAGATCCTTAAAGTCTCGACCAAAGATCGCGCTGAAAATTTGATGATTGTAGACCTGCTGCGTAACGATATCGGTAAAGTGGCAGCTGCTGGTAGCGTGCGCGTTCCTCACTTATTTGAAATTGAAAGCTTCCCAGCGGTGCATCACTTAGTCAGCACAGTAACCGCAACACTAAAATCTGGTCTCACGCCAAGCGACTTATTAAAAGCCTGCTTCCCCGGGGGCTCGATTACTGGTGCGCCTAAAATCCGCGCCATGTCGATAATAGAGGAGCTTGAACCCTCTAGAAGAAGTCTCTATTGTGGTTCTATCGGTTATATCAGCCAAGACGGTAATATGGATACCAGTATTACCATCCGCACCTTAGTGGCCGAGCGCAATACTAGCAGCAATGATAATAGTGCAAGCGGCACCCTACATTGTTGGGCAGGCGGCGGCATCGTGGCAGACTCTAAGGTAGACGCAGAGTATCAAGAGACGTTTGATAAGCTAAGTCGTATTCTGCCAATCTTGTCTGAGTTGAACCAAAGCTAACTCTGATTTAGTAAACTTGGAGAAAATAGGCATTGGTACTTAAACCGTTATTAAGCAGTAATAACTCAATAAGCACAAAAAGGATATTCAATGGATTTGGCAGAGTTTAGAAGTAAGTACCAGCTTAATACTTTGCCAGAACTTGAACAGCCTAATCTTATTCGTGATATTGAATATCCGCTTCGCCAAGCTGCAGTGCTCATTGCCATTCATGAAATCGACAATGAGCTACAGCTTATCCTAACTAAACGTCCCACACACCTTAGAGCCCACCCGGGACAAATTAGTTTTCCCGGCGGCAAGGTTGAACAAACCGATAATAGTTATCAAGCAACCGCGCTACGTGAGGCAGAGGAAGAGATTGGCTTATTGCAAAGTAATGTTGAAGTGATTGGTGCACTACCGCCCCATAAGACATTCACTGGTTTTGAGATCACGCCTTATGTCGCCATTGTCAAAAACGCTTTTACGCCTGTTATTGATCCAGGTGAAGTCGATGAGTACTTTACCGTGCCGCTATCATTCCTACTTAAGCAAGATAACCGGCACAGTCAAAAGTTTAGCCGTAAAGGCATTCGCTACCCAGTGCACTTCATTCCTTATCAGCAACATTTTATTTGGGGCGCGACAGCAGCAATGATTGATTTGCTGTGTCGGCAACTGAATAACAATAGTTATAACTAGGGCTATGACAATGGCTATCACACAGCCCGTTAACTCTATCCCCTCTACTCTCGCCTAGACCACAAACCGAATATACAAACCAGCAGCTAGCGAGCATGTAAACAATAATGGGATATTGACCCACCAGCCAAGTTTGCTATGGCGGGCAATATAGAAGTTAAATGCTAGGTTAATAAAGCTAAGCCCGGCACAGATCCAAATAATATGTTCTAGTAAAACGGTTTTACTAGGATCCCATTCAAGCCTAATTTCAGCACCATGACTTTGGTAATAACCAATTGCGGTGTCTGGACGCGCTTGGTCAAATAGCATTAGTGCATAAATAGCCAAAGACCAGCCGATTATCGATAGTGCCGACAGTATAAATTGGAACAATTTTGCTCTATTCATGCAAGCCATCCGTAGTTTTTGTCATGATTGTCGTCAGAATAACAATTTAGGCACCAAGATACCCTACTTTCCACTTGAGAAAAGTGTTTATACAGGTAATATAAACCTCCAAATTATTTAAAAAAACGTTTCGTTGGAGAACTAAGCAACAATGAGCATTACATCTGTCGCTTCTGTGTTTAAAGGTGACTTTGCGATTGGTTCGCAAATCACAGTGCGTGGCTGGGTTAGATCCCGTCGCGATTCTAAAGCTGGGATCTCATTCCTAGCTGTTTATGATGGTTCATGTTTCGATCCTATTCAGGGTGTTGTGCCAAATAATCTAGAAAATTACACCAACGAAGTGTTAAAGCTTACTGCTGGTTGCTCTGTTGTAATGACTGGTGAAGTTGTTGAATCTCCAGGCCAAGGCCAAGCATTCGAGATGCAAGTGACTAAGGTTGAGGTTGCTGGCTTGGTTGAAGATCCAGACACCTACCCAATGGCAGCTAAGCGTCACTCTATTGAACATTTACGTGAGCTTGCTCACCTACGTCCACGCACTAACATTATTGGTGCTGTTGCACGTGTTCGTAACTGTTTATCTCAGGCGATTCACCGCTTTTATAACGAACAAGGTTATATCTGGGTTTCTACACCACTTATCACAGCATCTGATACAGAAGGCGCTGGTGAGATGTTCCGTGTATCGACTTTAGATCTTGAGAACCTACCGCGCACTGACAAAGGCACTGTTGATTACGGTGAAGATTTCTTCGGTAAAGAGTCTTTCCTAACGGTATCGGGTCAGTTGAACGCAGAAACTTACGCGTGTGCACTGTCAAAAGTTTATACTTTTGGTCCTACATTCCGCGCAGAGAACTCAAACACTAGCCGTCACTTAGCAGAGTTTTGGATGGTTGAGCCTGAAGTGGCCTTTGCTAATCTAGATGACGCAGCAAAACTTGCTGAAGATATGCTTAAGTACTGTTTTAAAGCCGTACTAGAAGAGCGTCGTGACGATCTTGAGTTCTTTGCACAACGTGTAGAGAAAACCGCTATTTCTCGTCTAGAAAACTTCGTAACCAGTGATTTCGCGCAAATCGATTACACTGATGCTATCGAAATTCTTAAAGCTTGTGATAAAGACTTTGAGTACGATGTTGAATGGGGTATCGACTTACATTCAGAGCATGAGCGCTACCTTGCAGAAGAGCACTTCAAGGCACCAGTTGTTGTTAAGAACTACCCGAAAGACATTAAAGCATTCTACATGCGCTTAAATGACGACGGTAAAACTGTAGCAGCAATGGACGTTCTAGCTCCAGGCATCGGTGAGATCATCGGTGGCGCACAGCGTGAAGAGCGTTTAGACGTACTTGACGCGCGCCTTGCTGAAATGGAACTGAGCCAAGAAGATTACTGGTGGTACCGTGACTTACGTCGTTATGGCACAGTGCCACACGCAGGTTTCGGTCTAGGTTTCGAGCGTTTGGTATCTTACGTAACAGGTGTTTCTAACATCCGTGACGTTATTCCATTCCCACGTTCGCCTAAGTCTGCAAACTTCTAATTATTTTTGGCTAACTAAGGTTAGCGACTAATGATTGTAAAAGCCTCTCATATGAGAGGCTTTTTTGTAGGATATAATCCTGTCAAATTAGGCCGCTAACATCAATGAATAGACTAATCGTTTAATCCTCGGCGAATAAGTAAATTATCAATATTGGGCTGCTTACCTGTGTAGTTGATATAATCTTGCATTAAATCTTGGCTATTTCCTTTTGAAAGAATCGCTTCTCGGAATTTATTACCATTTTCAAGAGAAAGCCCTCCATTACTATCCATATAAGAAAAAGCATCTGCCGCTAGTACTTCTGTCCATAAATAAGCGTAATAACCTGCTGAATAGCCGCCGCTAAAACTGTGACTAAAATAACTGGTTTTATACCTTGCTGGCACCGTCGCATAATCAATACCGTGCTTAGCCAATACTTTATGCTCAAAGTCTGAAACGTTTTCAATCGGCGTGTCTACGCTAATCGAGTGCCACTCAAGGTCAAGAAGTGCAGCAGCAAGGTACTCTGTTGTATCATGGCCTTGATTAAACTTATGTGATTTAAGCACTTTATCTAGCAGCGGTTTAGGGATAGGCTCACCTGTTTGATAATGTTTTGCGTAATGTGAGATAACCACAGGGTTGATATCCCAGTCCTCGTTAAACTGAGATGGGAACTCTACAAAGTCTCTTGCCGTAGCAGTACCCGCAACACTTGGGTATTCAACCTTAGAAAACAGCCCATGGACTGCGTGACCAAACTCGTGAAACATGGTGGTTACTTCATCAAAAGTCATCAATGTCGGACTGCCAACAGAAGGCTTTGGAATATTTAGAGCGTTGTAAACAACAGGTCGATTACCTAACAAACCAGATTGAGTTACAAATTCGTCCATCCAAGCGCCGCCGTTTTTACCCGGCCTTGCATAGGGATCTAAATAGAAAAGACCAATGGAGCTTGCGTCTTTATCGAACACTTCAAATGCCTTAACATCGTCATTCCAAACAGGTAGATCAGGACGAGGCTTGAACTCTATGCCATAAAGCTTATGCATCGCATAGAACAATCCATCATTAAGAACACGATTAAATTCAAAGTAAGGTTTCAACTGGCTTTCATCGAGATCAAATTTTTGTTGGCGTACTTTTTCAGCGTAAAAAGCCCAGTCCCAAGGCTGCAGTTTAAAGCTTGTCCCTTGCATGACTCTTTGTTGTTTGGTGATTTCTTGTTGTATATCTTGCGATTCTAACTCCGCTTTAGCGATGGCCTTTGGTACCAAGGAATCTAAGATCTCAAATACTGCAGCCGGTTTTTGTGCCATCTGATCGGCAACCGCATAAGCAGCCCACGTTTGGTAACCGAGTAATGTCGCTTTCTCCGCGCGAAGTTTCGCTATCTCGATAGCTAAAGGTCCATTAACATCTATCGCGCGATTAGCTGATGCATGCCATATTTGTTGACGTAACTCGCGGTTAGTTAATTGCGATAATATCGGCTGCCTTGTGGTGTTAACGAGGGTTATCATATACCCCGTTTTTCCTGCCGATGTCGCCGCTCGCTTAAGCGCCGCTATATCGTCAACAGAGAGTCCATCTAGCTGTGCAATATCACTTACCATAATCGCGTCATTTTCAAATGACTTGAGAACATTCTGTGAATATTCAGCAGTTTTATTGGCTAGCGCTGCATTAATAATACGAACTCGAGCTTGCTCATCGATGGAAAGCTTAGCGCCTGCTCGAACAAATTTATTATAGTAAATAGCTGTTAGTCGTTGCTGCTCTGGCGTTAATAATGATTGCTTTTTATAAACAGTTTCAATTCTAGAGAAGAGAGCTTGATTAAGATAAATATTGTCGGTATGCCGCGTCAGCTCTGGAGTGATTTGAGCTTGGATCTTCTGCATCTCATCATCAGAATTTAATCCTAATAAGCCAAAAAAAATCCGCGAGACTTGATTCAGCTCTTGGCCCGAGGCTTCCATTGCTACAATGGTATTATCAAAATTGGCCAAGGATGGATTATTGATGATCGCATCTATCTGTTCATCATGCAGTTGCATACCCACTTTAAAAGCTGGCAAATAATCACTGTTATGAATTTTATCGAATTGGGGAGCGTGGTCTTGTAACGGACTTGGATAAAGCAACACGTTTTGGATTGGTATTACTGCAGTTTGGACCGCATTAGTTAGGTTTAGCTTCCTAGCCTTAACCGCATCTGTAGACTCTACAGTGCAGCCAGATAATACAAATGACATCCCTGTAGCCAGGGCAATCCCCAGGGTGATATGATTTTTACGCATATAGATCTCCTTCTTTTTTGAGTTATTCTGTCGTTATATTTCTTCTGATTACGCTCTCATAACTGACTCATTAGTAACGGGACACATCATGTATTCCCGTCCTAAAAATCAACTTAAGTAAGAACCCGTTTATGGGTTATTCCAGTGTTTAATGTGTGAAAGGCGTTTGCGCCACTTGTTGAAAATCCAGCGCCATGGTGATACTTAGCGCTGTTATGGTAAGAATTGAAAACCCAAAAACTTGTCGCGCCCACCTCTGTAAGTTAATTCCTTGGCGATAACCTTTTAGCGCCATCGCCAGCCACCATAAGCTGGTAGCACAAGTAACGGCCATAAAGGTTATTCCGGTATACCCAGTTAATGGCAGTAAGCTACTGACCAAAGCAAAAACTGCTATATAAAGCACAATATGCAATTTAGCTTTGGTCATGCCTTTAGCTATGGGTAAAACGGGGATTTTTGCAGCAAGGTAGTCGTCATATCGGAAAATAGCTATCGCATATGAATGCGGCATCTGCCAAAGACTAAACATCACTAACAAGATAACCGCGCCAATATCCAACTTACCTGTAACCGCGCAGTAGCCAACTACTGGAGGCACAGCCCCAGAGAAACTGCCGACTAATGTGCCGTAGACCGAACGACGTTTCATGTACAGGCTATAGAAACCCACATAAACTAGGTAACCGACGGCAGCAAACAATAAAGCGGTTGCATTGGTGAAATATGCCAAAGCCCAAAATCCTGCTACACCAAGTAAGCCAGCCAATGCCAATATGCTACCTAACGACGCCTCGCCAGTAGCAGTCACCCGATTACACGTACGCTGCATTTTTACGTCGATATCTCGGTCAATACAGTTATTCACCGCGCAACCTGACGCAACGACTAAAGACAATCCGATTAGAGTTGCCAGCATCAAGCCCACATTGACATCCCCTTTTGCTGCCAGCAAAAAGCCTCCAGCAACAGAAATTAAATTTCCAAGAATGATCCCAGGCTTAGTGATTTGGACATAACCTAATAGATTCGCCTTATAGCGAGTTAATACAGCAGGTGGCGTAGTCAACGGTGTTGATATCAACTGACTTATATTTTTCATTATCAATTTCTCGCTACATCATCAATGCATTCGCAGCGTAGATAATCCACACTGACAAGCCTACGACCATGACAATAACCAAGGCTGTAAATAGGAATGAGAATGTATTGAGGCGACCCTTTGTCGAAAAATCCAAATGCAAAAAATACTTTAAATGCACAACGATTTGTACGATAGCCGTTACAAGCACAACCGCAATGGTGATCTGCTTATCAAATGGCGCCTTCATCACCGACCAAAAAGGAATGGCGGTTAAGATGATCGACAGCACAAAGCCGATTAAGTAGGACTTAATCTCCATATAAATTGAATCAACTTGCTCGATATTATTCAACTTTGATTGGCTCATGAAATAACCCCTAATAAATACACAAGCGTAAAGACGCAGATCCAAACAATATCCAGAAAGTGCCAAAACAGACTTAAACAATTTAAGCGGGTAATACTGCGATTATTTAGACCGGTTTTTAGTATTTCGACCATCATAATGGCCATCCAAATTAGCCCAGCTGTAACATGTAAACCATGCAAGCCAACGAGCGCAAAAAATGAGGATAAAAACGCACTCCGCTGGGGACCATGGCCAGCCATAATCAAATGGTGAAACTCATACACCTCCATACCAATAAATACGCAGCCCAACGCAAAAGTCACTAACAACCAACTTAAGGTGGCTATACGCTTATTGCGTTTGGCACAAATAAAAGCGAACCCAAAGGTAATACTGCTAAATAACAGGGAGAGGGTTTCAACTAACACAAAGTTCAATTCAAATATGTCTTTACCTGACACACCGCCATCAGTATTCATGTACAGCACTGCATACGTTGCAAATACTGACGCAAATAAAATGCAATCCGTCATCAAGTAAAGCCAAAAGCCAAACAGTTTTGTATCATCGCTATCATGATGCTCAACCGGATCAGCTGATTGCACTTGTTGCGTCATACGCTCCATTGCGATCTCCATATTCATACAGCCCCCTTTGCTACGGCATCTAAGTGCGCAGTCTCAATTGCGGTGATCTCATCACCTTGAACGTAATAATCGTGTCCATTGCTATAAGCTCTAACGAGAAAAACGATAAAGGCGCCCATCAAACCAGCAATAGCTAGCCAGAGAATGTGCCACACAGCAGCAAAACCTGCGGCGGTCAGTGCGAGCGCGATTAACACACCACAAGCGGTATTTTTTGGCATATGGATTGGTTGGTATTGTGCGTAACGCTGGTAAGCGATGCCTTTTTCTTTCATATCTGTAAATGCATCGATATCAGAAACCGTTGGGGTTACTGCAAAATTATAGAACTGAGGCGGTGAAGCTGTTGACCATTCAAGTGTATGCCCGTTCCAAGGGTCACCAGTAGTATCAAGGTTTTGCTCGCGGTCACGAAAGCTCACATAGAGCTGAACAAACTGCAAAACAATACCAGCAAAAATGATAAACGCGCCCACTGCGGCAAAGTAGATCCAGAAATTCCAATCCGGGTTATCGGTGTGGCTAATTCGACGTGTCATACCTAAGAAACCAAGGACATACAAAGGCATAAAAGCAACGTAAAAACCAACTTGCCAACACCAGAATGAGGCCTTTCCTAAACGTTCATTTAAGGTAAAGCCCATTGCTTTTGGGAACCAATAAGCAAATCCGGCTAAATAGCCAAACACAGCGCCGCCCACAATAGTGTTATGAAAATGCGCAATCAAAAACAGACTATTGTGCAATACATAATCAGCACCCGGCAGTGCTAGCAGCACACCAGTCATGCCGCCAATGGTAAAGGTGGTCATAAAACCTAAGGTCCATAACACGGGTACTGTCACTCGGAGACGGCCACGATAAATGGTAAATAACCAGTTAAATAACTTCACCCCAGTCGGTACAGCAATAACCATGGTCATCACCCCAAAAAAGGCATTGACATTAGCGCTAGACCCCATAGTAAAGAAGTGATGTAACCAAACAATAAAGCCTAAAATAGAGATAGCACCGCTCGCCCAAACCATTGACTTATAGCCAAATAAACGTTTTGAGGTAAAGGTCGAAATTACTTCAGAGAAAATACCAAAGGCCGGTAAAATAAGAATATAGACCTCAGGGTGTCCCCATGCCCAAAATAAGTTGATGTACATCATGGCGTTACCGCCACCGGCATTGGTGAAAAAGTGAAAATCCATATAACGATCAAGCGTTAGCATTGCCAACAACGCCGTCAAGATTGGAAATGAGGCCACAATTAAGATGTTGGCCCAAGTGCAGGTCCAAGTGAAAATAGGCATCTGCATCAACTTCATACCCGGTGCACGCATTTTCAATACTGTGGCAATAAAGTTAACGCCTGTTAGGGTCGTTCCTATGCCGGAGATCTGCAGCGCCCAGATATAATAATCAACTCCGACTCCTGGACTAAATGCCAATTCAGACAAAGGTGGATAAGCTACCCAGCCCGTTTTGGCAAACTCACCTAAACCCAGTGAGATATTGATCAAAACCGCACCAGAGGCGGTAAGCCAGAAACTTAAATTGTTTAAAAATGGGAAGGCCACATCACGAGCACCAATTTGTAGTGGCACCACTAGGTTCATCAGACCAATCATAAATGGCATAGCCATAAAAATGATCATAATCACCCCATGAGCAGTGAAGATTTGATCATAGTGCTCTGGTGGTAAGTACCCCGCTGCGCCGTTAGTAGCAAGCGCCTGCTGGGTTCGCATCATAATGGCATCAGAAAATCCTCTGATCAGCATGACCATAGCCAATACGATGTACATAATCCCTAAACGTTTATGGTCAACAGAAGTGAACCAATCATTCCATAGCACGTTCCACTTTTTATATTTAGTAATAAGACCAGCAATCACAATCCCAATAACGGCTACGGCTGCTAATGTCACCATAATAATAGGTTCGTGATACGGTATAGACTCTAAAGTGAGCTTTCCAAAAATAGACATGGTTACTTTGACTCCCCATGTTTAGCGGGCATATGCCCTGAATGTTGTGACATATCCATGCTGGGTTCCATGTACATATATTGCATAACGATATGGTTGAACATGCCTTTACTCGCGTGGCCATAATATTGAACGGGATTGTTTTCACTCGGTTTAGCCAACAGCTGGTAACTTTGCTCGTCCAGTTTTTGATCATGACTTTTCACCTTAGCAACCCAAGCATCGAACTCTTCAGGAGTCGCTGTGGCTATCGCTTTAAATTTCATTCCTGCGAAACCAGCACCACTGTAATTGGCAGAAATACCATTGAATGTCCCAGCTTCGTTGGCGATTAAATGCAGCTGAGTTGCCATACCCGCCATTGAATAAATTTGACTACCTAGTTGCGGAATGAAAAATGAGTTCATCGCGGTATCAGAAGTTATTTTAAAATTAACCGGAACATTGGCAGGAAAAGCCAATTCATTAACAGAAGCGATCCCCAGTTCAGGGTAGATAAATAACCATTT
Source organism: Shewanella sairae (assembly GCF_023283535.1). Classification (GTDB taxonomy): domain Bacteria; phylum Pseudomonadota; class Gammaproteobacteria; order Enterobacterales; family Shewanellaceae; genus Shewanella; species Shewanella sairae. Next base: position 23,131 of record NZ_JAKILT010000016.1, on the reverse strand, counting down.
CCAATTAAGCGAAACCACTTCTACCTCAATGGGCGTAGCTTCGTGTTTTAATGGTTTGTAGGGATCAAGTTCATGGGTGGATACCCAAGTAATGACGCCTAAAATTACAACAATAACTATGGGGACGAACCACACGACAGTTTCTATCAGTGTTGAATGAGCCCATTTAGGCGTGTATATCTCGTGATCTCGACCGTCGCGATATTTCCATGCAAAAAACAACGTCATGAAAATAACCGGAATGACAACAATCAACATTAGCAGCGTGGCAATAACAATGAGGTTTTTCTCATCGATACCTATTTGTCCCTTAGGATCTAACACGCCGCCTGCGCAGCCACTAAGCAATATCGAAAATATTGCCAAAGTCGCTTTACTCAAACTTTTAATAAACAAAGGAAGATTCCTCTAACCTTAAAGCTTTATCTCTCTGTAGACAGGACAACACTTGCACTACAGCATTGGCTATTATCTTTATCACGCAGTTATAGCCATGCTTAATACGCACAGGTATGACCATGTATATTTATGATTTTATTTGATAATAGCTATGTGCTAAAAAACAAAAAGCCAAAGCGACTCTTAATCTTTTATCAACAAATTAAAGGTGTGTTTCTAAATAATAGAATTTACAAACACTGAGAAAAGTAAGGTGGAGCGCGGCAACCGTGTGCGACAGCCACTTGTGAGGAAGTTGGGGCAAGGTGCGTAATTGGCGTTTGCTTGTGGATCAGGAGATCGTTCAGCAGTTTATGAATATAGCGAACGAGGCGCCATAATTGTTCGACAACGATTGGGTTAGTCAGCAGTAAACTGGCAAAACTAACGCCCAAACATTCTAAAATAAAGCTGTCACCTAGCGCGATTAATTCACTAACATCAACCAATGCGCCAAGACTTTCTGAGAATAAAAGTAAAATCAGCCCATTTACAAACAGGGAATAACTAACTTTTTTTACATTAGATTCTTCTGTCAAGCGTGACAGTGTCGTAATCCATTGCTGTGAAGAAGTTAATTTCAAACAATATCCTGCTTATTGAGTGCCGTTGATAAATGCGAGCAATTCGTTAATGCACTTGTAAAAATTGCACACTATACAGTCAACATTTCATTATTTAAGAGAGTAAGTACGAATCAAACTTATTAACCGTACCCTCGTAAATGTGGAGAGTAGCAAGAAGCCATCACAAAATGAAAGTCACTTTCTGCTTAAAATGCTTATTTATATTAAATAAACCTTAATAAACACACTCAAGATCCAACTCGTTAACAGATTTAACAAAATAAAAACCACTCAACTCTCAAAAAAACCTACCAACCAGACCTGGGTCACACCAAGCAGCCAGCACAAGCCGACCACCTCACACTTTAATGAATTAACGCTCAAATAATAGCGCTCCATTACCTAGGCATTTAACAGATTAAGAACTTAAAACGATTTCAGGGACAGCTAAAAATCAATCAAAAATTGTGAGGTACATCACTTATTAAGCAGTTTTGGGTCAATTTGTCTAAGGGGATATTATTTTGATGATCCAGTTCAACTGCTTTAAACCTGCTTTGTGTACTATCCCACAAAGGTCCGTAAAGCTTGACGCATATCAAGAACCATCGCATTTATGAGGCCTAGACTGTTTTGGTTGAGCAATTTCCTTATAAATAAAAAAAGGTTTAACCATGGAAACACATGAAGCCCTTTATCAGCAAGGTTTAGCGCGAATAGAACAACTTCGCCAGCTAGAACCACGTGGTGGTGAAACGCTACAGCAAAAAATGCAACAAAACGGCATAACCCGTCGTGACTTTATGAAATGGAGCGCTGCAGTGACTGCAATGCTCGCTCTGCCACTGCCTTTTAGCACTTTGGTCGCTGAAGCTGCAGAGCTTGCTGATAGAGTGCCACTCGTTTGGTTACACCTCGCTGAATGTACTGGTTGTTCCGAATCTTTGATCCGTACCGATAGCCCCAATCTCGATACCCTTATCTTTAAACATGTTTCACTCGAATACCACGAAACCTTGATGGCCGCTGCGGGCTGGCAAGCAGAAGAAAACCTTGAGCATGCGCTAAAAGCCTATAAAGGCAACTACCTGCTTGCGGTTGAAGGTGCTGTACCAACCGCTAATAACGGTGCCTACTTAACGGTAGGCTGTAAAGGCCATACAGGATTACACATAGTTAAAGAAGCCGCAGAAGGTGCGGCAGCGATTATCTCTGTCGGCACCTGCGCCGCATTTGGTGGTATTCAAGCCGCTGCACCGAATCCAACCGGTGCCAAAGGTGTTTACGAAGTTGTCGATAAAACCGTGATTAATTTAAGCGGTTGTCCACCGAGTGAAAAGAATATTGTCGGCACACTGATGTACTTCATTATGTTCGGCAAGCTACCTGCCCTTGATATGTTTAATCGTCCTAAGTGGGCTTATGGGGCGCGCGTACATGATAACTGCGAGCGCCGTGGCCGCTTTGATGCCGGCGAATTTGTAGAAGAGTTTGGCGATCAAGGCGCTAAAGATGGTTATTGCTTATATAAAGTCGGCTGTAAGGGCCCGTACACCTATAACAACTGCCCAACAGAGCGATTCAACCACCATATCAGCTGGCCCGTGCTTGCAGGCCATGGCTGTATCGGCTGCTCAGAGCCAAGTTTCTGGGATGATATGGCTGACTTTGAAAAACCTTTAGGCAGACAATTACTGCATGGTTTAGATGCCACCAGCGACACCATAGGCGCAGTTATCTTGGGTGCCACCGCAGTGGGAATTGGCGCACATGCTGTCGCCAGTATTTTAGCCAAGCCTGAAGAGGAATAATCATGAGCAAACGTGTAGTAATCGATCCTATCACTCGTATTGAAGGTCACCTTCGTGTAGAAGTCGAAGTTGACGAAAATAATGTCATTCAAAAAGCATGGTCTTCTTCAACGTTATGGCGCGGTATTGAAGTGATTCTCAAAGGCCGTACACCTATGGATGTCGGGCTAATCGTTCAGCGTATTTGTGGTGTCTGTACCTATTCTCACTACCGCTGCGGTACTGAAGCCGTTGAGCATGCGTTAGGGGTAAAAATTCCACTTAACGCAAAATATTTACGTAGCTTGATGCAAACATCCTTGTATATGCACGACCATATTGTGCATTTCTATCACTTACATGGCCTTGACTGGGTAGATGTGGTTTCAGCGTTAAGTGCAGACCCAGCACTAGCTGCCCAAGAAGCAATGAAGTACACCGAAAACCCTATTGCTGCAGGTGAAGGCGATCTCAGAGCGGTACAGCAAAGGGTTAAAGGCTTAGTTGAAACCGGCAAGCTTGGTCCTTTTGCTAACGCTTATTGGGGCAATGGCACTTATAAGTTCACACCGGAACAAAACCTCATTGCGCTATCTCATTATCTAAAAGCACTTGAAGTTCAGCGCGTCGCCGCAGAGATGCTTGCCATCTTTGGTGGTAAATCACCGCACCCGCAATCAATCGTAGTGGGTGGTGTAACCTCTGTCCGCGACATGCTAAGCCCTGCTCGCTTACAAGAGTGGAAGCAAAAGCATGAAATGGTGCATGACTTTATCATTCGCGCTTATAAAGCCGATATTGTTATGGCAGCAGCGGCATTTGGTAGCGAGCCGAGTGTATTGGGTGGCGTCAATATTAAAAACTTCTTAGCTTGTGACGACTTCTTACTCGGTGATAACCAGTACATGTTTAATCAAGGCGTGATTATGAATGGCGACTTGGCCAATGTAGCTGATTTAGATCCAGATATGATCTCAGAAGATGCGACCCACGCTTGGTATAAAGCTGATAAACCAGAGCATCCTTATGACGGAACAACAGTCCCTGATTACACCGGTTTTGTTGAGCGCGATACCGTGTACGGCAAGCTGCCTACCGTTGATGGCGACGGCAAGTACACTTGGGTTAAATCACCAAGATACAACGGAGAACCTGTAGAAGTTGGTCCTTTAGCGTGTCTATTAGTCAGCTATGCCCGTGGCAATCAAGTGGTCGTTGATGCAGTCAATGGCTTACTTGAAGCAACAGGTCTACCAGTTGAAGCACTGTTTACGACCTTAGGCCGTACAGCTGCGCGTATGCTGCAGACGGTTATTGTTGCTGAAGAAGGGCTAAAGACTTTCGACGCCATGCTAACCAACATGCAGTCTGATGAATCGACCTACGTTAAACCTGAGATCGACTCAAGCAAAGAATATGTGGGCCACGCCATGATTGAGGCGCCGCGCGGCATGCTTAGCCATTGGATCCGTATCAAAGGTGGCAAAGTTGAAAACTATCAAGCAGTGGTACCCACCACTTGGAATGCTGGACCTGTCGACGCACAAGGCAAAATGGGCCCTTATGAAGCATCGCTGATTGGTTTGAAACTTGAAGATCCAACTAAGCCTTTAGAAGTTATCCGCATTATTCACTCTTTTGACCCTTGCATGGCATGTGCAGTACACGTCATGGATTACAAAGGCCAAAACTTAGGTGAATTTAAAATTGATCCCAACGGATTTTAACCAAGGGGGATAGCATGACAACTCAATCTGCGCCCTACCATAGAGAACTAATCTTTGGTGCAGCGATAAGAATATTCCATTGGCTAAGAGCATTAGCCATTTTGGTACTCATCATCACAGGGTTTTATATATCGTGGCCATTTTTAGTGGCTCCCGATAACTCTGATGTATTAGTACAGGGCTATATCCGCGCTGCACATCAAGTTTTTGGTTTTTTACTGGTAGCGATCACCATAGTACGTGCTTATCTATTCTTTTTTGGTAAAAGCGACATTGAGCGCCGCTCCTTTAAAGATGTGATGAGTGTGAAGAGTTGGATAACTCAGCTTAAATCATACCTATGGATGGGACATTTAGACAAAGCTGGAGTATATGGCCCGCTGCAGTTCGTGACTTACTTAGCAATATCTGTCGTTGCATTATTAATCTGTATTACAGGATTGGTCTTATATGCCAATGTATATCACGAAGGTCTAGGAGGGTTATTAGCGCCAATGGCTAATTGGTTAACGGCTTTGATGGGTGGATTAGCACCAGTGCGGATCTGGCATCATTACCTCACTTGGGTATTTATTATATTCGTGGTGATCCACGTTTATATGGCTGTTTGGTCCGGCATTCGCTTTAAGCACAACTCTGTTGACTCTATTGTCTCAGGCTACGATTACCATAAGAAAAAATAAAAGGAAAACATGAAGGTATTGCTACTTGGTATTGGCAATGTCCTGTACGCCGATGAGGGCATCGGCGTACACTTCGTCAATTACATCCAAGAAAACTACAGCTTCCACCATCCTATCGAACAACTCGATATTTTAGATGGTGGAACACTTGCCCAAGGTTTAATTCCCACTCTTTGCCAATATGACTACCTAATTGTGGTCGATACGGTTAACGCTAACGGCGTAGCACCAGGCGAAGTGTATTTCTTTGATTTTGATAAGGCACCCGCTGAAATTGATTGGCAAGGCAGTGCTCACGAAGTTGAGATGCTGCAGACTTTGATCATGATGGACATGGTAGGCGACCGCCCTAAAACTTTTGTGCTAGGCATTACTCCTACCGTTCTTGAGCCCATGACATTAGGTTTAACCGAACAAATCCTTAGCGCTGTGCCGTTAATGGAAACCACATTATTACGCCATTTAGACTCTTTAGGTTTTACTCACCAACGTATTGCACATATCGATATCAACAGCCTTATTCCCGATTCATACAAACGTGGCCTTACTGCAGATGAAGAATATTAGATTTGAGTTTAACTGTAATCGAGAAGTGCCCTTTTACGGGCACCTTTGCAACCAATACCTACACAGCGAACAATTTGATCTTTGCATTGGTCAACAAGGCAACCTTTACTTTATAGAAGCCCAAGGTAAACAAACAGAACTAGAAAACCTTGCAGATACCATTGCCAGTGACTTTTTATTGTCAACTTCCCTTGAGCAGCCTCAAATACGCGCTATCGAAAATATAACTGGCACTAAAACCTTATTACCGCCAAGTGCATTAGATTTAGAATATTGCCAACATTGCCAGCCAAAATTTGCCGACAATCAGTCAGCGAATTTTGGTGACGTTAATTACCCTTGCCAATGTTGCAACGCGCACCTTCGCTTGCCTGCTTCGCTTAAAGAAATAAAGCTGCAAGAGATTAAAAACCTTGTTCGTCAATTAGAAGAACTAGGCGAATTAACCATAGAACACAACGGCATAAAACAACATATTAGCTTTAAGCCGATAGCCAAAGACAACACCGAACAACGCGCTTGTTTAATGATTTGTAACCCGAATAATCTGAATGCGCATTTTTCGGTGACCAACCAACAAGTGTTAGCCTTATCAAGTATCGAAAAACCACGTATTACCGCACGCCCTATCGCTAAACACCCTCGCCTAGAGCAAGCCTTATATGAAATTTGTTTTGCTAAATCTAGGTTATTACTGGTGATCTGCGAGATCCTCCGGCAAAAAGGTATCGATTTTATTTATGTCGAAAATAGCGATAACCCGCAAATGGTGCAGCTCAATGGGCAGTGGGTAAGGTTGAACACCGCGGTGACAAACAGTATTCATCGATACCCTGCACACAGAGAACCTTTACATGACAATGCACAGCAATACGCTTATGACTCTATGAGAAAGGTAAGTTGTCTAGCTAACTGCAAAAACCATGTTATCAAAGTCAAAGTTGAGCACGACAAGCAACAGCCAGATCCAAACCTTATACAACAAAGTAAAGATGCAGCTACGTGCGCATTACACGCCAGTTGTATTAAACAGAAAAAACCAAAACATAAAGCTGTCATCTATTTCAGTGACAAATTTAATAATCAGATCCTGACATTGGATGCAAAACAAAACACCGACCTGTTCTTTGAGTTCCCTGTTTTACCCAATAACGGTTATGAGATTGTCCACCAGCTTGAACTCTCAGCGCAAAAGCCACTAATCGAGAAATTTAAGCAACAGTTCCCCGAAGATTACATCAATCTATTATCGTTAAAATTAACGTCACCAACTAATAACGTACAAAGCCTTTGGGCCATTGCCGCGATATTCTTGGGCGCCGTGACCGCAAAGCCAAATATCAATGCCCTATCTAAACAGCAATTAAGTGATTACATCATTGCAAAGGGCATGTGCCACAAAGGTGCTAACGCGCCTAGAATTGACTTCCCTTTAACCCGAGGAGAGGCGTTCCGCAGTTTAAATTGGTGCAAAACATTAGGCAGTATTATTAGCTTTCGCCTTGCTGAAGCCGACAATATTGAAAAGCTGGCTTTTGGGATGCATGACTCCCTTGCCGACTTTATCTGTAACTGGATTGAGCATCTAGATCAAAACATTAGCATTAAAACGGTATTGTTATCGGGAAGCGGCTTTGCAAATGAGTTACTAGGGCAAAGACTATCGCTACGACTCGGAAAAAACTTTTTACTAGAGTGTAATCCCGAGCAAGATCTCGAAGGCGTCAACCTTGCTGTCGGTGCGTTATATTTAAAACGCCGTAGGCACGTTTAAATGACGCTAAATAACTTAGTCATGCGGCAACGCATAAAAATTACCGGCATCGTTCAAGGTGTCGGTTTTAGGCCGTTTATCTATCGCCTAGCAACTGAGCATCGGCTCTTTGGCAGCGTCTTAAATAATAGTGAAGGCGTAACCATAGAGGTGCAAGGCAATCAAGCCAGCTTAAACGCCTTCATTAAGAGCATTGAGCATACCCCGCCGCTTGCTCGTATCGACAATCTACACGTTCAAACAATCGCGACGGAGCACAACTGTCACCAATTTAATATCATCCACAGTGAAACCAATGCCAAAGCCCATGTTGCTGTATCGAGTGATAAGTCGACCTGTGCAGATTGCTTCAAAGAGATTAATGATCCGCATAATCGCCACTATCGATACCCGTTCACCAATTGTACAAATTGTGGACCACGCTATACCTTGATTAACGCTCTACCCTACGATAGAAAAAACACCTCCATGGCGAGTTTTACTATGTGTGATGCTTGTAGCGCAGCGTACAGTGATCCCTTGGATAGGCGCTACCATGCCCAACCTGTTAGTTGCCCTAGTTGCGGGCCACAACTTAGTTTTAAAACACCCACATTAGCCGTTATTGAGAATAACAATAACGCATTGACCCAAGCCGTAAACCAACTAAAAGCCGGCAAAATCCTCGCGATAAAAGGGTTAGGTGGCTATCACCTTGTTTGCGATGCAACCAATACAGATACCATAGCAATACTAAGACAACGAAAAGCGAGGCCTGCAAAACCTTTTGCAGTCATGGTGGCAAGCAGCGACATAGCAGCGGAGCTGGTTAGTGGTAATAAAACCGAATGGCAAACACTGGCAAGTGCTGAACGACCTATCGTAATAATGCAAAAATTGTCAGCGTCACAGTCTTTACCCAACGCGATTCAAACTTGTTCCATCGGCTCACTGAGTCCGCTCGTTGCTCCTGATATCGATAGGCTTGGGGTGTTTTTACCCTATACGCCATTACATCAATTACTGTTAGATGCGCTGAAACGTCCACTTGTTATGACCAGCGCCAATTTAAGTGGTGAGCCAATAATCATCAACAGTGAGGAGATAAGTTCAAAGCTAGGACATGTTGTTGACTACATACTCGACCATGACCGCATCATTTTAAATGGCTGCGACGACAGCGTGGTACAGGTTATCAACGACAAGGTACAAGTTTTACGTCTGGCGCGGGGTTACGCGCCTTTGTCAATCCACACACCTAATCCCATTAAACAGCAGACTCTCGCCATTGGCGCACAGCAAAAAAATAGTCTCTGCTTTGGTGTAGAGAACAATCTTTTTCTAAGCCCTTATATTGGTGATATTGTTTCTGTAGAAGCTGAAGATTATTTTCATAAGACTTTGGAAACCTTCACCCGCCTATATCAATTTTCCAGCCAGCACATTGTCCATGATCTGCACCCTGACTATATAACCAGTCAATGGGCTGTAGAACAGGCGGAATCGCAAACAGCTAGGACTATTCGCTTAACCTCTGTTCAACACCATTACGCCCATATTCTTAGCGTGATGGCAGCAAATCAAATGACCACACCTGTGCTAGGTTTTAGTTTTGATGGCACCGGACTTGGCGATGACCACACCTTATGGGGTGGTGAAGTCATCTTATGTGATGTGCACGATTACCAACGTTTGGCACACATTAAACCGTTTCAATTAATTGGCGGTGAGCAAGCAATCAAACAACCTTACCGAGTGTTACTTAGCCTTTTACTTGAAAAATACTCAAAGCAAGAATTAACACGATTAAAACTGACCCCGTTAGCAAACATCAATCCAAACGTGCTCAATAACCTCACTGCGATATGGTCTAATAACACCAGTATTAAATGTTCCTCTGTCGGTAGATTGTTTGATGCCGTGGCTGTGCTACTTGGCTTAGTAACGGATATTCAATATGAAGGCCAAGCAGGCATATTGATAGAAACTGCAGCTAACCGTGTTGTTAATGAAAATAACATCAATTTTTATCACAGCAAAAATAGCACAGAGAATGACATTAACCACGCCGGCGACAAACTATCGATGACGCTACATTGGCAAGCAAAAGATAGCGCCTGGGACGCATCAGATTTAATAGCACAACTTGTAGATCACGTCGTCTCCGAGCCACTGACCGAGATACGCACCGCACTACTTGCTAAAGCCTTTATGGATGCAATAGCCAATATGGTGTGTGATTGTGCAAAACAACTTAATCCGCTTCATTGCCCTAAGCCGCTAACTAAACAGAGCCAGCAAAATCACGTTCCCTATCCAATAGTGCTAAGCGGCGGCGTGTTTCAAAATCACTACTTATTATCGCTTTGTTAAAACAAACTAAAGCAACAGGGCTATGAAGTGCTTAGTAGCCACAAGGTCCCAATCAATGATGGCGGTATCGCTTTAGGTCAACTCTGGTTCGGGATCCACAATCCACCGACAGCGACTCAAAGCGCTTTTACTTAAAACGAAATCGTTAACGTGAGATACATCACCAGTTAAGCGATTCAAAGCTGATTTACATCAATGTCGGCCACGTAAGTGTGATCGACAATGAATTCATATTTCATAAACGGAGTTATTTATGTGCCAAGACTGCGGCTGTTCGATCACACGCCATGATCACCTTTTAACATCGGGGCATTCTCATTCAAAAACCGATGACAACGTTGCCAGTAACCCTCAATTAAACGACAAAACGACTCTCTCCGTTATACATAAAATTCTTGATAAAAATGATATAGAAGCCCAACACAACCGCGACCATTTTAACGCCAAAGGGATCACCGCTTTTAACTTGATGAGCAGTCCTGGTAGCGGTAAAACCACCCTACTTGAGCATTTATATCAACATACACAACAGAAATATGCGGTTATTGAGGGTGACTTAGAAACCTCAAGAGATGCCGATAGATTAAAAGCCAAAGGCATCGCTGCTTACCAAATACAAACTGGGGCCGCCTGCCACTTAGATGCCTTTATGGTGCACAGTGCGCTACATCATATCGACCTTGACTCTATAGACATCTGCTTTGTAGAAAATGTAGGAAACTTAGTCTGCCCTGCCAGTTACGATGTAGGTACCCACAAAAATATTGTTTTGCTATCAGTCCCTGAAGGGGATGACAAAATTGAGAAATATCCAGTGATGTTCCGCCGTGCAGACTTAGTCTTGATCACTAAAGCAGATTTGATTGAACATTTTGATTTTAGTATTGAAGAAGCCAAAGCCCAACTTCACAAGCTCAATCCCAATGTAGAATTAATGACAGTTTCAGTTAAACAGCCTCAGACACTATTACAAGTTACCACCTGGCTTAGTGCGCAAAGCCTGCACCACATCAACAACCTTAAAACCGCAAATATCAAAAATGAAGAGACCGATACAATGGGAGCACGTGTTTAATGTGTTTATCAATCCCTTCTCAGGTCGTCGAAATACACTTAAGTGAGCAGGCTGTAACCGTTGATACCATGGGCGTAAAACGTAAAGTCAGTAGCCATTTAATGACTGAGCCACTAAGTATTGGTGATTTTGTGTTAATCCATATTGGATTTGTGATGAACAAAATCGATACTGAAGATGCTATGGCAAGCCTAGCTTTGTATCAAGAAATTGTGCAGAAACTCGAAGCTGAAGAGCGGGAGTCCTAATGATTAGTCTTAAAGATCTCTACCAAGGCTTTCGCGATCCAGACATAATCAAATCACTAGCCACCGAAATTGCTCAGTTAGCAAAGCAGCTACCAGATAAAATCAACATAATGGAAGTGTGTGGCGGACATACACACACCATTATGAAATATGGCTTATCGCAGCTTTTACCAGACAATATCGAGTTTATCCATGGACCGGGTTGCCCTGTCTGCATTATGCCTAAAGAACGAATCGACCACGCGGCAGCATTAGCTAACCGACCCAAAACTATTTTAGTCACCCTAGGTGACATGATCCGCGTACCAGGATCAAATGGCAGTTTGTCGCAGTTTAGAGCTAAAGGCTGCGACATTCGGCCAATCTATGATCCGCTCGACACCCTCACTATTGCCAGAGAAAACTCTGATAAACAAGTTATTTTCTTTGCTATCGGCTTTGAAACATCTACTCCAATGACGGCGGTATTAATCGATCAAGCCGAGCAACAAGGGATCGATAACCTGTTCTTTCATATTAACCATGTGTTAGTTCCACCCGCGATTGATGCAGTGATGGCTGATGAAAAGGTCAAGGTGAACGCCTTCATCGGTCCCGCGCATGTCAGTGTAATTAGTGGTGCAAAAGTGTATCGAAGTGCGGTCGAGCGTTATCATACCCCGGTGGTGATCTCTGGGTTTGAGCCAGTTGATGTCATGCAGTCTATTTTAATGATTGTTAAGCAGAAAGTGGCTAGTAGCGCCAAACTTGAAAACCAATATAGCCGTTCAGTCACTGAAGAAGGTAACTTAGGCGCGCAAGCACTGATTGACCGCTACTTAAGCGTCAGGCCATCTTTTCGCTGGCGTGGGCTTGGCCCAATCCCAGAATCAGCATTAATGCTCAAACCTGAATTTAGCCACAGAGATGCCGAACTCCTCTTTAAGCAAGACCTGCCTCATCAAGAGATAGACGATCATAAAGCCTGCCAATGCGGCGATATTTTACGGGGCTTGTGTAAACCTAAAGATTGTAAAGTATTTGGCCGAGGTTGCTCCCCAGAAACACCGCTAGGTAGCTGTATGGTGAGCTCAGAAGGTGCCTGTAACGCTTATTACCGCTACAACGGAGTCACATGATGCAGAAAAACAACGCTAAACAAGTGCAATTAAGTCATGGCGGTGGCGGCAAAGAGATGAACCGCCTTATTAAAGAGATATTTTTTAACGCCTTTGATAATCCAATTTTACGCAGCGAAGAAGATGCTGCAGTATTGCACTTTGACGGCAATCTAGCCTTTACTACCGACTCTTTTACCGTTGCACCACTGTTTTTTGCTGGTGGCGATATCGGTAAGCTTTCAATTGCGGGCACTGTTAATGATCTCGCCATGATGGGTGCAGAGCCACAATACTTAAGTTGCAGCTTTATTATCGAAGAAGGCTTTGCCATCGAAAGTTTAAAAACTATCGTTAGCAGCATGGCAAGCGAGCTTAAAAAATCATCTGCTCGTATTGTCTGTGGAGACACTAAAGTTGTACCAAAAGGCTGCGCCGATGGCGTATTTATCAATACCTCCGGTGTAGGACGTATTTTAAACTCTGGGATCTCAGTAAAAAACCTACAACTAGGCGATAAGATTATCGTCAGCCGCGATGTAGGCCGTCACGGCGCGGCTATTTTGATGGCGCGTGAAAGCTTAGCCCTTGAGTCTGAATTAACCAGTGATTGCGCAACCCTATGGCCGATTGTGGAGCAGCTGATTGCTGCGAATATCGATATTCATGCCATGCGTGACGCAACCCGAGGCGGATTATCGGCAGTGCTCAATGAGTGGGCAAGTGCATCCGAAGTCGGTATTGAAGTCATTGAAGACGCTGTCCCTGTATGTGATGCAGTAAAAGGTCTATGTGAATTGTATGGCTTCGAGCCATTTGATCTTGCTAACGAAGGTACCTTTATCCTTGCCGTCCCTGATGCCAGTGTTGAAGCAACACTTGAAATCATGCAGCGCTTTTGTCACTGCGAGCAATCAGCAGTGATTGGCCAAGTGACAGATACCCGCCAAGGCAAAGTCGTTTTACAAACCCCATGTGGAAGCCAGCGCTATTTAGATGTGCCTCAAGGCGAATTATTACCGAGGATTTGTTAGTGCACGAATATTCAATAGTGACCGCTTTAATTGAACAATGTGAGCAACTTGCAGCAAATAATAATGCCACGGCAATTACCCGGGTAGAGATTAAATTGGGTATATTAAGTGGCGTTGAACCGAGTTTGCTCGCAACCGCATTCGATACCTTTAAACTCGTGGGGATCTGTCGTGATGCCGATTTAGTGATGAAGCTGCAAGATCTAGTGATAATCTGCAATGATTGCGGTAAACAGACCGAGCATAAACAACGGAATGTACTCTGCGGTCATTGCATGAGTAGCAATACACAAGTACTCGATGGCGAAGATATGATGTTAATGCAACTTGAGCTTGAACAGCTTTAGTTAATGCCCTGCTTTAGTTAATGCCTGTCGGTATAAGCAAATATTATGGCTAGGCTAGCAGATCAAAAATAGGATTGACCAAACGCCAGAAATCCATAACCATTACTCGCAATATATCGGTATGAGCAAAGATTATGTGGTTACAACAAACAATTTCCTTAACAGCTAAAAGCCGTGGTTTTCATTTAGTCACAGATGAAATTGAGCAAGCAATCTCAATTGCAAAGATAAATGTGGGCGTAGCACATATTTTACTTCAACATACATCGGCGTCTCTAAGCCTGAATGAAAACGCAGATCCTAGTGTACGGGATGATTTTGAGTCCTACATAAATCGGTTAGCACCAGAACGAGCGCCCTATTACACCCACACTTATGAGGGGGATGACGATATGCCTGCTCATTTAAAATCTAGCTTAATAGGTGTGAGCTTAACGATTCCAATTACTAACGGCAGGTTCAACTTAGGCACTTGGCAAGGGATTTATCTAGGCGAGCATCGTGATCATGGCGGTAAGCGCAGGGTTCTTGTCACCATCAATGGCGAGTAAAACAGAAATTGCTTCAATCTAAGTTAATTAACTAAACACATAAAAAAAGAGCACCTTAAGTGCTCTTTTTTTGATTTAAACTGAATAAACTAAAACTGAATGGCTTAAAACTAAGTGGATTAAAACAGAATCCATTAAGCTTCAGCAATTCGCTCTAGTTTAGCGAGATAAAAGCCGTCAAAGCCTGTTTCTGCTGGGCTGATGGTTTCATCTTCAATAAATCTAAAATGCTTGTTTTCTGCTAAAAACGCGTCAACCTGATCGCGGTTTTCTTCAGGCATAATTGAACAGGTTGCATAAACTAGCATGCCGCCCACTTTTACCATGCGGCTATAGCTTTGTAAAATGTGCTTTTGTAGCTCAACTAACACAGGTAAACGCTCTGGCGTATCGCGCCACTTCGCATCTGGGTTACGTTTAAGTACGCCCAAACCTGAACACGGCACGTCTAATAGCACACGATCACAAGTTAACTTTAAGCGCTTAATGGTTTTGCTGCTGGCAATAATGCGTGTTTCAACGTTATGTGCACCGGCACGGCGAGCACGTTGCTTAAGGTTATCAAGTTTCCACTGCTCAACATCCATCGCAAGTAAACGCCCTTTACCTTGCATTTGCGCTGAAATAGATAAGGTTTTACCACCAGCGCCAGCACACGCATCAATAACGCGCATACCTGGTTTTGCGTCTAGTGCTAAAGCCACTAGTTGAGAACCTGCATCTTGCTGCTCAAACCAGCCTTTTTTAAAGGTTTCGGTTCTAAATAGTGCCGAGTCTGAAACCACTTCAAGCGCAGTATCAACACCCGGCACAGTAACAGTTTCAACACCTTCTTTGCGAAGTGCAGTTGCTAACTCTTCACGGGTACACTTTAAAATATTGGTACGTAAAAAGCGTTTTGCTGGCTTATTTAGTGCAGCACGTTCTGCAGGCCACTTATCGCCCATTTGCGCTTGACCCATTTCGTTCAGCCAATCAGGACAGCCGTCCCATAAAACAGGTTGGGCTTTAGCTTCTTCGATACGAGCTGCGAGTTCTTGCTCATTCACTTGCAGCGCATACTGCATTTTCGGTAGCGGTAAATTGTTGAATAGGTGCCAGACGTTAAGCAAACGCGTGCCTAAACGTGCCATTTCTTCAGGCTTAACATCAGATAGGAAACAGTAAAGGTTCAATCTTCGTAAAATATCACCCACTACAAATGTGATGCGACCTTGTTCTTTCGGCTCTAGTTTTAGTCCCGAAAAGTGTTGTGAATAAGCACGATCTAACGGCTTACCCTCAGATAAAACAAGATCAAGAATACTGATCACTAGTTCGTTAGAGCTAGGAGATAGCGAAGATTTCAACATTAAAAAATTACTCTGATTAGAAAACGCTGCGATCATAGGAGTAAAGCCGTCAATACGCAAGCTTAGCCCGACTAAATACCGTAAGAATTCAGTATTAAATTGACTTACTTCCAGTAAACAGGCGCAAAGCTAAATGAGTGGCTGAAAGGATCGCTTACTGAGAGGGGCAATCAAGCTCAATAAATGCCATGGGATATCGAACCACGGACTCATCACCACAATAAAAAATACCGCAATTGATTGCGGTATTTAATCATTAGGATAGCGATAGACTCGCTTGTATTCCTTTAATAAGCTTTTAATCCTTCAATAAATAGTCACTGCCATCTTTGGCGGTAAACACTTGATCTTGCATCGAACTCGCAATCACTGAACGCTCAATATCGATTAAACTAATCCAATATTCATGCCCTTCTAGCTGAATATCTTTAATATTAGCCAAGTCCTGGCAGTCATTTTGTTTATTACGTTCAAAAGTTAGCTCGACATGAGTACCATTATCTTTAAGCAAAATCGCCGTTGGCTCACTCTTATGCCCATTCAGCGCCACAAATTGCTTAGGCGTACGTAATCCCGTTTGCGTACCATCAGCCATAAAGATAAGCAGTTGCTGGTAATACACTACATAGCTGCATGCATCTTTATGCGAGCCATTTGCGAGGGGAAACTTAGCGTCTAAAAATGCTTTTGCACAAGGGGCCGTTGTGTCTTTAGTTGCCTTTAGGGCAACATTCACATCAACAAGATCGGCACCAATAAAGTTATTATTTAGATTTACTTGAGTACTATTGATTGTTGATAGTTCCATGGCCCTGTCCTCTTACTGTCGATTTCGGTTCAGCTATTGCTTGTTCACATCGCAACCAAAATTATTTCCGTTTTCTGATTGCTTGATTTGTAGTCTAGTGCAATTTTCATTACAATTTCACAATAAAAATTTTACATTGTGAATTTTACAAGATGAAAAATAATCAGAGCTTGATCAGAAAGTCACATTTCTTAGGGACTAAGATTAGAAACCTGCGTAAACGTAACCATCTCACAATGGAAGATCTTTCTGCGAGATGCGTACGGGTTGATCCAGAATCCGCGCCATCGGTTTCCTATTTATCTATGATTGAGCGCGGCAAACGCGTTCCAAGTGCGGGCATGCTCGCCGTAATTGCTGCCGTGTTTCAAAAGGAAGTCGATTGGTTTTTAGATGATGTTCCCGAAGGCGATGCCATCACACCAGAGAAAGGCCGCCGCGGTGGTATTAGCGGCATGGCGTTAGAGCCTAGCTTCTTATTTTCTAACGATATTTTGCAGATAGCGATCCCAGAAATGTTATCGCAAACCGGCACCACGGGAAGAGAGTTTGCCCATTTACTGATTCGCGCTCACCAAGAGCATCATCAAAACCACTTTCCCGATCTTGAGCGTGCAGCTGAAGAAGTCGGTCACAAACGTTTGCCTTTAGCCCTCGACGATTTAAAAGATATTGCTAAATCACTCGGACTAAAACTTAAGTGGGTTGATAAAACCCCGCAAGAAGTGGTCGATGAGATGGGCGTCAGTACAGCCCATGTGGTGACTTCATTTTTTGAGCCACCATCAACCATTTATTTAAATAAAATGCTTAAGTCCTACCCCACTCGGCTAAAGTATGATTTAGCGGTGCATATTGGTCACTGTGTTTTACACAACAAAGATGGGCTTAAGTGCGTATTAACTGCTGGTCGCCGCCATACAGCCTCCCATGACGATAACGCTGCACCGGCTTCCTCAACCCTAAATGCGCAAGATATTTTACATGCATGGCGAGATTTCGAATCGAGCTTTTTTGCCGGTGCATTGCTGTGCCCTAAAGTGGCCTATCGGCAATTACTTGACCGTCACGGTTATGAAATTAACGTCAGTAAAACCATTGGGGTTTCGGCCTCCGTTGCAATGCGGCGTATGACGGTTGTCTCTCCCTACCCCCATTGGCACTACTTTGATGCCTATGCCCCTGGCAAACTAAAAGCCGTTTATCGTGGTAATGGTATTCCACTACCTTGGGGAAATATGCGCATAGTAGAAGATCCTTGTCAGCACTGGGCAGTATTTAGAATGATTAATGAGCCTAAGGTCGGTACCTCAGCGCAAATATCCATTTTGGATGTCGCTGATGAGCCAAGGATCTATTGTTGTGAGTCGATTAAAGTAGAAGACATGGCGGGCAATAATCACGTGCTTTGTGCCGGAATCGATTTAAATCCAGCGATTGATGCCCAAGGCGGCGACGCAGCGGCGATTGCAGCGGATTTAAAACAGTCATGCGCCACCAATAGTGGCTCTGTGACTATGCCTACGCATGTTAAGAAAAACCTTATGAGTGTAGCGAAAATTCTCAATATTAATTGGATTGAACGCGGCATAGAAAATGACGCTCGGCTTATTTGTGCTCGCGGTGCCGTCTGCCCAAGGCAACCCAGTTGTTACCAAGCTGGCCGCGCCTTATGCAATGAGGAGCAATAGCGAGTTCAAGCTCACTGATTAGCAAGAGTGCCAACGACCTTGAAAAACACCGCTGAGAGTAAAAGTTAGGCGTGCAAAATCAACCGCCCTGTGCGGAGCAGCATTTTGGCTCTGTAAGGGCTGGAGGCTAGATACCTCCGGCTACCCGATTATAAGCACGTTAATGAGAGTGTACTTTGTATAAAGCTAGTTTTGACTCTTCAAGCTGACTCAATAATATTTCTTTCATTTTACTTTGAGTTATACTCGTTTTGTTTTCTTTATATCTTACTCCATTTACACGTATCAAAAGTTCAGCATCAGATGAATCCTTAGTAATGAAATCAGGAAACTCAAAAGAAATACTACATGTACCGCTGTAATCACTAAAATCAAATGTATAAGATGCTTCTATTTTGTGCATCTGAATATGTTGATGTAGTTCTTTGTTTTTTATGAAAAAAAGTTGAGTGTAACTTACTCCCTTGAATTACCAAGTTCCTTACTTTCTCCTGCATCCAAGATATTTCATCAGGAAAATCCATTGATGCATCAGGGCAAAAACCAATATCTTTAGTATCTTTAAAATACAATTCATTATTTAATTGCTTTTGACTCAACTCTTGAAGAAATTTAACTCGTTTTTTATTAGTAAAATCATTAAAACGAATTTTTTTAGTTTTTTCAGAGCTTTTCACACAACCAGCTTCTTTTAGCTTCTTGATAACATCTGCTGCGATTTTATTTGCAACCTCTTTAGTTTCCTCTGATGTATGTGAAAGACTTATATTAATATCTAAAGTTTCATCTTTTTTTCTAAATTTTACTTTACCGCTAAACTGAGAAGTGTTTTTATTCCAACTTTGAGTGTAATCATAGCGTTCAACACTAAAGTCTAATTCAATATTATTTAAATCATTATCAATACTTTTAAAACTTGGGTTTCCTAATAATTTATAATTTGAAAATTCTTTTTTAACCACATCATTTATTTTGTAGCCAGCAGGAATTGCTGTCATTAAATTTGCACTATCAACTTCACATTTTATTGATTGTGTTTGTCGCTTAGGGTTTGCTTCTCTAACTTTTAAATTTTCATTCAGCTCGTTCAGTTCTAACGGAGTGATGCCAGTGCGGACTAAGATCGGGACATACGATGTTTTTTCTTCAACGGCAACAAAAATACCACGCCTGCGGACTATCGCTCTTAGATCAGATTTAACAATTCCAGAATCATTTAAGAATTCTCTTAGAGCATCCCCATACGGTAATAAGTATTTTTTATTCATTTATCAAATTCCTAAAATCATTACTATAAGACTTCACTATGATATTTAATGATTTACGTTTATCATTTTTCAACCGTTTAGCTTTTCTCAATATAGGCTCATGTTCTAGCACATCGTATTCAGGGAAGAGAAATATAAACTCCCCAGTAAAGTCCTGAGATACATCACTTGCAAGATATAATAATCGATTAATTGTTTCTTCTGAGAAATCTTCTCTACTAGTTAGGCAAAAAGAAACCTTTTGATTCGATTTATTTATAAGTCTAAAGGGAATGATATTGGAGGTAAGGTACTCAACAGGAAGAATGTTACCATATTTCTCTATATCAGGATCTTTGTAATTCGATGAACTGAACGCATAGTGAAAGTAGTAATCATATTCGTTAAAGTTATTACGTATATAACTGATGGAATTATATATAAATGCTGCTCTACTATTATCAACTACATGAATAGCCGAAAAGCTTAAACTCTTATCGAGGTTAATATTGCAAACTTTACTGACAATATCTTGTTCTGATTCTTTATGGTTCGATAACCAAAAAAGGACCCCAGTGTCATTAGCTCCATTAATACCTGACATTTCATAATCGTCATTATTTTGTGCTCGAAGGTCAGATTTCATAAAACATTCTACAGTTTCTGCTAGGTCCTTTAAATGTTCTTTAAATTTCGTAGATGGATTAGCAGGATAGGCACTTTGTGTATATTTTACTGATATTATAATATTTTCAAGAGTGAAGTCTTGTAGCTGAGATCTTGACGAAAAAAATGCATCTATGCCATGCGTAGTTCTATCTTTTTTTGCACTTGGACGTTTGTGATTTGTGGGAGAATGGCAAAAGATTGACTCATCATCTTGAAAATCTTCCCACCCAATAATAGATAGAAACTCACAGACTAACTTTTCCCCTTTTTCGCCAATTTTTCTTGATAACTCGCCCATACATATCCTTTTTATAGTTAACATAGATTACAGTTAAGTGATTACTGCGGTGCTTATAACAGCTTATTATCGAGCATATCTGATAAATATAGGCCTATAAAAAATTTTGATATAACATATCAATGTAACTTATTGATGTAAAGCGACTAATCTCTCATTTCTTTGTGGTTTTTGAAAGCAATTCCGCGGTTCGAATAACGAAGACATCCATAATTATTTTATTCAACGCGCAGTTGAGCGAAGTATTGAACTTGGCACTTCCCATCTCATCTAAAAAGCCCAATGCTTGCAGCATAAGCTACGCTATCACGATCAGAAAACATAAAGGGGTCGGAGCGAATAAGCGATAGATATGGATAATGAACTAGCCTTATAGGCATTACTCCGAATCACCAGAATTAGCTTGGCTAACCGAGTGCAGATACGGCTGCGGGCTTCGGTTTCAGGGATGAAACCGCAGAGCGTATAGGGACATATTCACAGCGTCTCGCAGCAGTATCTGCACATTAGGTCGCTCCTTCACATCCATGTGTTCACGACATTCGGACATCCTGTCCAGCACCCGCTGCAGGCGATTTATAGCTATGAAGCAGAGCTCATAACTTGCTATCAAATAGCGCTCCCCCAAAAAATGTAATCAAGCTTCATTCCAAAGCTAAGTCACTTTGGGGCATTTCCTAGTTAGAAACCAAACCCTCCAACCTAATGATTACTCCAATTATCAAGTGTAGATACGGCCGTGACCGTCCATGACAAGGACGTCATGGCCGAGCTTCCAAGGATGGACTTGCTGCGTGTCACGGCAGTGTCTGCACATGCGCCCGCGGCAAGCGATTAATAACTCTAGAGCATCAATTTAACACTAACAGCCATATAACACCGAACAAAAAATGTAATCAGCCTTCATTCAAAAGCTATCTCACTTTGGGGCAGAAATCAGTTAGCGTATCAGGTCTATCGGTAGTGGCTTAGATGGCACAAAGTACCGCAATTTATCTAATGCCCTCCGACCTCTTTATCCCGGATCTCATGTACGTTTCAAAATGGGCAATACTTCAGCAGTTTCAGTATCAAGCATTTCCAACACGCTTTCAAAACCATAAATAGGCGACCAACCTAATTTCTCACGTGCCGACGACGAATCATATACGCGATCTAAGCTTTGAAGTAATTGCCAACTTCTTTGTTGAAATGCCAGCGCGATTTCAGGGCATTGACGCTTGATGACAGCTCCAGCTTCTGTATATAGCGCTTCACAATCAGAAAGATGAAAAGGTGTTGCACCTGAGATTATAAAACGATTAAACCCGCTTAAGCGTTTTTCCACTGCACATAAATGAGCATTTGCCACATCGCGAGCATCAATGCCGCGAGTCAGGCGAAATACTGCCATTAAATCCGCTGGTTCAGGAAAACATCTCGACATTTGCAGAACAGTCACTGGCAGCTGAAACAGGTTTGAAATTTCTTCTAGCTTAGTTTCAGCCGCAATTTTACTTGTATGATAAATCGATTTAGGTTGAGGAGTGACTTCCTCATTAATCCATCCAGCAGTATTTTTAGGCGTCGAAGCATAACCGTACAACGCAGTTGTACTGGTAAAAACAAAGTGCTTAATACCCGCTTTTATGCCAGCTAATACCAATTTCTCAGTCGCATCCACGTTGATAGATTGAAAGTCTGAATCAGGCACTAAACCAACGTGCGGAGCATGAAGAGCCGCTGTATGCACTATGACATCAATATCTTCAAGAACCTCCTCAATCAAAGCACTATCACGAATATCACCTATATAATCGGCTGTTGAGCAAGGCGTTTTATCAATGCCGACAACATCATGTGTTCGCATCAATTTTATATAGATTGCACGCCCGACCCTACCCGCAGAGCCTGTTACCAATATTCTCATTACGACACCTTACTAATTATTGACGTCAAAGCAGTAACGCCTTGAACACGGGCTAAATCGGAGCAGAGAATTTTGCCAAATAATAGCGAAGCCATGCTAAAAGGTGAGCCGGCATTTAGCCCAGTGCACTCACTTGTTATAAGTGGGCTCGGCCGACTTTATGCTCATCAAGGGTTTTACCTTTATATACGAAATATCTGTAGGTGCCCGTTTCTTTTTTTACTAAGAGTTGCCTAAGATGACTAGGATGGTTATATATGGTTGAAGTTGCTAGATCCATAACTGTGCCATCTATTCTTATCACTGCTGAAGTCACTAAAGCGTTATTGTCATCGATGACATCCACCTGAATTGGTAAGCCAAGAGCTTCCAATTGCTGTAAACATTTAGTGTCTATACTTCGTCGACTCATAATTTTACCTAACCTTATAACAGCTTATTATCCTGCGTCTCGGATAAATCCCTGCTCTTTATTAATTTACGTCAAAACTAGCAACGTAAAACATTGATGTAAATAGGTAAATATGCTGATGTAAACAGAAAGGTTAAATATTGTCTCCCGTAGAATAAAGCAGAAGATTTATCGGGTCTCTTGTAAGATCAAAGTGGAAGTCTAACGGTATGATAAGTAGTTGCTATTTCATACATCAAAAGATAGGACTGGCATAATTTATAAGGTAACTGCGTTAGAAAAGACGTTTACCAATAAAATATTTACAAAAACGCGATGCAAAAGCTTTAAGGAGATGGCGGCTTATTCATTTACAGCAACGCCATAGGCGATACCTTCAACATTAATGCACTGTTCAGAGTAGCCGATTGTAGTGGCATAGTGAATTTGGACACCAAGATGTAAGGGGTATAATCCCCATCTAAACACAAGGTGAACAAATGACCCGTAAATCAAA
>NZ_JAKILT010000015.1 GCF_023283535.1 Shewanella sairae | reverse complement strand
AGATTTATGCGACATTAGCTCAGTTGGTAGAGCGATACCTTGCCAAGGTATAGGTCATCGGTTCGAACCCGATATGTCGCTCCAATTTAAAGCTTATGGGAATACCAAGTCCGGTAAGTAAAAAGTTTTATGCGACATTAGCTCAGTTGGTAGAGCGATACCTTGCCAAGGTATAGGTCATCGGTTCGAACCCGATATGTCGCTCCAAATTTAAAAGATTGTGCGACATTAGCTCAGTTGACTCTTAGTTTAGAGCAAAAGGGCGATACCTTACCAAGGTATAAGTCATCGGTTATTTGTTTCGAACCCGATATGTCGCTCCAATTTAAACTTATTGGAATACCAAGTCCGGTAAGTAAAAAGATTACGCGATAATAGTTCAGTTGCTAAAGGTGAAACGATACCCTTGGTTAATGATTACAACTAGAAGTGTAGTGAAAAGTTTTATGCGACATTAGCTCAGTTGGTAGAGCGATACCTTGCCAAGGTATAGGTCATCGGTTCGAACCCGATATGTCGCTCCAATCTTCCTCTGCACATACTCAGATATCTCAAATCAAACCTGAATAAAACCAAAATATTTATGCGGCACTAGCTCAGTTGCGCTCGTAGAAATGTTGATACCTTTTTTTTGCCAAGGTATAGCCCTATTTTTTATAAGCAGTCGGTTCGAACCCACTCTTGCTTAAATCAAAAACTCGCTCCAATCTTCCTCTGCACATACTCAAATATCTCAAATCAAACCTGAATAAAACCAAAATATTTATGCAGCATTAGCTCGGTTGCGCTCGTAGAAATGTTGATACCTTTTTTTTGCCAAGGTATAGCCCTATTTTTTATAAGCAGTCGGTTCGAACCCAGTCTTGTTTAAATCAAAAACTCGCTCCAATCTTCCTCTGCACATACTCAAATATCTCAAATCAAACCTGAATCCTGAATAAAACCAAAATATTTATGCGACATTAGCCCAGTTGTGCTCGCAGAAAATGTTGATACCTTTTTTTGCCAAGGTATATCCCTATTTTTTATAAGCAGCCAGTTCGAAGCCATTCTTGCTTAAATCTCTTTTGTTCAAACTAAAAGCTCGCTTCAATCTTTCTATTGTCTATAGGGCTCTAGCTCTGCTGCGCCTGTCAAACATGTTGATATTTTTCCTGGCTGAAAAAAGCTACGGCTCGAATCTTATTTGGTCATGATCAAGTCCCTAGCGTGTTTTTATCTTGTGATCAATGTGGCTTTTCTTTAACAAACGCTAAACTAAACTGCTCTACTAGGGCTAAAACTTGATGCTGCTCAAATTTATCGATGCTTTTTCATACCATAATCATTAGCGAGTATTATTTCAGCAGCCTATTCGAATAGGCTACTTAGGGAGTGATAGATGCGAATTCAACAATTGAGTGAACTTTTAGACTATGTTGTGTCATGCCGCATAGAAATGGCAAAGCTATATGGACGACTGCATGCTCAAGCTGACTCTTCTAGAGTTAAGTTAATGTTGGAGTACTTCCAACAACATGAACGAGAAGCAGCAGATAAGTTAGAAAACTATATTGATGACGCACCAAAAAGAGTTTTAGATACTTGGTATAAAGACATTGTATTTGAAGATTTTATCGCGAGATGCCAAAAACTGAATCTACCTGGAAATATGACTGAGGAAGATGTTCTTGAGCAGCATTTGGAGCTAGATAACCTGTTAATTGATCTCATCGAGAAAACGGCTGGTTCTTCCGCAACGACAGAAACCAAAGGTGCTTTAGAAGATCTTGTCAGAGTAAAAAGAATTCAGCAGCAGCGTTTAGTGCATAGCAGCATACGTATGGATGATATTTAAACTGAGCGATGACGTTGTTTTAGTTTCACTAAAGGCACCTCTGGGTGCTTTTTTGTCATAAATAGCAGACTAAATTAACTGAGTTTGACAGGGTTAGCTTTCATTTGTAGTTAAGTTGGAGTTTGTACACTTTTAAAGTAATAGCAACCAGCGAGTGAAGGAACAAAAATATGATTGAGCATAGCTTAGTGTCGATGCCTTTATTTACTGCTGAGCAAATAAGATCTGCGGAAATAAACGCGGTTAAAAGCGGCGGGATCAGTTTATCTCAACTTGTAGATCAAGCGGCTGAAGCTGCTTTTTTATTGTTTAAGCAAAAACAACAAACTGCGACAAAGGTTTTAGTGCTTGCTGGGCACGGTAATAATGCTGCGGATGCCTTCATTACTGCGACGTTATTATTGGAAGCTGGGATTGATGTTTTACTGCAAGCATCTTCTGCAAGCAAACCTAGTGAAGAACTGGTATGGGCTATCAATAGTTTCCAACAGGCTGGCGGGTTAATTAGCCAATTTGATGAAAATGCCATTGAGCAAGCCGAATTGATTATTGATGGCTTACTCGGGACCGGTATTCGAGGTGAACTAAGCTCAGAGCTTGTTGGTATCATTAATGCTATCAACCGCAGTCAAGCCTGGATACTCAGTTTAGATTTACCATCAGGAATCAATCCTAATACAGGTAGCTTTGCTCAAGTTGCCGTAAAAGCTGATGTAACTTTAACTTTCGGCGGAATAAAACAAGGGTTGCTAACCAGTCGAGCACGTCATTACTGTGGAGAATTATCTGTTGCAAGCCTAGGCCTTAATGAGTTTCTTCCCGAGACTAATACCCAAAAAATGTGCCGCAATACCTTAAAAGGTGTGTTTTCGCCACGAAAGCGAGATGCTCATAAGGGACACAACGGTAAAGTTTCAATCATAGGTGGTGATTACGGTATGGCGGGAGCTGTGCGACTTGCCGCTGAAGGTTGTTTAAAAAGCGGTGCAGGCTTAGTTACCGTGATTTCTAGACCTGATCATCAATTTATTGTCAGTGCAACGCGGCCAGAGTTGATGTTTTGGGGCTGTGAACTGGTCGATATGGAGGTGTATCTAAAATTAGGCTGGGCGTCCGTTTTGGTTATCGGTCCAGGATTAGGAACAAATGACTGGGGTTATAATTTATTAAAAGCGGTTGAGCTTACTGATAAGCCTTGTGTTATTGATGCCGACGGGCTTAATTTGCTGAAATCGATGCCGATAAGTCGTAGTAATTACGTTCTTACTCCCCATCCTGGAGAGGCTGCAAGATTACTCGGGATCTCGGTTGGCGAAGTTGAACAAGATAGGTTTAAGGCTGCTAAAGATCTGCACAGAAAGTACGGTGGTGTCATCGTATTAAAGGGGGCGGGTACGATAATTGTTAATGATGAAAAGTGCATCGTTGCTCCTGTTGGAAACCCTGGTTTAGCAAGTGGTGGTTGTGGAGATGTGCTGGCAGGCATTATTGGTGGGTTAATCGCGCAAGGCATTTCCAATATGGATGCAGCTTGTTTAGGTGTCATAATTCATGGTGAAGCGGCAGATCTCGCAGCTCAATCAGGTGAGCGAGGTATGTTGGCCAGTGATTTAATGCCGTACATTCGTCAGTTAGTTAATGAAATCTAGTTTAGAAAGCTAGGTGATTAGGTTAAAGTAATGCATTCTATCGGCAATTTTATTAAGGCGCCTTTCGACTCGGAATGAATACGCAATCAATGATACTAAATTTAGAAAACGAACAAGATACAGTCGTTTTGGGTACTAAGCTGGCAAGCTTGATTACTCCCCCGCTAACCATTTATTTAAGTGGTGATCTTGGTGCTGGAAAAACCACCTTTAGCCGCGGGCTGATTCAAAGCCTTGGTCATCAAGGTGCAGTGAAAAGTCCGACTTATACATTAGTTGAACCTTACGAGCTAGATGGGATCGACGTGTATCACTTTGACTTGTATCGTTTGTATGATCCCGAAGAACTCGAGTTTATGGGGATCCGCGATTACTTTACTGAGCGAAGCCTTTGCATCGTAGAGTGGCCAGACCGTGGCCATGGTTTATTGCCTTCTGCTGATATACATATCCATATTAAATATGTTAATACTGGACGAGAAGTTGAGCTAAAAGCACTTTCTTCTGCAGGTGAAAACATATTGGTGGCTTTAAACGATAATGACAATAAACAGTAATATTTTTAGACTTTTTCTATTTTTTATCATATCGAGTTTTTCATTTTTTGCGCACAGTTCGAATAAACTCGACAGCGTAAGGATTTGGGCTGCGCCGGAATCAACACGTATCGTGTTTGATTTAAGCAAATCACCTGATTACAGCTATTTCACTTTGACTAACCCCTCTCGTTTAGTTGTCGATTTAAAGCAGTCGACGAATAAAGTCGATTTAAATAAGATAAAAAATAACAGCAAGTTGGTAAAAAAAGTTCGTAAAAGTACTCCTCCGAAAAAGGGCACTTTACGAATAGTCATTGATTTGGCTAAGCCTGTTAAAGCCAATTTGTTTGCATTGCCAGCAACAGCGCCATATGGCAACCGTTTAGTTGTGGATCTTGATGGCGCTAGCACGTCAGCTAAAAAGCCGGCAGTGACTAAGCCGAAAACGACCACTAAATTACGAGATGTTGTTATAGCAATTGATGCGGGTCATGGTGGCGAAGACCCGGGTTCTATCGGCCCTACAGGGATTTATGAGAAAAAACTTGTTCTAGAGATCTCAAAGAAAGTTGCTAACAAAATCAACGCCACTCCGGGTATGCGGGCGGTAATGACACGTACTGGTGATTACTTTGTAAACTTAAATAAGCGCTCTGATATAGCGCGTAATAGTAAGGCTGACTTATTAATCTCAATTCATGCAGACGCATTTACCTCGCCACAGCCTCAAGGCGCTTCAGTTTGGGTGCTATCGATGCGACGGGCAAACAGTGAGATTGGTCGTTGGCTAGAGCAAAAAGAGAAACACTCAGAATTGCTTGGTGGTGCAGGCGAAATCATTCAAAATACTGATAATGAACAGTACCTTGCAATGACACTTCTTGATATGTCAATGGATCGCTCCATGGCTATTAGCCACAATATTGCGGGTGATGTGTTATCTAATTTAGGTCGAGTAACTAAGCTGCATAAACATAAGCCCGAATCTGCCAGTTTTGCTGTGCTTAAATCGCCGGATATACCTTCAATTTTGGTCGAAACAGGTTTTATTTCAAACCCTCGGGAAGAGCGTTTATTGTCGCAACGCGATCATCAAAATAACGTTGCCAACGCCATCCATAAAGGCGTGCTAAAGTATTTTGAAGCTAACCCACCCGTTAACTCCTTATTAGCGAGTAAGAGCAGTGTGGAGCACAAGGTACGTAGCGGTGAATCTTTATCGGTTATCGCTCAGCGTTACCAAATTTCAGTAACTCGTTTGAAAAAGGCGAATAATCTCAAGTCTAATAGTATTCGTATTGGTCAAAAGCTGATTATTCCAAGAGCTTAGGTTGTAAAAGAGTACCCCATGGCGATAGAAAAGTTACCTCCTCAATTAGCAAACCAGATCGCGGCCGGAGAAGTGGTCGAACGGCCTGCTTCTGTGATTAAAGAGCTGGTTGAAAATAGTCTGGATGCAGGGGCTACGCGTGTTGATATTGAGATTGAGAAGGGTGGCGCAAAAGTTATCCGTATTCGCGATAATGGCTCAGGTATTCCAAAAGAAGATTTGAGCCTAGCACTCTCAAGGCACGCGACTTCTAAACTCAAATCCCTTGATGATTTGGAAGCGATATTAAGTTTTGGCTTTCGTGGCGAAGCACTTGCTAGTATTAGCTCGGTTTCAAGGTTAACGCTAACCTCACGCACAGCGGAGCAAACCGAGGCATGGCAGGCTCAGGCTGAAGGTACTGAAATGGCGGTTAAAGTGTTACCGGCTGCTCATCCGGTAGGCTCAACGGTTGAAGCGGTCGATCTGTTTTTTAATACGCCTGCGCGTCGCCGGTTTTTAAAAAGTGATAAGACCGAGTTTACTCATATTGATGAGTGGCTTAAGCGTATTGCCGTGGCGAGAAGGGATATTCATTTTACCCTTAAGCACAATGATAAAACAGTACGTAACTATCGTCCGGCCAACACGGAAATTCAATACATTCAACGATTAGGGCAAATTTGCGGTAAAGCATTTGCTGAAACCTGCCTGCGTATTGAATGTGAGCATAACGATCTAAAGCTTAGTGGTTATTTGCAGTCACCGAGTGCTGCAAATGGTTACAGTGAAACTCAATATTTTTATGTAAATGGTCGCTTAGTAAAAGATAGATTGGTTAATCACGCTGTGCGACAAGCTTTTGCGCAATATGCTGAAGGCGTGTCGCCAGGCTATGTATTAATGCTGGATCTCGATCCGCATCAGGTCGATGTCAATGTTCACCCAGCCAAACATGAAGTACGTTTTCATCAAAGCCGTTATGTACATGATTTTATTTTGCAGGCATTACAATCGGCAATGTCTCAATCGCTATCGGAAAATTATGACTCTCCTAACACTCAGGTGGACAGCAGCCAGCCTGCACCGCTTCGTGGTGCGGTAAAGACTAATCCATACGAGGATACAACCAGAGTAAGTGCAGATTCGAGTGTGCGCGATAGCCAATCTGTAACCAGCACTAGAGGTTATGCCCCTGACAGCCAAAGCTTTCGTGCTCCGCTAAAGAGTAACGCATCCAATAGTGAGGCAAGTCGTCCGTCGCAAAGTAGTATTCGTGCTTATGGAGAGTTACTTAGCACTGATAATTCAGGTGCTCATGCTACAAGAGTAGCTAATTATGAGCAAAATGCCCCGACTAACCATGCTCCTAGCGTTGAGTTAGTTAACGGGCAGGCAGGTTTAACTTCAGCTCATCAACATGTAGCACAGATGCCTGCAGTTATTGGTGGTGAATACTGGCTGCTAGCTAAAGAGAATAAAATATCGTTACTCAGCATCGCATTAGTTGCTCAGGCAGCTCTAAAGGCTGAAATTGGCGCTAAACTATGTCAAGGATTAGTCGGCCAACCGTTATTAATGCCCGTTGCTGTTGCGATGGATGACGATTGGGCTGTAGTGCTTGAAGAGCGAGAACAATTACTTAGAAAGTTAGGAATTGAGTTATCTATTCGGTTAGGGCAGTTGATTATTAAGAAAGTGCCCCCATATCTAAGGGATAGCCAATTAGCAACTTTAGTTCCAGAGCTATTGCAGTGGATTAGATTAGATCAACCCAGTGACGAAGCCCTAGTTAAGTGGCTTGCAGAACAAGCGGCTAATCGATTTACCTCTGCTAACCAAGCATGGTTTGCCCTCAATACGTTGCCAGCTAATGTGCAGCAAGAGCTTTATAATCAATCTCAAGAGTTACCTTGGGAACAATGGATGAAAGAAAATCAGAGTGACCGATAAAACATCACAGAAAGTGATTACCCTAATGGGGCCAACAGCCTCGGGGAAAACCGCATTAGCTATTGAGCTTGTTAAGCAGTACGACTGTGAGATTATCTCTGTGGATTCAGCATTGATCTACAAAGATATGGATATTGGTACCGCTAAGCCTGATGCTGCAGAGCAAGCAGCGGCTCCTCACTTACTGATCGATATTATTGATCCGGCGCAAAGCTATTCTGCGGCGGATTTTAGACGTGATGCATTAGCCCAAATAGAAGATATTTTAAGCCGTGGTAAAACCCCACTGCTTGTTGGCGGCACTATGATGTATTTCAAGGCATTACTTGAAGGATTATCACCGCTACCTGGGGCAGATGAAGCGATTAGAGAACAAATTGCTGCCGAGGCTGAAGCTCAAGGCTGGCAAGCTTTACATGACCAACTACGAGAAATCGACCCTGTTTCTGCAGAACGCATTCACCCTAATGATCCACAGCGGTTAGCTAGAGCATTGGAAGTGTTTAGGATTAGCGGTCAGTCATTAACTGAACTGACTAAAACTAAATCCGACGCATTTCCTTACCAAGCTGTGCAATTTGCGATTGCGCCGAGTGATAGAAAGGTGTTACATAAGGCTATAGAAACTCGATTTAAAACCATGCTAACACAAGGGTTTACTAGCGAGGTTGAACGTTTAAAGGCTCGAGATGACTTGCATTTAGACCTGCCGTCTATGCGTTGTGTAGGTTATCGTCAATGTTGGCAGTATCTAGATGGTGAAATTGACTATGATACTATGGTCGAAAAAGCTATTGTTGCTACTAGGCAATTAGCAAAACGTCAATTAACATGGTTACGTGGCTGGCCTGATTTAATCTGGCTAGAAAGCGGGGCCGAAAGTAATCTTGCTACAGTAATGCGACATAGTCGCTAGCTTATTAGCTGTAGCTGTATAATACTAAAACCAAAGATAAAAGTTTTAGCGCATTAGAATAACTATTAATTTTAATTAAAAAGGAAATTAGACAATGGCAAAGGGGCAATCTTTACAAGACCCGTTTTTGAACGCATTGCGTCGTGAGCGCGTTCCAGTATCTATTTATCTTGTTAACGGCATTAAGTTACAAGGACAAGTTGAGTCTTTTGATCAATTCGTTATTTTGCTTAAAAACACCGTGAGCCAAATGGTTTACAAGCACGCTATTTCAACAGTGGTGCCTTCACGTCCATTTAACGTGAGTAACCACCAAGCGACAAATGCTCAAGCTGGCTATAACGCACAGCATGACGATGGCGACGAGAAGTAACTTGCGCCTAAGGAGATTGCTTTTTGTTTGATCGTTATGAGGCGGGAGAGAAAGCGGTACTTGTCCATATCGACTTTACTGATGAAAACAACCGAGAAGACTTAGATGAATTAAAGCTTCTAGTTGACTCGGCTGGCGCTCAGTCTATTGGAGTGATCTCGGCAAGTCGTCGTTCACCTGATCGCAAGTTTTTTGTCGGTTCGGGTAAGGCTGAAGAATTGGCTGCGATGGTTGCGGCTACTGATGCCAATGTAGTGATTTTCAATCACGCATTAAGTCCAGCTCAGGAACGAAACCTTGAGCAGTTGTGTGAGTGCAGAGTACTCGACAGAACAACTCTGATTTTAGATATCTTCGCTCAAAGAGCGCGGACATTTGAAGGTAAGTTACAGGTGGAGCTAGCGCAATTGCGCCACATGTCAACGCGCTTAATCAGAGGCTGGACGCATTTAGAACGCCAAAAGGGTGGTATTGGTCTGCGAGGACCTGGTGAAACTCAGTTAGAGACTGATAGGCGCCTACTAAGGGGCCGCATCAGCACCATTAACCGCCGTTTAGCAAAAGTTGATAAGCAGCGTGATCAGAGTCGTAGAGCCCGTCAGCGCAGTGAGATGTCTACCGTGTCTTTAGTTGGTTATACTAACGCTGGTAAATCAACACTGTTCAACGGCTTAACTACATCAGACGTTTACGCAGCAGATCAGCTTTTTGCAACATTGGATCCAACGTTACGTAAGCTAGATTTACCTGATGGTGATGTGATTTTAGCGGATACCGTCGGATTTATTAGGCACTTGCCCCATGATTTAGTTGCTGCATTTAAAGCAACGCTGCAAGAGACACGGCAGGCAGACTTACTCTTGCATGTCGTCGATAGTGCAGATGAAAAAATGGCTGATAACTTTGAGCAAGTTCAAAAGGTGCTTAAAGAGATCGATGCCATAGACATTCCACAGTTGATCGTTTGCAATAAGATCGATCTATTGGATGAGGTGAACCCACGTATCGACTACGATGACGAGGGAACACCGATTAGAGTCTGGGTTTCTGCTCAGCAGCAAAAAGGCTTGGAATTAGTTGAGGAAGCGATTAACCAAATTGTTGGTAAAGCAATCCAAGAACTAACCTTGCAAATCCCAGCTTCGGCAGGGCATTATCTCGGCCAGTTTTATAAACTGGATGTAATACAGCAGAAAGCGTATGACGATCTGGGGAACTGTATGATCTCTGTTCGCTTATTGGATGCCGATTGGCGCCGATTAGTAAAACAGAGCCAAGGTGAAATAGAGACTTTTGTCGTCGACCCAGTCGTCGCATAATTAAGTATTTTAGTAATCTCGTTTATTTCATACACTTATGGAGTACTAAATGGCTTGGAACGAGCCCGGTAACAAGGGTCAAGACCCTTGGGGAAATGGCAATAAAGGTGGTAATGATAAAGGACCACCAGATTTAGATGAAGTTTTTCGTAACCTTTCAAAGCGCTTCGGCGGCAAAGGCAATGGTTCTGGTGGCAGCGTCAGCGGTGCTAGTTTAATCATCGTTTTGGTCATTGCTGTAGTTGTATGGGGTCTTTCTGGATTCTATACAGTTAAAGAAGCAGAGAAAGGTGTAGAGCTTCGCTTTGGTGAATACGTGGGTGAAGTTGATCCAGGTCTTCAATGGAAAGCGACCTTCATTGATGAAGTTACGCCAGTTAACGTACAGACTGTTCGCTCGATTCCAGCTTCAGGCAGTATGCTAACAGCCGATGAGAACGTGGTTTTAGTTCAGCTTGACGTTCAGTATCGCGTAAGTAACGCAAAAAATTACCTGTATAGCGTTGTTGATGCGGATGCCAGCTTGCGTGAAGCAACTGACAGTGCGCTTCGTTACGTTATTGGTCACAACACTATGGATGATATTTTGACTACTGGTCGAGATAAAATTCGTCGTGACACCTGGGATGAAATTGAACGCATTATCAAGCCATATAAGCTAGGTATTACCGTTGTAGACGTTAACTTCTTGCCTGCTCGTCCGCCAGAAGAGGTAAAAGACGCCTTTGATGACGCGATTGCTGCACAAGAGGATGAGCAGCGTTTCATTCGTGAAGCTGAAGCATACTCACGTCAGTTAGAGCCTCAGGTTCGTGGTACTGTTGAGCGTATGGATCAACAAGCAATTGCTTATAGGCAGAGAGTTACTCTTGAAGCGAAAGGTAAAGTAGCTCGTTTTGAACAACTACTACCTGAATATCAAGCCGCCCCTGAAGTGACTCGCGAGCGTATGTATTTCGATACGATGCAAGAAGTGCTAAGTGGTACTAGCAAAGTACTTATTGATGCTAAGAATAATGGCAACTTGATGTATCTTCCTTTAGATAAGTTGATGCAAAATAGCCAAGCTAATCATTCTGCAAGCACTAAGACCAAACCGGCAACACCTGTTATGTCAGTTAATAGTACAACTCATAATAACAGCAGCATGCCACTTGATGGACGTCCATCACGTGGTGAACGCTCGTTGGGGAGGAACTAAGAGATGGGTAGATTTACAGCGATAATCGTAGCAATACTTATTGCAATCTCTTTGTCTTCACTGCTTGTAGTGAATGAAGGTGAGCGCGCTATTGTGTCTCGATTTGGTAAAGTCCTTAAGGATGACGGCGTAACGCGCGTTTATGCTCCAGGTCTTCACTTAAAGATCCCTATGCTTGATAAAATCAAGTTTATGGATTCAAGAGTGCAAACACTTGACGGTGCAGCGGACCGTTTTGTTACCTCTGAAAAGAAAGATTTGATGGTTGATTCATACGTTAAGTGGCGTATTAAAGACTTTGAACGTTACTACCTTTCTACCAATGGCGGTATTAAGGCTAACGCAGAGACTTTGCTACAACGTAAGATTAACAACGATCTTCGTACCGAGTTTGGTCGTCGTACGATTAAAGAAATCGTTTCTGGTAGCCGTGATGAGCTGCAATCTGATGCGCTTAAAAATGCAGCAGAAAGTGCTCAAGATTTAGGTGTTGAAGTGGTTGATGTGCGAGTTAAGCAAATTAACTTGCCAGCAAACGTCAGTACCAGTATTTACCAACGTATGCGTGCAGAACGTCAAGCTGTGGCTAAAGAGCACCGCGCTCAAGGTCAAGAGCAAGCCGAAATTATTCGCGCTAAGACAGATGCAAGCGTTACCATTCAAACAGCAGAAGCAGAGCGTAAAGCTTTGACTACTCGAGGTGAAGGTGATGCAGAGGCTGCTAAGATTTATGCTGATGCATACACTAAAGACCCAGAGTTCTTTAGCTTTATGCGAAGCCTAGATGCTTATAAAGCAAGTTTCTCTGGCGAAAATGACGTTATGGTACTTGAGCCTAACAGCGAGTTCTTTAGATATATGAACAGCTCTACAGGTAAATAAACTCAGTAGCGATTTATAAAAAGGTCTAACGTCTGTTAGGCCTTTTTTTGTGCCCATTTATCGATTGTTATCACCTAACTATAATTCCTACCTATTAAGTCAACTATTAGCTTCTAGCTAATAAAAAACCAATAAAACGTGCTAAGTTGCTAATTTAGTAGACAATGAATGATGGTTTTTGAATATTCTGCTAATAAAAATTAGCGTTTTTGTTGGTTCAGGTGCGGTCTTTTTATGCAGAAATGGCACTAAAAGTAACATAGTTAACTAAGTTGAGTGTTTTAACTATGATCTGGTTCTAATTTTTGGCTATAATGAGCCGCGCTTCAAGTTTAGAATTCGATTTTAGTTCGGATCAGCTTAGAAGAAGACAGATAAAACAAAAAAATTCCAACACTCTCTGGAGACAAGTGGATGAGCAATGCGCCAGTCGATACCGGACGTCGCAGATTTCTGACCGCAGCCACCGCCGTAGTTGGTGGTGCAGGTGCCGCAGCTGTAGCGGTTCCGTTTATAAAGTCATGGAATCCGAGTGCCAAAGCGAAAGCAGCAGGTGCGCCGGTTGAAGTAAACATAAGTAAAGTAGAGCCAGGTCAACTTATTCGAGTTGAATGGCGTGGTAAGCCTGTATGGGTTGTTCGCCGTACGCAGGAGATCTTAGATGGTCTGCCAGCTATCGATGCTCAACTTCGTGATCCAGACTCTGTAGAACCACAGCAGCCTGCATATGCACAGAATACTGGTCGTTCAATTAAGGCTGAGTACTTCATAGCTGTCGGCTTATGTACTCACCTAGGTTGTTCTCCAACTTACCTACCAGACACATTCGGTGAGCAAGTAGAAGGCGTTGCTTCTGGCTTCTTCTGCCCTTGTCACGGTTCTAAGTTTGATATGGCTGGTCGCGTATTCCAAGGTGTACCAGCGCCATTAAACCTAGTTATCCCTCCACATCAATATATTGATGATAGCACTGTGCTTATCGGTGTTGATAAAGGAGCTGCGTAATGGTTAAGAACATTATCAATTGGATTGATGAACGCATTCCAATGACTGCGACGTACAATCGTCATGTCGGTCAATATGCGACACCAACCAACTTTAACTTTTGGTACTTTTTTGGCTCTCTAGCCATGTTAGTACTGGTTAACCAGTTGCTTACTGGTATCTGGTTAACAATGAACTATGTGCCTACAGCTGAAGGTGCGTTTGCTTCTATTGAATATATCATGCGCGATGTTGAGTACGGTTGGTTGCTGAGGTATATGCACTCCACCGGGGCCTCCGCATTCTTTGTGGTGATTTATTTACACATGTTCCGTGGTCTAATCTACGGCTCATACCAAAAACCAAGAGAGCTACTATGGTTATTCGGTATGCTGATCTTCCTTGTGTTGATGGCTGAAGCATTTATGGGTTACTTGTTGCCTTGGGGACAAATGTCTTACTGGGGCGCACAGGTTATTATCTCTTTGTTTGGTGCTATCCCAGTTATTGGTGACGACCTAACATTGTGGATCCGTGGTGACTTTGTTGTCTCGGGTGCAACCCTAAACCGTTTCTTTGCACTACACGTTATTGCGTTGCCATTAGTGCTAGTGGTATTGGTGTTCTTACACCTTATCGCATTGCATGAAGTGGGTTCTAACAACCCAGACGGCATCGAAATCAAGCAAAACAAAGATGAGAATGGTTGGCCAAAAGATGGTATCCCATTCCACCCATACTACACAGTTAAAGACATCATGGGCGTCGCAGGCTTCCTTATTGTCTTCTGTTATGTATTGTTCTTTATGCCTGAAGGTGGTGGTTACTTCCTTGAGAAGCCGAACTTTGAAGCGGCTAATCCAATGAAGACACCTGAGCATATTGCACCGGTTTGGTATTTCACACCTTTCTACGCAATCTTACGTGCTATTCCTGATAAGTTGATGGGCGTTATCGGCATGGGCTTAGCAATTGCGGTACTGTTTGTATTGCCATGGTTAGACCGTTGTAAAGTGAAGTCAATTCGTTACCGTAGCATGGTTCATAAGCTAAACATTAGCCAGTTTGCTGTTTCGTTCCTAGTACTAGGTTACTTAGGTGCGGTGCCAGCGACTCCAGCTCTTACTATTGCAGCGCGTATCTTTACGCTAACTTACTTTGGTTTCTTCTTATTCCTATGGATTTACAGTAAGAATGAAAAGACTAAGCCTGTACCAGAGAGGTTGACACACTAATGAAAAAATTATTAATCGCATTAGTTGCATTGGTCCCAACACTGGCTATCGCAGCCGGTGGTGGTGCACCGCTAGATAAAGCTAATATTGATCTAAATGACACTGAATCACTGCAGCGTGGATTGGAACTTTTCCAAGAAAACTGTGCAGGTTGTCATAGCACTCAATATCAACGCTATGATCGAGTTGCTACTGACTTAGACATTCCATTAGATGAAATGCGTGCTAAGTATCTACCCGAAGGTGCTAAGATCGGTGAGTTAATGGAAAATGCCATTCCAGATGCAGATGCTGCAAAATGGTTTGGTGCTTCTCCTCCTGACTTAACTTTGGTTGCTCGCGTTCGTGGTGAAGACTGGATTTATTCATACCTACATGGCTTTTATAAAGATGAAAGCCGTCCATTTGGTGTGAACAATACAATCTTCCCGTTAGTGGGTATGCCGCATGTGCTTGAGGGTCTTCAAGGGACGCCAGTTAAACAAGAAGATGGAACACTAGTCGCGACTGGTGGTGCCTTAACAGCTGAAGAGTATGACCAAGTAGTTCGTGATATCACGGGTTACCTAGTTTACTCTGGCGACCCCGTTAAACTTGAGCGTGAAAGGTTAGGTTGGTGGGTGTTAGGCTTCTTATTTATTTTCTTTATTGTGGCCTACCTCTTAAAGAAAGAGTACTGGAAAGATGTACACTAACCTCAAATAAAGGTTAGAATGTATTATCCGCAAATTGTAAACGGGGAGCCTTGCTCCTCGTTTGCGTTTGCATTTTTTGCTTTTTACTTGTGAATCCCGGAGGGTATCAATGGCTGTTGCTGCCAATAAACGCTCAATCATGACCCTGTATTCAGGTGCAGACGACCTTTATAGCCACCAAGTACGTATCGTACTAGCTGAAAAAGGTGTGACAGTTGATGTGCTACAGGTTGATCCAAATGAGATCCCTGAAGACCTGATCGAGCTAAACCCGTACAACACAGTGCCAACTTTGGTAGACAGAGAGCTAGTTCTTTATAACTCTCGTATCATTATGGAATACTTAGATGAGCGTTTCCCTCATCCTCCATTAATGCCTGTTTATCCGGTTTCACGTGGTCAAACACGTCTTTGGATGCACCGCATCGAAGAAGACTGGTACGCACTTGTTGAGCGTATTCGTAAAGGCGACCGTGCTGATGCAGCTCGTAAAGAGCTTCAAGAAGGTCTTACTGCTATCGCACCAATCTTCGGTGAAGTGCCATACTTCATGAGTGAAGAGTTTGGTTTAGCAGATTGCTACTTAGGTCCGCTATTGTGGCGTTTACCTGTACTAGGTATCGAGCTTGATAGCCGTACAGCTAAAGATATCAAAGCTTACATGACACGTTTATTCGATCGTGAATCATTTAAAGCATCTTTGACTGAGACTGAGCGCGAAATGCGCATGGGTATCTAATGAAAGAGCTAACCCCAAACCGTCCATACTTGCTGCGGGCTTATTATGATTGGTTGATGGATAACCAATTAACGCCTCATGTTGTTGTCGATGCTTATGTGCCAGGCACACAAGTACCACAGCAATATGTTAAAGATGGTCAAATTGTACTTAATATTACCGAGAGTGCTGTAGGTGGCCTACAGATCACTAATGAGTTTATTGAGTTCAGCGCGCGTTTTGGTGGCGTTCCTCAGCAGGTACTATTGCCGATGGCTTCAATTGTTGCCATCTACGCTAGAGAGAATGGTGCAGGTACTGTCTTTGAGTTAGAAGAAGCTTATCAGCTTGAAGATGACATCGAAGAAGAGTCGGGACTTTCTGTAGTGAAAGAACCGGTTGTTGAAACCTGTGAACCAGAAGCCGAAAGCACAAAGGCTAAAGAGCCTAAGCGCCGTGGTCATTTAACTTTGGTTAAATAAGAACTCTGGTTAAATAAGCTATCTCGCTAGTTAAAACCAATTAAAAGCCAGTCTAACGACTGGCTTTTTTGTGGGCGCTATTTGTCAAAATAATCAAAGATGACTTCTTGGTATTAGGTCTTAACTTTGAACGAGTGCTTTTTACATGGTTAATTTAAGTGTAGACAAATTAGACTGGTCAACTTGTCCTGGTGTGACTAATTGTCCTTTAGTATGTGTAAGTATATGTCGTTACGTCGTAATTGGTTTTTTATTGGGTGATATCGGTCTAGAGTTCAGGTTTGCGAATAGTTGAACTAGGTTATAAAGAATAAGATGTGCGCGAATTTACGGTGAGGCAGACTTTTAACGATGTTGAAGATCTGCAAGCCATTATCACGAGCAGATCGGAGTCTTAGGTGATCAAAACAAGAAATACTAAAATCGCTATTATCATCAGCACCCTACTATCAAGCCAAGCTGTACTAGCCAATGACGCAAATGACGTTTTTTCACTTGGTGAAATTGTTGTTTCAGAGCAGACAGGTGTAAAAGATATTGCTATCAATAACACTATGACTGCAGAGCAAATCGAATTAATCGGTGCAAAAACGGCTGCGGATGCCTTGGACTATGTGCCAGGCGTGCATGTTGCTCAGTCGAGTAAAGGTGAGAAGTTTCTAACTATTCAGGGCTTCGAGCAAGATAAAGTGCTTATTTTGCTTGATGGTGTGCCATATTACGAAACTAACTATGGACAGTTAGATCTTAACCAAATTCCAGCTAACATCATTGCCAAAATTGATGTGGTAAAAGGCGCTTCTTCAGTACTTTATGGTCCAAATGGCATGGGGGGGGTGGTTAATATTATCACCAAGAAAGGCCAAGAAGGCGTCAGTGGTGATCTTAATGCATCATTTGGGCAGATGGGACAAAATCATCAAGCAGGCTCTATCAGCTTAGGCAAAGATGGTTTTAGTTTATTTGCTTCAGTTGATCACCGCGGTCGTGATGCAATGCGTATGTCGAACGACTTTGAGCCAGTGCTGTCTGATATCAAAGATAGATTTGGTGATTTACCAAAGCAGATGGTTGTTGAAGACGGCGGTAAGCGCGATAACTCTGCTTATGAATCGACTAACATTTGGGTGCGCGGCGGTTATGCCAATGAAAGTACAGAACTGTTTGCTAGCGTATTTAGCTTAGACTCTGATCGAGAACTGCCTTACAACACTCGTTATAACAAGGTATTTAGCGATTTTAGTAGCTTTGCTGATATTTCTGAGTACAAAGACACGGGTATGGATCTAAGTGGCTTACACCGGGTAAATGATTGGCTAACAGTGCGTGCATTAGGTTATTACCACATGCATAACGACAGTTATGATTCATACGATAATCCTGACAAAGATCTTAAGTTAGCAACAAGTAGCTACAGTGATTACACC
Source organism: Shewanella sairae (assembly GCF_023283535.1). Lineage (GTDB taxonomy): Bacteria > Pseudomonadota > Gammaproteobacteria > Enterobacterales > Shewanellaceae > Shewanella > Shewanella sairae. The sequence continues at coordinate 92,394 of NZ_JAKILT010000015.1, read as the reverse complement.
GCAGGTGGTGCTTTGTTTACCGACATGGCATTAGCTGATTGGAATAGCTTAAGCCTGTCAGTTAACTATAAAAATGATGTGCACAAAAAGAAGAATGTTGCTTACGTTGATGTAGACCGTTCTCACGGTTATGAGCGCTCTCAGCTTGATACCATAAGTGTTGCTGCAGAAGATACTATGACCTTTGGCGCGCTAAATGTGGTTGCAGGTATTGCTTGGCATAAGCAAACGATTGTAGAAGATCGTGGTAATGATGCTACAGCGGGTGAAGATGGCTCAGATACCCTAGATCCTATGCTAGGTATGAGCTACACCTTTGATAATGCGGGTCTAGTTTACGGTTCTATCGCCCAAAAGACGCGTTTTGCCACCTTCACCGAGATGTTTGATGATACTGGTGCCCGTCACGATCTAAAGCCTGAACGTAATACGAGTTATACCTTAGGCTGGAAAAATGACTTTAGCCACAGTTTGTTAAATAGCATAGATGTGGGTCTGTTCTATCACGATATCAGTGACAAAATTGTTGAAACTTATCTACCGGATCCTAATGATCCAGGTTGGGATCTTGAAGTTTACCAAAACATTGGTAAGTCAGAGTTTTACGGTATTGAGATCACCACGCTAAGCCAGCTAACGGAAAATATCAGTCTGTCACTGGATTACACTTATACCCATGCACGCAATAAGAGTGAAAACCGCGACTCTGATTACTTCCGTGATATTCCAAAAGATTCAGTTACAGCGATTGTTAACTGGTACCAGCCTTGGTTAGATATCGATAGCAACCTACGTGTTCGTTACCGCACTGACATCCTAATTGACGAGCGCTCACAAGAGTGGGAGTCAGACACCTTAACTATCGATATGGGTATTAAGAAGGCGATTACACCGCAGCTTTCAGCTTACGTGAACCTTAATAACTTACTCGATGAGTCACATTACGAAGGATACGGCCAGCCAAACGAAGGCCGCTCTTATGAAGTTGGCGTAAAGTACCGCTTCTAAGGAATTGGAATGTTAAACAGACTATTTAGTGCTGTTGTCATTCTCCTTTGTGGTCTTTCAAGTGTATCGGCAACGCCGATACACTTGGTCGATCAACAAGGCCGTGAGGTGGTGCTGCAACAGCCCGCCTCACGTATTGTGACAACGTTTACTCCTGCAAACCTGTTTGCTCTAAGTCTTGGTCTTGAAGACCAACTCGTAGGTATTGGTGGTAGCACCAAGCACTCGCCATTTATTAATCGTATTTTGGGAGATCGCGATCCTTTAGTGATCGGCAGTCGCTCGGCCGGAACTAGTTTAGAAACCATAGTCGCATTAAAGCCGGATCTTGTTTTAGTCTTTGGTAAAAAAGATGGCTATAGATTGGCAGATCGTCTTACCTCATTAGGTATCGCTAGCCTAGTTATTCAGCCAGAAAGCTTTAAAGATAGTGAAGTTGTGCTGTCCTTATTAGCAAAGGCAACGGGCACAGAAGATAAGGCGGCTAAGATCGAGGCTGAGAACCAGCGATTAGCTGAGATTATTCAAACTGGACTTAAAGGCCTTAGTGATGAGCAGCGTCTGCGAGCATATTACGCCAATAGTTCAGATCTATACCGCACCGCGAGTGAGCAGATGTTTCAACATCAACTCATGGCCGTTGCAGGTCTTAAAAATGTCGCAACCGGGGTACCGGGCTTTTACCCTAAAGTTAATGCAGAGCAGTTACTACTTTGGCAGCCGCAATTGCTAGTGCGCGAATCCAATGATTCAACCAAAGTTGATGAGCAACTTAAAAAGTCACTGATGACGCAAATTGCAGAGCTACCGCAAATCAACATCCCTAAAGGCAGTTTTTGGGATATGCCATCGCCGATGGCAATGGCAGGTGCACTTTATATTGCGGTTAACGCTTACCCTGAACGATTTAAAAACATCGATGTAGATTCCGAAATCGCTCACTACTATCAAGTGGCTTTTGGTGATCCTTGCCTCTCACCGCTGCAAGAGACGAGCCAATGTCGGTAGCTAAAGGACGCATTTTACAGCCAGTTCAGTGGTTGGGCATTGCCATTGTTGTAGGCTTGGTAGGCCTTTGCGCGGGACGCTTTTCGATTAACCCAAGCGACTTATTCAGCGCAATTCAAAAACTGCCGTCTGTATTAAGTAGCTTAATACTTACAGGGCAAGTGCCAGATAACTTAACCCAAGAAGAAAGGGTCATTCTGCTGATCCGTTTTCCGCGTTTATTAACCGCTCTGATTGTAGGTGCAGGACTAGCTGTATCTGGCGCCGTGTATCAAGGGGTATTTCGTAACCCGTTGGTGTCACCCGATATTCTAGGCGTTGCATCGGGCTGTATGTTTGGCGCAGCGATGGGGCTTATTTTACCGGGCAGCAGTTGGTTGATGGTGCAGTTACTCGCATTTGTTTGCGGGCTCGCCGCAGCTTGTGCGGCGATGTTGATGGCTAAGCGCTTTGGTAGCAACAGTTTACTGCTAATGATTATGACCGGCATTATTGTTGGTTCGATATTTGGCGCAGGCTTGACCATGTTAAAAGCTTTGGCCGATCCCTATGGCGAGTTACCTGCGATTGTATTTTGGTTAATGGGCTCTTTGTCGGTAAGCAGTTGGAGCACGGTTGCACAGCTTATCGTGCCAGTGGCTGTAGGTTATGGGCTTATCCATACATTACGTTATCGCCTTAACGTGCTCTGCTTAGGTGACCATCAATGCCGCAGCCTTGGGGTTGAGCCTGCAAGGCTGCGTATGGTGTTGATAGTGATTAGTTCATTTATTGTGGCTTCATGCGTCGCAACAGTAGGTTCTGTCGCTTGGATTGGCCTAGTGGTGCCACATATGGTGCGCACTTTCACTGGCGCTAACAATATGCGCTTAATCCCGTTATCGACTGCTGTGGGCGCGATGTTTTTGCTACTAGCAGATAGTGTTGCAAGGGCGAGCTTTAGCATGGAGATCCCCATTGGCATTGTAACCTCATTGGTTGGTGCGCCTTTATTTGCCTTCTTACTGTTTCGTTTTCGTCAGGGAGGCGCGTACTAATGCTAGCGGTTGAGAATGTGAGCTTTTCTGTTGCGGGTCAGCAACTATTACAAGATGTTAGCTTTGAGCTGGCAGCTGGCGAGTTTTTAGCGGTTCTAGGCGCTAACGGTGCAGGCAAAACGACCTTGATGAATTGCCTATGTGGTTTAAATCAGCCAAGCCAAGGGCGAGTTAAGCTGAATGGTCAGTCGTTAAATAATTTGAGCCGCGCCGAAATAGCGCAGCAGATGGCTTTGGTGCCACAGCAACAAGAGACTGCCTTTGCTTTTACTGCGCTTGAAATGGTGGTAATGGGGCGCACGCCGTTTTTATCAACTTTTGAATCACCATCAGAGCAAGACATTCATGACGCTAAAAGAGTCATGCAGTTACTTGATGTCGGCGGTTTAGCCAAGGCGGACTATAACCGCTTATCAGGTGGCGAGCGTCAACTGGTTTTGCTCGCCAGAGCCTTGTTTCAGAGTGAGCAGTTATTGCTGCTCGATGAGCCGACTAACCATCTTGATTATCGCAATAAATTTCAAATTCTTTCTCAGGTCAAACGCAGTTGTGTTGAATCTAACACCGCAGTAATTGCTATTTTGCACGATCCAAATCTGGCTCAGTTATACGCAGACAAAGTACTGCTGTTGGAGCACGGCAAGGTATTGGATTACGGCGAGCGCAGCGCTGTGATGACCAGTAAAAATATCAGTCGACTCTATGGTTTGGCTACAGCCAGCTATCAAGTTGCCTCGCAGGAGTTTTTTATGCCGCAAAATGTATTGGGCTTGAGCCTCAGTAAAGTGCTGATTGTGACTGGTGAAAGTGGTAGCGGAAAAACCACCGCTTTAGCTGCACTTATTGAGCAGTGCCAACAACAGCAGATCAAGTTAAAAGGCATGTTTTGTCCCGGTGTAATGAAAGATGGCCGCCGTTTTAGTAGCGACATTGTTGATATCGCCACAGGTGAGCGTTGTCTATTTGGTCATCGTACTGGCGTGTTAGATAAGAAAACCGGCACTCGTTTTAGTTTCACTGAATCCGGATTGGCCCTTGGTTTACAAGCCCTAGATCATAATAACGTTAACCAAGGTGATATCTGTATTGTCGATGAAATTGGGCCGATGGAGCTTGGTGGACAGGGCTTTGGTAAGCAAATCGCGCCACTTCTCGCAGTGGAAAATAGCCGCCATATTTGGGTGGTGCGGCCAAACTTGATTGAGCAAGTTTGTCGCCATTGGTCGCTGCATAACCCTGAAGTTATCGATATTGAAGATGTGCACTTACCACAAAAGCTTATGCAGTTTATCAATGCTGATAATGTAGCCTCTGTAAGTGAGCAAAGCTAATGAAAGATATCAGTTTGAATCAATCGAGTACGCTTGAACAGCGCTTTATCGCTGCGCGTCTTGCTAGTTTGGTCGTGCTCGCGTTGTCGGTGACAACGCTGACCTTAATTAATGCCAATAGTTTGCTATTTCCCGGTAGTAGCGTGACCACATATTTAGTGGTCACAGCCATTGTTAGCTCGTTAGCTGTGTGCATTTTACCAATCCGTAATGCTTTGCAAGCTCGCTATGCATGGATAGCAAGCGGCTTTGCGCTATTGCTACTTATCTATAGTAAAACCCTTGAGCCGCCAATGGGCGATAGTGCCATGCTGACCTCCCTTTGGGCACAGCTGTTTTTCCTTTCCAGACCCATTGCACTAGGTTTAGCTATCGCTGCTTGTGTGGGGTACTTAATCCATGCTTTTGCTCGCGATCCGCGCTTAGAAAGCCATAGTCATCTTCTCAGTTTGCTCGCGGGTACGGCGTTTCTTGGCGGCGAAATTGCGGGGAGCTATTGGGCGTTTATCGGCTGGGGACGTAGCTGGAGCTGGAGCGGTCACTTCTTTTTCTCCGCGCTGACATACCTGCTATTTATCTTAGTGTTTCACTTACCAAAAGCTTGGTTTGCTAATGGTAAAGCTTTGGCATTAGGTAAGGCTGCGGTGCTTGGCTTTATTTGTGTATTGATGTTGGGGTATCGCTTGTCATGACTATGAACTGGTTGTTTTCAATGCGCTTAGCTTTTGTATTGCTACTGCTGCTGTCAGTGTGGTTTGCGCTTGGCGTTGCTATGAGTGAGCAAGATGCTTATCGACAAGTATTACGCTCACTTAATGATCTGCCTATGTCGCAGTGGATGCAGAGTTTAGTTAATGCGCCTATTGTGGCAAGTTGGCTTGTTGGCCTATTTGGTTTGATGTTTCTACTTGGGCTAAACACGGCACTGTGTTCTTGGCGCGATCTGTTGCCGACCTGGCGTCATAAGCGCTGGCGCAGCCCACGGATCATGATGCTGCCGATCCATATCCTGACCTTGTTGGTGTTTATCTTTCATGGTGTCGACTTAGTGTTTATTCATGGTCACGACAGTGTTGTTCTACATCAAGGTGAGCGTTTTAACAGTGGGCGTTACCAAATTGAGTTAGTCAAAGTCGATTATCGCAACGATGTCAGCCAAATCATCGAAGACGAAAAGGGTTATAGCCCGGCAGGCCGTATCACTCGTCGTAGCGTAGAGGTATTCGACCCGCGCATAAACAATGCTTATTTTGAGATAAGCACTGGCGAGCAGACCGTCAGTGGTCATGCTGGTTTCCTGCGTCCATTTAACTGGGGCGATCTGTATATCACTGTGACGGACTTTCGTGTGCCTTATCAACAAGAGGTAAAAGGCGTGCAAGTTAAGATGTTAGCGGTCCATAACCCGCTGATTAACTATTTCTTTATCTGTTACTGCCTATTGCTGCTGAGTTTACTGTTACAAGGGCTGGTGTTTTGGCGTCGTTCAATCAAAAAAGGGGGCCGCAAATGTTAGCTCGAATATATATCGGTTTATTGGTCGCATCTAGTGTATTGCCTTTCAACGTTAATGCGACTGCTGCAGCGATTGATTCAAGCTGCAATTTAGCAGAGCGCTGGCGAGAACAAATACAACAACCTGTCATGCAAGCAGTGCAGCTTGGTGAAGAGGCGGCGGCATGGCAACAGCAAAAAGCACAGTCTTTATCGCAGCAACAACAAGACTTAGGTGAGCTTTACTGGACTGAATATCAGCTGCAAAAACAGCAAAGGTATTTGGCTTCCTTGCAAGCTGAGGTTGCGCTGTTGCAGCAAGACATTGCCACGATAACCGCATTAAAGCAGGAGCTCGAGCCACAGCTTGAGATCTGGTATGCCATGTTAGAGCGTCAAGTAAGCAGCGATCTTCCGTTTGATTTTGATGAGCGTAAGCGTCGCTTAGCATTTTTACGCACTGCAATGGATAGCCATGATCTGCCATTGGCCGAGCGTTTTAGGCGCTTACTCGATGTGATGACTATCGAAGTGGCTTATGGATATGGCCAGCAGTTAACTCAGGAGGTTATCGCAATTGATAAGCAACCTGTGCAGGTTAACTTACTACGACTAGGTCGTTTATCTTGGTTTTATATCACCCCTGATGAGCAACATTTAGGTTGGTTTGATAATCAGTCTCGCCAGTGGCGGCCGTTAGCTGTTGAGCTACAAGGTGACATTAAATTAGCCATGGCAATTACTGCTAATAAGCAGGTGGCGCAGATTGTGAACCTTCCACTAGGAGGGCAAGAACAATGAGAACTGTGATTGCAATTTTACTATTTAGCGCCTCTATTCAAGCTTTTGCCCAAGCTCAAGTTGTTGCAGATATTACAGCGACTAAGCAGGCTGCTGATTATCAGCAGCAAAAGGCTCAAATCGATAACCGAGTGGCTGATATCCGTCAGCAAAATGCTGCTTGGGATCGTCAGTTAAAGCAAGAGATCGATGAGGTCAAATCTAACCAACAAGCGTTAAGCGCAAGGTTAGCCAGTAAACGCGCACAATTAACAGCATTAAATGAGCAATTAGTCGAGCTTAATCAGCAAAAGCAGCAATTAACGAGCAGTTACCAACTCGCTGTTGATGATATGCAGTTGGTTCAAGGGGCTTACCAAAAAGCGCTGAGCAGCTTATCGCAGCAATGGCAGCAAAGCCCTACCAGCTTAATTGAAGTGCAGCGAGGGCAAAGTTTAGCTGCTGCTAAGGCAAGCTCTGGTTTTCCAAGTTTGTCACAACTCAATGAGCTTATCGGTTACGCCGTTGATGATATGCAGATGACGGCGCAAGTCGCTAGTACCGCAGCGCCAATAAGCCAAGCTGATGGCAGTGTTAGCACCAAAGATCTATTTGTAATTGGTGGCTTAATGGCGGTAACTGACACTGATTTACCGAGCTTCATTGCTTTTACTGACAAGCTGCCAACCGCTATTACACCTGTTGATAGCGATGTTAGTCAGCAGCTAAAAGCATGGTTAGATGGTGAAACTCAGCTATTGGCGATGGATTTAAGTCAAGGGCGTATGTTGCCAAGCTTGGCGCAAAAGCAAAGCCTTGGCCAATGGGTAAAAGATGGTGGCGAAGTCTTGTGGCCAATTCTTATTTTGGCAGCGTTTGGTTTACTGATAGCCCTCTGGCGTGCGGTTGTCTTACTGTATTGGCGGCCATTAGCTCAGCTTCAAGAAGATGATAGCGCGAAAGTGGAGCTGCTAAAGATTAAACAGCAACTACAGAGTGTGTCTCGAGTACCGGCAGCGAAAGTGCTAGCCAATGCCATTGTTGAGGGGAGTAGTGTTGACGCCATGGATCAGCGGCTTAAGCAATTAATGCTGAAACAGATGACACAATTTGAGCGAGGTCTTGGCTTTATTGCGCTACTTGCTGCCATGGCGCCAATGCTAGGTTTGCTGGGAACAGTTTCCGGCATGATTGAAACTTTCCAATCACTCACTGAGTTTGGCAATAGCGACCCTAAGTTGTTGTCGCAAGGGATCAGTAAAGCACTGATTACCACTCAAGCAGGCTTGCTGGTGGCACTACCTCTGTTATTGCTGCATTACCCGTTAAAGCGCCGTGCTCAAGCGTTAAGTTTGAATATGGAGCAGCAATCTGCCTTGTTACTAGCACTCAATCTTGAGCAAGGGGAAGGCCATGGCTCAAAGTAGTTCGATGCAGTCATTAGAGCAATTTGTTCATGCTGTTTTAGGCTTTATTGAGCTAGGCGGCATAGTGATGTGGCCGCTATTTATTTGCTGTTTATGGATGTTGTGGTTAGTGAGTCGCGCCTTATTCAAAGAGGCCAATCTAAGTGCATGTTTACAGACAGTTACTACTGAGCACGACTGGCTGAACCAGCGTTTACATTTATTAGCATTAAGGCAAGCGGAAGCGCAGCAGTATGCCGATCTTCAAGGGGTTAAATTGCTTGCTATGGTGGCACCGTTACTTGGTTTACTCGGTACAGTGAGCGGAATGATCGCCATGTTTGATGCGGGAGCTAATTATGGTTTTCACGATCCAGCGGTTATCTCTGCAGGGATCTCTATGGCGATGGTGACCACGCAAACCGGTTTGTTTGTCGGGTTAACTGGCGCCATATTGGCCTTTTTTTGGCAACGAAAATTAAACCGTGTCGATACTAACTTGTTAGTAGGAGGCGCTAATGCTTAGCGATCGATTTAGACAAGATAAAGAGCCTGAAATCAATATGACACCTATGCTCGATGTGGTGTTTATTTTGTTGATCTTCTTTATTGTGTCGACCAACTTTGTGCAGCAAGCATCAGTTGAGATCAAGCGTCCTCAAGCTAGCACGGCCACCAGTGTTGATGGTAGTCCTATTGTGGTCACGCTCGATACCACCGGCCGGGTCTACTTTGAGTCGAAAGAGATCGATATTTACTATCTGCCGGGCAAGCTACAACAAATTGCCAGTCAAACGCCAAAAGCTAAACTCTTGGTGGTCGCCGATACCAACTGCCCAACCGGAGTAACAATTAAAGTACTCGATATCGCTAAGCAAGCTGGCATTAGTTTTAGCTCTGTCGCGTCAGAGATCCAATAATGGCTACTGTGCAATTGAAAGCGGTTGGGGTTAAATTAGTAAGGCTTGCCTTATCGTTAATGGCAACGATTTTACTTTGTTACTATTTACCCAATAGTTTAAATCAAAGCCAAGTAGTAGGGCTGTTGAGTCAGCAGTTTGAGCCACAACCACTGCCCTTATTACCGCCAGATAAACCGCGTCAATCTGAGCCAGAAAAAGCGCAATCAAAACCAGTTACTGCGAGTGCGATAACACCGGTATCAAGCAGTATGCCGATTATGCCAACGGTTGCCGATATGCCGTTGCAAGTGCCTGTTATGGCAACTCCGACATTAAACGGCTTGAGTTTACCTAGCATTGCACCAGTAATTGCTGGGATCAAAGATGTTGATAAAGCGCCTGAATTATTACGCTTTATTCAGCCAAAAATGCCTGTCGCCGGCCGTAAATTTAAGCAAGGCGGTAAAGTCTTACTGCGGCTGATTGTGGAGGCCGATGGCGCAGTGAGTCAGGCTGAGGTGTTAGAGGCAGAGCCCAAACAAGTATTTGATCAATCTGCGATAGAGGCTGCGCGTAAATGGCGCTTTAAGCCTGCTGTATTAGCAGGTGAGGCGGTTAAGGTGTTTGTTGATGTACCGATTAATTTCAAGGTGAGTTAGTGATGACGCGTATTCAGCAGCTCGCATTTGCGCTTTTATTCAGTGGGTCTTTAGTGAGTTTTTACAGCCATTCTCAACAAGAGGAAAAGGCAGACCAAGGGCGCTCACTGAATCGATTTGAGTCTAACTTGCTTAATAAAGCAAGTGTATTGCTAGAGCGCAACGATTTTGATGCAGCGCTAATTATGATGCAGCCATTGCTGAATCAAAGCGAACCTCATCCCACAGTATTCCAATATGCCTGTAAAACCACTGCTGATACGGGCGCAGAAACAGAATCGCTTAGTTGCTGGCAACGCGGGTATAAGCTTTATTCAAATAATGACAATATTGCGATTAATCTCGCCCATGCACAATTACAGCTTGAACAATTTGAGGCGGCGATAATCAGTTTAGCAGGTGTTAACCTTGCAAATGTAGACCAACCTATTGCGGCACAGGTGCGCTACATGCGCGGCTACGCGCACTATCAACTCGCGCAATATCAAGCGGTATTAACTAAGCTGCTTCAAGACGTCAAACAAGTTAAACCACATTGGTGGCCGCTGATTAGTTACAGTCAATTGGGATTAGAGCAGTGGCAAGCAGCTAAAACTAGCGCCGAGCAATGGCTAGCATTAGAGCCTGTGAATCGCAGTGCCTGGCAAGTATTAATGCGCAGTGAGCTTGGACTCAACCAGCTTGTTGAAGCGGCTGTTGCTAATGATATTGCTGCAAGCTTGCAGGTAAATAATACCAGCGGTGCAACAGATAGCATTGGGCTATTGGTTCAGATTAAAGCTTACAACTTAGCTGCAAGCTGCAGCAGGTTAGTTAATCCCAAAGCGAGTCAGGCAGCGTTTAACTCAGCGAATTTTGCCTGCGCGCAATACACTTGGCTGTCAGGGCGCTATCAACAAGCGTTAGATATGTTAGCGGGCTTTGGTATCACCAGCCAAAACCAGCTGCATGATGATTTTTATCTTCTTCAAGGCCAGTTATTTTCGGCTTTAAAACAAGGTGATAAGGCGCGAAGTGCATGGGGAGAAGTTGGTTTACAATCATTGCCTATCGGCAATGCGGCTGAAATAAAACATGCCCGTCAGCGCCGTAGTCAGCTCCAAGGACAGGCTTTATTATTAATAGGGCAAAGTTACTGGCTAGATGGCTTGTGGCTTGAGGCGCAGGCGAGTTACAGAAAGCTTGCGCAAACACCTGGGTTTGCCACGATTGCGGATGCTTTTAATCAAAGGTTATCTAGCTTAGTGCTGTTTGACGAGAAACTCAGATGATCAAAGCGGATGGCTGTGATAGCATCTGCGCCCAAATCATCCATATTGAGTGTTATTGTTCTAGCAAGGCCATAAGCTATACGTTAGAAAAATAACGCCAGCAGCATAGGTTTTTAGATCTTTATGATCTTAATGATCGACAATTACGACTCATTTACTTTTAATTTGGTGCAGTATTTTCAGCAGCTTGGTCAAGATATTATGGTTAAGCGCAATGATGAAATCACCATTAATGAGATAGAGTCTCTCGCGCCCAGCCACATTGTTATTTCCCCTGGCCCATGTACGCCTAACGAGGCCGGGTTATCGCTTTCTATCATTAAACACTTTGCTGGCGAGCTACCTATTTTAGGTGTTTGTCTTGGTCATCAAGCGATTGCGCAAGTATTTGGCGCCAATGTTATTCGAGCGAAACGGGTAATGCATGGCAAAACTAGTGCAATAATCCATAACAATAGCGGTTTATTTAGTGGTTTAGCGAACCCGCTTACTGTCACTCGTTATCACTCACTGCTGGTGGATAAGGTGCCTGAGGGCTTTGTACTTGATGCATGGTTTGACGACGAGCTGCATGGCCGCGAGATCATGGCGATGAGTATGCCGGCGAAAAAGATCTACGGTGTGCAGTTTCATCCAGAATCAATCCTGACTCAGCAAGGTCATGATTTATTAGCAAATTTCATTAAGATAAGCTAACGCCTTCAGCTTATGAAGCTGGTGCGTTCGCTATCGGCTTTATCTAACAGATAATGAGGGTATGTCTGCGATAAAGCTTGACGATTAGACCATTAATACTAGCTAACCTTGTTGCTTGAACTGTTAGCAAGTTATAGCAAAATCAGCGAAAAACCTATCATCTGTTACAAATTTTACCGCTTTTTCAGATAATCCCGTTGCCAAAGTGTGGTATAAAAGTCCGCAAAAATACCAATAATAATAGGGATGGATATGAAAAGCGTCATTCGTCATGTCGGCTTCAGTGCACTTTCATTGGCAGTATTAGCAGGTTGCAGTGCAACCAATGGCTCTAGCGAATCAGCTCAAGCGACTAATCAAGTCGCTAATCAAACAACTCTAGTGGCCTTATCTGCACCGCCACAAGTAGACCAAGCATTAACATTAAACCAAATTATGGCTAATCCAGACTGGATGGGCTTGTTGGCTAAAGGCGCCTATTGGAGTGATGACGGCCAGTCAATTTATTTTGCAAGACAAGCACACGGTGCACCAACTAAAACCTATTATCAGCAAAGTATTGAAGGTACCGCGGCAAGCGAGCTGGCATTAAATCAGCTGCATAGTGCTGATCAGCGTCGTGGTGTCTTAAACAATGACAAAACACGTAAAGCCTATATCTATCAAGGCAACTTGTTCGCCAAAGATCTCAATAGCGGTAAAGTGGTTCAACTTACTCGCCAAAATACCGCTATTGATGGTGTACGCTTTCTAAATAATGGCGATATTGCGTACTGGCAAGGCGATAATATTTTCAAGATCCACCAAGACTCAGGTTTGTTAGAAGAGATCGCCAACATCAAGATGGCTGCAGAGCCTAAAGGTGTGCAAGAGCCATCAAGCTACATCGCCAAGCAGCAGCATAGACTGATCCAGTACGTAGCGATGCAGCAAGATAATGCTAAAGCTAAGCAAGATTATAAGGCTGAGCTTGCCAAAGCTGACCCGACTATGTCGGCTAAGACTTGGTATTTAGGCGATAAAGAGATAGTGACTAATTTAAGTCTATCTCCTAACGGCCGCTATGTGATTGTGGCACTTAAAGACAAGAGCTACAGCTGGCGTAGTGAGCACGACATTATGCCTAACTACTTAGGTAAAGACGGCTATGTAGATGCAGTGCCTGCCCGCGCTCGTGTCGCTGAAGATAACAACCCCGGTGAGCGTTTAGTACTGCTCGATTTAACTACCCACAGCAAAAAAGATATCACCATTGAGGGCTTAACAGGCTTCGACGAAGATGTCCTCGCTGCAGTAAAAGCCGAAAATGCCAAAGCCAAAGGCGAAAGTTATAAAAGTGAAAAAGCGCCGCGTAATCTGCAGCTAATGCAAGATTGGGGCTGGTCGCAAAGCGCAATTCAGTGGTCAGACTCTGGCGACAAGGTTGCGGTCATGCTTGAATCTGTTGATAACAAAGACCGTTGGATTGCTACCGTTAATCTGGATAAAGGTAGCCTAATCACCGAGCATCGTTTGCATGATGACGCTTGGATTAACTACACATTCAACCAATATGGTTGGTTACCTAATAGTGATAGCATCTACTATCTTTCTGAGGAAACGGGCTTTTCTCAGCTTTACCTAAAACAGCAAGGTGAAAAACCACAAGCACTGACTCAAGGTAAGTTTGTGGTGAGTGACGTTACCTTAGGTCCTAAAGCACAGTTTATTTACTACAAGGCAAACAAGACTCACCCTGGTATTGATAACGTTTACCGCGTTGAAATTGCTACCGGTAAGGATGAGCAGTTAACCCAGTGGCAAGGACAGCTAAATTACACTTTAAGCCCTGATGGCAGCGCACTGCTATTAAATGCATCTACGCGTATTCAGCCCGCAGAGCTGTTTGTGCAGCCAATTGGTGGTGAGTTAAAGCAGCTAACTAACTATACTAGTGATGCGTTTAAAAACTATGCATGGCAAGCGCCAGAAGTTATTGCCGTGCCATCAAGCCATGGTGCGGGTGAAGTTTATGCTCGTGTTTACTTGCCGCAAGGTTACAGTAAAGACAACGCAGATAAGTACCCAGCGGTGATCTTTAACCATGGTGCAGGCTATCTGCAAAATGCTCATTACGGCTTCTCAGGGTACTTCAGAGAATTTATGTTCCATAACCTATTAGCACAGCAAGGCTACGTGGTGATGGATATGGATTTTAGAGGCTCGAAAGGTTACGGCCGCGATTGGCGAACTGCAGTCTACCGTCAAATGGGCACGCCAGAAGTACAAGATTTAAAAGATGGTGTTAATTGGATGGCGGCTAACGTCAATGTTGATGCCGGTAAGGTAGGCACTTATGGTGGCTCTTACGGTGGCTTCTTAACCTTTATGGCACTGTTTAATGAACCTGAGTTATTCCAAGCAGGGGCAGCACTGCGTCCTGTGACAGACTGGGCGCATTACAATGCACCATATACCTCGAATATCTTGAATACACCAGATGTTGACCCAATCGCCTACGAGCGTAGTTCGCCGATTGAACATGCTGACGGCTTACAAAAGCCACTGTTGATCATGAGTGGTGTGTTAGACGATAACGTATTCTTCCAAGATAGCGTGCGTCTAGTGCAGCGTTTAATTGAGCTTGAAAAGCCAATGTTTGAAACTGCGATTTATCCGGTTGAGCCACATGGTTTCCGTCAACCATCAAGCTGGTTAGATGAATACCGTCGTATTCATAAGCTATTTGAGCAAGAGCTTAAATAATTACTTTGGTACGCAGAAAGGCTTCATTATGAAGCCTTTTTTATTGTTATACCTAAAGAAAATTAACGATTTATACCTACACTAATAATAGGTAAACTGAGCTTAAGTCTGGCAGGAGAACATTAATTAGTGGCAATTTCGGTAGCGGGTGGGGTTAAGCCTGCACAAATAATAGAGATTGAGCAGCGGCTTCAGAAGCTGTTAATTATCGGGCGAGATAAAGCTGTTGTCGTTACCGACGACTTCAATTCGGGTCTTGAAGAGGCTGCTAATAAGCTTGAGGTCGAACGTCAAGCAATGCGTGCAAGGCTTGCCAAGCAAAATGAAGCTAAAGCGATAGTCGATACGGTATCAGCACAACTATTGGCTAGTGTGAACGCCAATATAGAACATCATTTATCATGTCCGGAGCAGGTTCTAGCGCACTCAAAACTAAATGAAAAGCAGGTCTCTTTACTTGAGCAGCTTTCAGCTGAGCAAGTAGATTTAACGCGTATAAGACCTATGGTTGAAGCCTTGCCTTGGCTTGTTCGTGATCTCGTTAATATGCTTAATAGTTCAACCTTTAGGCATCGGCGTCCGCAATCTTCTGAAGTTCAAGTCACTGATGTTAAGCTTGTTCTTAACTACATTGGTATTGAAAACCTACAGACGTTAATTCCCTACTTTTGTTTACGTAATTTAATGCCATGTGCACAAACACAGCTGCATTGGACGAGTCGTAAATTATGGCGATATTCGGTTATGGCCGCAATTGCCGCGAAAACGCTAGCATCGTTGCATGAGAGAGACTCCGCTTTTATTTATACCTGTAGCTTAATGAGTCAATTGGGTACAACAAGTGTGATCCAGCAATCAGCAAGGATCTTTGAAGAGATGTGGCGTAATTGGCTAAAAGAAGCAAGTGCAAGTGGTGATAAGTCGCTTTATGATGCCGTCTTAGCGACTGAGTTTCCGGCAAAGGATGTGTATAAACAGATCGTGACTCATAGCCTTAAACTAAACTGGCAATTGCTGGGTTTACTTCATTTTGAGCAAAGCCGTTTAACAACGACTTTTCAAGCAATAGAGACGAAATTAAAGTATGCAGAACTTGATCCAGATACAGCCATCATTGAACGAGCAAATTGTTATGCTAAGGTATTCTTGTTAAAGGAGACTGGAAATATAACTGTCGCTGAATCTCGATTAATGTTCGATTATTATCAGGTAACAGAGCAAGAGTTGCTTAAATTAAGTAAGCAAAACCTCAACAAATTACCGCTGTTTTGATTTTTTATACGGCGGTATAGCATCCGCATGTTACTTATGTGTTTCAAATTTTGCCGCTTCAAATTGATGGTGTTTATTTTATGGCTAAAAATGAGGGGTTGTCGGGTACCGTATTGAGCGCTTTTTCATCTTTTATGCATTACTTGAAAGTGAGCTTGCTAGAGGTTTAATCACAGCTGCTTTCTTGGCAAAATTTGACCTTCCTTGATTATACTGATTAATCTTACTTATATTGGATATCCGCTCAGATAAGCACTCACTTTCTAGCATTAAACGTGAGTTCAAAATGACGATAAAGTCTAATTAGTTATTCATTTACTATGAATAGATAGTGTTTTTTGGCGCTAGATAACTTTTTTATGACTATTTATGCTTAAAGCCCCGCTATATACGCTTTGTTAATTCTAAAACTCAAATCTTTATGCATTGTTTACGGACTTGGCTCACTTGTAGCTTGTTAAAAACTGGTATTTTGATCACATTTTAGCTAATAATGTCTTCCTAGTTAGACAAACAATCGCCATGTCACCTATAGAAGATAAAGACATAGAGCGAAATACGGCCAGCTAAAAGGCCGATTAACGACAAAGGATGAGAAAGAATGAGCGTAAATATGAATCTTACACGTGCCCAATTTGATGAAGTTATGGTGCCTAACTATGCGCCTTCAGCCGTTATCCCTGTTCGTGGCGAAGGCAGCCGTGTTTGGGATCAGGAAGGTAAAGAGTATATCGACTTCGCTGGTGGTATTGCGGTTAACTGTTTAGGTCATTGTCATCCAGCCCTCGTTGGTGCACTTAAGACCCAAGGCGAGAAGCTTTGGCATCTTGCTAACGTTATGACTAACGAGCCAGCACTGGAACTTGCGACTAAGCTAGTTGACGCAACATTCGCAGACCGTGTTTATTTTGCCAACTCAGGTGCAGAAGCTAACGAAGCTGCACTTAAGCTGGTTCGTCGTTATGCAATGGATAAATTTGGCGCTGAAAAAGACCAAATTATCGCGTTCGATAAAGCCTTCCATGGCCGTACATTCTTTACTGTAAGCGTAGGTGGTCAAGCGGCTTATTCAGATGGTTTTGGTCCTAAGCCACAAAGCATCACTCATGTTCCTTTCAACGATATTGCTGCGTTAGAAGCCGTTATTTCAGATAAAACTTGCGCCATCATGATGGAGCCTCTGCAAGGTGAAGGCGGCATTATTGATGCCGATCCAGAGTTCCTAAAAGCGGTACGCGCTCTTTGTGATAAGCACAACGCTCTGTTGGTATTCGATGAAGTACAAACTGGTGTTGGTCGTTTAGGCGAGCTTTATGCTTACATGCGTGGCGACGTAGTGCCAGATGTACTCACAACAGCAAAAGCACTCGGCGGCGGCTTCCCAATTGCAGCAATGCTAACCACTAAAGAGATTGCCGATCATCTTAAAATTGGTACTCACGGTTCTACTTACGGCGGTAACCCACTCGCTTGTGCTATTGGTAACGCAGTCCTTGATGTTGTTAATACACCTGAAGTATTGAATGGCGTTAAACACCGTGAGCAGTTACTGCGCGACGGTCTGACTAAGATCAATGACAAGTACGACGTATTTACTGAGATCCGTGGTCAAGGTTTGCTAATTGGCGCGGTAATGAATGAAAAGTTCCAAGGTCGCGCAAAAGAGTTCCTTGTTGCCGGTATTAGTGAAGGCGTAATGAGTCTAGTTGCTGGTGCAAACGTTGTGCGCTTCACGCCTTCTCTAGTCATCCCAGAAGCCGATATCGCCGAAGGTCTAGCACGTTTTGAGCGTGCAGTAGCTAAAGTGGTTGCAGCCTAATAGGCAAACGGAGTGCTATTAAAAGTGGTACTCCTTTTTTGTCTTTAGGAAAGCTTGGCTGGTGGGGAAACCTATTTACCAAGCGATAGCGAGGAGACTCCTAGATGCTAGTTATACGTCCAATCCGATCTACTGACTATGAGGCGCTGTATCAAATTGCGCAGGAGTCGGGGCACGGCTTTACATCTCTACCTGTGAATGAAGAATTGCTGCGTAGCAAGATTGCTCGCGTAGAAGAGTCATTTACCAAGCAAGTCGATAAGCCATTCGATGAAGGCTATTTAATGGTGCTAGAAGATACCGAAACCGGTGAGGTTGTTGGTACTTGTGGTATCGAAGCTGCCGTTGGCATGGTTGACGCTTTCTATCATTACCGACTCGGCACTGAGGTTTATCATTCAGAGCAAATTGATGTTCGCAATGAAGTTGAAACCTTAACCCTATGTCACGATTACACCGGTGCCGCTGAGCTTTGCACCCTGTTTTTACGCAGTAGTTATCGCAAAAATAACAATGGTCGTATGCTTTCACGTAGCCGCTTCCTGTTTTTAGCACAGCATGCACAGCGCTTTGGTGAAACAGTGATTGCTGAAATGCGCGGAGAAAGTGATGAAGAGGGCAACTCGCCATTCTATGGTTGGTTACAAGAGCACTTTTTAGGTATCGACTTTGTGAGAGCTGATTACCTATCGGGCTTGAGTCAAAAGGCCTTTATGGCCGAAATGATGCCTAAAAATGCAGTTTATGTTTGCTTGTTACCAAAAGAAGCCCAAAAAGTGATTGGTGAAGTGCATGCTAATACTCGTCCAGCGTTAAATCTATTACAAGCTGAAGGTTTCAGATGCCGTGGCTATGTTGATATTTTTGATGCAGGCCCTACGGTTGAGTGTCACTTAAACGATATTCGTTCAGTGCGCGAGAGCCGCTTACTCACCGTGAGCATAGGTGAGACACCAAGCGATGCAACAAGCTACATCGTTTCAAATACTCAATTAGCTAATTACCGCGCTAGCGCAGCTAACTTAGCTGTATTAGACGACAGTGACGACGTGATCTTAGATGCCGAAACCGCAGCAGGCCTGATGGTCGCTGATGGTGAGCAGATCCGCGTATTGCCAATGTAGGAACAAAAAATGACACAATTTATTGAAGGAAAGTGGGTTGCAGGTTTAGGTCACGACGTGACATCAATTAATCCTGCAAACCAAGAAGTAATTTGGCGCAGTAAAACAGCGACGCCAGAGCAAGTCTCTACAGCAGTTGATGCAGCGCGTAACGCACAGTTTGATTGGTTTATGCTTGGCTTTGAAGCTCGCCTAGCGATTGTTGAAGCTTATCGCGACCAACTTGAGGCTAACAAAGCTGAAATGGCGGAAGTGATTGCCCAAGAAACCGGTAAACCACAGTGGGAAACCGCCACTGAAGCGGGTGCCATGATTGGTAAAATTGGCTTGTCAGTAGCGGCTTATAACAAGCGTACTGGCACAACTGAAAATGATACGCCTGCAGGACGTGCAGTGCTGCGTCATAAGCCACATGGTGTGGTAGCGGTATTTGGTCCATATAACTTCCCTGGTCACCTACCAAATGGCCACATCGTCCCAGCATTACTTGCGGGTAACACAGTGGTATTTAAGCCATCAGAGCTTACGCCTAAAGTGGCTGAGCTAATGCTTAAGCTTTGGGAAAAAGCTGGTTTACCAGCAGGTGTTATTAACCTAGTGCAAGGTGAAGTTGAAACTGGTAAAGCATTAGCTGCGCACCCACAAATCGACGGTCTTTTCTTTACTGGTAGCTCTCGTACAGGTCATATCTTGCATCAGCAATATGCTGGCGATCCAGGTAAGATCTTAGCGCTAGAAATGGGCGGAAATAACCCGCTTATTATTAAAGGTGTTGCAGATACTAAGGCTGCTGTACATGACATCATTCAATCAGCTTATATCTCTGCAGGTCAGCGCTGCACGTGTGCGCGTCGCCTCTATGTTGAGAAAGGCGCGGCAGGTGATGCGCTACTAGAGCAACTTGTTGCAGCAGTTAAGCAGATTCAAGTGGGCCCATGGAACGCACAGCCACAGCCATTTATGGGATCGATGATTTCTGAAGCTGCCGCGAAAGGCATGGTTGAAGCACAGCGCAACTTAGTTAACTTAGGCGGTAATGTGTTAGTCGAGCTGACTCATGTAGAAGCAGGCACTGGCTTAGTTTCTCCGGGTCTAGTCGACGTCACTGATGTTATTGAATTGCCAGATGAAGAATACTTTGGTCCATTACTACAGGTCGTGCGTTACAGCGACTTTGATCAAGCCATTAAACTCGCTAATGCTACTCGCTACGGTTTGTCTGCAGGTATTTTGGCTGACAGTCGTGAAGATTATGACTACTTCTTAGCACGTATTCGTGCGGGTATCGTTAACTGGAATAAGCAGATCACAGGCGCTTCTGGCGCGGCACCATTTGGTGGGGTCGGTGCATCAGGTAACCACAGAGCAAGCGCATTTTATGCCGCTGATTACTGTGCTTACCCAGTTGCATCTGTGGAAGCTGATGCAGTAAGCCTACCAGCAACACTGAGCCCAGGTTTAAGCCTGTAAGCATAGTGATTAAATCAAAAGGGAAGCGCTCGGGGCGCTTCCCTTTTATTTATAACACTTGATATGAAAGCAGTACCCTAACAAGCAAGCTGTATCCCTATAAACGTGTACAGCCGCATGCAATAAGCCAAACTAATAAATAAACAGGTCAGCATGTCGGCATAAAGGAGTGAACAATGCACACGAATGTAAACGCGCTATTTGAAGCACTTTGGCAAGACTATATTGAGATGACACCTTCGGCGGCGAAGGTGCATCAATTATTGTCTAAAGGCGATACGATCATTAACGATCATATTGCTCTACGTACTTTTAATATTGCCAAAGTAAACCTTGAAGTATTAGCAGCGCATTTCGAATCTATTGGCTATGTTGCCTGTGGCGACTATAAGTTTGAAGCTAAAAAGCTCAACGCTAAGCATTTTGAACACCCTGATAGTACACAGCCTAAAGTGTTTATCTCTGAGCTACTTGTTGAAGAGTTCAGCGATGAGCTACAAGCAACCGTTAAGGGCTTGATCGAGCAAATCGACACTGCTGCGACGACTGCTGACAACTTCTTGTACTCAGGTCGTCACTGGCAGTTGGATAGCGAAACCTATAAAGCATTATTAGCTGAAAGCGAATACGCAGCTTGGGTTGCTGCATTTGGTTATCGTGCCAATCACTTTACCGTTTCAATTAATCACTTGCCGGGTTATGAGACGATTTTTGAAGTGAATGATGCCTTGAAAGCGGCAGGCTTTGTATTAAATGCCTCTGGCGGTGAAGTGAAGGGCACTCCAGAAGTATTACTTGAGCAGTCATCAACGATGGCAGACAAGATTGAAGTTAGCTTCTCAGACGCTGTGGTTAGCATTCCTAGCTGTTTCTATGAGTTTGCTTTGCGTTATGCCAAACCAGACGGTGAGCTTTACACGGGCTTTGTAGCGGCTTCTGCGGACAAGATTTTTGAAAGCACTAACGTTAATTCTTAGTTGATTAGCTATGTAGCATAAAAAACCGGAAGTGATTCCGGTTTTTTTATGGCTGTAGCAATCCTCAGTGGGTTAGAACAATAACGTCACTTTTAACCCTGATAGGCTCTGGCTATGTTCAAATTTAAGTTCAATCTTGTATTGCTCGGCAATATCTTTAACAATCGACAAGCCTAAGCCATGCCCCATAGTGGCTTCATCCAGACGTTTACCTCTGTGAGTTAACAGGGCGAGTTCTTCCGTTTCTACCCCAGGGCCATCGTCTTCTATGCTTAACTTAAGCTGCTGATTATTATTGCTAATGCAAACGCGAATCTCAGAGCTTGCCCATTTGTAGGCATTATCAAGTAGATTACCCAGTAACTCCATACCGTCCTCACGGTGCATTGGTAATCTAGTGATTGCAGGAGGAATATCAAAGCGGCAGTGAACCGATTTGGTGCGGTGAACCTTATTTAGGGTTTGCGCTAAATCTTCAATATCCTTAGGTAACTGCATCTGCGCGGCAGGTAACATGTCACCAGTAATTCGCGCTGCAGCTAATTTTCGCTCAATCATCTTGTGGACTAAATCGAGCTGCTTTTGCATTGCCTCTGCAGACTCAGGCTCTTTTAAATACAGAGCTTCGACTTGCTGTTGCATTACCGCTAGCGGCGTTTTAAGACCATGGCTCAAATTGCCTAAGTTATTGCGGCTACGTTCGATTTGTTTACTCGAATATGTGAGCAATTCATTGTAATTTTTAGCCAGTGGCTGCAACTCTAGTGGAATAGAGTTGAGATCGAATGATGAGATCTCACCTTCACGTAATTTAGCTAAGGTGTCTTTCATCTGATTAACCGGTTTAAAGGATTGGCGCAGCACCAAGAAAATACCCATGATCATGGCCAATAACATGGCTAAATTGACAATCAACTTAGTGCCGTATACTTCAGTGAAAACCTTGCGGCCAATACTTAAGTCTTGCGCAACGGTTAACGTAGCGGTAAGTCCTGAGGTTTCAGATTTTAGCCCGATAGATAAAAGCTGAATATCGTGATTCTGTGGGCCTTTGGTTTGCCAGGCTCGAGTTTCGCCCTTTTCTAAGTCGACAACTTCAAGACGCTGATCCCATAAAGAACGAGATCTGAGCTCCTGCTCGGGTAAATCTAATTGATAATAACGACCTGAATAGACTGGGCGATAAAAGCTAGATAACTGGCTTTCGTCAATACTAAAAGAGCTATCTTCTAAATGAGTTGCAAGCAAGACTTGCTGTAAGTCTTCTTGTAGACGAGCGATGATAGAGTCGTGAAATGCTTGGCGTAGCATGGACTCAAAAAAAATGATGCCAATTGCGGTAGAGATAACCACTAAGCCTGTTAACCACAGGCTTAGTTTAGTACGGATAGATATCATTGTTGCAGACCGTGGAAGATATACCCTTGTCCGCGACGTGTTTCAATGGCTGTTTTACCGAGTTTTTTACGTAAGTGAGTCACATAGACTTCAACCACATTACTCTCTTTTTCATCATCAAACTGATAAAGCTTGTCAGTTAGCTGGGCTTTAGATAACAGCTTTTTCGGCGACATAAGGAAGATTTTGAGTAGCCTAAACTCCATGGCCGTAAGCTCAAACTCTTGCTCGCCTACAGCAACAGACTGTTGGTTTTCATCAAGTGCTACGCCCGCATAAGTGAGCTGTTTATTTGGCGTATTGGCTTTACCATGGGCGCGTTGGATTAGCGCTTGAATCCGTACTAATAGCTCTTGAGTATGAAATGGCTTACCTAAGTAATCATCAGCACCGGAGTTAAAGCCTTCAACTTTTTCATGCCATTGACTGCGGGCGGTAAGCATAATTACTGGGGTATTAATGCCTTGTTCACGCCATTTTTCTAGCAGTTCTAAACCGTTGCCATCAGGCAAGCCAATATCCAATATAACGCAATCATAATTGGTTTCTTTAATGAGATAGTCAGCCTCGCTGACCTTATCCGTTGTATCAGTAACGTATCCGGCTTGTTTTAGCTGTTTAACCAGCTCTTCGACTAAAAGGGTGTTGTCTTCTACAAGGAGTAATTTCATAGAGTGCTCTCAATGTTACTATTTAACGTGACAGGCAGTTTATAGCGTGAATTCATGTTAACTCAAAAATGTCACTTCAGTGTAACTAGATTTGATTTTTAAACCATTATTACAGTTTTTCAGGGGTGCAGCTGGCTGGAAAGCGAGTCGGTTTAGCAAGCTGACCTGTACTGGCATCGAGTAAAAGCTCTACCAGTTGGCCCTTAGTGGTTCGGATTTGTACTTCATAACGCCAATTGCCGTCATCTTGATATAAGTGTGCATCAATAAGCTTGCCATGACACATAGCTTGGATGCTAGAAAGGGTGACATCTAGAGAAAGAATTTGTCCGCTACTAACAAGGTTTTGTGCTTCGTAATGCTGAATTTCAATTTTTTGATTAGCTAATGCGTTAGGCTGGTGCAGTACTGCAGTCAAAAGGCATAAGTAAAATGCTATTTTCACGCTGAACTCCTAATAAAAAAATGGCCTGAGATAATCTCAGGCCACTTTATAGAAGCTGTCTTAAACCGAGCTTAATACTGGCTTAGCGCGTTCCGTAAACTACGATAGTTTTACCGTGAGCTTGAATAAGGTTTTGTTCTTCAAGCATTTTCAAGATACGACCTACAGTCTCACGAGAACAACCAACAATTTGGCCAATCTCTTGACGTGTGATCTTGATTTGCATGCCGTCAGGGTGCGTCATTGCATCTGGTTGCTTCGCAAGGTGAAGCAATGTTTGTGCAATTCTTCCAGCAACATCTAGGAAGGCTAAATCGCCTACTTTTTGACTTGTGCTGTGCAGACGGTAAGCCATCTGAGAAGAAAGCTTCATCAGAATCTCAGGGTTAACCTGAATTAGTTGCTTAAACTTCTTGTATGAAATTTCTGCAATCTCACAAGCTTGCTTAGCACGAACCCATGCAGTACGTTCAGCTTGTTCTTCAAACAAACCTAACTCACCGATAAAGTCACCTTGGTTAAGGTAAGAAAGAATCATCTCTTTACCTTCTTCGTCTTTAATTAAGACGGCTACAGAGCCTTTAACTATGTAGTAAAGTGTATCTGAATCTTCACCAGCGTGGATCAAAGTACTTTTGGCTGGATATTTATGAATGTGACAGTGTGATAAAAACCATTCCAAAGTTGGATCTGGTTTTGGCTTTCCAATCAGAGCCATGCCTATGTTCCTCGGCTGATTTACATTAAAAGTAAGAATATGCTAATTAAGTATCTTACGTCAATTAAGTGATTAAAACCTTGATAGAAGTCTTACTTTAGACCGTCTCAATTCGAAGGTGAATAACCATTTAGATATAGGGTATTTTGATACATTAGTGATATATGTCAACTGAATCCGCCACTAAGCTTGATTGTTGCTTTAACAATTAGGCTTACATCACATCTTGTTACAAATACGCTGGTTGTCTACGTGGTGTAAGTATTGATTTTAGCGCAAAAAATACCTTGTCCTAGCAAATACAAAACCAATATGTAGCAGATAAGAAGTCTTAGGCTTGTCAGAGAAGTAAAATATAATAAAAAACGTGATAATTTTGAACTTTGTCAATAATAACGATTCTCATTTCTATAGGTGAGCTATTTAAACTCGACATTGTGGTCAATTTCTGGCTAACTTGATTGAAAATAAGATATAAAAATTACCGAAAACCTGATTAGGTACTAAGTTGTGTTAGCGATTGTTGGAGGCTGTTTTGAATTATAGACCTTGGATTTTAAATACTGTTGTGGTCTTTTGTTTGGCGCTAAGTAGTAGTGCTAGTGCTTTCTCAATCCCACAACCTAAGGGAGCTGAAGAAGCGAGTCGCTCAGCTCATATTCAGTTAAAAGCGGCGCAAGGCGATGCCGATGCCCAATATCTACTCGGGCTAATGTATTTATCGGGTCGCTATATTGCACAAGATCGAGTCTTAGGCGCTAAGTGGGTTACTGCAGCGGCAACTTCTGGACATGCTAAAGCTCAGCAAACAATGGCTGATTTAGCTTTTGAAGGCAGCTTAATAAAACGAGATTTATCAACGGCAGAGCAATGGTATAGCGCACTGAGTAAGCAAGGTAGCAAATGGGCGAATTTTAGGCTTGGTTTTATTTATGCTGCAGGCGGTGAAGGCGTAGAGCGTAACTGTGGTAAGGCTGTTGAGCAATTTAATGCCGTTGGCGATCAAGTTTCTTTAGGTAATGTAGCTTGGATTTTAGCAACTTGCCCCGAAGCTCAGTATCGTAATGGCGATAAAGCATTAGCGTTATCTTTGGCGCTACTTGAATCGAATGAACAAGACCCTACGACATTAGATAATTTAGCTGCGGCGTATGCTGAAATTGGCGATTTTGCAGCGGCGATTTCGACGCAACAAAAAGCGATTAATGCCCTTAAGTTAACTGAAGATACCAGTAAAACCGTTGAGTTTAAGCAACGTTTAAAAAACTATCAGAATGACAAACCGTATCGAGAAACTTTGCCATTGATGGCTGAATAAAAGACTGTAGATTTTGGACTGATTTAAACCATTTCTATGGTAAAACGCATAATGAATAAGGCTCCTAAGTTATTAGGGGCTTTTTTTGTGCCCGTAGGAGGTAACTCGTGCTCTATTCATTGTTCTGACTCTATAGCCAATAGCAAAAGGGTATGACTGCCATAGACGAGTTATTTTTAGTGCTTTTGATAAAAACAGCCATTTTTATATATTAAAATCAGTTGTTAAACTTAAAAATTAGCTTATCCATCCCTAGCTTATAGCTAAGCTTAGATAGCCATTTCTGGCATTGAACCGATTAAACACAGTGGCGAAATTTAAATTTATTTTGTGGGGATATAAAGTCAGCTAGCACCCCTAAGAACATGAGCGGAGCAAGCATGACGATGGAATTGAGCTTTCTTTAGGTGATTTTTAGAGGGGGTTTAGGTCAGCTAGCAATCCCAAAGAGATAAATAGATCAAGCATGCAGGTGGAATTCAGCTTTCTTTTTGGTGAGGAGGTCAGCCAGCAATCCTAAGAAAATAAACAGAGCAAGCATGCAGGTGGAATTCACTTTCTTTTTGGTGAGGAGGTCAGCTAGCAATCCAAAGGTGATACACAGATCAAGCATGCAGGTGGAATTAAGCTTTCTTTTTGGTGAGGAGGTCAGCTAGCAATCCTAAGAAAATAACAGATCAAGCATGAAGGTGGAATTAAGCTTTCTTTTAGGGAAGTCTTTGTAAGGTCAGCTAGCAATCTCAAGGAGATACACAGATCAAGCATGCAGGTGGAATTAAGCTTTCTTTTTGGTGAGAAGGTCAGCTAGCAATCCAAAGGTGATAAACAGATCAAGCATGAAGGTGGAATTAAACTTCTTTAGATGATTTCTAGGTAGTTTTTAGAGATAAGGTCAGCTAGCAATCCAAAGGTGATAAACAGATCAAGATGGGGGAATTTACCTCCAAAGGACTGCTAGCTTATCGTTCTTTCGCCTGAAATCCCGATAAGATGAAGTCTACATTTATTGGCTTAAACTAATCTTAATACAGAATTATCTTAGCTGGGTTATTCGTTTTCTGGTGAAATAAGCTGTAGGCGTTTATCCATAAGATCTTTAACCAGCGGGGTGAGGATTAGCTCCATTGCCAAAGACATCTTGCCACCTGGCACCACTAAGGTGTTTACGCGAGACATAAATGAGCCTTGAATCATGCTGAGGTAGTAAGGGAAGTCGACATTATTGATGCCGCGAAAACGGATCACGACAAAGCTTTCATCTAAACTCGGAATACTCTTAGCGCTAAAAGGGTTTGACGTGTCTACCGTTGGTACTCGCTGAAAGTTAATATGGGTTCGTGAGAACTGTGGCGTCATATGGTTAATGTAATCGTCCATACTGCGCACAATAGAGTCCATCACTTTTTCACGGCTATGGCCACGCTCAGAGGTGTCGCGAATAATCTTTTGAATCCACTCCAAGTTGACAATAGGCACCATACCAATCAGTAAATCGACATGCTTAGCGACATCACAATCGTCAGTGACTACACCACCATGCAGACCTTCGTAGTAAAGCATATCGGTATTTTCAGGTAATGGGTGCCACTGGGTGAAGGTGCCCGGCATCTGATTAAACGGCACGGCTTCATCAAAAGTGTGCAAATAAGCGCGGGTTTCGCCTTGGCCGGTATTACCGTAATCGCTAAAACATTGTTCTAGTCGATTGAAATCATTAGCTTCTGGGCCAAAGTAACTGATATTACGGTTTTCTGTTTTTTCTTTGCGGATCATAACCGCCATTTCTGGACGGGTAAAATGATGAAAACTATCGCCTTCGACAATAGCTGCATTGATGCCAAGCTGTCTAAAGATATGATTGAATGCAGTTGTTGTGGTTGTCGTGCCTGCGCCTGACGAGCCGGTTACTGCAATAATTGGATGTTTTGCTGACATTTTTTTACCCAAAGAAAGAGAGTTAACTATCACCTGCACAGGGTCTATTTAAGACTCATTTATAGTGATTAAGGTAAGAAGCTTGTGCTGATAGTGTTCATTTATACGGCTTCACTTGGCTTAGGTCAATCTATGACCTCAGCCAAGAGCAAGCTTTTACTGCGTGATATTAATCTTGCTGCCAATCTTGGACGACGATATCTTCTTTGCGTCTAATACCGATTGATTCTTCTTCCTCGCTGTATTCCACAACCAAAGTCCCTTGCTTAAGCGCAGCTTTGCACTGAACAATTGCTCTTTCCATACTGTGTTCACCATCACCAGAAAAACTGCCATCTTCGACTTGGCTAATGAGGTATTCTTTTATTAAGTTATCAAAGGTTTCGCTAGGCAGCTGCACTAGAGACTCATAAGGCACTAACATACGGATGCTTCCAAAGAGGTTAAAAAGTTTAAAATGCGTTTTTCAAGGTAGTAGCGTGGTCGCCACGGACTACCTCCATCGATAAAGCCAACGTGGCCGCCATTAGCATGCAGT
The DNA here is from genome assembly GCF_023283535.1 of Shewanella sairae. Classification (GTDB taxonomy): domain Bacteria; phylum Pseudomonadota; class Gammaproteobacteria; order Enterobacterales; family Shewanellaceae; genus Shewanella; species Shewanella sairae. Next base: position 64,372 of record NZ_JAKILT010000015.1, on the reverse strand, counting down.
TCATATTGCACGTGAGTGGATAGCTGTTGAGAGTTAGGGATGACAGCTGGGGTCATAAAAGGGTCATCTTTTGCATGAATAACCAAGGTCGGTTTACAGATCTTACTTAAATAAGGCATACCGCTTGCGCGAGTATAGTAATCATCGACATTTTCAAAACCATGCAGCGGCGCTGTGACTTTATCATCAAATGCGTAAAAGGTGTTGAGTTGTTCGATATCGTGATGGGTAATTGGCATTTTAGGGGCTAAATCAGGATTAGCGACTTTACCGCGCATTTTTTGCTGTAACTGCTTAATTAAATAACTCTGGTAAACTTTGGAAAAGCCTTTTTCTAAACGGTTAGCACAAGAGCCTAGTTGTAGCGGCGCCGATACGGCTACAGCTTTGGTGATTAAGCTGTGTTGCTGTTGCTCACCTTGATACTTAACTAGCACATTACCACCCAAGCTATAGCCTACCGCGAGCAATGCATTATTTGGGAAACGATTTTTTAAGTGTTGTAGTGTGCAATGAAGATCTTCGGTATCGCCGCTGTGATAACCACGGGGTAGTCTATTTAACTCACCCGAGCAGCTACGGTGATGATGCACTACTGCACTTAAGCCTAAGGTTTTACTCTCGGCTAAAATCCTACGAGCATAATGCGACTCTGCACTGCCTTCAAGGCCATGGATAATCACTAAAATAGGTTGTTCAGCTGCGGGGCTACCTTGCCAATCGAGATCAATAAAGTCGCCGTCTGCCAACTCTAATCTTTCACGTTTTAGTTCTGGTCTGTCCACTTTAGTCAGTACAGGGAGGATCGTTTGCACATGGGGATTTCTGGCCCACCAAGGTGGTGAAAATATTTGGCTCATAATTATTGGCTATTGCTGAAAATTAAAACGTGTGTTTAGTTGTTATTATCAGCAGAGTGTAGCACAACTTGAATTTGGGCTGTTTATTGACTTTGTTTCCAGTTGTAAGCGTTTCAAACTCTGACAGAGTAAACAGGCTTGAGCGCCATAAAAATACCATGATAAGAATTAGAGGACGCGATGGAACGACGGACTTTTATCACAACAGCATTAGCTGGCACAGCCTGTATCGCACTGGGAGTGAATTACTGCTCTTCAGATTATATAGCGGTCAACAAAGGACTAGATGACAAACACCGTTTGTTATTTAGCGTATTAGTGCCCGTTTTTTTAGATGGTGCTTTACCAGATGTTGCAACCTTAAAACGTGATGCGATTAACCGTACATTAGATGCGATTGAACACACTATTTCAATTTTGCCTCAAGACAGCCAAGCAGAGCTAGAACAGCTACTTGGGATGCTTGAAGGTCGCTTAGGTCTGCTTATATTAACTGGCAGCGTCACTCCGCTGATGATGCGTAATCAGTCTGAACTCATCGATATGCTGCAAAGTTGGCGTACAAGTTATCTTGATATGATGGTCACTGCCTATCAAGGCTTACGTGAACTGGTCATGGCCAGTTACTACTCAAGCCCTGAGCACTGGAGTCGATTGCATTACGCTAAGCCGAGTTTCTTAGAGGATAGGCCGTGATGTTAATTGGATTACTTTCGGCGCTATTAATACGGATGCTAACCAAGCGGGCGAAGATAATAAAAGCTCAAGATAAAGGACGCGTTTATGGCCATTGAAGATCCTATTGTAACAGGACTGGATTCTGGCTGGGCGCATATAAATGCGGCTCAGCTCAGTGAAAGCCAAACCTTAGAAGCCGATGTTGTGATAGTTGGCAGTGGTGCGGGAGGCGGTGTTGCCGCTGAGATCCTCACACAAGCAGGTTTATCAGTTATTATTGTTGAGGGTGGTCCGCTTAAATCATCTAGTAACTTTAATATGGAAGAGCGCCGCGCTTACCCTGATCTTTATCAACAAGCCGCTGGAATGAAAACCGCTGATAAAGCCATTGGTATTTTTCAAGGTCGGGCAGTAGGTGGCTCTACTACGGTCAATTGGACCACTTCAATTCGTACGCCTGAGCCCGCACTTGAATATTGGTCGCAGAGCAAATCGGTAGAAGGTTTGTCTCGGGCAGAGCTTGACCCTTGGTTTGAAAAAATGGAACAGCGGCTCAATATCAGTAAATGGGCGTATGAACCTAATCGAAACAATCAAGCATTGAAGCAAGGTTGTGAGCAATTGGGTTGGCAGCACACAGTGATTAAGCGCAACGTTAAAGGCTGTTGGAACACCGGCTATTGCGGTATGGGCTGCCCCGTTAATGCTAAGCAGTCGATGTTAGTCACCACGATACCAGCTGCACTTGAGGCCGGGGCAACATTAGTGAGCCAAGCTAAAGTGATGAAACTAGAGCACCATAATGACAAAGTCTTTGCAGTAAAAGCCCAAGCTGTTGATGACAATATGAAGCCATTAGCGATTGAAGTTATGTTTAAGGCCAAGCACTATATTTTGGCTGCGGGCGCAATTCATACCCCAACAATCATGTTGCGCTCTAAGCTGCCAGACCCGCATGAGATAATCGGTAAACGCACTTTTTTACACCCAACCTTGCTTAGTGGCGCTGTGTTTAGTGACCCTATCAATGGCCATAGCGGCGCGCCGCAATCTATCTACTCTGATGAGTTTGTTTGGCAAAATGGTGCTGACGGCGAACTTGGCTACAAGCTTGAAGTGCCGCCGATCCACCCTATTTTAATCGCCTCAAAAACGATTGGTTATGGTAAAAGCCATGCTGAGTTGATGGAGAAGTTTAATCAGCTGCAAGTGACAATCGCATTAGTGCGTGATGGTTATCATGAAAATAGCCAAGGCGGGCAAGTTAAGCTGACTGAAAATGGTTTTGCATTGGATTACCCATTAACCGATGCCTTCTGGCGTGCTGCGCGCCGTGCCTTTGCCAGTATGGCTGAATTACAATTTGCTGCTGGCGCACAACAGGTTTTGCCGATTAGTGAAGGTATGCCTTATTTGTCGAGCTGGAATGAGGCTAAAAAAGCGATTAACGAGATGGAATTAGCGCCACTGAAAACCGTGGTTGCTTCTGCGCATGTGATGGGGGGCTGCCCATTCGGTGAAGATCCAAAAGTCTCTATGGTTAATAGTTTTGGTGAGTCACATTACTTCGAGAACCTCTCTGTAATGGACGGATCTATTTTTCCAACTAGCTTAGGGGCGAATCCACAGCTATCCATTTATGGCATTACCGCTAGAAATGCCACTCGCTTGGCTGAAAAGTTGACGGCTTAACCTGTAATAGCAAAGTTTAGTTGACTAAAAAGGCGAGCAGAGCTCGCCTTTTAGTATTCGTTTAAAACACTTATCCCATAACCGAAGAGTGCAACTCGTTATTGGTTTAGGCTGGGGTAGTTTTGGCTTTTAAGGTTAAATAGCGCCAAGTAGCGACTCACATTGCTATCGGTTTTAGCAGGGTAAACTTCATCTAGAACCATAGGCTTGAGTGCTATGAGGATCTTAGCCTGTGACTTGCGTTCTAACATTAACTCCACATCCAGCATTTGTTGATATTCAGCCTGTTCAAGTACGGCTTTGCTTAAGCGTCTTAGCTTACGGTAAGGCAGTAATAGTCTTTGCTCCCAGCTGAGTAGATCTTGCTGTAACTGTTGCCAATCAGAGGAAGTGAGTCGCTGATGGTGACTATCAAGCCATAGCGCCAATAGGAGTAAGTTTACATTTAGCTGGTGGTCATCTTGCAGTGCTAAGCAAGTAGCCTGTTGCTGCATATAGATGGCGTCACAATCTTGCCAAAGGCTTTGGTAAAAGCTGGGGTTAAAACTACCGGGTAATGTCATCGATGATTAGTCCTAGCTTAAAAAGAGGCATTAACAAAAAGGGAAGCAATGCTTCCCTTTAAAAGATAACTATAAGACTTCAGCGCGAACGCTTTGTTCAATATTTTCAATTTCTTCTTGGATCTCAAGCCATTCCATTTCGCTTTCTTCTAAGCCTTGAGTCAAAGTGGTTCGCTCATTGAGTACCTGAGTTAGCTTAGCTTTATTATCAGCATCATAAAGGCTAGTATCCGCTAGCATCTCTTCGAGCTCTTTTAAACGGTCATTGGCTTTTTGCTGATCTTTTTCAAGCTTAGTTTGCACCTTTTTCAGCGGTGATAGCTTCTGTCTTAGTTCTGCTTCTAAGCGCTTTTGTAACTTCTTGTCTTGAATTGGCGTGCTGGTTTCAACAGCTTCTTCTTTACCCGCATTTTTAGCCGCATCGAGTAGCCATTGATGGTAATCATCTAAATCACCCTCAAAGCTGTTAACTTCACCTTGGTCCACAAGGTAGTAGTCACTGCAGCTTAAGCGCAATAAATGCCTATCGTGCGATACGATAATCATTGCACCTTCAAAAGTTTGTAGTGCCATGGTTAATGCATGACGCATCTCTAAGTCTAAGTGGTTGGTAGGTTCATCGAGTAGCAATAGATTAGGGCGTTGCCACACAAGTAGCGCTAATACTAAACGAGCTTTTTCACCACCTGAGAAAGGTCTTACGGGCGCGAGAGCCATATCGCCGTTAAAGCCATAACCGCCTAAAAAGTTACGTAACTCTTGTTCTGTCGTCGTTGGCGCCAAGCGCACCATGTGTTGCAATGGCGAGTCATCTAAACTTAAAAACTCCAACTGATGCTGGGCAAAGTAACCGATATTTAAGCCGGGGTTGGTTTCATACTTACCTTGCATTGGCGATAGCTCGCCAGAAAGTAGCTTTACTAAGGTCGACTTACCTGCACCATTACGGCCAAGTAGGCCGATACGCGCGCCCGGTACTAAATTAAGGTGAACTTTTTTAAGGATCTCGGTTTCACCATAGCCAATAGAGACTTGCTCCATAGTTACCAGTGGGTTTGGCAGCGCTGCTGGCTCTCTAAACGCCATATGAAATGGACTATCAGCCTGAGACGGCAACAATTCAGCCATGCGTTCAAGAGCTTTTAAGCGGCTTTGAGCCTGCTTCGCCTTACTGGCTTTATAGCGGAAACGGTCAACGAACGACTGCATATGAGCGCGTTCTTTTTGTTGGCGCTCAAATGCAACTTGCTGTTGAGCCATGCGCTCGGCGCGCACTCGCTCAAACGAGGTGTAATTGCCTTTGTAATAGTTAAGCTTAGCGTTTTCGACATGCACGATTTCATCGACAATACCGTCAATAAAGTCGCGGTCGTGACTGATCAGAATTAGCGTGCCTTGGTAAGCCTTAATCCAACCTTCTAACCAGTACATAGTGTCTAAGTCTAAGTGGTTGGTTGGTTCATCGAGTAATAATAAGTCTGACCGACAAAGTAACGCTTGAGCCAAGTTAAGGCGCATGCGCCAACCACCAGAGAAACTCTTCACTGGGTTACTTTGTTCTTGCTCACTAAAACCTAAACCCGCTAATAAGCTTGCTGCGCGCGAGTGAATAGCATAGCCACCAATCGCGTCGATTTGTCCGTGTAATAACGCAATATTATGGCCATCATCGGCCTCTTGAGCTTTGTGTAATTTAGCTTCTAATTCACGGTATTCGGCATCACCATCAATCACATATTCTATTGCGGATACATCAAGCGCTGGGGTTTCCTGAGCAACGGTGGCCAATTGCCAGCCGTTAGGCATGTTGAACTCGCCTTTATCTAGGCTAATCTTGCCCATGATGAGTGCGAGCAGTGACGATTTACCGCTACCATTGGCACCGACAAGCCCGACTTTATGTCCTGGATAGACAGTTAATGAAGTTTCATCGAGCAAGGTTTTTGAGCCACGAACGAGTTGAGCTTGAGTGATGGTGATCATTGAAGTCGGCTTAAAGTCAGAGTAACAGCAAATATTGGGGACAGATGATAGCCCAGAACCGCTAGATACTTCTATGGCAGATCCTAGAAAAGTACGGTCTTGATGCGACTTTTGTGGCAAAATAGCGATATAGATGGATAGGAATTTAAATCATGACAATAACAACTAAAAAAGTGAAAAAACGTTTTGTAGCCGGCGCTAAATGTCCTAAGTGCCAATCAAAAGAGTCAATCGTATTGTTTAAAGAAAATGGCATCGAAACCGTAGAGTGTGTCGACTGTGATTATCGTGAACAACAAACTGAAGAGAAAGTCGCCAAAAAAGCCACTGGTGCTGTGATTGGGGTATTTAATCCCGATTAACGATTAACTCGTCGATTAATCGGCCATTGCAATTAAGCGACGAGTTAAGCTTTGTTGTACACAGCTGTGTATTTCGCTGTCTTTTGGTTTATGTGTCGTGTAAACTTTGCGCGTTTAGCGTTAGCACCTTTGTTAACGTGGCTGCTAAGTGAGTAACGATAATGACGGTAACACGACTCTTTTTATTAGGTTTGTCTCTATTATTAACCGGCTGTGGGGCGGTACAGGATTATAGAAATTCGCAGATGTTTAGCTCATTTGATGACTTTCGTCCCGGACCTGAAGGTGGTAGCGATCTGATTTGGGCGCAGCCTAAAATTGGTAGCGTTAACGATCTGAACCACATTTTGAATCAATATGACAATGTGATTGTTGATCAAGCTTGGTTAGTGCTGGATGATAAAACCCGTTACGACAACTTAGATGATAAAGACATTGTTGAGGTGTCGCGTTACTTAATCAGTCAGATTAAGCAAAAAGCCAGTCAACGCTTTAAGGTTATTACTCAGGCGGATTTAGAGCAGGCTACCGCCAATGACGATAAGGCTAAAACACTCAGAGTCAGTGTTGCCTTAACCAATATCGAAACCCCCAACCCGATTTTAGCGGTCACCAGCAGTATTTTACCCTTTGGGCTTGGCATCTCTAGTATTTCAAAAGTGGTCACAGGCGAGCATACCAATGTCGGCAGTGCCACGATTGAATTGATGTTAAGTGATGCACAAACCGGAAAGCCGATTGTGGCGGTCATAGATAGAAAGGCTGGTAGCAAAGATTTCAGCACTATGATTGATTCAACTGATGACGCTAAAGATGCCGTCGATTGGTGGGTCGAGCGCTTAGGCGCCACATTGCGTGGTGAGAATATTTAAGCTCAGTAATTTTATCGCTCGCATATCAATTCGATTTTATAGTGCAGCGATTACCAATACGACTAATATTAAGCTGGCATATAACGCCAGCTTTTTTGTTGGTGATGTGCATAGATAGACCTTTAAAGACAATGATAGATGATATTTCTTCGTTATCCTTTATTGAGCATGCTGCAACTAAAAGAATTACTGCTACAATAGCGCTATAATTTATACCGATAGAAAACGACAACTTTTGCTCCAGCTGATTTGGAGCCTTGTCACCATGATTTGATCACTGCAAAGCATGATTTGAGCGCCTTGATTAAGGTATCGAGTCCTCCAGGGGAAAACCGCCCTAACCAGCAGTGCATACTTAGGAAAGATACTTTGACTCAAACAGTCCCAAATACCGATGACCAAGCGCCGTTCTCAAGCCTTAACTTGAAGCCTGAGCTGCTAGATAACCTAAAGACGATGGGTTATGACTCGATGACACCTATTCAAGCGCAAAGCTTGCCAGCGATCCTTAACGGCGAAGACGTTATTGGTCAAGGTAAGACAGGGTCAGGTAAGACAGCTGCGTTTGGTTTAGGCTTATTGCACAAATTAGACGTAAAGCGTTTCCGTATTCAATCTTTAGTACTGTGTCCAACACGCGAACTTGCGGACCAAGTGGCTAAAGAGATCCGTACTCTAGCGCGCGGTATTCACAATATTAAAGTACTAACACTTTGTGGTGGTGTGCCAATGGGACCACAAATTGGTTCATTAGAACACGGCGCACATATTATTGTTGGTACACCGGGTCGTATTATCGATCACTTAGATCGCGGCCGTTTAGATCTAGAAAACGTACATACCTTAGTGCTTGATGAAGCTGACCGCATGTTAGAAATGGGCTTTCAGGTTGAACTTGAAGGCATCATGGAGCGTATGCCAATCGAGCGTCAAACACTGCTATTTAGTGCTACTTTCCCTGAGCAGATCCAGTCTATTGCCGACAAGATCATGTTTAAACCTGTAATGGTGAAAGTCGCGTCTACACATGCAACGAGCACGATTGACCAGCACTTCTATGAAGTGGGTAACAACAACGATCGTATGCGTGCGCTAAAACTATTATTACTGCAATACCGCCCAGAAAGTGCGGTAGTGTTCTGTAATACCAAGCGCGAAACCAAAGATGTGGCTGCGCAGCTTAAGAACGATGGTTTTAGTGTGGTTGCACTGCATGGTGATCTTGAGCAGCGCGATCGTGATCAAACCCTACTGCAGTTTGCTAACAAGAGTGTGTCTATCATGGTAGCGACTGACGTTGCTGCTCGTGGTCTTGATATCGATGCACTTGATGCTGTGATTAACTATCATGTGGCTTACGACACTGAAGTGCATATCCACCGTATCGGTCGTACAGGCCGCGCGGGCAGTAAAGGTTCGGCGCATACCTTCTATAATGACGAAGATGGCTACAAGATTGCATTGCTTGAAGATTACCTAGAGCGTGACATCGTCAATGAAGCGCTGCCATCTGAGCATTTATTAGATACGTTCCCAGTACAGCCAGTCATGACCACTTTGCAAATTGATGGTGGTAAAAAGCAGAAGTTACGTCCTGGTGATATCTTAGGTGCACTGACTGGTGAAGATGGCATTCAAGGCAGCGAAGTCGGTAAGATTAAAATTACTGATATGCGTGCTTATGTGGCGGTTAACCGTAAAGTTGCTAAGAAAGCTTTGCATAAGATAGTTAACGGCAAACTAAAAGGCCGTTCATACCGCGCCTGGGAATTGCGTTAAGCCCTTATTAGGTTGACACATCCCCCATAAAAAAAGCAGCGCCAAAGCGCTGCTTTTTTGTGTCTGGAACACTTATGCCAAGGCCCATGGATGGTTAGCCTTGGTATTTGTGCCCGGAGCATTTATGCCAAGGCTCTTATATCAAGAGTTATGGATGGTTAGTCTTGGTATTTGTGTCTGGAGCATTTATGCCAAGGCTCTTATATCAAGAGTCATGAATGGTTAGTCTTGGTAGTTGTGTCTGGAGCATTTATGCCAAGGCTCTTATATCAAGAGTCATGAATGGTTAGTCTTGGTAGTTGTGTCTGGAACACTTATGCCAAGGCTCTTAAGCTACGAATACAGATATCAAGGTCTTTTGCGACCTTGATATCTAAATAATACTCAAAGTTTAGCTATTATTACTTGGCTTGTTGGCAGCTCGGTTGCCATTGCTCGCTCTATTTGGGTTAGGGCGGCGCTGACCGGCAGGCTTAGCTTTGTGCGCTTGCGAATTGTTACCAGAAGCATTGTTACCAGCTGCATTATTCGCCGCATTTGGTCTGCGTTGACGTCTAGGCTTGCTTGGTTGTGCATCGGCACTTGGCTGGTGGCCGCGAGCCATTTTACCGCTGCGTTGACCATCTCTATGCTCAGTTTTTGCAGCACCATTTTGGCTGTTGCCTTGGTTATCACCTTGGCGACGAGGGTTAGCTGACTTATTACTCGCACCGCCTGAGTTGGCACCTTTGTTAGGGCTGCGTGAACGGCCATTACCACGACCTTGATTACCACCGTTACGTGGGCCTCTATTTTGGCCGTGAGACTTACCGGTTAAGTCTGTTTCTGGCAGGTGATAAGTTGGCTCAAAACCTTCGATTACGCGACGCTCTAAGTTTTGTTTAATCAATAGCTCGATATCACGTAGCAATTTGATCTCTTCGTCACCAACAAGTGATACCGCATGACCCGATGCACCTGCGCGACCTGTTCGGCCAATACGATGTACGTAATCTTCCGGCACGTTTGGTAAGTCAAAGTTAACCACCTGTGGCAGCTGGTCAATATCAAGGCCGCGTGCGGCAATATCAGTGGCTACAAGTACACGAATAGCACCGCTCTTAAAGTCTGCCAACGCTTTAGTTCTTGCGCCTTGGCTCTTGTTACCGTGAATAGCTGCAGCGGTAATATCTTTCGCTTCTAGGCTTTTAGCCAGACGGTTAGCACCGTGCTTAGTGCGGCTAAATACCAATACCTGTTGCCAGTTATTTTGTTTAATCAGTTTGACTAACACTGCGGCTTTTTGGCCTTTATCAACAGGGCAGATCCACTGTTGTACAGTATTTGCTGTCGCATTACGCGGCGTGACTGAAATTTCAACTGGGTTGTTCACTAGGCCTTTTGCTAACTGACGGATCTCGTCAGAGAAAGTGGCTGAGAACATTAGGTTCTGACGCTTGGCTGGCAATACGGCCAAAACCTTTTTGATGTCGTGAATAAAGCCCATGTCTAACATGCGGTCAGCTTCATCAAGCACCAATACTTCAAGCTGACTAAAGCTTAAAGCACGTTGATTGTATAAATCCAATAGACGACCTGGTGTCGCCACTAAGATATCAACACCACGATTAAGTTTAGTGATTTGTGGCCCAATACCCACACCACCAAATACCACTGCTGATTTTAGCGGTAAGTTCTTACCGTAAGTTTCAACGCTTTCGCCTACCTGCGCCGCAAGTTCACGGGTTGGGGTTAATACTAATGCGCGTACTTGTTTTGCTTGCGCCTTATTGCCTTTTGAAAGTAGCTCTAGCAAGGGCAGTGTAAAACCCGCTGTTTTACCTGTGCCCGTTTGCGCTGCCGCCATTACATCTTTACCTTCCAACACGGCTGGAATTGCTTGTGCCTGAATAGGTGAAGGAGTGTCATAACCTTTGTTGGCAACGGCTTTCAAAATTTGGGCAGATAAGCCCAGTGAGGCAAAACTCATAGATAGGTCTCATTTCGGCTGCGAAATAGGCGTAAAAGTGCGACTGGCAGCGGTTTTAGGGGGCCTGCAGATGCTGGCGGTCGTGCAGCTTACAGGATCTGCTTAAAAAGCGCTAATTATTAAACAATCAGTTGCTAAATAATCGGTTTGTGCGGCGCTATTATCGGCTTTCTATTGAGTATGGCAGTTAATTGGGGGGGAGATAGGTTTTCGCTCCTGAATCCACATTGAATTGATAATCGTTACCGAGATAAATTGACTAATTTGGTAAAAAATTATCGATTGTGTGATTTTTAGTCGATTAAAAGATGTTGTATCGGCGCTGCATGTGTTAATCTCGCGCCCCTGAAAGTTCATCTACCGATTTTCACCAGCAAAACTTAGGTATTTACGATACCTATTTCGGCGACTTGTCATGCAGCGACCTATCATTAGTTATCATCAGGATGATGAAGATCATTGGGTTGCCAATTTGTCTTGCGGTCATACGCAACATGTTCGTCATCGCCCTCCATGGGAGCGGCGAGATTGGGTGACCAGCCAGCAAGGTAGAGATGCCATGCTTGGTTATTATCTCAATTGTAAGCTGTGTGGAGCTGGATCGGCAGTGGAATAAATTGCGTAGTGATTTAGCTAATCATTACAGGGCAATTTAGAAACAGAATTATGAACGTGAGAGTGATGCTTAGGGTGTTGGTCTTGCGTATTGATTGAACCACCAAATTGTTGGTAGATGCCTTTACTATTATATAGGCGCTGTAAACAGGCTGGCTGTTTGGTTCAAGTATTAGCATTATTGTTAGGATAAAAAGTAACATGACACAAACTAAGAAGTATGATTTTCGCGTAGTTGCCGATGGCGCAACTTGGACTGGCCAAATCACTCGTCGTCAAACAGCAAGAAAGATTGTTGTTTCTAAATCTAAGAAAGGTTTTGCGACTGAAGCAGAAGCACAAGCTTGGGGCGAGACTGAGCTTAAATCATTCTTAGAAAACTTAATCAAGCGTAACGAGCGCAAAGCTAAGGCACGTGAAGAGCGTAACGAAGCGGCTGACGCTAAAGAACTTGCTGCTGATGCGTGGCGTAATGCACGTCCAAGCAAATCAGATTATGATGAAGATAACCTAGATTATGAGTCAGACTCAGAAGGTTAATCTTGCTTAGCAAGCAAATTTGTTTAAGCGATAGCTAAATAAATTGATAAACCGCAGTAAGCCTAGCTTATTGCGGTTTTTTTATATCTACGATTTACTATGCTGTTTGTTTAGTAGGCTGTGATTTATTGATCTAGCTCAATTTTTGTGAGTCCGATAACATTTACAGCATTGATGTTTTATTCTGCGATTAATGCCTGCGATACTGAGGTAATATTGATTTGTATTCGCGTTTTATTCGCCTTACGTAAGCTAAAGAGATTGAACTTACGTCAGTCGATAAAGTCTTTAAAATATGTTTTTTGCCTAAGTTAGATGCGCTGCATCCAACTCCCCTCTTGTTGTCGTTAGTCTGGAATAACATGGATAAAACAGTAGAAAAAAAACTTACTAAATGGCTAAAGCTGCAAAAGAAAGCCTGTGGCTTTTATTTAAATCTGTCGGTTTTTTTCGGTGTATTAACCGGGCTAAGTCTGATGTGTCAGGCATGGCTTATCGCCACTGTACTGCAAGGCATTATTATCGATGAGCTACCTAAGAGTGATTTTATCGATCACTTTTGGGCGCTACTTGGATTAACTGTGGTCCGCGGCATACTCGCGTTTGCCCGAGAACGCGCTAGTTTTCATGCTGGAGCAAAACTCAGGGTTGAGATGCGCGCCGCAGTACTCGATAAGCTCGCGCTACTTGGACCTGCGTTTATTAAAGGTAAACCCGCTGGGAGCTGGGCCAGTATTGTGCTTGAGCAAGTTGAAGATCTACAAGATTTCTACGCACGTTACTTACCACAAGTTGTGTTAGCCGGTTTTATTCCACTGATTATCTTAGTTGCTGTTTTTCCGATTAACTGGGCCGCAGGTCTAATTTTATTCGCTACCGCACCGCTTATCCCGATGTTTATGATTCTGGTGGGCATGGGCGCTGCTGATGCTAACCGTAAAAACTTTAGTGCGTTAGCCCGTTTAAGTGGCCACTTTATGGATAGGTTGAAAGGCTTATCGACGCTAAAGCTGTTTAACCAAGGCGAGAAAGAAGCCAAGGTTATCCGCAAAGCATCAGAAGAGTTTCGTGAGCGCACCATGGCTGTCCTGCGCATGGCATTTTTAAGCTCAGCCGTGCTGGAGTTCTTTGCTGCGGTATCGATTGCGGTGATGGCGGTTTACTTCGGCTTTAGTTATTTACATCACCTCGACTTTGGCCATTACGGCACGCCAATCAGCCTGTTTACCGGTTTGTTTGTGTTGATCTTAGCGCCAGAGTTTTATCAGCCACTGCGCGATATGGGCACCCACTATCATGCTAAAGCACAAGCGATTGGTGCGGCAGAGGAGCTAATGGCATTGCTTGACCACCCGACAGAACAGTTTGGTGGTGATAAAAAATTGACTGGCGACATCGATATTACCGCGAAAGATTTATCGGTTTATAGCTTAGATGGCAGCTTATTGCTTGGACCGGTGAGCTTTAAAATTAGCGCCAATGAGCATGTGGCGATAGTTGGCCCAAGCGGTGCAGGCAAAACCAGTTTGTTAAATGCTTTATTGGGATTTTTACCTTACAAAGGTGAGTTAAGCATTGCCGGTACCGAGCTTAAAGAGCTGTCGCTAGCCGATTGGCGTAAACAACTGGCTTGGTTAGGCCAAGAGCCGCAGCTGTTTCATGGCACTTTACGTGACAATATTGCCATGGGGCGCAACTTGTCGGATAACGAGATTTTGTCTTTGCTTGAAAAAGCGCAGATTTTAGATTTTGTTGAGCAGCAACCCTTAGGGCTATCCCACGCCATCCAAGAGCAAACAGCGGGCTTGTCGGTAGGACAAGCGCAGCGAATTGCATTGGCAAGAGCACTTGCGCAGCAAGCTTCGTTATTTATTCTCGATGAACCGACCGCCAGTTTAGACAGCTTAAGCGAGCAAGCGGTACAAGCAACATTAACCGCCGCTATGCAAGGGCATAGCTGCATTATGGTGACCCATAGACTCGAAAATTTAAGCGCCATGGATAACATTTTAGTGATAGATAAAGGCGCGTTAGTGCAACAAGGTTGCTATCAGCAACTCATCGCACAAGAGGGCACATTTAAGCAGATGCTTGATGAAGCCAGTAGCGTTAGTGAGTTTGACCTAGAGCCTGTAGAGCAAGCAAATAACCAGCCAGAGGGAGACAAGTAATGCGAGCACTATTTCCCTATATAAAGCGCTTTAAAAGCCAAGCTTTTATGATGTTTATCGGTTTGTTTTTAAGTGTAACCACCTTGATGGCCGGTATCGGTTTGCTGTCGCTATCGGGTTGGTTTCTATCGGCAACAGCAGTGGCGGGTTTAACTGTGCTGTCGGCGCAAATGTTCAATTATTTTACGCCCGCTGGTGGGGTGCGCTTTTTATCAATAGTGCGCACCGCAAGTCGCTATGGTGAACGTCTAGCGACCCATGAAGCGACTTTCAGTTTGTTAACCGATCTGCGCTGCTGGGTGTGGAACAAGTTACTGCCATTAAGTGCTAAGAATCTGCAAGGCGTGCGTCAAGGTGATCTACTCAACCGTTTGGTTGCTGATATTGATACGTTAGATCATCTTTATTTGCGCTTAATCACCCCGTTAGCGGCATCTCTATTGATGATGTTAGCGCTGTACTTCTTTGTTGGTCACTTTGACCCTGAGCTTGCGCGTACATTGTGCAGTGTATTACTGGCGGTGTGGTTATTACTGCCAACGACGTTTTACTTTTTAGGGCGCAAGCCAGGTATTGCACAACTTGAGACTAAACGCGTATTGCGGGTGCAGTTACTTGAATATATTCAAGGGCAAGCTGAGCTGACTTTGTTTGGTGCACAACAAGCTTACCGTTCGCGTTTAGAGCAAGCGCAGCTTCAGATGCTGAATAGCCAAAATGCGATGAACCGTGTCACAGCGTTAAGCCAAGCCTGTTTAATCTTGTGCCACGCTTTTGCTGTGCTAATGATGTTGTATTTAGCGGCATCAGGCGTTGGCACTGCAGTGCCGCCGGGCCCAAGACTCGCCATGGTAGTATTTTTAACCATGGCAACAATTGAGATGATGATGCCGTTAGCGGGGGCGTTCCAGCATTTATCGGCATGTAGTTCTGCGGCTACAAGACTCAATGAGGTAGTCGAACAAACGCCGAGCGTGACTTTTGCTGCGGCGCAATGTGCAGATGTTAGCCAAGGTGCTATCCGTTTTACTGATATCGAGTTTGGTTACAATGAGCAGCAAACCGTGCTGAAAGGGCTAAACCTTGAGGTTAAAGCTGGTCAAAAAGTGGCGTTACTGGGGCAAACTGGTTGCGGTAAGTCGAGCTTGTTGTCGTTACTTACCCGGGAGTGGTTACCTAATAAGGGACAAGTCAGCATTGATGGTTGTGATGCTAGCCAATACTCAGAGTTACAGCTACGCCAGTCGATGTCGGTTGTGAGTCAACGTATTTACCTGTTTAGCGGCACACTGCGCGAGAACCTCGCCTTAGCGATTAACGGCGCGACCCGTAAAGATGATGATAAGTTGATTGCTGTACTACACAAAGTTGGCCTGGAGAGTTTGTTGCAAGGCGACAAGCCGCTCGATGCTTGGTTAGGCGAGGGGGGGCGTCAACTTTCGGGTGGTGAGCAGCGCCGTATAGGTGTTGCCAGAGCCTTACTGCGCGATGCACCTATCTTGTTATTAGATGAGCCAACAGAAGGCTTAGATAAGCGCACAGAGCGTGACATCTTGCGTTTATTATTTGAATTTGCAGCTGACAAAACCATGTTGATGATCAGCCACCGCCTTACCGCAATGAATCAAATGGACAGCATTCACTTAATGGATCAAGGTGCGATCCGCGCGAGCGGGACTCATACCGAGTTACTTGAGAGTGATGCTTACTATGCCAGCCTGTTTAAGCGTTTAAGCTAACGCGCTGTTGGCTAAGGGCTCTTGGTTAAGTGATATGGCGAGTAATACTTAATCAAATTAGCCTCGATTAGTCAGTACTGAATAGCAAAAAGCCCAGTCAAACTGGGCTTTTTGCTAACTTAAGCTTAGTGAGCACTAAATGGTAAAGCGAGACACTCGTTGGTTTAGATCATTCGAGGTGCTTAACATAGTTACCGCGTTATCGCTGACCTCTTGGGTCTGAGATGATAGCAAGTGTGACGACTCACTAATGCCTTGAGTATTGCGGCTAATGTCATCAGACACTGCACGTTGCTCTTCTGCTGCACTGGCAATCTGTGTCGCCATATCGGTGATCTCAGTAATAGAGTCAGTTATGCGTAATAAACTTTGTTGCGCTTGGTTGGCAAATTCAACACTGTTTAATGCTATATCAGTGCTTGATGCCATTGATGTCACTGCATGTTGGCTATTTTGCTGCAAGGTAGCGATCATGGTTCTGATCTGTTCAGTAGAGTCTTGAGTACGGTGGCTCAACACTCGAACTTCGTCAGCAACTACGGCAAAGCCACGGCCTTGCTCACCTGCTCGAGCAGCCTCAATAGCAGCGTTTAGAGCTAGCAAGTTGGTTTGCTCTGCAATGGCTTGAATAGTTGAAAGGATTTTATTGATCTCAGTAACGTTAGCTTCAAGGGCCGACACGACTTGTGAAGCATCACCCAATTGCTCTGATAACTGCCCAATAGATTGGCTATTTTTACCGATCACTTCATTACCATCAATACAAGCTTGCGCCGACACTTGAGCCGCATTCGCTGTCATTTCAGCATGATTAGCCACTTCACTGGCTGTCGCCGACATTTCATGAATTGCGGTGGCAATTTGATCGACATCTTGGTGTTGAGCATTAACTCCGTTGCTGGCTTGAGCGGCAATATCCGCAGAATCATGGATCTGTTTTATCAGTTGTTCAGTGTCATTAGAAATCGCTTTGATCATCTGCTGCAGACTGGCAATAAACTGGTTCATATGGCGTTCAAGCTGACCGATTTCATCGGCTCTATTAGCCGGGAATCGCTGCGTTAAATCACCATTGCCATTAGATAACGCCTCAATAGCATTGGTTAGCTGCTGCAGAGGTTTAAACATATGATTTACTATCAAAGTCGCGATAATTAATATCACGAACGCAAGCAAGGCTACCGCAATTAATGATTGTACTACTTGTTGCTGAATAGCTTGGTAAGCTAAGGTTTTGTCTTCAACTAAACCGAGCGTCCAGCTTGTGCCTTTTAGGGGCGTTAAGCGTACGAGTTTGTCGTTACCATCTTGCCACTCTAAGGTCGTCAATTTACCGCTATCGCGCAGAGATAAGATATTAGAAGGCGTGAGCTCTTTGGCTAAGCGATTAGCATGTTGCTGAGCGTAGTTATCATCACGAAATGCGAGAATCTTATTATTTTCATCAAGTAAGAAGGCAAATCCAGAATTATCAATATTAAGTTCACTGATCTGTTTAGTGATATAGGCAATGCTCAAGTCGGCTGCTAGTACACCACTTGGGTCGCTGTTAAAGCGCTTCGCTAAGGTAACAACCACATCACCTGAAAGATCCACGTAAGGCAAAGTAGTGATAATTTGATGGCTATTAAAGGCGTCTTGATACCAAGGGCGAGTACGACCATCAAAGTCGGCTGGAATGTTAACCGATTTATCACCAGAAATGACTAAGCCTGTATCTAAGCCCATGTACAAGTTAATAAAACCGCCTGACTGAATACCAAGCTCTAACTGTAGGGCATCGCTAATACCTTGGCTTATGCGAGCCTCACTGGCATTGATGATATTTTTCTTACTCTCTAGCCAACTAAAAATATTATTACTGACAGATTCTGCTTGTAGATTAAAACGATCGGAAATGGCTTGGTCAGTGTTGCTTTGCAGTTGAGTTGTTGAGATAAAAGCGAGGGTTGCGGTTATGGTTAATATAATAAGTAAAACGGCAATTTGGATTTTTTGCTTGATGGTAAGGTTCATTGTGTACTTTTTATTAAAAGAATTAACTAGTCATAGCGACTAAAAGCCCCAATAGCTAAAGGGGGCTTTTAGCTGTGTGGATTAAATTTTAAAGCGAGAGACGCGATCGCTCAGCTCTCCTGAGGTACGAAGCATCATTTGTGCGTTATCGCTAACTTCTTGGGTCTGGCAAGATAGTTCGTTGGAGGTATCATTAATAGCCTGAGTATTACGGCTAATATCTTCTGATACCGCGCGCTGCTCTTCTGCTGCACTGGCGATTTGGGTTGCCATATCACTGATTTCAGTGATCGAATGAGTGATGCGTTCTAAGCTGAGTTTAGCTTGGTTAGCAAACTCTACACTTGAATGGGCAATGTCTGTGCTCGATGCCATAGACGCTACGGCTTGCTGACTGTTTTGCTGTAAGGCTGCGATCATCGAGCGGATCTCTTCAGTAGAGTCCTGAGTGCGGTGACTTAACACACGAACTTCATCGGCAACTACGGCAAACCCGCGGCCCTGTTCGCCAGCTCTAGCGGCTTCAATGGCAGCGTTTAGTGCAAGTAGGTTAGTCTGCTCGGCAATGGCCTGAATGGTCGATAAGATCTGATTGATATCAGTCGCATTTTGTTCAAGCGCAGAAACCACTGAGGATGCGTCGCCAAGTTGTACAGATAACAGCTCTATTGAGTCACTGCTTTTGACGATAACATCATTACCTTCAATACAGGCTTGAGTAGATACCTGCGCTGCTGATGCGGTCATTTCTGCATGGTTAGCCACTTCGCTAGCGGTTGCAGACATTTCATGAATCGCAGTGGCAATCTGGTCGACATCTTGGTGTTGCCCGTTGACGCCTTCACTGGCTTTAGCTGCAATATCTGATGACTCATTAATTTGCTTGATCAGTTGCTCGGTATCTGCAGAGATGGCTTTAACCATTAACTGTAAGCTTTCAATAAACCGATTCATATGGGTTTCTAATAAGCCAATTTCATCTTGTTTCTTAGCGGCAAAGCGCTGAGTTAAGTCGCCGTCACCTTTTGACAGCGTTTCAATCGCATCGGTTAACTGCTGTAAAGGCTTAAACATATGGCTAACAACGAAAGAGCCTAAAATCAAAATAACCAGGGCTAAAACAACGACGGCAGCAAGCAGTTGTAATACTTGCTCTTCAATCGCTTCATAGGCAAGCGTTTTATCCTCAACAACCCCTAAGGTCCACTTAGTTCCTTGTAAGTTGGTTAGTCTTAATAGCTTTTCTTTACCGTCTTGCCATTCAATTGTTGCTATCTTGCCTTTAGTCAACAAAGAGTCGATATAAGCTGGAGTTAGCGCTTTGGCTAAACGAGTAGCATCTTTTTGGGCGTAATCGCTATCGCGAAACGCTAGAATTTTATTGTTTTCATCTAATAAAAAAGCAAAACCTTGATTGTCGATTTCTAGGTTTTTAATCTGTTCAGTAATGTAATTAATACTAAGGTCGGCTGCTAGCACGCCATTCATTACACCATTAAAGCGTTGGGCTAAGGTTACTACCGCTGCACCAGTAATATCAATGTAAGGCGGTGTGGCGATCATTTCACTGCTGTTATACGCCAACTTATACCAAGGGCGAGTGCGTGGATCGTAATCTTCCGGCCACGGCTGAGTTTTATCACCAGAGATAATATCACCAGTATCAAAGCCGGCGTAAACATCAATAAAACCGCCACCATTTAGCGTCAGTAATAATTCTCTGTCGCTATCTAAGCCGCGTTTAATACGAGTTTCATTAGCCATAATGATGCGACGTTTATCTTCAAGCCAGCTAAAGATATTTTTGCTTACCGCTTCAGCATGTAAATGAAAACGCTCGGCAATTGCTACCTCAGTGTCTTGTGTTAGCTGACGAGTCGAGATACTGGCTAATGTAGTGCTGATCACAAGGATAATGATCAAAACGGCAAGTTGAATTTTATTCTTTATCGTAAGGTTCATTTTATTTTTCACTGATAAAAATTAGGACTTACTAGCCTGCGAAGCCAGTAAATAAAAGGCAGTTAAGCTAATAGAGCGTATAAAAACCGCTGCATTATAGAGCAAGTTTTTTACTTAGTACCTTAAAATTATATTAATTGGGAGAGTTGTCTCAAATAATATACAAATTAGAAAAATATAATATAAATACACCTGTGTAATCTACTGTTTTTTCATTTAGAAAGTCGTTGATGCCAGGTTTAAGTGGCTTAAAAAATAGAGCCGGTAGCGGGGCTATCGGCTCTATTATTACAGCGTCAACTCTAAGTGAGTGCCGAGTGACTATTCGTCACTATCACCTAGAGATAACAAGGTCGCGTTACCACCAATAGCGGTAATGTTATTGGTGTGGGTCTTCTCAGTAATAAAGCGTGTGAGATAGTGTGGACCACCGGCTTTAGGACCTGTACCTGATAGACCTTGGCCACCAAAAGGCTGAACACCAACCACAGCACCAATTTGGTTACGGTTGATATAAACGTTACCAGCACGGATCTTCGCAGCTAGCTTTAAGGCGTAAGCTTCGTTGCGGCTGTGAATACCTAAGGTTAAGCCAAAGTTGGTCGAGTTGATCTCTTCAATCACTCTGGCTAACTCTGAAGACTTATAACGGATCACGTGCAGAATTGGCCCGAAATGTTCTTTTTCTAACACTCTGATTGAGTCAATTTCCACTGCTGTTGGCGCAACATAATGGCCATTTTCAGTACCTGCAGGCAATTCGACTTGCTTGATCAAGCTGCCCACTTGCTTAATATGCTCAATATGGGCATTTAAGTTTGCAGCGGCTGCAGCGTCAATCACTGGACCAACATCGGTTTTGACAAAGTGCGGGTCGCCAATGGTTAGCTCATCCATAGCACCTTTCATCAAATCAAGTACGCGATCGGCAATATCTTCTTGTAAGAATAATACTCGCAGCGCCGAACAACGCTGGCCTGCACTGGTAAATGAGGATGACACGACATCATTCACCACTTGCTCTGGTTGTGAAGTAGAGTCCACCACCATTGCATTCTGACCACCGGTTTCTGCGATAATCGGAATGATTGGCCCTTCACGCATAGCAAGTGTGCGGTTAATCTGTTTTGCTGTGGCGGTAGAGCCGGTAAAGCATACGCCTGCAATACGTTCATCTGAGGTAATTGCTGCGCCAACTGTAGCACCAGTGCCCGGTAGGAACTGTAATGCTTCTTTCGGGATCCCTGCTTCATGGGCAAGCTGTGTAGCGCGGTAACCAACGATTGATGTTTGCTCTGCAGGTTTAGCGATAACAGTGTTACCTACTGCTAACGCGGCAGTCACTTGACCTAAGAAGATAGCTAGAGGGAAGTTCCATGGGCTAATGCAAATAAAGATACCACGGCCTTCAAGGAATAGCTGATTACGCTCTCCCGTTGGTCCAGGTAGCAGTGTTGGCTTTTCCATCATCTTCTTGGCATTGACCGCATAGTAGCGACAGAAATCGACAGCCTCACGAACTTCATCTATGCCGTCTTGAATACTTTTACCTGCTTCGCGGGTACAAAGTGCAATCAGCTCTTCGCGGTGTTCTTCAAGCAAATCTGCCAGTTTAAATAGTGCATTAGCACGTACTTCTACCGGGGTATTGCACCAAGCCGGAAAAGCGGCTTCGGCGCTAGCAAACGCCAACTCAACAGCTTGTTCATCAGCAAAAGTGATATTGCCAACAAAGCGTTGGGTATCAAATGGGCTAACAACTTCCTTGGTGTCACCGCTAAGTGTTACACCGTTAACCAAAGGACCCGCATTCCAAGTGACATCTTTATACTTGTCTAGCTTGGCAAAAAATGGTGTCGATTCAGAAAGGATATTCATATTGATCCCTTTAGAGTTTTTACGCTCTGGACCAAATATATCCTCTGGTAACACGATTTTAGTGTTCGCTAAGGTTTTGTAATCTTTCAGTGTTCTTAAAGGGTGAACCACTAACGATTCAATTGGAGTATTAAGATCGACTAACTTGTGGACAAATGAGGTGTTAGCACCGTTTTCAAGCAAACGTCTAACCAAGTAAGGCAGTAAGTCTTTATGAGCACCAACTGGGGCATAGATACGGACTTTTTTAACGCCGCTTTCAGCGAGTAGTGTGTCATAGAGCTCTTCACCCATGCCGTGCAGGCGCTGGAACTCATAATCTCGATCGCCTGCAATGTCAGTGATGCTGGCAATGGTTTGTGCATTGTGGCTGGCAAACTGCGGGTAGATAGCACCTTTTGTAGCGTCAGAGAGTAAGTATCGAGCACAGGCAAGATAAGACACGTCAGTACCCGCTTTGCGAGTATAAAGTGGATAACCCGCTTCACCATTTTCTTGTGACCACTTTAACTCGCTATCCCAGTACGCGCCTTTAACTAAGCGCAGTGGAATTTCATCACCTTGATCTTTTGATAGGCGAGTCAACCAACATAGTACCGGCAGTGCGCGCTTAGAGTAGGCCTGAACCACAATACCTAACAGACCCCAACCCTTGGCGGCATCTGAGTTGTATAGCTTTTGGAATAACTTTAATGACAGCTCAAGGCGATCCATCTCTTCAGCGTCAATGGATACACCGACATTTAGGCTACGGGCTTGCTTAATAAGTAAGATAAGTGTGTCGTAAAGTTCAGTTAAGGTTCTATCTTCATTGGCTACTTCATAGCGAGGGTGCAGGGCTGATAGCTTGATAGAGATAGTTGGGCGCGGCGCATTGCTGGTGTCGTAATCTTGGGCACCTAAAGAAGCGATAGCATTTGAGTAATCTTCAAAGTATTTCTGCGCATCTTTTTTAGTTAGCGCAGCTTCACCCAGCATGTCGTAACTGTGGGTGTAGCCCATTTTGCGTTTATCGACACTGTTTTTAAGCGCTTCTTTAACGGTGCGGCCAAGTACAAACTGCTTCCCCATGATCTTCATGGCAGCCAACATCGACTTTCTTACTACTGGCTCACCGACCTTGTTGACCAAGCGGTTAAGCAAACTACTTGGCTTGCCATCAATATCATGATCAAGCTTAACCACTTTACCGGTTAGCATGAGCCCCCAAGTCGATGCATTCACTAAAAGAGAGTTACTCTTTTTGATATGTTCATCCCACTTAGCGCCCGACAGCTTATCTTCAATTAGCGCATCGGCAGTATCTGAGTCGGGAATACGTAATAAAGCCTCTGCAAGGCACATTAAAATAATGCCTTCGTTGGTTTCTAAACTATATTGCTGCAGGAAAGCGTCAACACCGACCATTAGGCCTTTTTTATCGTATTGACGGACTTTATTCACTAGCTCGTGTGCACGGTTAGTCACACGGTTGAGCTCTTCATTACTTGAAGGAACCAACTTGATCAAGTCTGATAAATATTGCTCTTCATCGACAATATAGTTATCGCTGATCGCTTGGAACAGTTCGTTGAGATCGGCTGAGTCATAACGCCCAGTAAGTACTTCACTCGCTTTGAACATATTAATCACTTCCATCTAGGCCATATGGGCAAATTGCTTGAATAATTGTGTCGATAGACCTTGACTGTTTTTCTTTTGTATACAATCTAAGGCGTTCTCGCGGCGATTATACATACAAAGTGTGACGGAGGACACCTTTGTGAGATCCGATGTGATTAGTGTTTGATTTTTAGTGGGTTAAAAGTGCGCTAGCCCTTGTCTATAAAGGGATGTAGAAAAGTGTTTAAAAGTCATTTGTTTGAATTTTTGTTAAAGTTTGAGGTGTTTTTGGTTGCTGTATGGCTGGAGTGAGACTTTCTGCTGTGCCGATAACGGGCGTGTTTTGTTCCGTAAGCAGAATAAGCGGATGTTGAACTGCAGGGTTATACCTAGGTAATAAAAAAGCCCGTGTTTAAAAACACAGGCTTTAATTCTTCAGCTATTACACTAGCTGTAATTCTCGCGCGATTTTACCAGCGGTTTTTAGGCTTACGCTGTGGTTTTGGCAGATAAACTAGAATCATCCCTAGTAGCAAACCACCTGCGGCGATAAAGCCACCTTGCTTCCACATTTCAAAGCGTTCATTCTTTTGAATGTTAGCCAATGTTGCTTTAGCGTTGTCGCGCTCTGAGCTGGCGCTTTCTAGTGCTTTTTTAGCAGCAGACAGTTGCGCTTTAACTTGGCTTAACTCAGCGGCGTTGTTATCACTGCTGTTTAGTGCAGCTTCTAACTGTGCCTTGGTTTGCTCAAGTTCAGCTTGGATAGCGGGTAGTTGTACACGCAAGCCAGTTGATTTGCTCAGCATCTTAGTTTGAATCCAGCCTTCACGACCTTTATGGTCAATGATTTTGCTGTAGTCGCCTTGAGCTTCATCAAGATAAGTGACCGGTTGGCCCGCTTCAATGCTACCTAAAATTCGGAACTGAGTTCCAGGTCCACCGTGAAGGTAGATATAAACATCATCTGAGATGTAGCGCGTTTGGTTTGCGGCCAGTAAAGAAGGGGAAAGTAACATCATCCCCGCAATAATTAGAATTCTTAACACTAATCTATTCTCATCTTCGAAATTTAGCCCACATGCTAGGGATTTAAAGGGGTTAATGCAAGTAGCAAAAGAGCGATAAAACGCAAAAGGGAAGTTTGATACAAAAATTATCAAACTTCCCTCATCATTACGTCGTACCAGTGGTACTTGTTGTGCTCAGATTTAGTTAAAAATCCCTTTAATCATGAAGAAGAACATGATTGAAAGACCAGCACCAGCCGGAAGGGTCACAACCCAAGAAACAACGATGTTACGAACCACACCAATGTTAATAGCTGCAATACCACGAGCCATACCCACACCTAGTACTGCACCAACAAGTGTTTGTGTTGTTGAGATAGGTAGACCTGTACCTGACGCAATAACAACAGTCGATGCTGCTGCAAGCTCTGCAGCAAAACCACGGCTTGGTGTTAGGTGGGTAATGTTCTTACCAATAGTCTGCATTACGCGTTGACCAAAGATTGCTAGCCCCATAACAATACCGACAGCACCTAGTGGAAGGATCCACCAAACAAGTGGCGCAGTGCTATTGATTTGACCACCGCTTTCAACAACTGAAACAACAGCTGCTAATGGGCCAATCGCGTTAGCTACGTCGTTAGAACCGTGAGCAAATGCCATACAACATGCAGTCACAACCATTAAGATAGCAAATACTTTCTCAACGTTACCGAACTGTGTTTGACGGTCAGCGCTAGTGTCCATTTTAAGACGCTTAATCGCAAGCATACCGCCGAAACCAACTGTAATAGCAATCAATGATGCTAGGCCATACGCCTCAGCGGTGCTGAAGTGTAAACCAACATGCTTAAGACCTTTAGTGATTGTCACTAGTGACATCATAAAGCCCGCAAGCGCCATGTAGAAAGGCACGTAACGTTTAGCGTTTTCTAATGGGTTATCTGTGTTGAAAATCAGCTTTTGCACACTTTGGAATATCATAAAGGCGATAAAACCAGAGATAGCAGGAGTCACAACCCAAGAGCCTACGATACCGCCAACTTTACCCCATGCAACCGCATCACTACCTACACCTACAGCCGCGAAACCTACGATGGCACCAACAATAGAGTGAGTTGTAGATACAGGCCAGCCTAGTGCTGACGCAGCAATTAACCAGATACCAGCAGCAAGTAACGCAGAAATCATGCCGTAAACCAGTAATTCTGGAGAATCAATAAAGTAAGCAGAGTCAATAATGCCTTTACGGATCGTGCTGGTGACTTCACCACCCGCTAGATACGCACCTGCAAACTCAAAAATCATAGCGATAATAATCGCTTGTTTAATTGTAATAGCATTCGAACCTACTGAGGTTCCCATCGCATTAGCTACGTCGTTCGCGCCAATACCCCATGCCATTAAAAAACCAAATAGAGCCGCAATGCCAATAAGCCATGGGCCGTTGGTGACTAATACATCAACCATGTTGTTACCTTGATAATCTTTTGATTAGACGCGAGCTAACATTAGCTCTAAGCGAGAACCGACTCGTTCAGCAAGATCTGCCAAGTCACCAACCCACTCAATAATCTTGTAGAGGAACATTACATCTACAGGATTAAGTTCCGACTCGATAGCATAAAGCTGTCTACGGATCTTAATTTGTAAATCATCAGTATCTTCTTCGATAGAATCGAGTTCACCAATCATTTTAGCAACAAGATCCACTTCACGACCTCTAAAACCTGTTTCTAACAGATCGTCAAGTTCGTTAATTGCTTCTTTAGACAGAGACACTGCATCAATACAGCGCTGTAAATAAGCCATGAAAGGTTCTTGAATTACTTGAGGTAGCTCTAATTGTCGGCCAATGACGCGGCCTGAAATGTCTTTTGCTTTGTTAGCAATCTTATCTTGCTGGGTTAATAGCTCCAGTAAGTCAGTGCGCTCAACAGGCATAAACAAGCCGCCAGGTAGAGTTAAACGGATCTCACGCTTTAGTGAGTCAGCTTCTTGCTCTGTATGGCTGATTTGCTTACGCAATTGAACAGCTTTGTCCCAGTCACCTGCGACAGTTGATTCAAAAAATGGGACAAGTAATGACGCACAGTCGTATACTTTGTCGATATGCTCTTGAAGAGGCTTAATTGGCGATTTTGCAAACACGCCTAAAATAGAGTTTACTGGCATTGCCGTGTACCTATTTTGGTTATTCCACTATTGGAAAAAGCGGGCGCATGTTAACTCAAGCGGCCGCGTAAGAAAACTGTGTTTTACGATTTAAATAGACAGTTTTTTATTCTAGCTAGTTATATCCTAACTGCAAAGCGCATCCTACGGTGATATTATTGCAGAAATATTACAGTGTGTAACCTTAATGACAGATTGATTAATTTTTGATGACAAGGTGAATGGAACATCGATGGAAGCTGAGATCGAACTTAAACTTTTCTTTAATGAAATTTACAAGAAAAGCCTTATAAAACTATTGGATAGCTTACCCAATTGCGATGCTAAAGGTGTAGAGCAGCTAACAAACGGTTACTTTGACACCCCCGATTTAACCTTAAGAAATTGGGACATGGGCCTGCGTATTCGAGGTATTAATCAACACTTAGAGCAAACAATTAAGACAAAAGGGCAGGTTGTTGGTGGCATCCACTCTCGTCCCGAATACAATGTTGATATAGATCAAAAGTTTCCTCAATTAAATTTATTTCCGGATAAAATTTGGCCGCAAGCTACCGATATCGCCTCCGTACAGTCAAATTTGTACTGCTTATTTAATACTGATTTTGCTCGCCAGCGTTGGCATATTTTTGTCGATGACAGCTTAGTTGAGGTGGCATTAGACATTGGTGAGATCCGTGTTGATGAAGCTGTCGACCCTATTTGCGAATTAGAATTTGAGTTACTCGCCGGTGATACCTGTGCATTACTTACATTAGCAGGTATTGTCAGTCGAGAAATCCCAGTGCGTTTAGGTAAAGCAAGTAAAGCGCAGCGCGGTTATCGTCTTGCTGGGCAATACAAGCCGGAAGTGATAGATGCGCTAACATTTATCGAGATTGAGCCAAATCAAAGCCTTAAGCAAGTCGCAATCAATCTACTCACGTTAGGTTTAGATCGCTGGCAGACAATTGAAGCTATGTTACTTGATCCTGAGCAAAGTGCGCTGGCACTGCCTATGCTGAGTTATCGTCTGCGTGCCTGTATTCGCTTATTAAGAAGCACCTTAAAACAATTTGAGTTGATAGAAGACGCGTTTGAGGCTGATTTTGACTCTATCGAGCAGCGCTTAAACTTTATT
The DNA here is from genome assembly GCF_023283535.1 of Shewanella sairae. Classification (GTDB taxonomy): domain Bacteria; phylum Pseudomonadota; class Gammaproteobacteria; order Enterobacterales; family Shewanellaceae; genus Shewanella; species Shewanella sairae. Next base: position 36,789 of record NZ_JAKILT010000015.1, on the reverse strand, counting down.
GAACAAGCATTGAGTCTATACGGCATTATTGATGCTAATGCGGCGCTAGTGGCTAAACTGCCGCAACATCAAGCCTTGGTCGATGTCGCGACAGCGCAACTGCAGCATTTAGATGTGGTCGGGCAGGTGGAACAGTTACTCAATGATATTTGCTATGGCCGCTTACAGGTACATTTAGTCGATCTGCTGACTCAAATTGCAGATGGTCAGGTCAGTATTAATAAAGACATAGACCTCAGACATTTTGCCAATAAAATGCAAGAAAACTCTTGGCAGCGAATTTTAGATATCATGCCGCTAGAGAATGAGCTTAGCAGTTCAGATTATCTCTCTGTCGCCAAAGCACTGGACGACAGTATTTTTGTTGGGGTTGCCTATGGTGGCCTTTACCCTGAGAAGTCACGCGATCAGTTTAGAGCACCTTGGCAGGATTTAGCTTTGGGGATCCGTACACTTGCGGCTTATCGTCAGTTAAAGCAAATCAGCGAAATAGCCTATTTAGATATTAGTGCCTGGTTGGAAAATAAAGAGCAAAGCTTAGTGCAAGCGATGGAGTTCTCTCGTCGCAGTGCAATGCAAAGTGAGCCTTACTGGCGTTAATAAAGAACTCAATATAGGAAAGCCCACATCAAGTGGGCTTTTTTGTTTTGTTGCTAGCTTGCAAAAGAGAGATTAACTCTCGCCCTGGCGTTTGCTTTCTAACTTCTGTTCAAGCTTATCGTCTATTTTGTCTTCTATCTTATCTTCAATAGACTGCTTTAGCTCATCGATTTCGGCCAGTAGTTTTTTCTGATTGGCTTCCATTCGTTGTAGACTATTATTTAGCTCACAGCGGATCTCCTCGGCATGACTATCGAGTTTTTCTGATTCATCGGGCGAGACAAACACTGACGCCATATAACCGGATATCACACCAAAGAAGCTCACACCACAGACGATGACCACGCCACCAATAATGTGACCAGCGGTGGTGACGGGGTAATAATCGCCATAACCGACAGTAGAAATGGTGACTAGCGCCCACCAAATGGCACTTTCAGCAGTGTCGATATTGGCACCCTCAACACCACTTTCAACAATTAATACTAACACTGACGAGAAGGTTAAAATGGTAATAAGCGCGACGAGTAAGCTGGCAATAGTGGCTTGGCGGCGCTGTTTGAGCATGGGCACAATTAACGAGCGAGTGGTGCGAATAAGCCTAACTACCCGCAATATTTGAAACAAACGTGCCATTCGTAATGCTTCAATGGCAGGAATGCTGGCAACAAAGTCTATCCAATGATTTTTTAAGTACTCGACTTTATTATTGGCTTTAAACAGCTCGAAAAAGAAGTTCGACATGAAGATAAGACAGATACAGGTATCAATGAAAAACAGTAGTCGTCTTGTTTCGCCATCGACTCGCCCAAAAGTGAGCACTAGCACCAAAATAACCGACAGTAATGACAGTAGCATCATCGCAAGCTGCAGTGGCGTGGGAGGTGTTTCTGGCTGTAGTAGCCAACGTTTGTTATCTGCCATGGCTTAGGTCCATCTATCTATTAGGTGCAATGGCCTAGGCCACTCAGCACCTGGTTTGGCACTAACTCTCAGCGCTAAATTGAATTAAATCATCTAATACATGTTTTTTAATTTCAAGTTGCTGCTCTGGTGACAACCGATATTTTTCTGCCAATAGTTCATAGTCAGTTGCACTTAACGACACTGTTAGGCGCGGGCGCTTGGGTCTTTTAGTGACACTTAGACCAAGGATCTCTCTGATCTGATCAGACGGGCTAACACCCGCATCGAGCGCCGCTTTACGAATGGCATACTGGAACTTTTCATCCATATCAAAGGCAATTTGGGTTGCTTTGGCTGCCTTTTGGTTTTGTTGCCATTGAGCGGGTAAGGGATTTTTTTGTTTGGTCATGCGTGCGCTACCTAAAATGTACTCATCCGTAAGAGATCGTGCGGAATATGCTTAATCCCAATTAGTATAATGCTACCACTCATCGGAGCTGAAACAAAAATGGTTCTAAAACAGAATGTTTTAGAACCATTTAATTATGCACCAGGCCAGTAGTCTCTGATGTCTGAAAGTGGACGATAGATGGTTAACATCACATCGGTTTCGCCACCCTCATACACTTCGACATCGATAGCCTTATCTTCATCGTCATCCAGCAGCTGGTAAGACTCAAATGCCTCACCGGTTGCACCGTTTGCATCTTGAGGTGGTTTTTGACCTCGATAATCTTGGCGGTGGAAATAGCCAAAATTACCTGCGCTATCTTGATGATAATGTGCCGACAACCACTGCTCATACTCTTGCAAATCGGCAGATAAGGTATTGGTCGTCAGTTCTGCTTTACCTGGCTCTTCGAAGATCTCACTAAATTGATCTAAATCGAACAGCGCTTCAACTAGGCCTCGATTAACTTTAATCGAGAGGCCAAGGTAAGTTTCATCATCTTCATCAAGGCTGAGAAAGATGGTGTCGCTACCGTGACCTTTTAACACCCATTCAGTTTGTTGTTTGCGCTCATACTCGTAAGTATTAACCGCTTCAACTCGCAATTGCTGACCACGCAGTTGTGGTGGCAAAGCAAAACTGTCATCAAGGGAGATCATGTCTCCCTTATTGAGTTTTGATGGGTGATCGAGTTGACGTTTAGGTTCCTCTTTTTTGCCAAATAGGCTGCTTAGAAATCCCACGTCAGTCTCCTTTAACCTTTACGTGCTTTAATGCGGTCAAGTACAGCATTGGCATTAGACTTTTGCTCGCCAATACCCGCTTCTGCAAGTTTGTCGTGCAGTGCTTTGTCGCTGTTCTCTTCAGCTAGCGTTTCAGACGCTTTTAGGCGGTCATCAAATGACTGCTGGCGCGCTTTGATTCGCTCTAGTGAGTCTTTAGCGTTAAGCAGCTTAGAGTTGCTACCGGCAAACGAGTCAGTGATCGTCGCTGTGGCTTTTTGCACGCTTTCAGTGGTTTTCACCATAGTTAGCTGGCGTTGGTAATCAGCAACTTGACGCTCAGTTTTACGGACTAGCTCTTTTAGGCGAGTCGCATGGGCACTGAAGCTTTCGTTTGCCGCTTGTTGATCGTTAAGCTCTTGGTCAAGTTCAGCAATTTTTTCAGCCACTTCAAGTGCTAGTGGCTCGTTGCCTTTTTCAAGTGCTTGAGTCACGTAACCTTCATGCTCGGCAACAGAGCGCTTTAGGCGGTCCACTTCACGGCTTGCTTGCATCTCTTTTGCCATGACTTCAGTTAGGTCACGCTTAGCTTTAGTGAGGTGTTTTTCAGCATCACGGATCTCTTGTTCAAAGATACGTGTTGAGTTTGCATCTACGATGCCTTGGCCAACTTCAGTAGCGCCGCCACGGAAGGCCGTAAGAATTTTGTTTAGAATGCCCATAATGTGGCTCCTTTATTTAAGGTAATCGACGAGTTCGTCGATCACTTCGAGACAGTTATCAGATAGAACAGACAGTTCCTGCTCAATCTCTTGCATGCTTGATTGCACTGACAGCGCGCCGTAAACCACATATTTATCGTCGATCTTTGCAAACGATGACAGTGGCATTGGAATGTTGAGCTCTAACATGGTCTCAAACATTTCAGCGCGACGTTCTTGATTCACTTCGTCTTCGCCCCATAAATAACTGATGCAAAGCACTTGGTTGTCCGTTACCGATACAAATACCGGAATTTCTTCTCGGCCAACTACGTTAACTTGTAAGACTTCCACGTCACCAGCAATTGGATAACAATCAAATTGAAAGCCAGTTTGGCTGTTGTCGCCAAGCTCATTTAGGTGGTTGGCAATTGTGTGGATATTCATATTTGTCCTTATTGACATATTATGTCTGTGATTAAAGATAACACCGAGACATAATATGTCAAGGGCTATCTTTACGATTCAAAAATAAACTCTACTGATTTTCTAACCAAGCCTGCTGATGGTATTGGTACAGCTGGCTTGAACCTAAAACATTGGGCTTTATTTGGGACTTATTCTGGTAGAAATTTCCCGGGAATTCAAAGGCCGCATGAATAAGCCCTGGGGTTAACCAAGGATCGTCCACAGGCAGTTGCTGCATACTTTCTAAGCGACTTCTACCACTTTTACCACTCAAGGTGGCTATGCTCCAGCCCCATTCACCAAAGCTAGGAACATTGTGATGATATTGGTCGACATCAAAGCCCGCGAGCTCTAGCGTATTAGCCACTGAAATAAAGGCATTAGGAGCATGGTACGGCGATGTTGACTGTATGGTTAAGGCAGCATCATTGCTCATTAGTTCCTTCAATTTTAAATAGAAAGCATCGGAATAGAGCTTGTTAAGGTCGGGATGGCTCGGATCCGGTAAATCGACAATAATGGTGTCGAATTTTTGTTCTTTTGCCAGCAATTTATCCACACCATTAAAGGCATCGTCATACATAATATTCACTCGTTGATCATTGAGTGAGTTTTGATTGAGTTGCAGTAATGCGCGGCTAAGATCTTCTGGCATATCGCTAGAGGGCTGCTTAAATAGCGCAACCAGTTCTTCATCAAGATCCATTAAAGTCACTTGTTTAGGTTGCCATTGCAATACCTGAGTCAGACCTAAACCGTCACCGCCGCCAATGATTAATACCTTATCGTGGCGTGCACTGGCCGCCATAGTCGGGTGCACTAAAAATGAGTGATAGATATGCTCATCGCTGCTGGAAAACTGTAAGCGACCATTAATGTACAACGAGTGCACTGGCGCTAGGCCATTTCCGCGTAATCGCTCAGTAAAGGTGAGTTGCTGAAAACGGGTCGCCTTGGCGTAAACCACTTTGTCTTTATACAACAGGTTATTAAAGTTTTGCTCCCATTGAGGACCGTGCAAGGCTAATAACACTAAAATGCCGGTCGCAATAAAGTGACCTACCAAAAGCAATTTTACGTGACGAATTTGATGCCAGAAGCGCCAGATAAAGATAAAGCCCGCTAACAGGTTAAAGCTGGCGGTTAACGCCGCGGCGAGCTGAATATCAATCGCCAACATAAAGAAAACCCAAATCGCGGCACCAATACCTGCGCCAATATAATCAGCGCCATAGATGGTGCCAGCATTATGCATAAGATGCGCTTCAGACATCGCTTGGCGCACACGGGCGATAAGTGGAATTTCCATACCAATCATTAAGCCCAGCAATATGCCCCACACATAAGGCAAGTATTCGCTGAGTTTTTGCAGTGTGCCGATAAAGCCACCATCGGGAAGCTGATCTGCTGGCAAACCTAAGGTGTTGGCAATAATCAGTGGTAACTGTTGACCAAAACCAATCACCGCAGCGGTAATTAAAATCGCTAGCGAACCACATAAGGCAACGCACAGTTCTAATACCGCAAAGCCAGTAAAGGCGCAGCGAATTTTACGTGCAGCAAAAGCCCCTAGTCCCATAGAGACAATCATTAGGCCAATCATGGTGTAAATCGCGGCTTCTAGTGCCCCAAGAATACGGCCAGCATAATGCGATAATAAGTATTCATAGATCAGGCCGCAGCCTGCAAGTACTGCCATAATACCGAGCAGTAACACATCATCGAACCAGCCGAGTTTGCCTGATTCTATGGTTTGGTTTTGCGCTGTGGTTGTCGCGCTGTTTGAGTCGGTTTGCATTGAGTGTCTGTTGGTTAGGTTGAGTCAGATAAAGAGTGAAAAAGCCAATAAAAAGGGAGCGAAGTGGCGCTCCCTTGATGTTGTGCTAAGCCATTAAGGCGGCCAGAATAATGGCAATGGAGACGCTAATTGCCATTTCAACAGCCGCTAGGCCGATATTGTGTTGCTGCTCAACTTCTTCACATAGGTTGATGTTGGCAAGCACTAGCTTTTTAATCAAAGTGATTAGCAGTGATAGCGACAGCAGCATCACTACAGAGAACACTAACCAGCCAATTAGGTTGGCGATGTAAGTTTCTGGGTTGAAGATGATGAAGTGGCTGGCAGCATTAAAGCTAAATGCCATCGCTAGCATATAACCGCTGTGGCGAATCGCCAGCGCGGTATGGCCTTGGGCTAATGCATCTTGCATTGACGCGCCTTGGTTGCGTTTAGCGTAACGGTTTTCACGGCCACGGGTCAGTAGTACTAACATGAGCTGTGAAATAATAAAGGCACTAAAGATGGCAATAAAGGTATAAACCGTTAGGTCTTCAGCCCATAGCAACACAGAACGAATAATAATTGCAGTGGCAATGACTGCAGCGGCATCAACGATAGCAACCGACACATTACCTTTAATAATTAACGCGTTCTTATCTATGTTATTAAGCGCGATTTTGTCATGTAAAAAGCGCCCAAGTTTAATCAGTACTAAGCCAAATAGGCCGTAAGCACTCATGCCAATGGCTTCAACTAAGTAAGACTCTGCGGCTTCTCCGGTAATTGCGCCGGTGAGCACAATACCCAGTGCCATAACAGCACCCGCGGTACTAATACCAAAAGCGAAGTTATCGTTTTCTGCCAGTTCATGACGGCTGTTTACTTTTACTGTCCAGCCTTGCAAGTAGCGCATGAGTGTTAGTAGCAGCACCGCGATAGTAATATCGATAAAGAGAATGATCATCAGCTCTTTGGTGAGGCCGTAGTTTTCTAAAAATGTCATAAAAGTTCCTTAATTATTTGCCTCGGCGAACACCGCGAGTGGTACGACTGCTGGAATTACGGAAGCTGCTGTCCTTAGAGTAGTTAGAGCGGAACTTGCTCTTACTGCTTGCAGTGCGTCCTGTTGAGCTGGCTTTTGGGGTACTACTACTTTGTCTTGAAAGACTGGTTGAGCCGGTACGCGATTTAGCATACGGACTATCAAACTTTTTACCTTGGGAGTTAAATTGCTTTTTAGTGCGCTCATAGGTTTGAGTCTGCGCGCGAGCTTGCTTTGGTGACGTGTAGCGGTAGCGGCCTACATCGTTGTAATAACTATAGTTACGACGGCTCGACCACCTGTCATAGCCAATTGGTCCACGCGTCAGGTTAGAGAACATAGAGTACATGCCGTACCAAGCCCAAAAAGACATACCGTTAGAGCCTGTTTGCCAGCTACCATAAGACGGATTGCCGACTAACTGGCTGCCCGCACCAAAGTCTTCAGATCCATTGGCAAGGGCTGCGGCCTCGCGGCTAATAGAGTTGACCCTTGCAAGTGCACCATCTGACATATCGGCAACCACGTTCAGTGGGTCAGATAGCATGTCGTTGTATAAACTTGGGTCGGCCGCTTGATAAAGGTTTTCAACTTCAGCAAGCTGTTGATCGAGATCGACATAGTTAGCCGCATTTTGGGTATCGGTTAAGCGCCGCGTCAAAGAGGTAAACATTGGACCGCGATTGGTGGCATCGGTGGCTAGCTCATTTAACAAAGGGCTAAGCTCGGGCTTTTGCTTTTCCAATACTTGTACGTATTGTTTGAGCAAATTTGCATTACGTACCTGACCATCACTAAGCATAGTGCTAAGAGTATCGAGCCGCTGCTGCGTTAGCTGCTGATACTTGGCAATCTGCTCAGGTCTATCATCGCCGCAACCTGCCAAGGCGAAGACCATTAGGATGGTGAGAACGCGGGTTAGCATTCCTGCCATATTTTCTCCAAATTCGGTTATGTTACTTTTAGTGGCTCACAGTCAAATGATTCAAGCCAAGATAGTCATTATGCTTGCTAATACATTAATACAGTTCAATTACTTGCTGAAACATTGAATTCGCAAGAGAAATTATTTGGCTTGACTGTAATTAGTATAGTATTGCCTATTAGAGCATAAAAAAAGCAAGGATCCTGTTTATAAGGCCTTGATTTGGTCAATTTATCTAAATGATCAACACATGTCTTAAAAAATGCTCACATTTGATCACGCTCTATCTATATCATTAACGACATAATATGTCGATGTACAAAATTGTTAGGGATTATTATGCGCACGGCGACACAGGATAATAAGTTTGTCAGCACGCAAATGGCAGCGACAGCTGAAATGTATTGGCAAAGACTGACAGAAAACGCGGCTGACGTTGTAGCGTTATTGACTGATGACCAGCAACAAGAGTTGCAACGGATTTTTGGCTTAAGTGATTTTATTGCGACTCAACTATGCCGTCATAGCCATTGGATCCCAGAGTTATTTGCTAGCGAACTGCATAATATAGAGCGAAAGTCTTTCGATCATCAGCTTGCTAAATTACTTGAGCCAATAACAGATGAAGAACAGGCTAAGCGCATTTTGCGCCAGTACCGCAATAGGCAAATGGTCTGCATCGCTTGGCGAGACTTTATGGATTACAGCGAATTACAAGAGTCGCTGTTAGATCTATCTGCACTCGCAGAAGCACTGATTATTGCTGGGCGAGACTGGTTATACCGAGAAATGTGCGCCTCATTAGGTACCCCAAGCTGTAGCCAAGGTAAGCCACAACAACTATTGATATTAGGTATGGGTAAGCTAGGTGGCCGCGAACTCAACTTTTCATCGGATATCGACCTTATTTTTACCTTTGCCGAACACGGTGAAACCCTTGGCGGCAGACGCTCATTAGAAAACCAACAATTCTTTATCCGCATGGGACAGCGTCTCGTTAACTTATTGCATCAAGTCACCGTTGACGGCTTTGTGTATCGGGTTGATATGCGCCTGCGTCCTTATGGCGAAAGTGGGCCGCTAGTGGTGAGCTTTAGTGGTCTTGAAGATTATTACCAAGAGCAGGGGCGTGACTGGGAGCGCTATGCCATGGTCAAAGCCCGTGCGCTAGGACCTTGGACCGCAGAGTCAGACGAACTACACGCACTATTAAGACCTTTTGTTTATCGCCGCTATTTAGATTTTTCGGCCATTGATTCACTGCGTAAAATGAAAGGCTTAATTACTCAGGAAGTGCGCCGGAGAAAGCTTACCGACAATATTAAACTTGGCGCAGGTGGCATACGTGAAGTTGAGTTTATTGTGCAGAGCTTTCAGCTTATTCGTGGTGGGCGAGAGCCAGCGCTGCGCCAGCAAAGTTTGTTTGCGGCAATCGAAACCTTATACGAGCTAGGGCAGCTGGAATATTTAGCCGTCGATGAGCTTAAAAAGAGCTACATTTTACTGCGCCGGGTTGAAAACTTGCTGCAAGCGATTAACGATGAACAAACTCAGACATTACCGACTGAAGCCCTTGACTGGCAACGCTTATGTTATGTGTTTAACGCCGATACTGAAATGGATCTGCGTGAGCAAATCGAGCTTGCTATGCGCAATATTCATGGTCACTTTCAGGAAACCGTTGGCGGCAATCATGTTGAAGATCAAAATGAGACTTGGACCCAGCAGATCTGGAACGCTTACGAAGATGACCATGCACAGTCGATACTAGAAGAGCAGGGCATAGATGATGAAAAGCTATGGCCGATGCTAAATAGCTGGCATAGCACGGTTGTTCGCCGCACCATTGGTCCGCGGGGACGGGAAACCTTAGACAAGTTAATGCCTAAGCTGTTGTGTGAATTTACCAATATTGCTCATCCCTCTAAAGCATTTGAGCCAGTATCAAAGGTATTAGATCAGATTTTAACGCGTACAACTTACCTAGAGCTGTTGTGTGAAAACCCTGGCGCGAGACAACAGCTAGTGAGCTTGTGTCTTGCCAGCCCATGGATAGGTCAGCAATTAGCAAAGTTCCCAATGCTGCTTGATGAATTGATTGATCCGGCGCAGTTATACGACACTACATCGTTAGACGATTATGGCAGCGAGCTACGCCAATATTTGCTGCGGGTGCCAGAAGATGATCTTGAACAGCAGATGGAAGCACTGCGCCAATTTAAACTATCGCAGCAGCTAAAGATCGCCGCTGCAGATGTAACAGGCGTGCTGCCGGTAATGGAGGTGAGCGATCACTTAACCTTCTTGGCTGAAGCGATTATCGAGCAGGTCGTGCATCAGGCTTGGGCGCAAGTCACTGCCCGTCACGGCGTGCCGGATAACTTAAATGACAATGAGATGGGTTTTGCCGTTGTTGGTTACGGTAAAGCGGGTGGCATAGAGCTAGGTTATGGCTCTGATCTCGACCTAGTTTTTTTGCATAATGGCAGCAAAGCTGGGCAAACCAATGGCGACAGACCCATCGATATTGGTCACTTTTATTTAAAGCTTGCCCAGCGTGTGCTGCACTTTTTCTCAACCCGTACCAACTCAGGTGAGCTGTATGAAGTGGATATGCGCTTAAGACCGTCGGGCGCATCGGGTTTACTGGTAAGCGAGATAGAAAACTTTGGTGAGTACCAGCGTGATGAGGCGTGGACTTGGGAGCATCAAGCATTAGTGCGGGCGCGCTTTATGTTTGGTGATACAGCATTGTCTATGCGCTTTAATGAGCTAAGAACCGAAGTCTTACAAAGCCCACGTGATAAAGTGTCGCTGGCTAAAGATGTACGTGAAATGCGAATTAAGATGCGCGATCACCTGTTAAAAGTCGATCAAGGAATGTTCGATCTTAAGCAAAGCAGTGGCGGTATTGCCGACATTGAATTTATCGCGCAATACCTAGTGCTGGCGAATAGCCATGAGCATAAACGCCTATCGTTTTGGTCGGATAATGTGCGGATCTTTGCCGATCTCGCAGAACTAGAGTTACTACCGCTAGCGAGTGCGCAGGCACTGACCCAAGCATATTGTCACCTGCGAGACGAAAGTCATCGATTAACCCTGCAGCAGAAAAAGTCAGTTGTGCCAATTGAAGCAGTTAAGTCGCATATCGAGCAAGTTGAAGCTATCTATCAGCAGATCTTACTAGAAGTATGATGTGATTAATCTCAGTTAAAGTGACATTAACTATCTTGTCGCTCTAGCTAGAACAGCGATTAGCTTCAAGGCCTCTTTATCAGCAAGATAAAGAGGCCTTTTTATTGGCTGTGCGATTTTAGTCGTATTGATCGCGGCAGATGCTGTCAGCCTTGAGTGATGCAAAATGCATTGCAGATCTAGAGGCAATAGCGATAACACAATAGCTGCTGATTTATCTATTTTGTAAGCCTATGAATTTATATCAATAGCCTAATATGGTTCGTTATATGCACTGTTCACATTAAGTGCGGCATTAAGTTCAGCGTTGTGAGGGTGTTGTTATGAACTTTAAACTGGCAAATTATCGTGATAGATCTTTTAAAGGCTTGCTATCCTGCCTTATGCAGGTTCGTGGTAGGCGCGTTAACGGCAAACACAATAAACTGGGTCAAAGTCATGAGCTCCCTTGGTATTGGATCGCACTTCTAGGGTTATTGCTGTTTATCAATTGCTTGTTTCCAACGCCAGCCGAGGCTCAACTCACTAAGTTTACCAGTCGTGTATTAACAACTGAATCAACGCCCGAATTAGTGATAGTCGATCGCTCCGTTGAATATGCTGACACCCTGTTGGCAGATTTTAGCGGCGAGTTACACTTACTTATTTTAGAAGATGACCAAGAGCCTTTTGAGCAAATAAACCAAGTGCTAGCTGGTGAGCCGCTGTATTCGAGTGTCACCATCGTGGCCAAGGCATCGAGCTCAGCTATCTATATAGGCGGACGCTGGATTGATTAAGATTACCTGCTTGAGCATCAACATAGCCTGGCAACGTTTGCCCAGCAGTTTGCACGTAATAGCCAGCTTTCTTTGTACACTACCAACTTAACAACCAGCCATGAAGGCGGTCGATTTATCGGGGTATTGGCAGAGCTGATCCAGATGCATGTTGAAGTCATTTATATACAAGCTCAGCAATATGAGCCTTTGTGGGTACAGCGAAGCCAATTTAGCTTTTAACCCGTGGCTAATAAAGCAGCGTTAAAGATACGTTTTGTATCATATTTTCAGTAGATACTGCTTTGTAGAAATTCAAAAACTGCTTAATATCAGTGCAGTATGTCCCAATGTTGTAATGGGATCCATTAGGGGATTGTTCGATGACGTCTATTAGCAGTGCAGCCAATAGTACTAATATGAGTGCCGGGGCAAATATCGCTCCAAAAACCACAGATTTAGCGGCGCAGCAAAGTGCCACTAGCACCAGCTCAACTTTAACAGTTGCCGCTGATGCTGGCAGTAAGCCACTGCCTAATACTGGTGATAGCACCACTGTTAGCCTATCAAGCGCCGCCCAAGATAAGCTTACAGCCGAGCAAGCTGGGGCTAAACCTGCTGCGGTCGAATCAGCTAAGACTGAGCATGTTAAGACTGAGCCTGCTAAGGTCGAATCCACTAACCCAGAATCTGAAGAAGAAAGCGGCGATCTAGAGTCGTTTGTATTTGGTGCGCTAGGGCTAGATCATCCAGAAGAGATTGATGAGAACGGTGACCCATCGTATTCGGCAGGCCAATATGTCAAGGCGGCTGCCACGGTTGGTGGCATGATTGCGATGTTTATTTAGACTCTGTCTAAAAACTGGTTTTACCAAGCTGCGCTTCAGCTTTAAGTTAGACTGCGTCTAACGATTTCTACTAATCAAACTTCGTTTGATACTTCTATCAGGCTGCGCCAGACCAAAGTCGTGAGCTTCCTGCTCACAAAGAGCTTGCAGTTAGACTTCGTCTAACAATTAACGTCGTGGCGCTTCGCCCACACCCGAGCCAAGGGGGAAAGCGCTTGTCCCCCTTAACAAACCCTCTGCGCCCCAGACGAAGTTGTTAATCCTCACTCATTTTCGAAAATCGCTATCGCCTCATATTCGCCATCCCTGGCTCACCTAAGGCTATCTCGTCATCCATGACTCGCTCACGCTATTTGTCTTCAATGACTTCGGCAACTTCGATGGGGATTGGTGTATTCTGTAAGCTTAGCGGTTAATTCACATAAAATTATAAAATAGAGCATTGTCTATTTATTTCAACATCTTAAAAGCATATACTGAATAATTGTAGCTATTTAATAGAATTGTAGATTAGAACTCTACTTTTATAGCGGAACATAAAAGTAGACCTTAAAAACTAAAACTAAATAACTGTAGGGAATGGTAATTTGCATGGGTTTTTTTATATCTGAAAAATTCTCAAGAGTATTAATATTTATTGGCGTCTCCCTCCTATTTCTATTCATCATTTCATTCACCTATAAAGCAATTCTTTTTGACTTTAACGTCAGCATTAAGACTGACGTATTCGGTCAGTTTGGAGATATAGTTGGCGGGGTCGTTGGATCATTGTGGGCGCTTGCAGGCGTAATTTTATTCTATTCAGGACTGAAAGAGCAGCGACACGATATACAGACCAATAGAGACGCATTAAAAGAACAAATTAAGGCTCTCAACTATCAAAAAGAAGAAATGGCGTTGCAACGGGAGGAGTATGCAATGGCAAGGCGAGTTTTTGAACAGCAGAGCGACACTTTAAAAGAGCAATCTAAAACGTCGAGAATACAACAGTTTGAATCAAACTTTTACTCCCTTCTAAATATATATATTGGGATAAAGTCAGAGTTAATAAAGGAAAAGCATGATTTCATAAATGATATCAATAATGAATTATTACAATGTGATCTAAGTGAGTCGAGTGCTAGCGAAAAAATGACTAATATCACAATTGAATAGCTAAAGGTTTACTATAAGAATAAAGATTCCATATCCCACTACCTTAAGACAATATATAGGATATATAAAGTAATCGATGAACATGGATTTAATTCTGAAAAAGAAAAGTTCTTTTATTCTAAAATAGTAAGATCGCAATTCTCAGAGAAAGAGCTTTACCTTATATACTATAACTCTCACTCTAGTTATGGTGAGAACTTTAGACCTTTAATTTTAAAGTACAATATATTAAAGCATTTGAACTTAACGTCAAAAGTTGAAATGACTTTTTTAAAAAGTACAAATCCAGAAGTTAATAGTAACAGGGTATCTCTATTTAACTGGCTAGACAAATTCATTTCAAAACATGTAACTCTAATGTTGGATATTGAGAGTGAAGAAACAAGATTTTCAGATTATACAGAAATAGTAGGCGAAAAAATAGTCACTGAAATACTTGAAGATGAAGAGGGGAATATTATTTTTAATATTTACATCACCCCTAAAGTTGAAGTTTTATTAGATACCAGTGGTCAGGCAGAGTCTTTTTTTCAACATTACATTTATGATCGATTCTTCAACAGTATGTTTAAAAGAGTTCCCAGTAAAGATATAGTGAAAGTAAGCAGAAATGATCAAATCATAGTAATTGAGTTACCATCCGAACATATCTCAAATATAGTTAAAGACACTTTCTAGTAGGAGGCTTCATGTTAGATAACGAATTTACAAGAGTTTTCAAAAACAACCTAAAAATTAACATGCGGTCAATTTCCGTTAAAACACTCCTTGGTGAAAGAAACTTAAAGAGAATAAATTATAAGCCATATTACCAAAGAAACTATGTTTGGGATGCGACTAAAGCAACGTTTTTTATTGAGAGTATATTATTAGGAACTGATATTCCTCCTCTTGTTCTCTTTAAGTCAGGCAACAAAATTGAAGTTATAGATGGGAGACAACGATTTGAAACATTAAAAAGATTTAAAGAAAACTCATTTAAACTAACTTCAAAAGGATTATTTGAGTTAAAAGTTCTAAACGGGAAGAACTTCAATGAGTTGAATGTAGAAGTCGTAGATGCTTTTTTGGATACAAAGGTTAGACTTTTTGAATTCGAAGTGGTAAATGAGCCTAAATTATCAGACGAATTAGAAGACAAAATAAAGAAAGAAATATTTAGGCGCTATAACACTGGAATTACACCAATTACGAGTAGTGAACTTGATAACGCAAAATATGATGATGATCCTCTTACCGATGTAATACGCTTAAAGTTTGAACACAACCCAGTGTTGATAAAAAACATTAAAAATTGTTTTTTTAGCAATAAAAGTAATAAGAATGGTATAACACAAGCATTAATAACTGATTTTTTCAGACGCTATATAACCCTGACAAAATTTCCTATTAGTTCTTATGCTGGCAGCGGTAGCCGTACTGATACTCGTGAATTATTATATGACTTTATAAAAAGCGACATTGAAGATTATGATACTTTTATAGAAGACTTTATATTGATAGTAAATAAAGTTATTGAAATACATAGGCTTGTGGCAGATAAGGCAATAGCAAATAATAAACTTATATTCGAATGTTTATTATGGGGTGTAACTATTTTAAATAGCGAAGAAAAAGAACTATTTGTAGATGAAAACTTAATTAGTAAGGTTAGAGCCCACTACACAGATAGTATAGAAAAGTACCCTCTAGAGGACTACCACTATTATAAAAGTATTTTCGAAAGATTCGAGGATACAGCTAAATTCTTAGGTGAGATTTATAGCGTCGACTTCACAACCTATTTAAGGGATGAGAACTTTTCCTATAGAGTTAAGCAGCTGCGACAAACAGAAGAAGATGGCGTTCTAAAAATGAATGCTTTGGATAAGTTAAGGTTGTTAAAACCTGAACCTATATCTGAACCAATTGAAGAAATAGTTTGTGATCTTAAATCAAAAAAATACATGCTAAGACCATCATATCAAAGACAAGAAAAAATTAGCATACCTAAAGCATCATCAATAATCGAGAGTATTCTGCTGGGTGTTTATCTACCGCCTATTTTTATTTACAAAAATAAACTAGGTGTAAAAGAAGTTATAGATGGTCAACAACGAATACTTTCTGTACTAGGTTTTATGGGTAAGCGATACTTAGATGAAAAAGGTGTTGAAAATTATTCTAAAAACAACAACTTTTCGCTAAAAGGGCTTCGTATACTAAAAGACCTTAATGGTTCTAAATTTAGTAACCTGCCTGAACAGCTTGTTGAAAAGTTGTACGATTTTGATTTAAGTATAATCGAAATTGATGCAAAAATGAATGAAGGATTTAACCCTGTAGACTTATTTATTAGATTGAATAACAAGCCTTATCCTATTAAAGAAAACTCATTTGAAATGTGGAATTCGAGTGTGAATAATTCTGTAATAAAATATATAAAAGAAATAGCAAAAGAATATATAGATTGGTTTTACCTTAGGGTCGTAAGAAAGGATAGAAAAAACGACAGGATGGAAAATGAAGAGATGATAGCAATTTTAGCCTATCTTCAATTCCAACAGATTTATGGTGAAGAACTGAAGTCAAAGGGCGTGGAATTCTACCTTAAAAAGGATAGGCTTAACTGCAGGTTCGCAAATAAAGCTGCTGTGACAGCATTTTTAAATAGTTTAGAATCTGATTATAATAAAAAAGAGCAATATATAAAGTCTATTTCAGGAGTGAAAGATTTTATATCCAAAGTCGAAGTGCTCTTCAGCTTTAAAGATAGTGCAACATCAGCTGAAGACTTTAATTCATTCTTCAATGTTAGAGGTATAGAAACATTCAAGCGCTCACTACAAGATATGTATTTACTATGGATGATTGTTCATGATATTAGTTTTTCTACTATAAACAATAATGCTGGTGACATCATTAACGACTTAACTACACTTATAGGAATAATGAAGAATGTTGATAATAATGAGATCAATGAAGACTATATGAATATGTTTTTATCAACACGTGACGAGATAAAGTCAAGATACTGTCAGTTTTAAATGTAGCAAGATTAAATGTAACTTTTTTATACGACATAAATAGAAATGTGGGGTCAGAATAAATTATTCTGACCCCATCTATCTTGAACCATTAATCAATGGCTAATTGATGACAATTAGCAGACAGAAAACACCTGTTCCCCATCGGAGTTGCCGAAATACGAAGATGAAAATGGCGTGGAACCATCATGGATGATGGCTCAGGCTCAGCGGGACATGGATGTCCCCTTTTGCCCGTGTGTGAGCTGGAAGCTCACGACCTTAGTCAGGCGTAGCCTGATATGTGGCAAAGCCACGACCTTTATCAAGCAAAGCTTGATTGGGTTGCCATAGGGATACCTTGGATGGCAAGGTTAGCACTAAAACCAAGATGTATTACAGCACAGCGGTCTAGAGTCGCTTTAGTTTAATACCGTGTTATCTAAAGTCGCTGTTAAGAAGGATTTAAAATGGACTTATCAAGACACTCTCAACTCACACAGCTCTCCCAACTCACGCAGCTGCGCTACAGCTACTTTGCTGTGCCGGTGATTTATATTCTTGGCGTGCTTTGGTTGCCTGCGGCGACGCTATGGATAGGCTGGCTTGGTTGGGTTGGGGTTAACTGGTACCGCATCCAATCGCCGCTTTTAAAGCAAGGGTATTGGGTTCTCTTGCAATCGTTAGGCTTACATCTAGCGCTGAATTTGGCGGCTGTTGCCTCGGCTTGGGGAGCCAGCATATTTAATCGCGGTGGGCTGTTTTCCGGAGGTGGAGGTGATGATTTTATCAATCTGCTTATCTTGGGTTTTCTTGCAATCGCACTATTGATTACAGCCATGATATGGCCATTGATAAAGCTTGTGAAAGGCTATCAAACCTTGATGAATAGCTATAAGGATTGCACTGAGGACGGCAGCGTTGATAGCTGTGCAAAAAGTAGTGCGGGTGTTGAGGATAACAGTAGTGAAGCGGTTTAAGCTGTCGCAGATTTCAATATTAATGTGGTTTATGTTTATCATGTTCTCCACTGCTGTTGGAGTGGCAACTTATGCTGTGCATCAGTCTCATGCTGCTTTTAATTGGCCTACAGCTAAAGGGATGGTGGTGAATTGCTGGCTCATTGAGCGCTACCATGAAAGAAGCAGCGCTGAATCGCATTACGAAGTGGCTATTGAGTACTTTTATGCTGTTGACGGTAAAATTTACCACAAGAGCAATAAGACCGATATTACAGGTGCTATTCCGGGTTATTCTTGGGAGGAGGCCGAAGCCTTGGTGGCTGAGTTTCCTCGTGATAAAAAGATCTTAGTGCACTATAAACCTAGTAATCCCAACACTGCTGTTATCAAGCCAACAATGCACCTGTTTTTGATTGTGGCTTTGGTGGTGTTCTCTTTGATATTAATCCCTGTCCTTTATCTGATGTATCTGCAGATGACCTCAAGCCGTGACAGCTTTATTGTTCGCAATGTGTAGCTGATTTTATTAGAACTGTCACGCTGATGGGGGTGGTATGGATGATGAGGTCGCCTATAGAAAACTGTGCTCTCTTTCGTGTATTTATATGTGTCAAATGTAAGGGAGCTTTGCTTAACCCTCATCTGAGTAAATTTGATTTCTCAAAGCGTGATTTTCGGCGCATTTGAATACACCAATTTACGCTAACAAGAGCGTATACTGGCATCAATAATCTATGGTTCGCTTGTGGATAATGCTAGCGAATTAGCAGATTAACCTATTAATAATAAAGGAATACGTTGTTAAATATGGCGTTTGTAATTAAAAATACCAAATTGAATGTAGCTGAAATCGATATTTTCCATGATGAAGCTGGTTATCGTGCATTTCCAACGGCTGAGTCTGTGACTTTTGACCGTGAAAAATTAATCCCTATCGGACTGCTATCATTCAATATGTTTGATGCAAGCATTGACGATAAAGTACTCATCGCACTCCCTAATCTGCAAGGCATTCCCGATGGCGATTATGGCCCAATCACCTATTCGTATATTGATGAGCAACAAGGCTGGTGCTTAGATGACGAGTACGCCAATGATGATACGCTTGAAGAGCAAGACGAATACTTAGACAACTATCAGCAAGCGCAGGACGAATTTTCTGCCAATCAGTGTTTGATGCGTCGTGGCAAAAAGTTGCCATTAATCACTTTGGGCGGCCAACCTAGATTTGGCCAGAACTGGGCTTCATGTTTATATAATGAACTGGCAAAGAACCCAGAGCTGGACCATTACTATGAAGTGACCTGCAGCCTTAATCATCCTGAATTTGAACATATGAGTAGCCGCGATATCGTTTATGTGGATGAAGACAATAAAGAATATACCTTCATAGGCAGCTTTAAAGATGAAGCTTACTTGGTTAGAGATAGTGAATACTTGGGTTTTGCCGGTAAGTTTATGGTGTTTTACCAGCCAGAATTAAAGAAAGTCATGCTAGTTGCTGAGTACGATTAACTCGAGGCTATTTAGGCTATATAAAAGGGGAGTGCAGTTACTTCTCTGCTGTAAACCTTGTGAGCAGTAAGCTCACAAGGTTACGCGCTATCAGATGTTAGATGTGCGCGCAGCAATGCTTTAGCTTATAAGTCACCATAGGCTTCGAGCCACTCTTCGTCAGAGAGTTCTCTGGGCGACTTTTTGTTGCCAAAGCCTTTGATAATCCTGCCCCTTAATGGGTTACCAGTAAAAGCGTCATTACCCATGTAAGTGACCGAAGTCGGAATGAATACATTGGTTATGGCATTATCTGCAAACGCTTCTGAACCTATGTCAGTTACAGAGTCAGGAATGGTGATGCTTTGAAGTTTATTTCCCCTAAATGCGCCTAAACCGATTTCAGTCACGGAATCAGCAATAGTGATGCTGGTTAACGCATTAAATTGAAACACTCGCTCATTAATTTTAGTCAATGAGTTTGGCAGGAACAGGTGAGTTAATGCATTGTTGGCAAATGCTCTTTCTGCAATTTCAGTCACTGAATCAGGGATATCAACGCTGGTAAGTGCGTTTTCAGCAAAGGCTTTGTAACCAATACGAGTCACAGATCTGGGAATTACTACCTCGGTAAGGGCGTTACGCTGAAATGCACTATCGCCAATGTCGGTGACTGTATTAGGGATAACCACGCTGGCGATTGGGGCCTGTGGAACCTCTTCGAATTCTTCGCTTAAATCCTCAACCTCTGAAAACGCATAATCCCAGATCTTGGTGACAGCTACGCCGTCAAAATTATCAGGGATGATGATATGTTTATACTTGCCCTTGTAAACATCAATCCTGCCTTGTTTTTTATCAAATGAGACGTCATCTAATGTCAGGGTATGTGGCTGGCTCATGGCTAATTCTCTTTTTGTTGTCGTTGTATTAGCTGTTGCATTAGTTGCAGCTTTAAGTGCAAGGCTTGGGAGGAACTCGGCTTGATGCGCTGAGCTTTCTGTTATAGCAAGCCCAAACAGCGTGGCAAGGATAGCACCAGTTAACATGCGAGATAAGTTGGTGCTAAAGCGATTAATAATGCTGATATTAAGCAGCTTATATTAGTCTTCCATCCAATCTAGATTTGGCATGGCATCTAAATGCTGGTTGTAGCGTTTTTCGTTAAATGACGCGCCATTGAGCATTACATCGCTGACTTCAATAGCTAAGGCACACGCCATCCATTGAATCGCTTCTTCGCGCGGTGTACCTGTCATCACTAGGCGCATTAAGGTTTCTTTGACTTTTTTCGGCTCACCATCGGCGATTTGGTTTTCGACTGTTTCAATCAGGGTTTCTTCAGTCATGTAGCTGTCTTGCTGGTTATCCATTTTTACGACTCTGTAATGTAATTGCCGCTATTATGCCGCATGCTTATTGCAAGCAATAGATTTGTTGTTGAATTAATCACGCTTCAGGGCTTAAAACTCAAAATTGTTTATCACTTTGCTGTTTTTGCTTGGTGCTTTAACCAATCAACAAACAGCTTAGCTTTAGGGTTGAGCTCTTTATCGTGTGAAGCCACGTAATAGGTTTGCTCACAGGCAACCTGCTGACCGGCAAAAGGCGCAATCAGTTCACCACGCTTGATGCGTTTACTAACCAGTTGGCCTCGTCCCATGGCGATGCCGGCATGGTTCATGGCGGCGATAACAGCTAAGTCTGAACGGTCAAAACCAATAGAGCGACAGTCATCAATACTGAGGTTGTGCTTATCGGCCCAATACTTCCATTCATCACAGTCTGAATCGTATTCCCAAGCTTGATTGTCGTGCAACAAGGTGCAGTGACTCAGGTGCTCAGGCTTGCCGATAAGATCGTGCTCGGCGGCATACTCAGGGCTGCATACCGGCATGATGGTTTCATCCATTAAGTGCTGGCAAAACAGTTTGCTGCGCGGATGATTGTCGTAGTAAATCGCTAAGTCGATATGAAAGCTGTTGAAGTTAACGTTTTCATTACCGGTTAAAATATTGATTGAAATCGCCGGATACTGGCGGCTGAAATCGGCAATTTTAGGCACCAGCCAGCACTGGGCGATAGAGGGGCGAGAGTAGACAGTCAGCTTACCCGATACCTCTTGGTTTTTTATCTCAAGCACTTCCTGATTCAAGCTTTTTAAGCTGTCTTGCAATTTTGCAAATAGACGCCTGCCGTCTTCTGTTAGCTCAATTCTGCGATGAAAACGAGCAAACAGCTTAAAGCCTAACTCATTTTCTAGCGCGGTAATTCTATGGCTCACGGCCGAGGGGCTAACACATAGTTCTTCGGCGGCGAGTGAGAAGGATTGATGGCGAGCCACCACTTCAAAAGTATGCAGTTTTGCTAGCTGATAACTACTGAGTAAACGGTTTCTGCTGAACACATCTTGTTGGGAGTACATGACTAACTTCTCAAATTTTGATGCGAGCATTTTACCTCAAGGTGCTGTTGAGTGCCGATTACATCAACGCAGTTGAAGCTTAGGTCATGTAAAGCCTGCTTTTGTGACGCTTGAACCTGAGTTGCCACAATCTGGCTCAAGCGAACAGCAATTTATATCTTTTGTCAGCGTTTCTCCCTTTGGTTTTAATAGCGCCACTTTTCGACTTGTTTCAATTTTTCAACTAATAGAGAAATACAATGGAATCACAACTGTGGATTATCGGTACACTGCTTAGCAGTATCTTGTTGATCGTTATCAGCATCGTTAAGTTCAAGTTGCATCCTTTCCTTGCCCTGTTGTTAGCCAGCTTCTTTGTGGGCGGCATGATGGGCATGGCGCCACTTGAAATGATTAAGGCGATGGAGTCGGGCATTGGCGGTACGCTAGGCTTCTTGGCGATTGTTATTGGTTTAGGCACCATCTTAGGAAAGATGATGGAGATCTCAGGCGCAGCTGAGCGCATTGGTATCACCTTGCTCAAATCGCGCTATTTAAGCCCTGACGTCATCATGGTGTTAGTCGGCCTTATTTGCGGTATCACCTTGTTTGTGGAAGTGGGCGTGGTACTGCTTATTCCACTGGCCTTTTCGATTGCCCGTAAAACCAATACATCCTTGCTAAAACTTGCCATTCCGTTATGTACCGCATTGATGGCCGTGCACTGTATCGTGCCGCCGCACCCTGCTGCATTGTTTGTGACTAACGCGCTAGGCGCTGATGTTGGCTCGGTAATTATTTGGGGTCTGCTCATCGGTCTAGTGGCCTCACTCATTGGTGGTCCGCTGTTCCTTAAGCTGTTTGGCGACAAGCTGCCACATTTAAGCGTACCTGCTGAATTTAGCGAAGTGTCGACTCGCCAAGAGAGCGAACTACCATCACTTGCCACCACCTTGTTTACCATTCTTTTGCCAATCATTTTGATGTTGGTGAAAACCGTGGCGGAACTGTACATGGAGCCGGGCGGTGCGCTTTACACCACCCTTGAATTTATTGGTAACCCAATCACCGCGATGTTTATCGCAGCCTTTGTGGCGTACTACCTGCTAGGTTTGCGCAATAAGATGACCATGGGTACCTTGCTGACTAAAACCGAAGACTGTTTTGCCTCTATCGCCAATATCTTGCTGATTATTGGTGCTGGCGGCGCGTTTAACGGTGTATTAAGTGGCAGCGGCATGGGCGACAGCCTAGCGCAAATTTTGGCAAATCTTGATATGCACCCAGTGCTGCTGGCATGGTTAGTAGCGATTATCCTGCACGCCGCAGTGGGCTCGGCAACGGTGGCTATGATGGGCGCAACTGCAATTGTGTCGCCGCTGTTGGTACTGTATCCAGACTTGAATCCAGTGATCGTGACTTTGGCAATCGGCTCTGGCGCTATCGGCTGCACTATCGTAACCGACTCCTTGTTCTGGCTGGTTAAGCAATACACCGGCGCCACCATGAAACAAACATTTATGTATTACACCACAGCAACCTTTATTGCCTCGCTGGTGGCTCTGGCGGCGACTTTCGCCCTTTCATATGTTATTTAATCCTAAAAGGGGAACTGAAATGATGAACACTGAACAACTGCTAAACGACTTCCCTTTACTGGCTCAGCTTATCAAGCTTGAAGAAGTGAGCTGGTTTGAAACCAAGGCGACTCACTTAGCCGAAGCATTACCTTATGTGGGTTTAGATAGCACAGATGTGGCCGATGCCAGCGCACGCTTGCAGCGTTTTGCACCTTATTTGGCACTAGCCTTCCCTGAGACTGCAGCCTTTAACGGCATTATCGAGTCTGAAGTGGTTGCCATTCCGCAAATGCAGCAAGCGCTAGAAGCCAAGTACGGCCAAGCGATTGCTGGTAAGTTGATGCTGAAAAAAGACAGCCATCTACCAATCTCAGGTTCTATCAAGGCGCGCGGTGGTATTTATGAAGTACTTACTCATGCTGAGAAGCTGGCGATTGCTGCGGGTAAATTGAAAGAGTCTGACGACTATCAAATGCTGTTTACCGATGAGATGCGTAACTTCTTTAGTGGTTACAGTATCGCGGTAGGTTCAACCGGTAACTTAGGCATGTCTATCGGTATTATGAGCGCTAAACTTGGCTTTAAAGTGAGTGTGCATATGTCGGCTGATGCGCGTCAGTGGAAGAAAGATAAGCTGCGTAGCCATGGCGTGTCGGTACATGAATATGAGCAAGATTATGGTGTCGCGGTTGAGCAAGGCCGTAAGGCGGCAGAATCTGATGCTAACTGTTTCTTTATTGATGATGAAAACTCGCACACGCTATTTTTAGGTTACTCGGTGGCAGGCGAGCGCTTAAAAGCGCAGTTTGACGCGGCAGAGATTAAGGTCGATAACGAGCATCCGCTGTTTGTGTATCTACCTTGTGGTGTGGGCGGTGGCCCAGGTGGTGTGGCGTTCGGTCTAAAACTCGCTTTTGGTGATAACGTGCATTGCTTCTTTGCTGAGCCAACGCATTCTCCTTGTATGTTACTGGGCGTGCACACAGGTCTGCATGACGAAATTGCGGTACAAGACTTAGGCATTGATAACATCACTGCTGCTGATGGTTTAGCGGTAGGCCGCGCTTCAGGTTTTGTCGGCCGCGCCATGGAACGCATGCTTGATGGTTACTACACGCTAAGCGATCAGCATATGTATGACTTACTTGGTTTATTAGCTAAGAGTGAAGCCATCGAGCTTGAGCCATCAGCACTAGCGGGTATGCCGGGCGCACTTCGCGTCAGCGCAGATCTACAATATCAGTCACGTATGGGGCTAACACCTGAGATGATGAGCAATGCAACACACGTGGTGTGGGCGACCGGTGGCGGCATGGTGCCAGCTACAGAGATGGCTAAATACTTAGCGCAATCGGCGAGCTAATTGGGCTCACTCGTTCAAGACACAACAGCAGAGCTTGCTAGGCCGATACAGTTTCGGTCCCAGCTCTTTGTAATTGCAGTGTTTTAATTGCGTTGTTTTTACTAGCTTTACAGTTTGCTCAAGCGCAGTGCGTAAACAAAAAATCCACCCTAATGCGGTGGATTTTTTATTGCTAACGCTTTATTCACTTAGCAAAAGTCAGCCAATAAATGGCTACCACAGTCCTTTAGACTTCACCCGTCTGGCACGTTCAAGTTGCGTTTCTAAACTAGGTGTATCAGCGCTAGCGTCATTGGTAGAGTTATTCGCTGTAGCGCTAATAGAGACTTGAGCTAGCTGGCTAGATAAGCTTTTCATCTGTGCCATAAGCTTATCTTGGCCCTGCTTTAATTGCTCAAGTTGGGCGCTAAAGTCTGCTTGCTGACTTGCTTGGACTGGCGTAGCGCTTGCTGCTTGAGCTTGTGTAGCAAGATTTTCAGTAGCATTAGCGAGCGCGCTGCTTAGTTGCTCTTGCCCCTCAAGCATTCGCTGTTGTAACTGCGTAATTTGCTGCTCAACCTCGGTTAAATCAACCGCCGTTGTTTGCTTAGCCGGCAAGCTTGCATCTTCAAGCATAGCGGTTAGCTTTTGCCATTGGTTATCTGATAGGCCGTTTTCGCTAGCTGGCTGTAAAGACAAGCCAGCTGAACTAAGTTGGCTTGCCAATGTTTGGCAATTAACCCTATCTTGCAGCAAGGTTTGCGTAAGCATAGCGGGCAGCTGAGGGGCTAACTCATGCAGAAACAATCCAGACAAGTATAAGTCTCTATGAAACTGAATGCGGCGCTGCAGCACAACTTCAGACTCATCATTGCGCGCTTTTTCCTCTTGCTGCCAAAGTCTGAGGCACTTAATGGCGTAGCTGTGGGAGTCATAGAACTCAGGCTCTAAGCCCACATTGAATCGAATGCGCATAATTGTCCTTTAAACCGCTTCGGCTTGTGTATCGGCAGCGTGGTAGCAACAAATCTCACGCGATAGGGCTTCTTGAGGCTCTTTAATCATGACGATTTTGTCGCCTAATGATGGGTAAGCATCGCGAATTGCACTTTCAATCAGCATGGCACCACCACCGACTAAATAGATACGGTTTGGGTTGCGCATAAAGGTTTTTGCTTCGTATGCGACGGCCGCGCCAAGTTCTGTGATCTTGTTTTCAATGCGCTCAAGCACCCAATCGACCTTGCTAATATCGTTAATCACTTCCTCAACGAACTCGCGGTTATTGCGGCGTTTAATCAGCTCGTTAGCCACTAAATAGCTAGCGTCGCTGTCTGCTGCAGATAATGCCTTTCTTGCAGCATTCGTCACCATAGAGACGCCAATCTCAGCGTTGCCATAAACGGCCGATACATCGTCAAACTCACCAACAATCACGCCCATATCTAGGGTGGTACCACCGCAGTCGATAACTAGAGACTTAGTGAATTCGTTAACGCCTGAATCCATCAAGGTGGTCAGCACTGCTGGAAGGCTTTCTGGTAGCACTTCTACATCAACGATAGTAAATAGCTCACCTTTATTAAGGCTGATTTCACGCATTAAGTTGGCTTTTTTACGAGCGATGTTTTCTTCGTTTTTCTGGCAGTCGTCAGCTCGGTAGTATTCAGTAATTGGCAGTGTAACCAAAATACTTACCGGGCCTGGTTGTACACCAGTTTGCAGCAGCGCGTGGTGCACTGAAAGTAGGTTCAGATCGTCATACTGGAAAGCAACATGGGTGGTCGAAAGTGCTTTATCTGAGGTGGCATCGTAAGTGTATTTAGTCGATGCAATTTGGTAGTTAAATACTTTGCGGTCATTTAATAAAGCGGCGCTTTTCCAGTCTTTACGGAAAGAGTTGGGTGAAGTGACACTGCGCACTAAGCCGTTTTCAATCCAGCTGATTTTTACGTTGGTCGAGCCATCATCAATGGCGAATTTCGTCATGCTAGAATGCATTACCGTTCCTTTAAAATAAACCCAATTTTGCAAGCTAGAGCGACCTTAGCGTGCAGAAACTGAAATCTTTTTTGAATTTATTTTTTAGGGTGAGTGCTTGCTAACAAAAAACGCGTTTATTTGTGCAAAATAACACCAATAACCTGATTAATTGGCTTGCGCCTCGATAAGCTCCCAATCAGGCAGTTTCTGCCTTAGATCGGCTTCGATTTTGTCTCTATCGCCACGGATAACGATATAAGGCGTCTTGCTAAATACAGAGTGGGCTATTTGCTGTAATTGTGACGCTGTTAACTGGTTTAGGCGTATATGTTCTGCCTGCTTTTGCGCCAGTGGTATACCGCGGACTAACTGCTTAATGGTGTCGGCTTCAATGGCGCGATAATTTGCTTGGCGTAGCATTTCTTGGCTAGTGAGATAGGTTTGCAGCGCATTGATCTCGTTTAGTGATGCTTGTGACTCTGTGGCTAAGGTTAAATGGTCGAGAACACCATGAATAAATGCGCCTGTATGTTCCAGTTTAGTGCTGCCATAAAATTTAAGTGTGCGAGATAAAGGGTTATCAAAACAGCGACCGTAAATACCATAGGTTAAGCCGCGTACTTCGCGTAAGTCATAATATAAGCGTCCAGAAAAACTGCGTCCCAGCCAGCTGGCTAACAACTGACAATTTTGAATGCTGTTGCCATCTTGGTCTGCTGAATCTAACGGATAACCTATACGTACTTGAGTTTTTACGCTGCCGGGGGCATCGATGATAAACAGGGTTTTATTACTATTGCTGAGGGGCGTGGTTTGGGTTTTTGCAGGCTTGCTATCAAGACGCAATGTTGTGGTCTGTGAGTTAAAAGCTAATGATTCAAATTGCTGTGTCACGGTAGCGATAAATTGTGGGTCTTGACCGAGTTGAGCATTAGTTAATATTGCCCATTTTGACTGGGCAAAAATACGATCTCTAATCTGATTAAGTTTGGACAAATTTAATTCATCGGCAAGCTCGCTATTATTCAGCGCTTGATTATAAATATGCTGTTCACCTAAGATTTTTTCTGCCCACACATGATCAATTTCAGCGCCGCTGTAAGTGTTGATATGTTTAGCGAGCTTGAGTTGGCGGCGCACATTGGCTATATCGATTTGATCAAAGCTATCTGCTTGCCAAAATTGCATCAGCAGTTCACTGGCCTGCGCTGCGGAGCTAGGGCAATCTATGCTAATGGTAAGGCTGTGCATGCTGGCTCGAATGCGCAGACTCTCTGTGCAGGCAAGAGATGACTGCTGGGCTAGCCAATGCTTTTTTTCGGTAAACGCTTGCACTATGACATCTAGATTAGTCATTGGTGCAGTGCTGTAGGCGACTAACGAAAGATGGTTAAGACCGGACAGGGTATTGTGCAGTTGATAAAGGGTTAGCTCCGAGTTTAAGCTTTTGCTGAGCAGCGCATTAGTAGGGGTTATGACTAAAGGCGCTAGCGTCGGTGCACCTTGTAGTTGATCGAAGGCCGGCAGGCTAGGTTCTGTTAAGTCAGTAAATTCGATATGAGTTTGCTGACAGCCAATAGCGCTCAATAATAGGCTCGCGATTGCGATGTTAAAGCTCAGTTTGATAAGTGGTTTTATCAATGATTTATTCAATTGAGGCATTACATTACGCTCTCTTCAAGGCTATCGGTTATGCCCTTAGGCAAGACTTCTAAAATTGATTTAGTGGCGCGAATATACCAAGGTGGCAGTAGATCGAGGCGCACGGTTTTACCAACAAAATATTGTTGGCTTATTCGCTGTAAATCAGCAGCTGTTACCGCATTAATCCGCTGCCAAGGGCCTGTCAATGGCTGCATCTTATCGCGGGGCTGGCCGGCAGACAGGTATCTCGATAGCAAAGAGGGCGAGTCTAATCGTGCTAAGGCTTGGTTTAGCCATATTTGTTTAAGTTGGCAAAGCTGCTGCTCGGTGATTTGATTATTACCGACTTGAGCCACTAAGGACTCGGCGTTTTTAGTTAGGGTATCAAGTGACGTACGCGCCCGAGGCACGAGCAGTAAATTGGTGACGCCATGGTGAGTCATCGTCAGTGGAATGGAGTAACTGAGCAGTTGATCAGGATCGTTAAGGCTGGTTGCCTTGAGTAAGCTGCTTTTATTTTGAAATAGATAAGCTTCGAGCAAGGTTAGGGCTGCGGCATCGGCAGAACCTGTGCCAGCCGTGTGCCAAGCGAGCAATACCGCAGGCCAGGGGCCGCGTTCATCAACAATTTCACCGTGTACCGGTTTTGCCTCAACAACGAGATCGCTCAGCTTAGGCTGCTCAAATTCTGGTACTTGCCAGTCGCCAAACTGCTTATCAATCCAGGTATGGGTTTGCTGTGGAATGTCGCCAACTAAACTTAACTGCATAGCATCGGGCCGATAATAGCGTTGATGAAAGGCGGTTAAACTCTCAGGCGTGGCGGCTTTGACATCTGCAACGCTACCAATTACCGCATGACCATAGGGCGTACCCTCAACCTGAGCTAATAAAAACGCCATCGCTTTACGCACATAAGGTTGGTTATCTATGCTGGTGGCCATCTCTTCGAGCACCGCACCTTGTTGGTTAGCCACCGTGGTTTGGTTAAGCATTGGGTAACGAAAGCGATCGGCTTCAAGCCACAGGCTCAGTTCGAGTGCTTGTGAGGGGATGGTCAAATAATAGTTAGTGAAATCAAAAAAGGTGCTGGCATTAAACTGGCCGCTAAAAGCGCTCATGGTTTGGGTGTAACTGTCGCCCGGTGCATGTTTACTGCCTTTAAACAGCATGTGCTCGAACAGGTGCGCGTAACCGGTTTGGCCCTTTATTTCATTGCGAGAGCCCACATCAAACTGACTCGCGATAGATACCGCTTGGGTGTTTTCAAGCGCTAAAGTGCGTACTTGCAGGCCGTTATCGAGTTGACGATATTGAATTTGCTGCTCCGCATCATAGAGCGGCTGGGCAAGGGCGTCGAGGTCGCAGCTTTGCGGGGCTAGTCTGTCTTGGGCGCTGACTGGAAAAGTGAGCGCAGACAAAGTGCTAAATATTGCCAGCACTTTACATACCGCAGTGCCGATATTAAGAGGAAAGGTGGTAATCTTGCTAACTATTGAACGCATTAATTCCTTTTAACCCTGTTTAAACAGCCGATTAATCTCTTCAGCAATAGCTTAATTTATATCAGGTAAAGTTAGCGTATTCCATTCTAAATGGCACCAGGCTGTGTCGCGTTAGACTAAGTTTTATTATTCAGGTTGTAATAATTTTCAGCCCATTTGGGTAATAAAGGTTTGCTCGTCATCCACAAACGCTACAAAGCCGCCGTGATAGATAAATACCCGACCACGCCCTTCAACTACACAGGCAAGCTGTGGGTACAAGTCTTCTTCGTTATTCTGACTTTGATAAACGCCAGTATCTGTGATGACGCCGTCGAGTGCAGGCAAATATCCATAAGTACGTTTGGCTTGAGCAATCAGGCTCAATTCACTAGTGCTAGAGAAGCAGGAGGGGATCGCACCTGCATCCTCGATAAACATCGTTTTCAATTCTTCAAAAGCTGTAATCACCAGCCAGTCGATGCCGTTAACATGATGGATATGCATAGCGTTTCTCGATAATTTTAATGCGAAGATTGTATCACTAACACGAGCTGAGCCTAGTAGTTTCGTTGCTATCAATCGCCTGCAGCGGGGGAGGAACTAGCCTTGGAATGAAGGCTTATTACATTTTTTGTGATTGGTGTTACCAAGTAGAGTGTATTAACTTGTAGCTTCATGGCTATCAATCGCCTGCAGCGGGCGTATGTGCAGACACTGCTGAAGCTCGCCGCTAGTACATCCGTGTAGGCTCAACGAAAACAAACAACATCCCTATTTAAACGCCAGTTCGGCATCCATGCCTCTCGTTCGATAGCTTGATAACTTCGTTATCTCTCACCTTGTTTTCGACGGCTTCAGCCGTATCTGCACTAGGTTAGCTAAACATAACCCTGATGATTCGGAGTAATGGCTATAAGGCTAGTTCACTATCCGTATCTGTCGCTAATTCGCTCCGCCCCCTTTATGGGTTACAATTTGATTTGCTACGCATTGCAACCCACAGTTTTAATCCACTTAATGCGGCACTCTGTGAATTTATAGAATATGAGGCATATCATGACAAAACGGAAAACAAAGCAGAGCCAAAAGTCTCATAAAACTATGGTCGTAGTAGGGAGTGCTGATGATTACGATTATAAAGATAATCGAGCGATGAAGCCTGTATTGCTTAATAGTGAAGATCATCCTGAGCATCAAATGAATTATGCCTTTCAGCACGCTGATAGCGTAAAGCTTACTAAAAATAAAAGCTTGAGTTATTTCGTTCCGAATAACATTGCTTTGTTGTTATCAACTAGTCGTAGTGCACTTGAAGACGCAGAGAAGCTCTATCATCAAACTTTACTTAAACAAGATGGCTCGGAAGGTAAATTTAAGCTAACTGAACTTTGGAATAACTGCTTTTTGGTGTCTAACTATATTGAAAAAATTCAGACATCAATTGTTTTCGCTTATACAGCATTAGAAGCGTTTGCAAATATTAGTGTTCCCGATGGCTATATCTATGCTACTGAAAAAAATAACAAAGGTATTAAAGAACAATTTGATAGGGAAGCCTTAGAGCGTTGGCTTAGTTTAAAAGATAAGCTTGATCTAGTGTTGCCACAAATATACAACAGTGATAAGGCGAGCAAGCAAGACTTTTGGGGACACTTTTTATTATTGGAAGACTTCAGAAATAAAATAATCCATCAAAAATCTATAGAAAGCACTAGCTTTTATTATGAATATTTCAAACCCAGTATATTCAAAGTATTGAGAGTGGCTGAGACGATAGTTTGTTATTTTCATGATGCTAACACTGTTAATAGCCCTGAGTTAGCTAAAGCTAATTCGATGTGGCCTTGGCTAAAAGGCGCTATGACAGCTCCTGTCTTGAGAGATCCTGAGCCAGTATTAAATTGGTATGTTGATATGAACCAGCCATCAATAAACGAGCGATTAACCGACGAACAACGAGATAAATTAAAGGAAATTACGGAGAAATAATTCACATAACAAATATTGATAGGCCGATAGGCCGCGAGATAAAGGGTCGGATAAAGGGGGCGGAGCGAATTAGATAAATTGAGATACTTTGTCTTATCTAAGTCACTCGCGATAGACCTGATACTCGAACGTGTTTCTGTCGAAAAATAAGTTTGTTGTTTAGCTAATTAACTCATGAGCTGAATAATCAGATGTCGCTGCGGCTGTGGGCTTCGGTTTCAGGGATGAAACCGCAGAGCGGCCAAGGACGGCTTTATAGCGTCCCACTGAAGCAGTGACATCTGAACATACTCATCACTCTAGTTCCCTTTTTCTAGCCCCTTTCCGCCAATGAATTTCTGTTCAAAAGTAAGTGAGGGGCTTCTTTTCTTTTCTAAAGCCAAGCAGCATGGATTAACCTAAACCTACTTATACAACGAAACATCGCTTTTATTAGGGCGGGTTTTAAAGCGCCTGTGCAACCACATATACTGTGACTTATTGCGGCTAATAATCTCTTCGATGATCTTATTACCGCGCTTAGCATCTTCAACCTCGTTTTCACCGGGGAAGTTATCTAGCGCTGGTTGAATTTCAATATTGTAGCCGGTGTCATCACTATTACGCTCAACAAAGAAAGGTAACACTTTGGCTTTGCCTAGTTTGGCAAGAGTCGTTGCACCGGTAATAGTGGCGGCATCGGGGACATTAAAGAACGGAATGAAAATCGCGCTTGAGCGACCAAAATCTTGGTCCGCGGTGTACCAGATAACATTGGGGGCACGCAGGCTGCGAACCATTTGGCGTAGGTCGCGTTTGGGGACTAAGGCCTTGTTTGAACGTAGGCGTCCTTTAACCTGTAGGTATTCCATTAAGGGGTTGTTGTGGGGGCGGTAAACACCGACTCCGGGTTGAAACTGACCAAAAATGCGCGCGCCCATCTCAAGGGGCAGGCAATGTACCGCAAACAGAATCACACCTTGGCCATCGTCTAACGTTTGCTGAACATGCTCTTGACCTTTAATGGTCATGTGCTGCTGGATTTTTTCATCTGACCACCACCAGGCGTTGGCGGTATCGAAGATGGCTTTACCGGTTTCTTCAAAGTTTCGTTTAAGTAGCTGCTCCACTTCGCTGTTGGGCATATCGGGGAAACACAGCTCTAAATTACGTCTAGCGGTTTTGGCTCGACTGCCTATTAACTTCATTCCCAAGCGCCCGAGAGCAGTGCCCATTTTCATTTGCACGCGCAGCGGCAGGAGCTGAGTGAGCCGCATAAAGCCGACACCTAACCAGAGGAGCCAGTACTTGGGGTGATATAGGTGAGATGAAAATTGAGCTTTTTCTACCACGTAATTCTCGAATCCATTGAAAAATTACTCATTATTCTAACTCAAATTCGATTAAAATTAGGTACAATCACTATTAAATTTTGTGAAAGATAAGACGTTATGAAGATTTCTCTGCCAGCATTTGAAAAAGCCAAGGTTCTCGTTGTAGGTGACGTGATGTTAGATCGCTACTGGGCGGGTCCTACTGCGCGGATCTCTCCTGAAGCGCCTGTTCCAGTTGTTAAAGTTGAGCAATTGGAAGATAGACCCGGTGGCGCTGCCAACGTGGCAATTAATATTGCGACCTTGGGTGGTGCGGCGAGTCTTGCTGGCATTGTGGGCACAGACGAAACCGCTGACGCGTTAACGTTAGGAGTGCAAACCCTTGGGGTTGAGCCTAACTGGCATAAAGTGGCAGGTAAACCAACCATCACTAAGCTTAGAGTGATGTCGCGCAATCAGCAGTTACTGAGACTGGATTTTGAAGAAAGCTACAGCCAAGCAGAAAGTGATGAGCTGCTAGTTAAGACATTGCCTGAGTTGGATAATGTCGATGTGGCAGTATTGTCTGATTACGCCAAAGGCGCGCTTATCTCACCGCAAGGCTTTATTGAAGCTGCTAACGCTAAAGGCGTGAAGGTGCTGGTCGATCCTAAAGGCAGCGACTTTTCAAAATACCGCGGCGCATACTTATTAACGCCAAATATGAGCGAATTTGAAGTGGTTGTCGGTAAGGTTGAATCGGAAGCCGACTTAGTGGCTAAAGCCCAAGGTCTGCTTGAAGCCTATGATTTCAAAGCTATGTTGGTGACGCGCTCAGAAAAAGGCATGACCTTAATTACCCGTGACCAACCAGAGTTACATATTCCAACCGTAGCCCGTGAAGTGTATGACGTCACTGGTGCCGGTGATACGGTGATTTCAGCGTTAGCAACCGCCATCGCGGCAGGTAGCGATTTAGCGCAAGCTTGTGCGATTGCTAATACGGCTGCGGGTATTGTGGTGGGCAAACTTGGTACTTCAACAGTTACGCGTCTTGAATTGATTGAAGCGTTATCGCTTAACCATGGTGAGTCAGGTTTTGGCGCAGTTACTGAAGATCAACTTGCTTATGCACTAGAACAAGCCAAACTGCGCGGCGAACGTGTGGTGATGACTAACGGCTGTTTTGATATCTTGCATGCAGGGCATGTGAGTTATTTACAGCAAGCGCGCGCCTTGGGTGATCGCTTAATAGTAGCGGTAAATACAGATGCCTCGGTAAAACGCCTAAAAGGCGAAGGTCGCCCAGTCAACTCTGAAGATCGTCGTATGACGGTACTGGCAGCACTTGCTTCTGTGGATTGGGTGGTACCATTTAGCGAAGATACACCACAGCGTATTATCGGGCGCTTGTTACCAGACTTATTGGTAAAAGGCGGCGATTACAAAGTGGAAGATATTGCCGGCGGTGAAGAGGTGATTGCAGCGGGTGGTCAGGTTAAAGTCTTGTGCTTTGAAGATGGCATTTCAACCACGGCGATTATTCAAAACATCATGGCTAACCAATAGCGATTAGTCATCAGTGATAAACTCGTTTGCTGTTACTGCGGTTTCAGCTATTGCCAATATTGTGGCGATTAGCAGCGCTGCTGTAGCTACAGCAACGGGTTTTTTCTGGGCCGATATCGGTCCTAAAAAGGCGCTTGTCTGTGAGCTTAGCGAGCTTGACGCTTGTCTTATTCAGCTTCCAAGTCTTGCGCGTGCACAGCTACCTCGTTCCCCCCATCGCTTTAAGTCTTTATTAGGTCAACGTGGCGCTATGGTGCTGCCACTCAAAGATGTCAATATTGCAGGGTTAGTGATCACTGACTTTGTTAATCTGCCAGCGCGACAAACCATTAACTGGGGCGTGGGTCATTTCTCTTTAATCCTCAATCAGCAAGCGCAAGTGACTTATTGGCATGAGCTTGGGCACTTGTTTGCAGTAGAGGCGTTGGCTAAACAAAATAAACGGCTGACTAGCCCGTACCAACATGAATGGATGGCAGATGTGTATTTGGTTTGGCGCATTGCTCATGAAACCAATAGCCTAGCCTTGGCCTGGCAGCAATACCATAGACGTAACTTAGCGGTGATGGCTGACAGCGAATTTATGTCGCATTGGTCGGTGCCTGTATTGGCACAAATGCTAGAACGCTATACGGCAGCTGAGCTACAACAATTTAGTAGTTTTAATGATTTTTGGCAGGACTTTTCCGCCTCCCTAGTGCTGCATGATAACGACAGTTTAAATGAGTTTTCTAGCTTAATGCAGCGCACTTTTGGTGCAGGAACTGTGCAGCCTCTGCCCGGCTATATGTATTGGCGCAAACCTAAGTTGGGGCAATATTTAAAGCCGACACTGGAGCATATTATGGGCGCTGCTGAAGCGCAGCGTTGGCTGACAAGCCAGCAGATGGCTACTGATAGTCAGTTAAATTATTAGCTCTATAGTGATGCCATTTAACTTGTAACGACTTTGACTGTTACAGTTACTTTGATAGTGGATAGTGGATAGTGGATAGTGGAAGATTTTCTGAACGAAAGCTGAATAGAATGCATTGATTTAGGCATTGATAAAGTAGTTTTGCTACAGTCATTTTATGTTGGTTGCAGTGAAATTGTATTATGGCAAAACGTTCTAAAATTCAAACCGAGAAGACGGTGCAGCAAATCCTTGATGAAGCGATGAAGCAGATCCTGGATATCGGCTATGATGCGATGTCCTATTCGACCTTAGCTGACGCTACTGGTATCAGCCGCACAGGCATAAGCCATCACTTCCCTCGTAAAGTTGATTTTTTGAAACAGCTAGACAACCGCATTGCTGAACTGTTTATCGAACGTTTAGATTTTTCCTGTATCCAGTCTTTGCAGCGCTCTTGGAAAAGTTCGTTAGACTTGCCTTATTTCAGAGCCATCATTCAATTGTACTTTTCAATTTGTGGCTCAAAACAGGTCAACATCAGTCGTTATCGAGCGATTACTTTAGCAGGTGAGAAAGCATTAGCTGAACTCGGTGAACAAGGGCGTCTGCTGGTTAATGCATTGGTTGGACAAAGCGCGATAGTGTTATTTGGCCAACATGATGACGCTATGACTTAGTCGCTGACACTATGATTTAGTCCCATGATTACATTCGCATTGGTCACAAACCATTGGTTATTGATGATATAACGATGCCTAATTCATTTATTTAACTTTTATAACATTGTGGAAACTCTTTCCCCATCGCTGTAAACTGCCTCTTTTTTAATTCGCTATACAGATATAAGTGATCAGATATAGGAGCAAAGATACTCAGGTACTTTGTTTATCTGTTTGCTGGTGTATAGCAGACAAGGAGCACAGCAAGATATGGAAGTCACCCCCAAGACGCCACCGACAACTGAGCCGGTGAAACGCTTTCCGAAGTTAGATAATCAAGAGTTAGTTAAAACCAGTTTTTGGGTCAGCCAGATCTTTATGATAGTGGCTACGGTAGCCGGGGTTTACTTGGCTGCTCAAGAGGGTTTGAGCCAGGCGATTAAGTTTGATGACCTGAACAATAAGCAGAATAACTACTACTTGCGCCATGCACTTTATGACGAAGTAAAAGATAACGTTGAAACGATAAATGCATACGCTGAGCTGGTTTCAAACAGCACGGTAAGTGCTTATGATTTGAAAAATGTTCACCCGACGATCTCGACCTTTGTTTGGGACAACATGCGTTATTCTAGAAACACCCTCGAAACACCGACAGAAATTCTTACTGAAACCCGTCGATTTTATATGTTGTCTGATGATCTTGTTGCCAAACTTGAGGCAAGGTTTTACGGTCGTAAGTTTGGTGCAAAAAAGCTAACAGAGTTAACCGCGGAAGTGAGTGAAACAACATTACCAAAATTGCGGGCAAATTTTGAAGCCTTGGAAAAGCACCTTGTAGTGGTCAAGTAAAACTGGACACGGACTTGTACGTATTCCAAAATCTTCGTTCAGATTCATTTGGGGTCAAGCCGCCATTATAACTAT
>NZ_JAKILT010000014.1 GCF_023283535.1 Shewanella sairae | reverse complement strand
TTAACGTTTAATAACAGCATGTTATTGAACGGTGACCTTCCTACAGAGGACTTTCACCTCATTAGTTCATGCCCATGCTGGGCGTACACAAGGCGTTTAAACGGAACTAAAACAGTGGGTTACGTTTCGCTTTGCTACACATTATAACCCACGATTTTAGTCCGCTTAACGCGGCGTTAGGCATCACGGAGGATCCATATGCATCTTGCACAATTAAATATTGCTAAAGCTAAATACTCTTTAGAGTCTCCTGAAATTAAAGAATTCGTAGATAACTTGGAACCAGTTAATAATCTGGCAGAATTAAGTGATGGTTTTATCTGGCGACTTCAAGATGAAAGTGGAGACGCAACCAATATTACAGCTTTCTCAGATCCCGATATAATCGTAAATATGTCAGTTTGGGACTCTATTGAAGCACTGAAAAACTTTATGTTTAGAACTCATCACCGTGACTTTCTTCGCCGTAAAAAAGAATGGTTCCATAACATCCCTGATGACAGTTATGTCTTGTGGTGGGTGCCAAAAGATCATGTTCCAACAGTCGAGGAAGCGATTGAAAAGTTAGACTTCCTTAGAAATAATGGTGATACACCATACGCATTTACTTTTAAAAGTAACTTTAGCGCTCAAGAGTTTGTAGCAAGTAATGCCTAACAAGAAAATCAACAAGGACAAAAAACAGTTGGCTTTTTCACTCCTTTCAACATTTTAGCCAACAATTTTAAGCCGCTTATTATGGGGTATACCAATTTTTAATCCAGCACCGAGCATGAGGCCAGTTAATGAAGTATGTGAAGTTAAATGAAACTGAGGTTAAACCAACAAAAGTAGTGTGCATTGGAAGAAATTATGTTGAACACATAAAAGAACTAAATAATGAAACGCCTTCAGAGCCAGTAATTTTTATTAAACCAAATTCATCAATATCAAATAACATT
Organism: Shewanella sairae; assembly: GCF_023283535.1. Lineage (GTDB taxonomy): Bacteria > Pseudomonadota > Gammaproteobacteria > Enterobacterales > Shewanellaceae > Shewanella > Shewanella sairae. The sequence goes on along the minus strand of NZ_JAKILT010000014.1, from coordinate 109,482 downwards.
GAAACAAGTAAAACTGATGAAATCCATTACGAAGGTGAAATTTGTTTATTAATTAAAAACGGTGAAATTTCTGGTGTTGGCTTTGGCTTGGATCTTACAAAAAGAAACCTTCAAGCAACGCTAAAATCAAAAGGATTACCGTGGGAGCGTGCAAAATCCTTTGATAAATCAGCCGTATTTAGTGAGTTTGTAAAATGCGAAGATGATATACAGAATTATAAAATGGAATTGTATGTCAATGAGGAGATTAAACAGTTTGCTAATCATGATCTTATGATACATAAACCAGAAGCTTTAGTAGAAGAAGTTCAAAGTTTTATGACACTTGAAGATGGTGACATAATCATGACAGGTACCCCAAAGGGAGTTGGTGCAATAAATTCAGGTGAGATATTTACGGCTAAAATCTTTTGCCGTGAAAATCTAATAATTGAAAAGTCATGGGTAGCACAATAAAAATATAACCAATAAGGATAGGCCGCGCGCAGCCGCGTCCTTACCCCAAGTGTTGAACAAGCTAGCACAAAAGGGTCGGAGCGAATAACCAACATATAATGTTCTGCATTATGATTATAGCTCCGAATCCTCAGAGTAATGCTTGTCTAACCTTGTGCAGATGCGGCTGTGACCGTCCATGATCTGGTGAGAGATAACGAAGTTATCAAGCTATCGAACGAGAGGCAGGATGCCGAACTGGCTTTTAAACATGGATGTTGTTTGTTTTCGTTGAGCCCACATGGCCAATTCTGTTCCATACAGAATTTGGCATTTCCTCCATCCTTGGAGGTCCGATGTGCTTGCGGCGAACCTCAGAAGTATCTGCACATACGCCTGCCGCAGGCAATTAGATCCACTAATGGTTGATTTCAAGCAGTGCTTAAATAACTTTACATTGCCACGCTCCATGCGCAGATAGAAAGTTGCGTTATCAACTAACACCAATAAAAACCCAACAAAAAAGGCTACGGGAAAACTCCCATAGCCTCTTGAAATAGCCTTTTTGAATTATCCTTTGTGATCAAGCTTTTTAGCAAAAAGTTAAATTACACTATTTGCCAGCAATCACTGCCTTAATGCTGTTAAGCATCGAACGGTCAGTTCGCGCTTTCTTCAACTTACGTACACTTTCTTTAAGCGAAGCATCAGCTAGACGAGTGAAAATACCATTGTATTCTTTCTCGGCGATTTCATCGTCGGTCTCTGCCATATCAGCAATATCTTGCGCAACGCGGCTTAACTGGAACCATGCGTTAGCAATGTAGAAACCGTGGAAGTCTTCTCTTGGTAAAAGACCCTTTGCACTTGCAGGTAGCGCATCCCAACCCGCGCTGAATTTTGAATCTTTATCTTCAATAAGTTCATTGCAAAGGTTTGCGTAGGCTTCGAACAAACCTTCAGGAATGTCGTTCATCGGCATTACGGTGTTGCAAACATTTAATGCAACTTGCTCGGCGCGCTCTTTGTAAGCAGGAGTAACTTCTGACATCTCTTTCTCTCTAAATCTGTATGATTAAACTCAACTAGCGCTAAAACGTACCGCTAATATATAAACCGTAATTACCGTTACCCACTATTGGCGTAATGTTGATGCCTTGGTACGGGTCGGTAAAGTATAACCCTGATAACACCCCAATGGCAGCACCGGCTAGTACATCTTCAACATGATGTTTGTCGCTTTCAACCCGGGTATAACCCACATAAGCTGCGCCAATATAGGCAGGTATCGCCCACTGCCAACCATAACGTTGCTGCACAAAAGTGGCTGCGGCAAAACTATCAGCGGTATGGCCTGACGGAAACGAATCATTACCCGAGCCATCGGGCCTGTCTTTATCTATGCTGTATTTAAGGCCTTCGACCACTATGCGCGACACAACGCCAGTTTTAGCCAGCTGCCACGCACCTTGGTAATCCTCTTCATAAATCAAGCTGCCACCTAAGGCTGCTACAGGAATAAGTAAGTGTAAAATATCACCGGACTTTTCTAAATCAGATGCAGCAAATGTGTTGCAACTTGTTAGCGCCAGCACACAAGCAAACAGCTTTTTCATGATAATAACCTTAGCCGTTATCCATTAAAGGCGGTTGTTATACAGGCACCTTAGGGCAAATGCAAAAGACTTGTCTGCAAAGACTTTTATTTACATTATCAATGCATCAAAAAAGCGTCTCATTATTTATGTTTTAGTGTATGCTTAGCCATAGATATCAACGACTTCAATACTAAGCCGACGCTAAATGCCCAAGCCATTTTTACTGTTAAAGACCTTACTAATAGCAAACTTACTTTTAGTCAGTGGTTTACCCTTGGCAAATTCAGACAATACTCAAAGAGCGGATGAAATATTTAGCTTAATTGACAACGGCATCGCGATTAATGAGCATGAACGATATCTGGCACTTATCGATGAGTTAGATAGCGTTGTCGCTGAAAATGATACTTGGCGTCAGTTAAGAAAAGCCCGTGCACGCTGTTGGTCATTTGATATCTTTAAAGAAGGTGAAGTCGATAAGGCTCTGACATTTGTCGAGCATGCATTAACTCACCCGCTTCTTTCTCAATATCCGAGCCATAAACTCGATTTAGCCTTATGCCAAAGCTTCTATACCGAACAAGATGGTGACGTAGACCTCGCTCTTAAAGGCTACAATAAGGCCATTAATGATGCCTATGCATTAGAAGATTTACGCCTCGTTGCCGATGCCCGTTCTATCCGTGGCTACTTACATTCTTATCAAGGCAATTTCACCTTAGCACTTGAAGATCTCATCAGCGCTAAATCACTTTATCAAAATCTTAACCTGTCGGACTGGGCAAGACTCAATTTATATGAAATCGCCAACTCTTATCGCCGTTTTGGCGACCAAAAAAGTGCCATTCGCTATTTTAAACAGTTGGAAATGGATCGACTGAAAAACAACCACTTTGACGCAGCAACAAATATATCTACATCCATTGCCATTGCAGAGGAAGAACTAGGCAATCTTAATGAAGCCAAGTCTCGCTTTGAAAAAAGCTACCAATACTGGCGTACCAAAGGCAATGAGGTAGCGCAAGCGACCGTCGGGGTTAATATAGCAAGAACCTTAATACAACTCGGCGAGCTGGAACAAGCTAAGCAATATCTCGATTTAGCAAAACCCTTTATTCAGGCCAGTGATGAAGCCTTTTATGGTTTTATGCACCTATTTTATGGGCAAACTTACCTTGCTGAAGGCCAGTTTGAACAAGCACTTGAAAGCCTATCGCTGGCGCAAAATGCATTTGTCCGCGTCAAGAACATGAAAGGTCTTGCTGAGCAGCTAAAAATAAAAAGCGATGTTTTTGTTCAACAAGGCGATTGGCAACAAGCTTATGAGTCCCTCAATGCATATGTTCAACAGCACAATGAGCTCGATACTCAATTACTGTCAACCTATACCACAGAAATGCGCACGCGCTTTAATGCAGATCAAATGGAAGAAGAAAACCGCCACTTAATGAAAAACCAGCAGCTCAGGGAAATAGAGCTTGCCATCTTGGAACAAAACAAGCTGCAACAGTGGATCATTATTTTGCTCGGCGGTTTAATCACCATTATCATTTCTGTTTTTGCTTACAAGCAAAAGCAAAAGAATAAGCTTCTATCGGCACTCGCCTTGACCGATGATTTAACGCAACTGCCTAACCGCCGCGATATTTACCGCAAAGCGGAAGAGCAATTTGAACAAGCCATGAAGCAGCAAACCCCGCTATCCGTCATCACATTTGATGCCGATTACTTCAAGCAAATAAATGATAACTTTGGTCATGAAGTCGGTGATGACAGTTTAAAACTGTTGGCAAATATTTGTCGAAGCGTACTCGGGAGCAAATACGAAGCTGCGCGCACAGGTGGTGAAGAGTTTTTAATACTCTTGCCAAATACAGATAAAGATAACGCCTTTGAAATTGCACAAAACTTGGTAAATAAAGTTCGCACCGCCGACTTATCAAACTACCCTCAGCAATTTTCAATCACTATCAGTGCTGGTGTTGCATGTATTACTCGCACTGACGAAAAGCTGTCCCAACTGCTTAAAAGAGCCGATGACGCGCTTTACCTCGCTAAAAAAGAAGGCCGAGATCAAAGCCGCATGCTGTAACAGCTCTTTTTAAGCAACCAGTTATTTTGCCAAGCATAAATATTCAGCAACAAGATATCTAAAAAAGCAATTTAGATATCTTATTTTCAGCCAGCATAGACTACTTTTAAAACGAATAATCCGTTTAAAATCCCCTAGCGCAAAACCAACAGAAATAAAACATCAATAACTGTATTTATTGTTGAAAAAACCACAAAAAAGCAACCGTATTTCACATTATCTAGTGTATGCTCAACGCACAATCATCAATAAATGACTACCAAGAAACAGAACAATGACCAAGTCGTTTTGCCCTATCAAAGCAATTGTTTTCCTCTGCTTATTTTCAATGAGTTCACTAGGCTATGCTAACTCTATAGTTAACCAAGAAGCGGATGCTATCTTTACCCAAATTGAACGTGGAGATGCTATTTATGACTACCAAGTGTATCGCGATTACCTTTCTCAGTTAGATAACTTGATTACGAAAGCGGATATAGAAAGACAGATGCGCTTAAGCCGTGCCCGCTGTTGGTCCTTTGATATTTACGAACAAGGGCAACTCACAAAAGCCCTCAGCTTTGTAAAGCACGCGCTTACCAATCCAGAACTGGCTAACTACCCAAACCACAAACTTGGCTTACAACTATGCCAAACTTGGTACACTGAACGCACAGGTGATGTAGAAACAGCCTTGAAAGGCTATAATAAGCTGCTCAAAAAAGCTTATGCATTAGAAGATCTGCGCTTGATTGCCGACATCCGTGGTATGCGCGGCTATTTATACTCTTTTCAAGGCAACTTTACCCAAGCACTAGAAGATCTCATTACTGCAAAGTCTTTATATAAAAACCTCAAATTATCCATTTACGTTGAAATCAACCTGTACGAAATCGCTAAGGCATACCGCCGCTTTGGCGATCAAAAAAGTGCTATTCGTTACTTTAAGCAACTTGAAGAACTAAAAAAGAAAAGCAAAAACTATAATGCCGCTACCACCATGGTGGTCTCTATGGCGATAGCAGAAGAGGAATTAGGCAACCTAGAGCGCGCTAAGGAGCTGTTCGAAAAAGGCTATGCCTACTGGCAATCTAAAGGTGATGACTTATTGCGTTCAGGCGTTGGGGTCAATATGGCTGGCACTTTAATCAAGTTAAATGAGATTGAAAGCGCTAAAAAATATTTAACCCTCGCTGTGCCTTATATTCAATCAAGCGATGAAGGCTTTTATAGCTATATGCAGCTTTTTTTCGCCCAAGTCTATCTGGCTGAAAATAAGCTTGAACAAGCCCATGAAAGCCTCGCACTTGCACGCACAGCATTTGAGCGCAACAAAAATACCAGCGCTCTAGCCCAGGTACAACAAGTTGAAAGTCAGGTATATCTCAATCAAGGCAACTGGCAACAAGCCTACCTCGCCCAAAGCGAATATATAAAACTGCATTTAAAGCTCGATGACAAGCTACTATCAAGCTATACCACTGAAATGCGTACACGCTTTAATACCGAACAAGTAGAGCAAGAAAACCGACATTTGATAGAGAACCAGCAGCTCAGAGAAATCGAGCTAGCCATGCTTGAACAGAATAAATTTCAGCAATGGATCATCATTGTGCTTGGTGGTTTGATAACAATTATTTTGTCTGCATTTGCTTATAAACAGAACCAGAAAAACAAACTATTATCGGCTCTTGCACTCACTGATGACCTGACTCAGTTACCTAACCGGCGTTACATTTATAATCATGCAGATGAGTGCCTACAAGCAGCAAAACGCTGTGATATGCCATTATCAGTCATCGCTTTTGATGCAGATAATTTCAAAATAGTGAACGACACTTACGGTCACGAAGTGGGCGATATGGCATTAAAGTTATTGGCTAAGACCTGCCGTAAAACATTAGCAGCGGAGCATATTTCTGCGCGTGTTGGCGGTGAAGAATTTCTGGTTATCTTACCCAATATAGATAAGCCGCAAGCCTATAAAATTGCCTGTAATTTAGTTCAGCAAGTGGCAGAAGCTAATTTCAGTTCCTTCCCCTGCGGCTTTAGCTTAACCATTAGCGCTGGTGTTGCCTGCTTAGGTGATGATGGAGACGAGTTACATACAATATTAAAAAGCGCTGATGAAGCGCTATACAGTGCCAAGCATGAAGGTCGCAATCAAGCTAGAATGGCTAACTAACACCAAGTCAGTATCAGCAACACCGTCGCAATCTTGTCGGTGTTGCTCCTCCTTCTGTATCCAGTGTTCTGCGCAATGCATCCTTTCGATTTTGCCAACAATGAGTCCACCGCTATACCTATAACCGCCCAATAACTGCTATCATTAACGGTTAATCCAAGCCGTAAATAGATCTATGTCTGACTCAACTGCACAACCGACACCATCAACTCAACTTGCCCCGCTTCACTCTTTAACGCCAGCCCAGCTTGGCGAGTTAGCTGTGAACATTAAAATTTGGGGTAAGGAGTTAGGCTTTGCGCAAATCGGTATTTGCGATACCGATCTCACAGCAGAAGAACCAAAGTTACAGGCTTGGTTAGACAAAGGCTATCATGGCGAAATGGGCTATATGGCTAATCACGGCATGATGCGTGCCCGCCCACACGAGTTGCACCCCGGCACTAAACGGGTGATTTCAGCGCGGATGAACTACCTACCACCAGAAGCAGGCTTTGCCTTTAACCTTAAAGATCCCAATCTAGGCTATATCTCTCGCTATGCTGGCGGCCGTGATTACCACAAGATGATCCGTAATCGCCTTAAAAAGCTCGGTGACCGAATTGAAGCTGAGCTAAAAAACCTAGGTATAACTAAGCCAAACTCACGCCCTTTTGTCGATTCAGCTCCCATTTTAGAGCGACCACTTGCTGATAAAGCCGGCCTTGGCTGGACCGGAAAGCACAGCTTATTACTCAGTGAAGAAGTCGGTAGTTGGTTCTTTTTAGGTGAGCTGCTTATCGATTTACCACTGCCGGTCGATATTCCTGTAACTGAGGGCTGCAAAACCTGTGTCGCCTGCATTAAATCTTGCCCAACCAACGCGATTGTAGAACCTTATATTGTTGACGGTAGCCGCTGTATCTCTTACCTGACAATTGAGCTACAAGGCGCGATTCCACTTGAGTTTAGGCAAGCGATAGGGAATCGAATTTACGGTTGTGATGACTGCCAACTGGTTTGCCCGGTTAACAGCAAAGCACCAGTTACTGATGAAAATGACTTTCATACCAGAGCGTCACTTAAACAGCCGCAGTTGCTCGAACTGTTTGCTTGGACTGAGCTAGAGTTTTTAAAGTTAACAGAAGGCAGCCCTATCCGCCGCATTGGCCATGCTCGTTGGTTAAGAAACATTGCCGTAGCGCTTGGTAATGCCCCCTGTAGCGAGGCAATTATTACCGCCCTTAAAGCACGCAAATTCAGCGATGAAGCCAATGATATGGTGATTGAACATATTGATTGGGCACTCGCCGAACAAGCGGCTAAGCAAGACGCTATTGCTCAGGATGAACAAACGATAGCACTAGTTAACCGAAAAACTCAAAGGGTGATCCGCAGTGTCGAAAAAGGCCTACCGCGAGACGCCTAGCGCAAACGATAGATTAGAATCAGCCAGCTAAAATAAAAGTAGGTGCTAACTAAGTTAGCGCCTACTTTCTACTCAAGCCATTACTTATGCTTTAGAATCTAAGGTAAAGCCGACTTTAATGGTTACCTGCCAGTGCGCCACCATACCCTCTTCTAGGTGACCGCGGGTTTCAGTTACCTCGAACCATCTCAGATGTTTCAATGACTCATTCGCTGCTGCAATCGCATTTCTAATCGCTTCATCAGAGCTAATTGGCGACGATCCTGTTAGCTCAATAATCTTGTAGGTATGGCTCATTATAACTCCAACCGTGATTCTGAATAATGGTGTTTATCAGTATAGAACAACATCCAAGATTGCAGGGGAAAGGCCAGGTAATCGAGTCAATATTTTACGATTAAAGCAAGATACTATTAACTGCAGACTTCAAAGCTACCAACGCCAAAGTTGAAAGTTTTGGCTAAACGGTTCCAAGCATTTATCTGAATCGTCGCTAATGTCAGTTCACTGATCTGTTTATCTGAAAAATACTGCGTTAGTGCACTTGTAGCCTCTACTAAACGGGTTTCTTCGTAAGCCGTACTCGCTTGAGGTAAGTTAGTTAGCGCTTCCGCCCAATGCAACACTACGCGCTCTTTGTCAGTGTAATAAGGTGCCTCTCGCCAAATAGATAACGAAACTATACGTTGGGCGGTTTCACCAGCAGCAAGCGCCTCTTTAAAGTGCATATCGATACAGTAAGCACAGCCATTGAGAAGAGACACACGGTAACGGATAAGTTCAAGTAGCGTATGGTCAAGCCCACAACTATTGACGTAATTTTCAGTGTGTAACATACAGCCCATTACACCACTTGCTAACTGCGACGCCTCAAGAGCAGCTGTAATGGTAAGGTTGTGCTTAATCGTTTGAGTCATAATTTTGCCTATTAATGAAGAGTTAATTGAACAAACACTATTATCCACAAACAAGAAAAAGCTAGAATACATACATTAACTGCTTTACCTTTGCGTATAGCGCAAAAATAAAAAAGAGGTGGCAAATGTTAACTGCAATGCGGATCTTTATTAAAGTAATTGAACTAGGAAGCTTCTCAAAGGCGGCTGAGGTACTCAATATGGCACCATCAAGCGTTGCCCGTAATATTGACAACCTAGAACAGGACTTTAACACCACCTTACTCAAACGCAGTACTCGGCAATTGTCGCTCACAGAGGCAGGTGAGCTATTCCTAGAAGGTGCCCGCAAGCTGGTTAATGATGAGGATAATCTCAAAGCCTTACTGTCTGAAAAAGATACTGAACCTGAAGGAATACTACGAATTTCAGTATTTGAGGGTTTCGGCCGAGTCAAAATCTGCCCTATTTTACCGGGATTTTTAGCTCTATACCCCAAAGTGAAAGTTGAAATTGATCTCGATAATCAGCTAGTCGATTTGCATTCTGAGAATGTCGATATCGCCATTCGTATCGGTAATGCACAAGACTCGAGTCTACACGCCAGAATGCTAATGGCGAATCAGACTTCTCTATGCGCTAGCGCCAATTACCTCGAAAAATTCGGCGCTCCCAAAAAACCAGAAGATCTACAGCAACATAACTGTCTGCTACTTGACCGAGACAGACAACGTACCTACTGGCACTTTCGTAAAGGCAAGCTGTACAAAAAAGTGCCTGTCACTGGCAACTTAACTTCAAGAGGCGGTACGCCCATACTAGAGGCAGCAATACACCACGGCGGCATAGTACAGCTGTCGAGTTGGATGATGGATGATTTAATCCAAGATGGCACATTAGTGCACTGTCTACCAGAGTGGGCGCCCTCGCTGTCAGAGCAATCTAGCGGTGATATCTATGCGCTTTATCGTGGTGGTAAGCATATGCGCCCTGTGATCCGCGCCTTTATCGATTACTTAGTCACAGCGCTTAAGCTTTAACAGTAAAAAGCCGCATAAATTATGCGGCTCTTGGTTGAAATTAACTCGTGCGCTAAAAAAGGGTTAGAGCCTTTGTTAGGCCAATAACATTCGCCACCAGATCCCCGGTAAGCTAGTAAAACCACTGGTGTAGAAAGCCACCTTGCCCTGTTTTATCACCAACAGTGTGGGCGTCACCTGCATCGACCATTCACTTGATAGCTCGCCACGTGGGTCGTTAACCACCGTAAAGTCATAGCCTTTGTGCTGCAAATATTGCAGCATTTTTTCATCAGTGCCCGATGTCATTGCCACTGTTACCACTTGATATTGCTTGGCCGCCATATTCACCGACGGACTCACAAAGCTACACACCGGGCACCAGCTTCCCCAAAAGTACAGCAATACAGGCTCATCTTGACCCATTGCTTTTAGGTCAATTGGCTCACCTTGTATACTGAGCGCTTGAATATTGGGGATCTGTTCTTTTGGCACATCTCTGCCACGCCACACATCGAGCACAGCGGAAAATACCGTTAACAGTACCAGCATAAACGCGAGCTGTTTTAGCCAGCCAAACAGTTTACGAGCCAACGGTTTTTTAGCATTGCTGTCATCTAAGGGATGATTATCTGCCATCTTGCGCCTCCATAGCCTGCTGTACTTGTTGTTTTAGCTGCTCGAATGGCACAAGACCCGCAATGACCTGATCGCCAATAATCATGCTTGGTGTGCCGCCAATTCCCAATTTGCGCATTAGCTGCAAATTAGCAGACACTGCGCCAGCAACCTTCGAGTCAGTATTATCCAACCACTGAGTAGAATCTATCATCGCAGCCACTTTCGCGATTGTAGCGCTATCTAAACGGCGCGGCACTGCCATTAATGTTTGTTTGACCTTAGCGTATTTAGCCGGTTCATTTAACCAAACGGTTTGCGCTAAATCCACCGCTTCGACGGCACTTTGCCCTTGTAATGGCACCATCTTGATAATGATTTTTAGCTGAGGGAATTCAGCCATTAATTTATCCAATTCAGGTTCAAGCTTTTTACAGTAGGGGCAGTTAAAGTCGGTAAAGTACACCATGGTGATGTCAGGATTAACAGCCCCCTTCCACGGATCGGAAGGAGTATGGAACAGTGCTTGTTGCTCTGCAGCAATCACCTCTTTGACGCTCGTTTGCTGCTGCGCCATCTCACGCATTTGCATGGCAATAACCGCTTCTTTAAGTAATTCGGGATCCTTTAACAGCATCTCCTTGACGATGGCTTTGACTTGTTGTTGCTCGGTAGCATTTAAGCCAGCCTCCGCTTGAGCTGTTGCACTCATCAGCAATGAACCACTAAAAAAGGCCAGTGTAGTCAATGCTAAAAACGATAAACCGAGCGTAAATTTTTTAGCAAAAATGGCAGAGTTTTGATTGCTCATTACCGTGGATTGCGCTTTATTTTCAGCTCTAGCTTCAATGTGAGTTTGATTGTTCATGTTTATCTCTTAGAGCCGCCTACTGCGACTCATCTAAATTGGCTTATGTTAATAGTGATGGTTTAGCGCTTTACAGAGGCGCGCTCAATAGCATCAATCACTTCACTTGCCGACAAAATAACGGGCAGCTCAATACCGTCAGGCGCATTCGGGCCATAAACCACATTAAACGGCACACCAAAGCGGTTATGGCTTTGCAAGTAAGCAGTAATTGGCTTCGATGGTTTAGTCCAGTCGCCTTTCATCAAAATGATATTGTCTGCTTGCAAGCCGCTATAAACGGGATCTTGTAGGATCACCCCAACCTTGTTGGCTTTACAGGTAATACACCAATCAGCAGTCACATCAACAAACACCGTTTTGCCAGCAGCCACCTCAGTTTGAATTTGCGCTTCATTTAACGGCGCCCAATCAAGGTCGCTTGGCAAAGGCTGGGCCCATTTATCTGATGTGGCAAATGCCCCAATTGCGAGTGCTAAAACCCCTAAGCTAAAACTGGCGATTAACGCAGCCTTACCGTATAACCTGGTGATAAATAGCATGAAGACCAATACTAACAATGCAGCAATAATCCATAGGTAACTTGCCGCAATAAAGCTTGCCAACAAACTGATTAACCACAGGCTGGTAAGCAGCAATAGGCCAGAGAAAACCACTTTAACCACATTCATCCAACGACCCGGTTTAGGGAAGTACCCGGCAACTTGAGGGAATGCAGCAACAATTAGCCAAGGTAGTGCCATACCCACAGCCAGTGCAGTAAAGATCACCAATAAACTGAGTACGTCGGCACCGAGCGCAAAAGCTACAGCAGTACCCAAAAACGGAGCGCTGCACGGCGTAGCCAGTAAAGTGGCAAACATGCCCTGCAGAAAATGACCGCGATGATCGTTACCACCAGTGGTTGCCAACTTAGTTTGCAAGCTAGATGGCAAGTTGATCTCAAACACACCCAACATATTGACGGCAAACACAGCAGTCACTAGCGCCATAAAGCCAATAAACCAAGGGTTTTGGAACTGTACGCCCCAACCTATCGCCTGCCCGGTAAATTTCAGCGTTAAAATAAAGGCTGCCAGTAGCCAAAATGACACTAAAATGCCCAACGCTGAGGCGATAAACTGCTGACGAATTTGGCTTTTTTGCAGGTTAGGTGCAGCAATCACTGAACTAAGTTTCATCCCTAGCACTGGTAATACGCAGGGCATGACATTTAATATCAAACCACCTAATAGCGCGATAACTAACATACTCAGCAGTGAGTGACTGCTCGACTGAACAGTGGTCGCCTTGACCTTTGTAGCAAACTCCAGGCTGCGTTGATTATCCATCACGGTCAGATTAAGTGACTTACCCAATAGCTCTGGTTCACCTAACCAGCTTGTAGCATCAAAAATCGCCCGCAACTTGTCTTGACCGCTGTCAGCAGTATCACGCTCAAAACGTACAAATTTAAAGGTGGTATCTGGTTCGCCATCAATAATAAACTTTGGCAGTGTCCAACCGTCATCATTCATCACAACTTGCAGCTGTTGCTCTTTAGCATCCCAGCCCAGCTCAACGTCTTCACGTTGCAACTTAACCGGAACCATAGACACAGCCTTGTTGTAAGCAAACATGGCATCGACATCAGCGTTCAATACGCTAGGGTCGATATCTAAGCTAAGATTGTAGTCAGTGAGTACACACACGTTTGTGCAAGAAGACAGGGTAAATTTGCCCTGTAGATGGGTTGCCTGCTCAGTGTCATCGAGCTGCAGCTGCATAGGAAACGCAGCTTGATTGTGATAGCCAAACGTCTGCAGCCCAAGCAGTGAAAATTGCTCTGGTGCAGGCCAGCCCCAATCAACTTGATTTAAGTTACTTGAGCCACTCCAGTCGATACTTGGCGCAATACCGCCTTCACCTGGACTACGCCAATAGGTTTTCCAGTCGCCATCAAGCTCTACTTCAAGTACACCGGGCACAGTATTTGTCGCTTTGTCTAACTCACCGGTTAGCATAAACCTAACTTTAACCGGCGGATGATTGGGGTTTTCTAACCAGCCAGTTGACTGAGCAAAGAGCGGATTAGCAAGTGCAATTAACCACACAAGCATAATCAGTTTTAATATTTTCACTTTTTTTCTCCGCAAAAACGGATCGTCACCAAACCACTCATTTTTAGCTGTTGGTTGAACGATTAATAAACGCTGACGTAATTAGTTAGGTCAAGGTTTGCCTGCCGCAATATCACGACTAATGGATACTCACCTGACATAACAGTAATTTCAAAGAGGTACTACCTAGCAATCAATACTAAATAGCATAATCGCGAGTGCTTGAGCGTTTATTCTTGAAAGCGGCACAAAGAGAGATGAATACGCCTTGGCCTCGGTAACACAGGAACATTTAATGCTCGCTGCAGCACTCGAGAGACAAAGGGAATAATAGGAAAAGCAAACAGCAACACCAATAATAGCAACAAAGGGGGTTCGTCAAGGCAAGCTCGAATCGATTTCTCAGATAGCTCACATTGCTTAAATTCAGTATCTTGAATCTGGCTGTTACTGGTTTCAGCAACGCTGCCACTATTTATCACGGTATTAATAAGCACCGCATTAGTCGTGCTATTCAAGTGTTCGAAAATCTTAAATACGCCACTATTTTGCGCCAAGCAAAACAAGACTAATAGGCAAAAAGCCGTAACAGTCCAGTAATTGTTGGTTTTACTAAAACGCAAATAAGAGATAATTGACTCCGCTTAAAATAGTGAACTCTGACACATACAAAATAGCAACTTATAGGGTGTTCAAAGCATAAGACCGGGGTTTTGCAAAAATAGTTCATCAATCAAAAATATTTTGTCTCAACCGACGAAAAAAACACCAGCTTAGTTAAGAGCGAATGCTCTGCTAGCGTTATGCCTGCCATAATGAATGCGCGTCACATAGACCTCGAGATATTTCAACTAATTGAGAGTCCTTAACTTCTCTTAGCCAGTACCTCTCCCAAAAGAGATTACCTAGACGACTGTTAAGTACAAATCCCAAACTAAATAATTGCATACTGTATACCGTTCAATGTTAAGATGAACAAAATTCAGAGTTAGTGCCCATCAGAATGATATATAACAAAACAGATTGCTGGGCGTCTGGACGTCCAGAAGTTTATTATGTTAGCCTAGGTGTTCGCAATCGAAACAAATTTAAGCGCAACATGAGCAAATTTCATGTGGGGGAATAATGATAGAGCTTAGACATTTACGTACGTTAGTTGCCCTTAAAGAAAGCGGCAGCCTCGCTGGAGCTGCAAAAAAACGCTTTGTCACTCAGTCGGCACTCTCGCATCAAATTAAAGAACTTGAGACGCGAATTAACTCAGCGATTTTTGTACGAAAAAGTAAACCTCTGTCTTTTACCCAAGAAGGCGCACGCTTACTTAATCTTGCTGAAGATATTTTGCCTAAGGTTATTGAAACCGAATTTGATTTAAAGAAAGGCTTAGAGGACGGTGATAATCACTTAGGTGTGGGCATTGAATGTCATAGCTGTTTTCGTTGGCTTATGCCGGTCATTGAGCAGTTTAGGCAGCAATATCCGCTTGCTGATCTCGACTTATCCAGCCGTCATCTTTTCGATTCGCTTAACGCCCTCGAACAAGGCGAGTTAGATGTGGTGTTAACCTCTGATCCCGTTCCGGGACAAGCCATTGCTTATCAGCACTTGTTTGATTTTGAGGTTAGGTTAGTTGTCGCTAACGATCATCCGTTAGCCCAACAAGAATATGTCACACCTCAACAACTAGCAGAATTGCCCATTTTAAGTTATCCAGTATCGCTTGAGCGTTTAGATATATTCCGTCACTTTCTCGAACCCGCTGGCGTTAAACCTGGCCCGCAAGTTACCTGTGACTTAACCATGATGTTACTGCAACGCATTGCTTGTAAAGACGGTATCGCCGCCCTACCAAGCTGGTCTATCAGCGAAGCCCATGGTCTTAGCTTAACCAGCTTAAAACTCGGCGCTGAAGGTTTAAAGCGTCCATTATTTGGTGCGTACCGCCGCAACGGAGCCAACGCCCGCCTCGCGCAGCACTGGCTAGAGCTAGTAGCAAAAGAAGGTTTAGAAAAACAAAGGCTAAGCTAGTCTCAGAACTGAGCATAGCCAGAAACAAAAAAGCCTGCTAATTGCAGGCTTTTAATCAGACGCTCATATCGGCTTTAATAATAAGCCTCTTTTTGCTAGCACTCGCCTTAACACTAAGCCCGGTGAATTAACATTATGAGTTTGTCGCAAGTTATGGGCGATTAAAAACTCAGTCTGTAGCTCTTCATCCAGTCCTAGTGATTCAAAAGCCTCAAGGGTGAGGGCTTTTTGTTGGCCTTCAATAACCGACTTAAGCACACTGATTGGATATGCTTTTTCAAGCTCAGAATTCAAATAAGCAAATGCAGTTAATGCAATAATATCCCCAAATACGCTAAATAGAGCCAATGTTTGCACTTCATCAGGGTTAATATTCACCCCTTCGAGTTGATGAAGCTGATCAACAGCATCAATAGCAATAGCTTCGGTTAATGCCCAATAGCCTAAAACCAACTTCTTGTAAGGTTCATTTAGCTCATCTAAACGCTCTTTTAGATAAAAGGTAAATGCATAACGATAAATGTTTACCTGACCTAGTCTTACCAATGCGTCTTTTAGTGAGCGGTTTTTATTCGATTGTGGAGTAGCATGATCTGCGCTATTACTACGCCAAAGTAGGTGTGCTGATAAAGCAGGATCTGACGAAACGATATCGATAACATTACGAATATCACCGTCTGCAATAATGGCTTTTTTCAGCGGGATTAGAATCCCTCTACGACCAATTACCTGCTCTTCATTGCTGATAATGGCACGTACTTGAGTAAAAACTTGCTGCTCAAGATCTGTCATGTGAAACATTAAACCCTATGATATTTTAATAAAAAATTGTGCACTAAATTAGTGTAAATTAACCCACACTATGACGTTAAAGGTCAAGCTATATAGGCGACTACCTTAGCAAGATTCTGCTGTATTAATGATATTTATTTTCTTAAGCTGAATAATTCTGTGATTAAAGTGGCGTTCTCAAAATACACTTAAGCTTTGAATAGTTTAATAAACTACGTTCACATCATTTCACAGACAACTTAACTAGCTGTTAAAGCTGATTTTTTACCAAATTAAATAGCATCAAATATTGCCTTAGCAAGCGCTTGATAACCTATATCATTTAAATGGATCATATCGGATTTGTTGGCGGAGCTTTGTAATAAATCGCTCAGCGCATCTTCAACGATAACTAACTGATACTCTTCTGCCAACTCCAAATATAACGGTGAAGCCGATAAAAACAGCCCTTTTTGTGGTACGGCAACCAATAACACCGGAATATCCTTAGCCAGAGCTTGCTCAATCATATTGGCCAAATTAGCTTTAGTCTGCGCCTTAGATTGATTACGTAAAAAATCATTGCCCCCTTCGAGTAAAATCAACAACTCAGGATTATGCAGCGCTAATAACTTACCTAAACGTTGTTTTCCCCCTGATGTTGTCTCACCAGAAACACCTGCATTGATGACCTCAAAACCACTCATTGCAGCCAATTGACTCGGATAATCTTGACCTTTAGACGCCCCAACGCCAAAGGTTAAACTGTCACCAAATGCGAGTACGCGAGCATTATCAGATAAAGCTGGGATACTTGGTTCAGAACAAGCTTGCAGCAAACATAAAGGCAATATAATAATCAACTTAATCAATAATTGGCGCATAGATAAAGACTCTTAATCGGTTTGCTCAAAAAATAACATAAAAAAAACCAGACACAAGGTCTGGCTTTTCACATTCACGGCTTGAATCTAAAACGCTTGGTAACTCACGCTAACGTAAAACTCTCTGCCAGGACTAAAGTAGTTTTGCGCTGAAATAACCTCTTCATCGAATACGTTATTAGCTTTCAAACGTAAACTCCATGCGTCATCTAACTGATAACCTAAGCCCAAATCTAATTGATGAGTCGCATCAAAATACTCGCTGTAACCCGCGTAACGCTTACCTTGATAATGGTAATTAGCCAGCAGATCAAACTGCTGCCAAGTATAACTAAGCTGATAGTTAAACTCGTTTTCACTACGACCAATCAACTGCTCATCTGTTTGCTTGTTTTCCGCATCTAAATAGGTGTACGCAAGCTGATGGTCAAGGCTAAATAGGCTAAAGTTAGCGGAAAGTTCTACACCCTGAATTTTTGCTTCATTAATGTTAGCAGGCTTCCAGATATCCCAACCAAAATCGTCTTGCTCACCTGTTGGTGCCCAAGCAATTAGGTTATCGATGCTGTTTTCAAACACACTGATATAAGCACGAATATCGTCAGCTTGATAATGCAGCGTCAAATCATAGCTTTCAGCGGTTTCAGAAATTAAATCTGGGTTACCAGAATCAGGCCAGTATAAGTCGTTAAAAGTTGGAGCTTTAAACGCTGTACCTGTTGATGCCGCTAAACGCCACTGATCATTAAACTGATACGCAAGGCTAGCGTTGTAAGACACTTCGCTATCGATGTTTTCTACGTCATCATAACGTACCGCAACTTCAGCTAGTAATTTGCTCCACTGCTTTTGCGCCAATAAATACGCACCAAAAATGTCACGCTCATCCTGAGCGTAATCACCTTTAACCGTTTCGTTTGTCCAATCAATACCGCCAGTAAAAGTTAAATCATTAGTGGCTAAATACTGGTTACTCCAGTTAATTTGATCACGCTTAGTTACGAACTCTGAAACAGGTACGCTGCTATCATCACCACGGAAGTTTTCGTTAGCGTCACGAGACTGGCTCAGTGCCAACTTACTGGTAAATCGCGCATTGCTATACTGGGCAGCAAGGTTCCAAAGGTAGTTATCAAAATCAGACTCATCAGCCGAACCCGATGCATAAACATCATCGTATTGAGTATTGCCTTTATCGTATTGACCATTCCAAAGTGCTTGCCAATTTTGATTAATCTGCTGCGCGCCTTTTAACGACAGAGAAGTTCGCTTGTAACCGTCATCATCGTTTTCAACTGGGGCACCATTATAAACGTCATAACCATCAGACTGCTCATGGTTAACGGCAAGAGTAGTGCTACCATTACCATGGGTCATGCCTGCGCCAAACGAGCCACGAATGTAATCATTACTGCCGTACTCAGCGCCAGCAAACCATTCACCGCCTTTAAGTTGACGAGTAAAGATTTGAATCACACCGCCAATCGCATCGCTGCCCCAAACTGATGCACGGGGTCCTTTTAGTACTTCAATACGCTCAATATTCTCTGGCGATAAAGTATTAAAGCTCACCGTACCTAATGTTGCAGAGCCAATCTTGACTCCGTCCACCAGCACTAACACATGGTTTGAATTACTGCCACGAACGCTGATAGAGGTGGACTGCCCCGCCCCACCATTACGTGAAATACTGACCCCAGGAAGGGTTTCAAGTACATCTGCAACCGACTTTGGATTAAGACGCGCAATTTCTTCACGCTCAATGGTGTTAATGACGGTCAGTTGCTGATCTGCGCTTCTGTCAAAACGAGAACCGGTAACCGTAATGGTTTCGTCAACGTTTACAGCTGAGGTAGCGGCTTCTTCAGCAATAGCTGAAAATGCAGAAAGACTAAGAAGACTGCTAACTAGCAGTGCGATTTTTGATGGTTGTGTACCCATTTTACCTTTGACTCCTAAAAGGAAAACGGGGCAAAAACGTCACGGAAATACGATCCAATCAATGGGTAAGCCCATTATTTTCCTAACCGTATAATGCCGCATCTCGAGATCTGCCCGCCGAAATCATCGAAATCACTTTGCTGGCCGGTCTCCGGACTTAGGTTCTGTATTACGTGTAATACTCGAGTACAAGCTTTAAACGCCTTTCCATTAAGACGCACTTGTCTCTCACCATTCACCGTTGCGGGGGCAGTGTCAGAATTTAACTGACTTCCCGATTATCCTCAGTTACAGCAGTAACCTCAGCACCAATAAAGTTGACTAAAATATTCTTTTTATTAACTGTTTTTATGAGCTATTTATTATGAATAGCTCAATAACCAAAAGCTCAAGACAATAAGCTTTTCATTTTGAATAACATCATTTTAAGTACTACTTTTGGCAGTAGTATGTATTACACACACTCAAGCGTAAAAAAGCGCCACTAATGAGTGCGCGCATTATAGACGTCTATACGGTTAAATGTCTAACTTAACCTAAGATAAAACGACAGCATTGGCGGTGGGAATAACGCTTAAATTTGTTACAGATTAGAATACTTGCTTTAAAAGCAAATCTAAAAAGCAACTAAACAGAAAGATGCACTTATCAATGCAGGCTTAGCGGAGTAATACTCGATAAAAACTCTTGGTAGTTTTGCGCTTTGAGTGGCGGGTTGGTTTGACTAAAGCTATCACCACGCATCGATTTGTGGATCAAATACAGATCGGATTTGCCTTTAACCGCAGTGTAATGGCCAATTTCGCCTAAACCATGGTTGGCCTCATAAGCGGTAGTGCTATCAATCGCCTTAATATGTGAGTTTGGCATTTTAGTGCAGCCAATAATCGCGCTAGCAGTTTCATGACCATTTAATGGCTCACTAGGCAAACTTTCAAACACCATTTCACCTTGGCAACTTTCAAGGTACACATTAGCCATCGTTTCCAAAAATAGCTCAGGTTCAATGTCTTCAGCCACCCCTTTAAAGCCTTGAACACACACCATAGTTGACCAGTTTTGCAGCTCTTGGTCAGCAGGCAAAAACTCAGCTGAATACATGGTCTCTTGCTGCGCCGAGTAAGCTAATTTCCAATCGGTAGGTAAGCTAAAATTAAAGGTCTGCTCAAAAATAGCCAGCTGTTGCGGCATTTTGCCTGCAACGTTGGCTTTTACATAATTCGAGGCGTTATGACTGGCGGTCTGTTCATTAAGAAAGTTTTCATTAAGAGTGTCATTGGTAAGCGAATTAGCCAAGCTAGGCATAGCAACCACAAATAACACTCCAGCAGCAAAACGAAGTACTGCAGATGATAAAGAAAAAAGAGACATACCTTTACAATCCTTGTCTAGGCGATTTTTTATACTACACATTCTATCGGCGTACAAAGCAAAGTGGTACTTAAATATCACTTTAGTTAGCTTTCAAATAAACAAATAACAAAACATCCTTAATTAACAACGCCTTATATAAACGCCACCTACAATGGCTAATTTTCAAGCAACTTATTGCTTGCACAGTTGGATTACATGTGTAATCTTAATTGTGAATTACGAGTGTAATCGTTAGTGTGCTTACCACAAGCTGCGAATAAAAAATTTATAACAATAGGTGACCAATACAAGATGAAAGAGATCAGCAATGCAGAGCTATCGGTACTCAATATTTTATGGCAGTCATCCCCCAAAAGTGCAAGCGAGGTGATTAACCAATTATCTCTCAGCCATGACTGGCACGAAAAAACAATTAAAACGCTACTAAACCGTTTAGTCAAAAAACAAGCGATAGGCTTTGAAAAGCAAGGGCGCTCCTATTTGTATTCACCACTAATAGACCAAACTGAGTACCAACTCAAAGAGAGTGAATCCTTTATTGATCGTTTATTCTCAGGCAGAGTTGCGCCTTTAGTTGCCGGCTTTGCAAAGCAAAATAAGCTCAGCGCGCAAGATGTGGAAGAGTTGCAGCAGTTGATTGACACATGGCAAAAGGATAACAAGTCATGATGCTATGGATGGCGCAACAAACCCTATTACTCAGCCTTATTTGCACCACGCTACTGCTTGGGCACCATACGTTACAAAAATGCTTTGGCGCCCACAAAACCTATCACCTGTGGCTTGCGGTACCTACGTTATTAATCAGCTCAGCCATCGTCGCAGCTATGCCAAGTTTATTGGCAGACGCACAATCAAGCCAGCTGGCTCATTATAGTGTTATCGCGACCAAAACCCTTAGCGCAGTTAACACCACAGATTATGTTCAAATAATCGGTGCTATCTGGCTGCTTGGCATCATAGTCATGGCAAGCTTGTTAGCTCTGCAAGCATTAGCTTTACAGCGGCTACTCAATACTAGCACTCAGCTGTGCCATCCTTTTGCAGCCTTAGCGACTTATTGCCATCCAAAAGTGCAATCGCCCATGCTGGTCGGCATCATCAAAGCCAAAATATTGTTACCCACCAACTTTAGCCAGCTTAATAGCGACGAACAAAACGCCATTATTCGCCATGAACAATATCACCACCAGCGCCGCGATCTGCTTAGTAATCTGCTGGCTTACGCCATACTCAGCCTGTTTTGGTTTAACCCTATCTGCTGGCTCGCCTATCGCCGCTTTCGCGATGATCAAGAGCTAGCCTGCGATGCCTATGTGACTCAGTCACTCAGCAAGCAACAAAAAATCAGTTATAGCCAAGTGCTGTTGGCTTATTCACAGCAGGCCCAGCACGGCTTGCTACACACTCACTACGGAAATAAAAACATACTCAAGGAACGTATTATGCAAATGAAAACACAGCAAAAAGGCCAAAGCAGCATTGCAGTTATCGGATTAATCATGGTTTTAGGGCTTTGCGGCCTAATGCTCAATCAACAAGTGCAAGCAGGTGGCGTAGATAAACAATCAATCGTCTATCCAACCATGCGTGTTGAGCCTAAATACCCGGTTGAAGCAGCAAAGGCTAACCAAAATGGTTTTGTACAACTGCAGTTTGATATTACCCCAAACGGCGCAGTGACCAATGTTAGCGTAATCAAATCATCACCTGAGAAAGTGTTTGATCAAGTGGCTATTGCCGCACTAAAGCAATGGCAATACCAAAGTTCGGCTAAAGGCGTTCAAGGTTCAAAAGTACAACTCGATTTTGAAGTTGAAGCCCCTACCACAGATGTTGAGCGCATCAAGGTGACCGCGAAGTAACCCAAATACAATCATCAAGTCAACGAGTGGGCTTAGCTGCTAAGCCCACTTTTAATCAATACGCTGGCAGCCCCCCACACTATTTCGCTTTAACCTTATCTTTAGAAATAATTTACAATTGATTATCATTCTCATTGAGAGCGTTTTACCTTAGGATGCTTACGTCATTCACTATAATGAGAATTTATACTATGCGTACCCTAATCAAATTTGTTACCGCAACAGTCATGCTAACTGTTTCAGCTTTTGCTAGCGCCAACACTTGCCAACTCGATATTGATGCCACTGACGCTATGCAGTTTAGTCAGAAAGAACTGACACTACCTGCAGGTTGCACCGAAGTGACGCTTAATTTACACCACACTGGTACGCTGCCCAAAAGCGCAATGGGTCATAATTGGGTGCTAACAGAAACTGCCAATATGTCAGCGGTCGCCAATGAAGGCATGGCTGCTGGCGCGGCAAACAGCTACGTAAAAGCCGATGACCCACGCGTGCTGGCTCATACAGACATAATTGGTGGCGGCGAAAGTACTAGCATCACCTTTAGCACTGCCGATCTTGACCCAGCCAAGCAGTACAGCTTCTTCTGCTCGTTCCCAGGTCACTGGGCCATTATGCAAGGCAAGTTTATTATTGGTGCATAGCACCGTTTAGAGTAAGGTTAGTTTAAAACCAAAAAAGCTTTACAGTTCAATACTGTAAAGCTTTTTTATTTAGGCAATAATAAGTACTAAAACATCAGTGCTTAAATATAAGCATTAAATATCAGTACTAAACCTGCCTACTAATCATCAATACTAGGCCTTAACATTCACAACTAAAGTGCTTGTTTGTAAACTTTGCCGCCCTTCATAACAAAGCCCACATCCAGTAATGCGCTAATGTCGTTAAGCGGACTGATACTGGTCGCTATAATATCAGCCTGTTTACCGACCTCTAGCGTGCCTAGGCTGTCTGACATATCAATTAAGTCGGCACCATTTACCGTTGCCGACACTAATATATCGCTATTACTCATGCCAGCTTGATGCATTAGCACCGCTTCTTTAGCGTTATCACCGTGATGAGACACGCCACTGTCAGTACCATAAGCAATATTGACCCCAGCTTGATATGCACGCGTAAAGTTTTGCAGCATATCGCCGCCAACTCGAACCGCTTTGGATTTAATGGCTTCAGACATAAAATCTGAACTGCTTGCTAGCTGCACCACTGTGTCGCCAGCAAGCAAAGTTGGGACTAAATAGGCACCGTTTTTCTTAAATAGGGCAATGCTCTCTTCATTGGCATAGCTGCCATGTTCAATACTATCAACCCCAGCCCGCAGCGCGGCGTTAACCCCTTCAGCAGCATGGGCGTGACTAGCCACTTTTCGTCCAAGCGCATGGGCAGCATCAATCACCTCTTTAAGCTCATCATTGGCCATTTGCTGACCCGTGCCAGTATTGGTGTCAGACAGCACCCCACCAGTCGAGGTTATCTTGATCACGTCGGCACCAAACTTAATCGCTCGTCGTGTCGCACGGCGACAATCATACGGACCATCACAGATGGTTTTAGAGGTATACATATCCAATAAATCTGGGCTTTTACCGTCAACATCACCATGACCACCAGTCACCGATACCCCGCCCGATGCAATCACTCTTGGCCCGTCAATCCAACCTTTGCTAATACCATCCCTAAGCGCATAAATTTGTTCAGGCTTTGCGCCGAGATCGCGCACAGTGGTAAAGCCTGCCAAAAGTGTTTTCTTGGCAAAATAAGCACTTTGCATTGCCACATCGGCATCAGACATACGTAATGCTTCGCTGTCATTATTAGGGCCTAACTCGCCTTGCAGATGCACGTGCATGTCCATAAGACCCGGCAGCACAAAGTTATTCTTCAAGTCGATATACTCAACCTTGTCACTTACTGAGTTCGACTGAATAAACCCAGATTTTACCGCTGTTATTTTGCCATCTTCAATAATCAGCGACTGACGCTTAAGTGGCTTTTCACCCGGTATGACTAACAGCTCCCCCGCATGGATCACCGTAATATCTGCCGCAAGCGCACTAAAAGAGGTTAGCGACAAAGCCGCAAAAGCAAGCAAGCGGTTAAACTTAAACGGCGCAGAAATGGGGGCTGTATAGCTGAATCTTGGCATGATGTATCCTATTGTTATTATAGTCATTGGCTAAGTGGCGATAAACGCCATCAGTTGTCATAACACCGCCTTCTACGGTGGTAACTCGTTTAACAAACGACTATTAACCTGCCAAAACCAGCCAAATTATTCAAGACGTTACACGAATACTTACACTTAGCCGAACAGAGCTAAAACACAGCTACCAAGCTAGCCAAATGTGCTTATTGACTGATCGGCTTAGTCAATTAGATTCCCCCCATGGATTAACTATAGATGTCATTTTTGCTATAACTGGGCGTCGGTTAATTCGTCAGCCTCTCAATGATGGAATATGTATCAAACAATAAGGATATTTGGATGTCAGCCAGCCCTAAGTTAGGTTCAGTATCGCCGCGAACATTAAAAGTGCCGATAACTAACGTGTATGCCATGGGTGGCTATTGTGCACAGTTAAGATTTGGCGCTAATAAAACCCCAGCCAATCTGATTATTGATACTGGCAGTAGCACCTTAGTAGTGAGCGACAGTGATTATGACGACGAGCAAGACACTAGCTTAGTGGCCACCAGCTTTGCTCAAGAAGTATTATACGGTGCGGGCGGTTGGGACGGCCCAGTAGTGCATACCCGAGTCGGACTCAGAGAAGAAGATATCGATTTCAACCTAAGCGACGGTTATCAGTTAGAGCCAAATCCTGATGCCCACGCGCCCATAGTGCTTAACGATTGTCCGGTGGCGATAGTGTCGTCGATTAAACAAGAGGGCACATTTTTACACGCCGACGGCATACTCGGTCTTGCTTACCATCAGCTAAACAAAAGCTACAATCTCAAAGACTATTTCGACAAATACCAAATCAGTCCAGCGCTCACCTACCCTTGGCCGTTTGACACAGAAATGAGTATTTGCAGTAATGATTATCACGCCCACTTAAGTGCAAACCAAGTAGAAAATAGAGTCGAAAACAAGGCGGTTCACTCTGAGCAAGATTGCGATAATCGCTTTACCAGCGATGATTTACGCCAGTTTAAAGCCTTTTTAAAACAGCAGCCCACGCAAGATATTATTCCCTACTTTACTGAGCTCACTCAGCATGGCTTAACCGCCAATAAGTTTGCTTTTTATAGCCGCCGCTCAAGTGTTCACTTTACTGCAGATATTAACGCTGCCACCTTTAGTGCAAAAAAGAGCGCTGATAAAGCTGAAAAAACTGAAAAAACAGATAAGGCAACACAACAAGCACACTTCGCACAATTAAACCAAGACCCGCTCAATCAGGGTTGGTTAATTATTGGTGGCGGCGAAGAACATACCGAGCTTTATCAAGGCGAGTTCACCACTATCTCTGTGGTAGAAGACAAGTATTACAACGTTAACCTCATCTCTATCCAAGTCGGCGACCAAACCGAAATCGACAGCCTACTCACCGAGGAAATAGAGAACAGCCTTGAGCCTGCAAACAGCCTTGAGCCAGATAACAGCCTTGAGCACAATAAAGGTTCTGAGCCAATAAAAAACCAAGCAAGCCATGACCACGCCCTACTCTCAGCCATCGGCATGAACAAACAGCTGCGTGGTCGCAGTAACGCCATTATCGACACTGGTGTATCAGGCATAGTGTTTACCAAGCATTTATACAACGCCATGGTGGAACACTTCAGCGCGCTAAACCCCAAATTTGCGGCACTGATAAAGCCCTTTAGCGATATCGCCATGCAGTACCAAGGTATAGACATGAGCCAGTTAAACCTTGATGAATGGCCAACGCTCACCCTGCATTTTGTCGGCGAGCGTAATCACCATAGCCAACACACTCATAGCAGCAGTGGCAATACTAGTAAAAATACCAATGAAAATAGCTGTGACCATAGCAGTAAAAATAGCAGTGACAACAAGCAAAACAGCCCAGAAAAAGTCAGCCTTCACATAAAGCCCGAGCACTACTGGCAAACCAACACCCCAGCCAAGGGCAAGGCCTGTTTTAAGATATTGTCACAGCTTGCTGGGTGGCCCAATCAGTCGCTGCTTGGTTTACCGCTAATGAATGATCACTACGTGATTTTCGACCGCTCCGCCCATCAAACCGGCGTTATCCACTTCGCTAAACAGCGTTAATTAGAGAGACACCATGGCTAACTCAGCACACCAATTTGAAACCGAACGACTATCCATGCGCTTGCTCGATGAACGAGATAAAGACTTATATGCTCAGATTTATACCGATGAAAAAATAATGAGAAAAATTTCAGCGCCACTATCAGTTGAAAAAGCGCAAAAAAGCTTTGCTATCGCATTAAAAAAAAATGCCCAACCACAATCCCCTTTTTTAACTTGGGTCATCACCAATAAAACAACTAATGAAACTATTGGTATACAAGGTTTAACTCAACATAAAGAACAGCCTGCATTTGCAGATGTAGGCATCATGCTACTTCGTAACGCCCAAGGAAAACTGTTGCCGGAAGAGTCTATAAGTGGATTATTTTATTACGCATTCTCAAAACTAAATTATCTGCGTATATACGCTCATTATTCAAAAACTAACTATGCAACCCACAGGGTGACCCAGAAAATGGGCTTCACTCCAACCTCCTCTAGCACAGCAGAAAGTAACGCCTGTTTTTTAGATAGCAAATGGTTAGAAAAACAAGAACACACCCAACCACTTTACAATTCCAATACAAGTTCATAACTGATATCTTATTTCAGCATAAACAATGCATCTTCTGTAGATGGATGAACTGTAGGATCAGAGATACTCCTCTAACAACATAATAAAAATAATAAAGGGTAACCATGTCAGGTAGTTTAGCGTGTGTTGGGATTGGAATGACTTTAGGGGCACATATTTGCCCATTAGCAAAAAGCTATATAGAACAGGCCGATGTAGTGTTTTCTGGCATGTCTAACGGCATCGTTGAGCTCTGGCTACAAGAGATGCACCCCGATGTACGCTCGCTACAAGGCTTTTATCAGCCCGGAAAATCTCGCCATATTACCTACCGCGAAATGGTCGATGCCATTATGACCGAAGTGCGCGCCGGTAAAAAAGTCGTCGGTGCATTTTATGGTCACCCAGGGGTATTCGCCCACGCGCCACATAAATCAATCGAAATAGCCAAGGCTGAGGGTTTTCAGGCTGTCATGGTACCGGGCATATCGGCAGAAGATTGCCTGATTGCCGATTTAGGCATAGATCCTGGGCAATATGGTTGCCAACAGTTTGAAGCCAGTCAGTTTATGTTCTACCAGCGCCGCTTTGACCCCTCATGTTACCTAGTGCTGTGGCAAATCGGCCTAGCTGGTGATAAGAGCCTGACCAAGTTTGCTACGGGTGCGGCGCACCGCCAAGTACTGATTGAACTGCTGAGTAAAGACTACCCACTTGAGCATCAAGTGATTTTATATGAAGCCGCCGTACTGCCTATAGACACAGTACGTAAGCAAACCCTTACCCTAGCAGAACTGGCCGATGCAGATATTTACATGCACACCACTCTGGTAATTCCGCCCAGCCAAAAGATGCAACCTAACCAAGCGGTATTAGACCGCCTAGCGCAAATAGAAGCCCAGCTGCTAGCTGAGCAAAGTGGCTCACTTGCTGAAGCAAATAGTGAATAACGTAAATGCAGAAAGTGGATGAATAAAGTAAATCAACAAGTAGATAAAGAAACGGATAAGCAAAAGCTAAAAGGTCGGTCTCCGTAAGCAGGCAAGTCCTTCCTAAGAAAGAAAAAATAGAAAATAGAAAACCATAAACGACAATCAACAAGGAAATAGTATGTCAAACATCATTCAACTACTGGAACGTATGGGCCAAGATGCAAGTCTGCAAACAGCAGAGCAGTATAATTCAGCTATTAACGCTGCAGAATTATCTTCTGAACTAAAGCAATCTCTCCTAACAAAAAATATCCCTTCTTTAGAAAAACAATTAGATATTTGCCCTGATATTTATTGTGTCTTTCTTCCTGCTGAAGATGAAGATTCAACAGAAGAAAGCGATGAGCAAAACGATTCAGAACCAACATCACCTGAAATCACCTCAACCCTATATAAATGCGCGTAATTATAAAGCACCTAGGGTTAGTAAGAACACTAACCCTTATTATACTCCTAGTTACATTTTCCGCCTCTGCGCAAGATGCCACTGATAGGTTATTGGTTACCGCCGATAAACTCCGAAGTAGTGATCCGACAGAATTTAATACAGCCTTAAAGGAACTAAGCGTACATACATCAAGTATGAATACAGACCAATTGTATTACTTCAAATACTTGAGGGCTTACAAACTGTCCTTTCAAGGTGAATTTACTAAAGCAGTAGAACTTTACAAAGAAATTACCAACTCACAAGCCGAATCGACATTACGATTTAGAGCCAATTTATCAATCGTAAACTCTTATGCAATATCAAAAAACTGGGCAGATGGGTTAACCCACCTCGCTATAAACTTAGATATTCTCCCGCAAATTACTGAACCTGAATTTCAAGAATTAGGCCTGCTTATCGCAGCCATGTTCTACAACCAACTTGGTCAATATGAGCTAGGGCTAAAATACGCTAATCGCTTAGGCTCACAACTATCACAAGGGCGCAATTATTGCCTAGCTAAACAACTCGCCTTAGAATCCCAATTTAAACTGGGCCAGCTCAATGAAGACTCACCGCAAATAGCCCAAGGCTTGCAAGCCTGCCAGCAGAGCAACGAAGTGGTGATGGAAAGCGCCATCTATAGTTATTTAGCTGAACTATATTTAGATAACAACCAACCACTACAAGCAATCGCCACGCTAGAAAAGCAGCTAGTTGCCATCGAACAGACAAAATACGCGCCCATTCTTGCTCAATACTATGCTCTATTAGCAGACTCATATTTTCAAACCCAGTCATACTCTTTAGCGAGCGACTTTGCGTCTAAAGCAACTAGTCAGACTCAAAATATTGCTAACTCAAAACCAGAAGTCACCGCTTATAACATTCTATTTCAAATCGCTAAATCTCGTGGTGAGCACCAGCAAGCCTTGGCATACCACCAAGAGTATGCTGCGGCCGACAAAGCCTATTTAGATGAAGTCAAAACCAAACATCTCGCATTTCAGCTAGCGCAGCATCAGGCGACGGAGCAAAAAAACCAGATAAAGCTACTGGATGACCAAAACCGTTTACTGCGCTTGGAGCAAAAACTGAGCCGCAGTGAAACCGAAAATAACCGCTTGTTTATTTCACTGCTGACGGTGTCGATACTGCTATTGGCTGGCATGGTGTATAAATCACGTACCACTCAAAAGCGTTTAAAATTGCTGGCGGAGTATGATGCGCTGACTAAGGTACATAACCGCGGCCACTTTACCCAACAGGCATTAAATGCCATTGACTACTGCAGCAAGAATCAACAAGCCGCCAGTTGCATTTTGTTTGATTTAGATAAGTTTAAAAGCATTAATGACACCTACGGTCACGCGACTGGTGATTGGGTATTAAAACAAGTCGCTCAAGTCTGCCAAGCCCACAGCCGCAAAAGCGACCTGTTTGCCCGCCTTGGCGGCGAAGAGTTTTGTATTTTCTTACCCAGTTGTGACGTTAATACCGCCGCGCAATTGGCAGAAGAGTACCGTAAGTTAATTGCCGCTATCGACAGTAACGGTTCGGGCTTTGAGTTTGCGATTAGCGCCAGCTTTGGAGTAACAGACTTTAGCTTGTCGGGAACAAACCTAGATAAAATGATAGCCGACAGTGACCATGCTATGTATGTATCGAAAAAAACCGGCCGTAATCGAGTGACCATATTCTCAGATGGTATTGCTGAATTTAAACGCAATAAACAGGCTAACAGTGCCATGGGCAGCCAAACCACTGAGACAAGAGTATAACGCTTACCCTAAGACGGAAACTGCTGATAAAACAATAAGCCTGACATGATGTCAGGCTTATTTTTTGCTTAACGCTTTAGCGCTATTTCAAATTGCTTAGTGCTTCAAGCAGTGCTGATTGTAACTCTGGGTTACGTAGCGCCTGTGCTTCCATATCAAAGTTATCGAAAAAGCTTGGAATAGACAGGGTCGCTTTAACATCGGCCGCAAAATATGGCGCTGAACCTGAGGCTGCGGCCAATACTGTTGCCGCGCCGCCGGGCCCTGGTGAAGTGGCTAGCAATACCATAGGCTTGTTTTGGAACACTTTCATGTCGATACGTGATGTCCAGTCAAACAAGTTCTTGTAAGCCGCCGTGTATGAGCCGTTATGTTCGGCAAACGAGATAATAATGGCGTCTGCTTCACCCAACTTGGCAAAAAACTTTTGTGCTTGCTCAGGCTGGCCTAACTCTTCTTCGCGGTCTTGGCTAAAGAGTGGCATTTCGTAATCGTTGATATCGAGGATTTCAACGTCTGCTCCGGCAACTTGTGACGCAGCATAAGCGGCAAGTTGCTTGTTAATTGATTTAGTACTGCTGCTGGCTGCAAAGGCTAATAGTTTCATAATGGTCTCTCTATACTGTTATTACAGGTAAAGCCTGCAAAGATATTAGGTTCAATTGCCGTACTCTGCTGCAAGCTAAAGATTAACTTTTGAGCGACAACTCGATGTAGAGCAGTGTATATTGGTGACGAATAAAGATTAATAACCTAAAAAGATAATAACTATTTCCATACGACTGTTAATAGGCGGCATTGGTGACAATAAATAAACTGTTTGATGGCATAGTGATTTTTGCACAGGTGGTGAAAAGTGGCGGTTTTTCTGCCGCGGCAGAGGCTCTTAGTCACTCCACTTCTTATGTGAGCAAAGAGGTCAATAAACTGGAGACTCGCCTTGGCGTGCGTTTACTTAACCGCACTACCCGCTCGATAGGCTTAACCCCTGAGGGCGAGGCCTATTATCAACAGTGCTTGCAACTTATTAGCGACGCTGAACTGGCGGTAGGCTTAATTACCCAAGACAATGTTAGCCCTAAGGGGGTGTTAAAGCTCAGTTGTCCGGTGGGCTTTGCCCAAAACCACCTGCAAGATATTATCTCTGAATACATTAAGCGTTATCCCAATGTTAGCTTAGAGCTTGAACTTAGCGATCAACGCACCGATGTGATTGCCGATGGTTACGACTTAGCAATACGCGCCTCAGCCCACCTTGAAGAGTCGAGCCTTATTTGCCGTAAAATATATAGCAGCAAGGCTTATACGGTCGCTTCGAAAGAGTATATTTCGCGCCACGGTAAGCCACATCATCCTAGAGAGTTAGCCACTCACAACGGCATTTGCTATTCCAACTTAAAACAGCCTAGCCGCTGGGACTATGTTGATACTGACGGCAAGCCGTTTTTTGTTGATATACGCCAAAAAATACTCTGCAATAACGGCCATATGCAACTGGCTATGGTGTTAGCCGGCCACGGCATTGCCCGCCTACCCAGCTTTTACATGCAGGAGGCTCTTAACGATAATCGCTTGGAAATACTGTTTGAGAGCTGCCCCAATACCGAAATCGACGTTTACGTGGTTTACCCAAGCCGTAAGCACTTGTCGCCTAAAGTCAGAGCCTTTATTGATTTAGCCGCTGAACGACTAGGAGAAATACAAGCTGTTAAATAATATGCAGTATTTTTAACGATATCACTTTAAAGTTAATGGTTAGCAAACCTATAATAAATGCGAGTCATGTTTATTTTTGTGTTACTCCCTGCTAGCTACGAGCCTGCGCATTTAGACAAAAACAATAATTTAGGATGGAACCTGTGCTAAAAAAAGTCCTCGCGATGACCAGCTCAACCCAGATGTTAGTTGCCATGTTTGTTGGTTTTGGCGTTGGCTTGTTTTTTGGTGAATCTGTTGGCTGGATGGGCACCATTGGCACCAGCGTTATTTTGCTGATGCAGATGACGGTTCTGCCCTATATTGTGGTATCGCTGGTTGGCGGTATTGGTAAGCTGCATAAAAGCACCGCCAAACTGATATTTAGCCGCGCGGGACTGATAATGTTGCTGCTGTGGCTACTCGCTATGGTGATGGTTGCCCTGATGCCGTTGTCATTCCCTATCGTTGAATCTGCCTCTTTCTTTAGTACCAGCAGCATTGAGCCTATCACCCCGATTGATTACTTTAAGCTGTATATTCCCTCTAACCCGTTTGAGTCGATGGCTGACGGTTATGTGCCTGCTATGGTGGTGTTTAGCATCGCTATGGGTCTTGCGCTTATTGGTATGCAGGGCGAGCATAAACAGCAAATACTGACCTTTATGCATACCAGTTCGGAGATCTTCTCCCGCATTACTCTAGGCCTAGTTAAAATTCTACCGATTGGTATTTTCGCCATGTCAGCTTCTGCGGCTGGCACCATGGGCGTTGATGAATTTGCCAGTATGCAAGTGTATCTAATTAGCTATTTTGTACTGTGCTTGCTACTGACTTTTTGGGTACTGCCTTGGATTGTTGCATCACTCACCCCAATTACCTTTGCACAAGCACTGCGCATTTCTAAATCTAGCTTAGTAACCGCCTTTGCCACGGGTAATATTTTTATTGTTATTCCGGTGATTGTTGAAGAGTGTAAGCAGGTGATGCGCGAGCACGATGACCTTTGTGAAGACGGCGCCACCTTAATTGAAATTCTGGTTCCCATTGCGTTTACCTTCCCAAATATTGGCAAGTTAACGGTGATTTTATTTGTGTATTTTGCTGGCTGGTTTAACGGCACGCCGGTGGATATTAGCAGTATTCCGTCACTATCAATTAGTGGCTTATTGGCATTATTCGGCAGTGTCTATGTGGCGATTCCATTTATGTTGGACTTGGTAAAACTGCCCGCGGATCTATTCCAGCTATTTGTAATGTCGGGCTTTATTACCGGTAAATTCACCTCTATTGCGGCGGTAATGAACCTGTTTGTACTCACCCTACTTACTGCCTCTTTATTTCAAAAGTCGCTTAAACTGCGCCCACCACAGCTGCTGAAAATGAGTATTGGCATTGGCGCTAGCGTAATTGCCACTATTTTGGTTTGCCGCAT
Organism: Shewanella sairae; assembly: GCF_023283535.1. Taxonomy (GTDB): domain Bacteria; phylum Pseudomonadota; class Gammaproteobacteria; order Enterobacterales; family Shewanellaceae; genus Shewanella; species Shewanella sairae. Next base: position 76,281 of record NZ_JAKILT010000014.1, on the reverse strand, counting down.
TGCTATGGGCATGTTTATCCATAGCCCAGAGATCACCAGTGGCGTGATCGCCAATATGCAAGTGGCTGACAAAGTGCCCACTAAAGTAAACAAGCAGTTTCCTGTTGTGGGTAAAACGCCAAGTACGCCAATACGCAGCGTGCAGGCGATCCGCGATGCAGGCACATTAAGAGTGGGTTACATACCGAGTAATGTGCCGTTTAGTTACTATAACAATGCTGGTCAATTAGTTGGCTTTGATACCGCGATGGCGAATAAACTGGCTGAGGACTTAAAGGTCAAAATTGAGTTTATTCCCTTTAAGAAAGATAAATTAGCCGCATCGCTCAAAGCAGGATTCTTTGATATTGCCATGTCTGGCTTGGCGATGGACATAGAGCAAATGGACGCCCTCAGTTATGCCAACCCAGTGCTTGAGCTTAATATTGCCATTGCCACTCGCGATCACTTGGTTAACGAGTTTAAAACTAATGACAGCATAAAAGAGATGCAGGGCATGACCATTGCCTATGTTGAACATGGTGATGCCATTGAAGAAGCGAAGAAAATGGCGCCCAATATCAAGTTTGTAAAAATTGAAGGCTATAAAGACTTTTTCAGACAGAAAAAGCATAAGTACGATGCGGTGGTGATTAGCGCGCAAGCGGGCTCGGCTTGGACCTTGTTCTTCCCGGGTTACGGTATTGCGCTACTCGAGAACAAATCACATTACCCAGTGGCTTACGCGGTGGCGCAATCGAACCAGTCGCTACTTAACTACATCAATAACTGGCAACGCCTGCGCAAAGTCGATGGCACCCAAGAGCAAATTTACGATTATTGGATGCTAGGTAAAGGCGCTGAAAAAGTGGAGCCGCGCTGGTCGATTATCCGCAATGTGCTGCACTGGGTTGATTAAGCCTTATCTACTCATCGATTGCTCGACTAGCAAAACGCCCGCTTATTAGCGGGCGTTGTTTATTGTCATGGAGATACTTAAGTTGGCGTTGGCGTTGCTAACAATGCCACTTCATCAACTGTTAAGTGACGCCACTGCCCCACTGCAACATCAAGCTTTAACGCGCCGATTTGCTCGCGGTGCAAACCATTAACTCGATTGCCAATAGCGGCAAACATACGCTTTACTTGGTGATATTTGCCTTCGGTGATGGTTAATAACGCCTCTGTAGGCGTCACCAGTTCAAGTTTAGCGGGCAGAGTTAATGCCTTTTCGTTTTGTAGTTGTAAGCCTTGGGAAAATCTTGCAATAATTTCAGTTGAGTTATCAGCGGTGATTGGGTCACGCAATGTTACTCGGTAGGTCTTATCGCACTTTTTGTCAGGGCGAATAATATCAAATGACCAACGACCATCGTCGGTTAATAATACTAAGCCTGTGGTATCGGCATCGAGCCTGCCGACAATATGCAAGTCTTCAACCCGATCAAGCTCAATGCAGTTAAACAAACTGGGGTAATCGCCATCCACGTTAGAGCTTAAGGTATGCATAGGTTTATGCAGCATGATGTAACGCGACGGCCGCGCAATCAGCTTTTGCCCATCTAGGGTTATACAATTAGTCTCATGCACTTGAAAGCCCACATCGGTAACCGTATTGCCATTGACGCTGATTTGCCCAGCCTCGATACACTCACTCGCCTGGGCACGATTAAGTGCGGTGCTTTTACAGATGAACTTGTCTAAACGCATGTCTCTTTTAACTACTTATTACTGTCAGTGGGCGGTTACAATCAGCAAAGTAACATAAATGGTATTGTTAGGCGTTGATATATTGTGTCTTATGCATCTTCAGCTATTAAGCGCCGGCGATTTCAGGCACAATAGCGCCCTAAGTAAAAGCTTATAAAAAGCTGACGTATTTTGTCGTAAACGCTTAGGAACCTACAATGACGCAAATCACCCTACTTACTCCTGACGATTGGCACCTTCATTTTCGCGATGGCGATATGCTACAAGAAACCGTTCCGGCAACGGCACGCTTGTTTCAACGCGCAATCGTAATGCCAAACCTATTGCCACCTGTTACCAATGCCCAAATGGTCACCGAGTATCGTGAGCGTATTTTAGCGGCGCGCCCAGCAGGTTCGACTTTTGAACCGCTAATGACAATTTTCTTAACCAACAACACCACAGAGCAAGACATCATTGATGCTAAAGCGGCTGGCGTTGTTGCTGCTAAGCTTTACCCAGCGGGTGCAACCACTAACTCTGATGCAGCAGTTAAAGCGCTTGATTCGCTATTCCCTGTATTTGAAGCCATGGCTAAGCACGGTATGTTGCTATTGGTTCACGGTGAAGTCACTGAATCTCACATCGATATTTTCGACCGTGAAGCTATGTTTATTGAACGCTACCTAGCACGTATTGTGGCGTCTTTCCCAACATTGAAAGTGGTATTTGAGCATATCACCACTAAAGATGCGGCTGACTTTGTCATGGAAGCAGCTGACAACGTGGCAGCAACTATTACCCCACAGCATTTGCTACTTAACCGTAATGATTTGTTAGTCGGTGGCGTACGCCCACATAACTTCTGTTTGCCAGTACTTAAGCGCAGCACTCACCAAGAAGCACTGCGTGCAGTAGTTGCCACAGGTTCGAGCAAGTTCTTCTTAGGGACAGATTCGGCGCCGCACGAGAAGCACCGTAAAGAGTCAGCTTGTGGTTGTGCCGGTTGTTACAGCGCATGGAGTGCACTAGAGCTTTACGCACAGGTATTTGATGACCTAGGCGCACTCGATAAGCTTGAAGGCTTTGCCAGCAAGCACGGCCCTGATTTTTACGGCCTGCCGCGCAACACCAGCACTGTGACGCTAGTGAAAGAAAAGTGGACAGTACCAAGCGAGATCATCTTGCCAAACGGTAGCCCGATTGTGCCTTTCTTTGCCGGTGAAGAAGTTAACTGGAAAGTGAAAACAGCTTAAATCTGTTAACTAAAAATCCTTAATCAAAAGCCCGCTATTAATAGCGGGCTTTTTTGTTCATTCGCTCTATTTTCTTAATATCCCCTATTTATCGAGGCCAATACACACTCTGTTACCTCGAGACATCAACTGAATTAAGAAAAAAATAAAGATACATTTGAATACAAAGTTCTCACATATTTATTGATGACCATGCGCTTAAATAGCTCCATGCAAACGCATAACTTAACTCTATGTTAAGTCCCACACGCAAGGAGCAACCGATGAAGAAAATGATTACATTAACCGCTATGGTACTCACCTCTATCACTTTTAATGCATCAGCAGCAATGGACCCATCAATGGAAAGCAAGCTCGTCGCAGTCTGCAAAACAGGCTTAAGTGACAACATCTCGCTATATAACCGAACCATTCGGGAAAACAACATAAACAAGCGCCTGATTTTTCCCAAACTCGTGTGTAATGGTCAAAGCTTCCATGACTTTGCACTCTCTAACGGAGCCAATAAAATCGCCCAAAAGATAGCCCCTTATAGCCCAGGTACAACATCGATTACCGATCTAGCGATGACCAACACCAAAGAGCATAGCCACTCAGTGAATTTCTAATCACTTTTATCAGATTTAAAGGACTGCAGCCTTTTCATCTGATTTATCGTCACACGAATTATTCACGCCCCAGCGCATCGCCTAATGGCTCAAAATAGTTAATCAGCGCATCGAAGATCTGCGCTCTATGCTCAAGTGTTGGGTAGCCGCCCGCATCAAACAGCGGTGACTTTAAGGTTTCATCGACCAAATAGGGATTGGTAATATCGGGGTAAGATTCGATACACGACTCAAAAGCACGTGCCATTAGTTCGGTAGGTCGTGAAAAGTATTGGCTATTATGTTGTTTATCCAGCGCTATCGCCCGATTAACATAATCATGACCATCCTCACCGTTTTCGTTTAGCAGCGCGATTTCAAATACCTGCTCTAATCGCTGATTTAGCGGATGCTTTATCGGTTTTACATCGGCAAGCCAACTGTGACTCGCAAAGGAAATGCCATTAGGAGAAGTACGATATGATTTGGGCGCAATGTAGTGATCAAACGCATGCCAAAACTCGTGGGCCAGTGCGCCCGCTCCAGCATTTTTAGCTAACGCTAGCTCGCGCTTATGTGGCGCATAATGAGCTTGCACACCTTTTTGGCCGCCACTACCAAAAGCGAGATTTAGGGTTTCACGCAAGCCGAGTGCTTTAGGCGGCAGTTTTAAGATAAAGGCTAAATCTGCTAATGAGTCAAAAATCAGGTTAGCGGCTTTATCGCGCTCTTCGTTTTCGACCCATTTACCTAAACGAATATGTCCAAGGCCAAACACTTGCTTTATATCAACAAAGCTCACTTGCTCGTCAAAACGGTAATCAGGGCCGATGCGGCGATAGCTTTTACTTTTTAACACAACAACCCACCTCAAACCGGCACATTCATACCGCATATTCACAGCAGTCAAACACCAGCATCAACCAATAAAACAGCTGCTGATTATAAAACTATACCGCTAATTTAGATATCAATAGCCCATAGACTAGCCTGACAATAGCCATAACCGTTATAATGGCGTCAATTAGTTTCAAGCACATTAGGCTCCACCATGGCGCGCACCGCAGCAGCATTACACATATTAGTTAAGCACCAAACACTTGCTGAAGATATCATCAAGCAACTGAATAAAGGCGCCAAGTTCGACGTACTTGCTAAAAAGCACTCAACTTGTCCATCAGGTAAGAAAGGTGGCAGTTTAGGCGAATTTAAGAAAGGCCAGATGGTGCCGCAATTTGATAAGGTTTGTTTTACTGGTGAGTTAATCACTCCGCACTTAGTTAAAACTAAGTTCGGCTGGCATGTGATAAAGGTTTTGTATCGCACTTAGGCTAAATTATATTGAAAGGCCAAATTGGTATCCCCACAAGTATTTGATAAGGTTTATTTTACTGGTGAGTTAATCACTCCGCACTTGGTTAAGACTAAGTTCGGCTGGCATGTGATTAAGGTGTTGTACAGAACATAAACCAACCTGCCAAGTTACTGGCAATGATTACGTTTATCGCACTTAGTGCGCTTAGCTACAAGAGCGGGTTTCGCCCTTGTAGCAAGGGCACGAGCTTGACGGGCTAAAGCCCGACCTACAAAGAACAGCACTGCTTTGCTTTTCCTTGAGCGTGAGTTCCAACCTTTACCGCTTAAGCTTATATAAATTGCCGCTGTCAGTACTGAAATAGATATCACCTTTTGGGGTGACCTCGATATCACGAATGCGTTCACCTAACTCAGCCATAATCCTTTCTTCTGCAATCGCTTTTCCTGCATCGTTAAGCGTTATCACATTAATATGAGTTAACTTTAATGCCCCAGCTAAAAGCTTGCCATTAAACTCTGGAAACTTATCGCCGCGATACAGTGCTAAGCTGCCAGGCGCAATTGACGGAATATAGACTTTAACGGGTGGCTCAACGCCCTCTTTTAGTTTGCCATCGCCAACACTGATTGGCCCCCAATATTCTTTACCATGAGAGGTGATCGCCCAGCCATAATTGGCGCCAGATTTGATGAGGTTAAGTTCATCGCCGCCACGGGGGCCGTGCTCAATCGACCACAATTTTTGTGTTGGCACGTCGTAAACCAAACCTTGAGGATTACGGTGGCCGTAACTCCAGATCTCATCTAATACGGCTTCATCTGCTATAAATGGGTTCGTAGCTGGCACGCTGCCATCGGGGTTTAAACGTAAAATAGTTGCGGCGTGGGTTAAGGTATCTTGACCATTGTCGCGCACACCACGATCGCCAATAGAAAAATAAACATGCTTATCATCAAAGGCTATGCGGCTACCAAAGTGCCGACCTGTATCTGAGCGAGAGTTTGAAACAAACACATCTTGCCAGTTGGCAAGCTTCCCCTCTTGATAAGTCGCTTTAGCAAGGGTGGTCGCACCCTCGCCTTCGATATCTTTGCTGTAAGTGAAGTAAAGGGTATTGTCTGCAAAAGGCGATACGGCAATATCGAGCAGACCGCCCTGTCCCTCAGCCCAAACACCTTTAGGCGTAAACAGAGTTTGCTGCTTACCCGTTTCAAGGTTTACCTGTTTGATGACGCCTTGCCTCTCTGTCACCAGCATAGTTTGAGCATCTATATAGGCCAGCCCCCAAGGGATATTCAGCCCTGTCGCTACTTTCTCAGCCTCATATGCGTTAGCATGACTTAAGACCAACATACTCAAGATCATTAAAGTGATTCGCTTAATCCTTATCATCTGCCTATCTCCTCTAACGCCATTAATTTTGGCTTGGTTAATGATGTAATCACTCTTCAAGCTGTTTAATTAATCTACCATGATAAAGCCTGTAAGCTAATAAAAGACATAAAAAAACGCCTTATTCCGTTAAGAGTAAGGCGCTTTATTGCGACTTATCGAATTGCCGAAATAAGATAATCAATTACCGCGGTTTCAGGTGTTGATTTATGTTGCAGCTCAAATAACGGCACTGGACGCTCTAACATATTTCGCTCTACCATTTCGCTGACAATTGGCATGTCCAATATGCCTGCTTTACCTGCCAGTAAATTATCTAACGGCGTGGTTTTACTTAAGTTAACTATGTCTCTAAAGCCTTTTAAGTACAGGAAGTCTTTAGTGAATCCACCGCCGCGATACACACGTGTGGTTAGGATGAATGCTTGCTCCGTTGTTTGGTCATATTCACGCTTAAGCGTTTCAAAGGTCATCGAGAAGTCACGCTGCTCTAGCATTAAATTCACTGCTATCACGCGCATAGCTAGAATTTTCAGACGGTTTAAGGTCAAGTTACCTGAACAGTATTCACTATAGATAGCCACACCTTCTTGGGTATGGGTATTACCCACTAAGCCTAGTGACATTACGCGCAACTGTTGGCGACGAGCGTTAACGGTTGTCAGCATATGTACGCCGAGTTCATGGTAAGCAAAAGCCACTAACTCTTTGCTAGTGAACATGGCGTCTTTATTAATCATCAAGCTACCACGGGCACTATTAACCATCGCCTTTGCTACAATGCGCGATGACTTTTCAACCTTACATTTAAGGCCCCAGTCATCGGCATACTTTTGGAATGACTTAACCGCATAAGCCGCATCATAGATAGGCTCTTCGTCATCGCCCTCAATTGCTGGTGCACGTAGTAAAAACTCGGCATTAGCAATATCTTCTTTGTCTGGCTGGCCATAATACTTAAGCGAGTTGTAGACAAACTCATCGGTGCCTATTGAGCACAGTAAATCAATTCTAGTTGCTAAGTTATCAATCACGTGACGATAAAGCTGCTGAATATCGGCGTCCATAATATTCGACACTGGTAGCTTATAAAGCTGTTCACGAAATTGATATGGATTAATGTTTAGCTGCTTATAACTAAACTCTGGGGCAACCGCACCTTTGCGCGCTAAAAACTTTTTACGCTCGCTAGCAATGTTTACTGGGTTGATATATTTCAGCGTTGCTACGTTACTTGCTAGCTTATATAAGCTCTTATCTAACGATAGGATCTCTGGCGGCAAAGTCGATGACAGTAAGTCAACGTTTCTTAATGACTTACGCTTACCAAAACGGCGCATAAAGTACGCAGCAGACTCAGAAATAGCCTGTTTGACGCCACCTTTTAGCTCTTCTAAAACCAGTGGGTATAGCTCACCAGTGGTTTCGTCCATAAACACCTTTTTCACTTCCAGTGGCAAGACTAAAGTGTGGTCAAAATGGGCGTTAACATGCGCAATTAAATAGCCGCGACCTTGAAATACTTCATCGCGTGCAGCGCGCACAGCAATGTTTGGCAGCTCAATTTTATTAAGCTGCTTTTCAAAGTTCTGGCAGGTGGTGCCCCAACGTTCGATATCGATCTGGCTAGTGCCAATATTAAAGGTTGGCGTATCAGCTTCAATTTGCTGATAGTTAAACGAATGCACATCAAATACGATGCTGTTTTTAAACTGCTTTTCTAAACGTGCAACCAATGCACTCAGTACGTTGTAAAAAGACTGATGCTTTGCATGGCTTTCATTACGCTGCTTAGTGGTTAATGGCTTTTTCCACGCTGTTTTGTAATGCGTTGAATGTGCTTTAGGTCGATTTAAGTCATATTCAAAACGTGAGTCATTGCCCGTCAATACAATTGGGAATGATGACAGCATGTCTGCGGTATATGGCGCCTCAGCAAAACGACGTTCCTCATCAGTAAGGCGGCAGTTATTTTGCAAATCTTCACGCAGGCGGTGGCCATTATGAATAGCGGTACACACAAATGGTGAGTACTCATCAATTTTTACGGTAAAGGCGCCCGCTTCCACTTCTGCATGAAAACACTCGCCTTTATTTATTAGTGCAATACATTCTTTTTCAGATAACTTGAGCATCTTCAATCGCCTTTCTAAATTCTGTTTTTCTGGTGCTTAACGCTTCTTTGGCTTGGATTACGCTTTCAATAAAATCGATAACTTTACGCTGTAACTTTACGTTGTTTAATTTATTGATCCGCATAATGCCGCCAGGGCTTTGCACGTTTACTTCAATCAACTTTTCGTTGATCACATCAATACCGACAAAGAACAAACCGTCGCGCACTAGCTTAGGGCCAATATGCTTACACAGTTCTTTCTCTTTTTTGGTTAGCACATGCTTTACTACACTACCACCAGCATGAATATTTGAGCGAACTTCACCCGCTGCAGGTACGCGCTTCATCGCGCCAATAGGCTCGCCATTTAGCATTAAAATACGCACATCGCCTTCATCTGCGCCTTCAACATATTCTTGTAAAATTACGTAATTACCGCCCTTACCACTATTGATGTAAAACTGTAGCAATGAGTGGAAACTCTTTTGCGCGGCTTTTTCAACCATGATGACACCTTGACCACCAAAGCCGTCGAGTGGCTTCATGATCATCTTATCGGTCTTGGATTCACGCAACACTTGCTCTAAATACTCAGGTGTTTTCGACACATGAGTAGAGGGAATAAAAGTATTGTTTGGATCGTCAAATGACGCGGTATAGAGCTTATTATTAGCAATACGCAGCCCGTCAATATCATTCATGATAAACACTTCATCACGCACTGAATCTAAGAAGTTTAGCGCAATAGGGTCCAGCGGCGGGCTCGCCCGCATGAAGATGCTATCAAAGCCTGCCAATGGTAACTGCAGCTTTTTAAACTGAGCTTTTTTATAAAAAGCAACGATATTATTCGGTGTTGTCTGCTCTTTACTAAACACTTGGCAAAATGCACTGGCTTCAGAGTCGCGCATGGTTAAATTGCTAGTGGTTGCTACTGCAACAGTATGGCCCCTTAAAACACACTCATGGATTAACCGCAATGTGGTGTCGGTTTCAGGTACGATCGTCGACCACGGGTACATCAAAAATAAAATATTCAATGGGATCTCTTTATAAAACGGAATGCTCTAAAGATCTTGGGCCAGATGGTGGCTTGGGGAGGTGTAGAGTATTCAAAATAAATAACACACAGGCTTAGGTTAATTGTCACCAAAGCCGACAATGGCATCTATCTATCAATACAAGTTGTACTAGATATGGTTGCGCTAATTTACACCATAATTTGAAATTGGAATATAAAAAAATAACCACAAAATAAAATAATTTTAGTCACTTTAAAACCCATGAATTAACAATCTATTAGGCACTATTTTTAGGTGATAACCTCGCCGATAGAGTTATAACATGACTGAAATTAACAGTTTGGGCGCCATTTACTACTAGGTAGCGAAAAACGCAGCCATAGGCTGCGCTTTCAATAACATGGACTAAGCGATTGTTAAGTTTGTCGCTTCAACATTAGCCTGCTGTTTTTGCGAATGATTAAGCCGACTTACCAACAAAAGCCCTGTGATAATCAACAGTAACATCGCAACCTCAACACCGATGATCCCATAGAAGCCTTGCTGGATTAATTGAGGGATCTCACTTGCAAACAAATACCAATCAGCAACTAATGTGGCAGTAAGAAACAACGTGCTAGTCAATATCATCTGGCTTAAGTATTTACGCTTGTTGCTAATCCTGTAGCTCAACACCATAGCGATAACTAAGGTTGCGATGAAGCTATACACCAAGTAATCAGCTCTAGCTTGTAGGCTTGCAGGTAATACTCGCTCAACAAAAAAAGCGACCGTGGTAGCAACAATTAAACCGCCGCAGCCACCTAAGGTTAATCCCCTTACAATACTTATGCTGCGGGGCGATACATTTTGCTGCAAGGTGCGCTTATCAAGCCACAACATATTGCCAATAACGATCATCGCACATATCGCAATCGAGAGAATAAAATACAAAATACGCACATCTACACCTGCAAAATCGCCAAAGTGTAGGGTTGCAATAATCTCTCGACCTTTACGAAATACATTATAGTTTTCAATGTCGGTCTTATTGAGTAATTCACCTGTGTTTACCCGATAAAAGAACTCATCTTTTTGTGAAAAATGAGCTAAATCATTGCCACGTAATTGGATAATGGCTGACTCATCGCCGTAATTATAAAAGATAACGTTTCTTAGATAGAAATCAGGCTGCTGACGTGCTTGCTCAATAATCGTATAAGCATTACTCATATCAATACTTTGTTCAATTCTAGGCTCATCAAATAAGGTAAAACCAGCGTCTTTAAATAATGTGTCTTGATCGCCTTGATAGATAAACACCACAAAGGCAATTTGGTAAACAATGGCCAAGTTAAACACTAATCCACTTAATGCATACATAAGGGTAAATGGCAGCGTCATCACGCCAACGACATTATGTAAATCTAGCAGTTGGTCACGGCGATTTTTATCATTGCGATATAAGAAAAAGTGTTTAAATAACTTTTTAGCGTGAATAAACACACCAGATACCAAAGCAAAAAAGAAGAACAGACTAATGATGCCAATTAGGTAGGTGCCACCAGGCAAATTTAAGTCGTAATGTAGCCGGTAGATAAAATCACCAAGAAAAAAGTCATCTCTATTGGCCACACTAGCGCCAGTATTAGGGTCGATGAGCAAAGACACCACTTCACCATGTTCATCTTCCATGCCCTCTTCACTAACGAGATCTAAAAACACCTTATAGTAAGGATCATGTTCAGATGGCATTTGCACCATAAGGTGCTCTTCATAATCAAAATCGTGCTGTGCCAGCTTATCTTCGACTATTTGCTGCAACGGCATTTCTGTTTGCTCTATTGCTACCGGAAATTGCGGCACCACAGCCCACTGCTTTACCTCTTCGTAAAACAGCGTAACAGCACCAGCCCAAAAGATAACAAACAGCAAAGGAGAAATAATTACCCCTATCCAGCTGTGAGATTCCGTTAGATTTTTAACCCACTGGCTTCGCGGATTTTTACTTGTAGTAGCGTACATAGATTGAGTATTCATAGAAGGGGCTGATACCAAAAAAGAAGACAGTTGACTGCCACAGAAAACAGTAAGAATTTGCCACAAGCCAAAGCACTGGTTTTCGCGCTATTGAAGCTATAGTAATAGATCATGGATGCTACCCAGATGATAAAACCTGCCAACAGTCCCACTAACAATTTTATATCTATCGCGATAGGTAACAGTAAATACAAACTTAACATCATACTGACAGACAGCAATAAACCACCCATAAAGGCGGTCAGAGTTTTAGGCCACATGGTTAATGACCCCCTAATAAAAAGAGACTTGGAAACAACATTGTCCCAAGTAAGAAAATCAACACGCCTCGCTCCCTTGCGTGTGACGACACCACAACTAACAGCAACCACATGACCATGGTCAGCAATAAGCTAATGAGTACCGAAACAAGCCAGCCTAATGGTATCGACAAAGCAAAGATTGCCAATCCAAGAGTAAGCATATAAGCCAACCACGCTACAAACTTAGACGTGGACTTATAAATAAGTTTTTGTTTATTAGAAGATAAATAGCTGAAAAAGCAACCTACCCACAATAAAAACACACCAACGAAAATCATAAAACAACCAACATAAATGTAAATGATAATAATTTGTATTAATTATCGTAAATAAGTTATCAGATTACAAGATGATTGTGTTAGCATCGCCGCGATTAAAAATAACAACCATTATCATTTGGACGATAAAACATGCGATCTCCTAAGTTAACCCCTATTACCAGCGCAATTCGCTTTGGCTTACTCATTCCGGCCTCACTAACCTGTTTATCTGCTGCAGCAGATAATGCTACCGATACCAGTGATATTGAGCGGATCATGGTTACTGGTCAGAAAATAGCCCGCACTGTACAAGAGACTACAACCAGTGTTGCTGTGCTTACCGAAAAGCAGTTAGAGCAAGAAAATATTAATGATTTTCGCGATGTAATAATCAATACCGCAAACGCTCAAGTTACTGGTAACCGTAGCTTTAGCATTCGTGGTATTGACGGCTTTAACGTTTCAGGTGGTGGCAACAGCTTTTTAGCAAGCGTGTATGTCGATGGCGCCCCTTTGCCTGAGCGGATGATTTATGGCGGCGGGTTTTCTACTTGGGATGCTAAACAAATAGAAATTTTACGAGGTCCACAATCGACGTTGCAAGGGCGTAACGCGTTAGCAGGTGCCGTAATCATGACCACCCAAGCACCGACTCAAGACTGGCAAGGAAAGTACCAGTTAACAGTGGGCGAATACGGTCAACGGGAAATTGGCGTCGCCATTGGCGGAGGTCTTATCGAAGATGAGCTTTCGTTCCGCTTTAGTGGTGAAAAGAAAGAGACTGACGGCTATATTGAAAATCGAGTCCGCAATGAACCTGCCGACTATCGTGACGACGGCACTTATCGACTAAAGCTCTTGTATCAACCATCAGCACTGCCTGAGTTTTCAGCTCAACTAGGCTATACCCGCAGCAATAGTGATTATGGCCATACCGCGGTAGAAATTGCTCAAGGTCAAAACCCATTTGAAAATCGCTATGTCTACAATAACGATGAAAGAAAAGAGACCGTCGATGCCGACATATTAGTATTGGAGCTAAATTACGACTTAAACGATTATTGGTCGCTAGGCTCATATACAACTTGGTCTAGTGTCGATACTCGCTTTACTTGGGATTCAGACTTCTTAGAGATAGAGGGCAGTGAATTTCCTGAAGATACTGGCAGTATTTCTAACTACAAAAATACCACTGACTCACTCAGCCAAGAGCTAAGACTGACTTTTGAATACGATGACTTTAGCGGTATTATCGGCGCTTATTACTTCAATACTGATGTCGATGACCAGTCTAACGGCTTAAGTAATTTGAAGCTAAACCGTTTAGGTCTCACCAGCGATATATTGCAAGCAAGATACGGGCTCAGCCAACCTATTGCAGATTTAGTGGTTGGCCAATATGCCGAGTTTAATCCTGCTCACACAAGTGCGTTAACCTCGTCACAGCAGACGATTTCAAGCTACGCGCTATTTGCCGATGCGGTTTGGAATATAACGGAAAAGTGGGACATTTTTGGCGGTATCCGCTTTGACCATGAAAAACAACAAACACAAAATGATGCGCAATACATCATCTTGAATGCAGATAAAATACCCGATCCAGCCAGCTATATTGGCACACCTTATGAAGGCATCGCGCCGTTAATCGCTGGTATTAATCAGCAATTTTATGATTTAGCCGCTAGTGCCTCATCTGCAACGCCAAAAATCGAAAATGACTTTAATACTATCTTGCCTAAGCTAGGTGTGAGCTATCACTGGACAGAAGACTTCATCACTAGCTTTTCATACCAAAAAGGCTATCGCTCAGGTGGCGTAGGCATAAATAATGCTCGTGGCGATGTGTTTGAGTACGACCCTGAATACACTGATAACTATGAGCTATCGCTGCGCTCCACTTGGTTAGACGGCGACCTCATTGCCAATGCTAACCTGTTTTATGTCGACTGGCGTGACCAACAAGTGAACGTGCAGCTCTCACCTAACCGTTATGACAATGAAACCGTCAATGCAGGTCAATCAACCGTGCAAGGTTTTGAGCTTGAGCTGAACTACCAAGTCACTGATGAGCTCACGCTATATGCTGCAGTGGGCCAATCAAAGACCGAGTTTACTGACTTTGTGATCACTATTCCTACTGAAACGACACCGATAGTTAATGACTTATCCGGTCGTCAATTTACCGCACCAGAGTGGACAGGTAATGTTGGCGCTACTTACAGCGCTGACAATGGTATTTTTGCTAACGTGAATGCCAACTATGCCCAAAGCGCCCCGGTTAAGGTTGATCCATACCGTGAAGGTTACAAAGAGGGGGATGAACTATTTGATCCTTACAATGACAGCCGCACTCTGGTCAATATGCAGATTGGTTACGAGTGGCAAACAGTGGGAGTTTACCTACAAGGTAACAACTTATTTGATGAAGAGTATATTACCAATAACTTTACCCGCACCCCGGCTTTAGGCGAACCAAGGCAGTTTGCATTAACGGTACGTGGTGAGTTTAGTTTGTAGATAAAATAAGCTTATTAAAAAAACAAAGAGACCAACAAGTTGTTGGTCTCTTTGTTTATTGGAACGTAGCTAATAAAAAGGCTTAGAGGCGTACAACTTTGTTGGCGTAAAACTCAGCAGGATCGCTAACCTTAATTTGATCTCTTCCCGCTTGCTTCGCCATATATAACGCCGTGTCTGCACGCTTTACCCAATATTCGCTGTCTTCATTTTCTATTGACTCTGCAAGACCAATACTTAAGGTGACCGACTGAATATTGGGGCACTTTTCAGCAAGACCAATCACCACTTGTTGACGAATATTTTGCGTAATATTTAAGGCATGTTCCAGCTGAGTATTATCGAACAAAAGTAAAAACTCATCTCCGCCTAAACGAAATAGTAGATCCGTTTGCCTGCTATTAACATTAACGAGCTCCACCACCGACTTGATGACTTTATCGCCGACATCATGCCCATGCTGGTCATTCACTGCTTTAAAGTAATCAATATCAATTACCGCGATGCATGTCCCCGCTCCTGCAAGTGTTCTCTGACTTGCTGCCTGCAGACTAATCTCCATTTGATGCCGATTAAAAGCGCCGGTTAACGAGTCTCGGGTCGATAAATAACTTAAGTTACCTTGCAGTTTTCTCACAGCTTCAATGACGCATTGGGTAATAGCAGTACAAATCATTAGCGCCAAACTAAAACGTAAAGTCACCATCACTGGTTGGTGAGGTAACGCTGCTATTGTTGTCGCGATAATAATTACGCTATTAACCCCAATAGCCATTCTTTTCGGCACTAACAACACTATGGCTGTCACGATGGGAAATACCCAATACGTCGCCAAGGTGCCAAAAATATGCACGCTTAATACAATGCAAATAACTAACAGAAATAAGGGAGATTGGTAACCGATTATTTTGTGCTTCAAGCGCAGCACACCGTAAATTTCAATAATCAAGCTAAGCTCGAACGCAAGTAAGAAGCTAGCAAGTAGCGATTCACCTACAAGATAGTTTTTGATGATTAACGGTAAAAAGGTCAGCAGCGACACCACGAGAATAAAGCTTAATACTCGCTTACGGCTGTATAAATCAAATAAACCCTCATCTAATGCCTTGCCTGTAAAACGCAATTTATCCATAAATCGGCCTTTTATCATTCTTGCCTGTGGATGCACCTTCAAGTTACCAACCTACTTAGCTTAAAAATAAAAACAAGTAATTACTCTAAAAATCAGCAAAACATGCATTTCAAATACCAAATTAATACTTAAGTATAAGTAATTATCATAAAAAAGCTGGGGGTTCTGACATGCAAGCAAGAAGGCTTTTATTGAGATTAAATATCTGTTTAACAAACATAAAAAAAGGACTGCACTTTGCAGTCCTTTATCGATAAAGATAGCGATTAAGACTCGCTAACCACCTTACGCTTATTGTGCGCCATGATTAGGCCGATTAAACACACTACGCCCACAGCGATACCTACAGGTTGACTGAGTGATTGCGGCAAGCCTAAACCAATACCTGCGGTGACAATATAAGATACCGTGACACAGGTACCCACAATAGCAGGAAGGCTTACTATCCAGTGGAACGCGCCCCTGTCAAACAGATACTTGGTAGCCAACCACAACACACTGGTTGATAGCAGCATGTTTGAGAATGCAAAGTAACGCCAGATTAATGAGAAATCAATCTTAGTCATGAAGTATGCAATCACCAAGATTGGGATAGCTAACAACAGACGGTTACGTAAGCTTTGCGGGATTTTGAACGCATCAATAATGGTTAATCGCAGCGAACGGAATGCGGTATCACCAGAGGTGATAGGGAAAATCGCCACCGCGATAATCGCCATAATACCACCAGCAACACCTAAGTATGTGGTCGCCACTTGGTTAACCACAAGACCTGGACCACCCGCATCTAAAATGCTTTTCAGCTCAACATAGCCACCAGGGAAAGCCGCAATACCCGCTGTTGCCCATACACATGCAACAATACCTTCAGACATCATTGCGCCGTAATAAACTGGACGCACATATTTTTCGTTAGTTAAGCAGCGCGCCATAATAGGTGCTTGAGTCGAATGGAAACCACTAATGGCACCACAGGTAATGGTGATAAACAGTAATGGCCATACTGGTAAGCCATCAGGGTTTGGCGCTAATAAATCGTTGTCGTAATGACTATGGTCAAAGTAGGCAAAGATATCGCCTATCTCTGGCAGTTGCGGCGCACTAATTAGCAGTGCCACGGCAATCGATACCGTCATAACAATCATCAATAGACCAAAAATTGGATATAACTTAGTGATGATTTTGTCGATTGGCAGCATAGTTGCTAGAAAGTAGTAACCTAAAATAACCAATACCCAAAAGGTATTGTTAGCAAGTATGGTTCCTTCAAAATAATCAAGGTTACTCAATAAACCTGCCGGGCTCATAATAAATACCACGCCCACAAAAAACAGCAGCATGGCAGTAAATATCAGCATCACGCC
Organism: Shewanella sairae; assembly: GCF_023283535.1. Taxonomy (GTDB): domain Bacteria; phylum Pseudomonadota; class Gammaproteobacteria; order Enterobacterales; family Shewanellaceae; genus Shewanella; species Shewanella sairae. Next base: position 59,328 of record NZ_JAKILT010000014.1, on the reverse strand, counting down.
TTTAAAGTAAACATTGAAATAATGCCCAGCGATTTCCGGCAAGCTCTTCCCGTCTTCTTTAATACTTAATACACCAGAGAAGTAATCGTGTACCGCACCGCCAATGATGTTACCAAGCACAATCCAAACTAATGCTATTGGGCCATACAAGGCGCCTAATATCGGACCGAAAATCGGGCCAACACCAGCAACGTTTAAAAACTGAATCAGGTAGGCTTTAACCGGGTGAACTTTGACGTAGTCAACGCCATCTTCAAATCGTGCTTGTGGTGTTTTTGCACTTGGGTCTATTCCTGCTTGGCGCTCTACAAAGGGGCTGTAGAACTTATATGCAAGCAGCAAGGCTGCAATACAAATTAAGAATATTAGCATTTTTATAATCATCCATATTTGTAGGGTATATGTTGAGCATCGAGTGTTGTTCACTTAAGGGTTTTGGTCAAGTAACAACTTGTTATACTAAGGTCTAGCTTATCTCCTATTTATCCTTATTTAAAGCAGACTTACCTAGCAGTATCGCTCTAAAATCATTCAAGATGTGCGCTTTTAGTCACAGCTTTTGACACTTAACCACAAACAATGTGGTAACAACGCCGAAACACACCACCAAGCGCACAACAAATCACACATAAAAACCAACTGAAACTAGCAATGAGAAGTGGGATATAGATATAGAACATTCAAGGAGGATCATTAAGGAAAAGGAGAGCATTCATAAGGTAAAAATGGGTTTAATCAAGCAGACTTGAATGCTAATAGAGAATAAAGCCAGCATAAGCTGGCTTTAACATGATTAAATCACTTTTAAATTGAGGTCCCAGCCATTAGTTGTAACAACTTCAATCAAGGCTTTATGCAGCTCACCATTACTAAACCTGACTAACTGAGCACTACTGTCTAACAAAAAGATTTGACTCAATACGTAACCGGTTTGTGCACTCATATTGAATGAAAAACCACCCACACCCAATACTGCAGAGCTTGAAACTAAGTGATCTTTAAAGCGGACTAGATTTTTACCTTCATCAAACCAAAGCTTCATGTAATAGGTTTTACTGATACTTTGTGCCTGAGACAACGAAATAAAATTAGCGTCCATATATGGAGATGTGAGCACTAGATAGTCATCGTGTTGCTCGGCAGTAAATAAGCAATCTTTAATTTTAAGCTTTGAAATCTGTGTTACCAATTCGCTCTTAGCTATTGGCTGCTTATTCTGAGCTGGAAACCTAAATACCTTACGCGACACAAATAACATTAGCGGGAAAAAACCAATAACAAATGCGATGACCACAGCAATAATGAACGAGTCGGGCAACATAAACGTTTCCCGCATGATCAGTGCGATTGGAAATGGGATTAATAAATAACTGACAATAACCCCAAATGCGGTGAAAAACTTCCCTATCATGATAACGCTCCCTGAAGATCATTAACGACTTCCATGCTGTTTAAGCTTTATCGTTAATATTAATTAGTAAAGTGATTTAGCCTAACTGCAATCGATGCAGCTAATTAGCTATTTTACCCAATTACCATCTGCGTGACCTAATCGATTTGGTCTAACTAATAGCCATGCGATAATAATCTTTAGAGTGGACTGTAGCATTAACGTCCTATGTTGCTGTTCAGATAAGAGGTTGCAGCATCAAACTACTACGTTAATGAGGGCTCTGCTCAATACCTTGCATAAATGCTCTGTCAGCTAATGCCAGCATTGCTAAATCTTCTTTAGTGTCACCGTAAGCATAAATGCTGTTGTAATCATTAAGGTTAAAGCGCTGAGTTATTTTATTCGCCTTGGCCTCACAGCTGCAGTCTCCGGCAATATAGTGGCCACTAAAGCGACCATCTTGAGTTGCCATTTCACTGCAAATTAAGGTCAACCCCATTTTTTGGCACCAGGGCTTTAAATACAGGTCAAGCGAAGCAGAAACCAAAACGGTTGTTGTGCCTTCAGCTTGATGCTGCTTTAACGTTTGCAGCATTTCAGGACGCAGATAACGGGGAATAACCTTAGTTGCATAGTCATAACCGATACGGTCAAGAGTCTGTTTGTCGCGACCTGCAAAAGCACAAAAACTCACCAAAGGTCTCAGTTTGCGGGCAGGAATTATGCCTAACTTATACAATAGATAAAGCGGTGACATAAAAATTATGCCTAGCAAGAGCCGCAGAGGCGTAGCAGAGAAAAAGATAAATTGAGTAAACATATCTTTGTTAGTTAAGGTGCCATCAAAATCAAATAGAGCCAAGTTCACGCTAATTCACTAAACCTTTCTGATAAAACAGCTATTGTATCAGCGCTATGTGCTGAAGTCGGCTCTATAGCGATTAAGCTATCTCTTCTTCGATAATATCCACCAGCTTTAGCTGCTCGTCATGACCAAAAGAGGTGTTATCGGCATTAGACACTAAAAATACGTTTTCGGTGCACTCACCTAAAGTACTTATTTTGGCTGAATGGATACTGAGGTTTCGCTCAGATAAAAGATTACAAATTTGCTCTAAGTACATAGGGTCGTCCAAAGTATTGACCTTAAGTAGTGCGCGATTTTTCTTAGTGGTATGCAACACAGTCACCACTGGAGGGTTATCAAAATTCTTTAATGCTCTGTGAGGTAAAAGTTTTCTCGGTTTATCTTTTTGATCAATAGCGCGATAAATACGCTTAACGATTTGCGCTAACCGTGGCTCATCATCAATAGGCTCATCTTTATGATCCAGTACCTTAATGATCTCTAATACCTGACCATTTTTGGTCTGCATCATCTGCGCATCTTTTACTTTAAGCTTAGAACTGGCTAAGGTCTTGAACAGGTCTACAAACAACTTAGGTCTGTCTTCGGTATATACAAAGATACTGGTAAAGCCATTATCGGCGTTTTTACCGATTAAGACCCGAGTCGTACCAGGTTCACCTTTTAGTACACCTTGGCTAATCTCTATAATGTCCTCTACCGAGTTGCCACTGAAAAAATTGTTAGGCAAACTCTGCCAAAATCGAGCTAAGCGTTCGGCATCAACACCAGTTTGAAGCAATTCAGCTCTGGCATCAGCTTGGTTTTCACGGATAACCGTACGCACCTCAAAGATGTTCTCAATACCTTGCTTTAAGGTCTCACGAATTGCCATATACAATTGCGTTAACTGACTCTCTTGCCAATCATTCCAATAGCTTTCATTGGTTGCCATCATATCGGCAATAGTAAACAAGAACAGTGCATTAAGCTTACCTTGAGAACCAACTACTTTTGCCAAATGCTTAATCACATCTGGGTCGCTAATATCTTGTGTTTGTATCGCACTGATCAGTACATCTTGGTTCGCCACCAGCCAGTATATCAGCGCAGTTGTAGACCCTTTAAGTAAGTGTTCATCTGCCAATTCCTTTGCCTGAATCGCGCTTAATTCGCTGTTTTCAATCGCCTGTTTACCTGACAAATGATGACATAAAGTAGCAAACACTAACGCAAAGCGATTACCTAGGTTTTGGTAGACAGTGTAGGTCAGGCTGTTTTTCTTATTCAGCGCAAAACTATCAATATATTGAATCGCTTTAAAGGTATGCTCATCCACAGTAAAGGCATTGTGCATGTCAAACTGCATCTGCCCTTCGATGGCATGCCACTGGGAACAATAGGCAGCCAACACACCATAACGATGCATTAAGCCTAATGATTTACGTAACCCTTTAGGGTGCGCCAAAATAGCAAGGAACTCTTCTCGGCATCCTTGATAATCTTGCAATTCACCCAGTAGCCTGCGACGGGTTTGTCTAAGTAATCTGAGAGTTTGCGGCGCTATGCCGACGATCGCGTCATTTTCTGCGATCAACTTGAACATCCGCATCACTTGACGCTTATCGATAAAGGCCTGGGTAAATTTAACTTCAATTAAGCCATTACAAACACTGAAGTATTTATCTAGAGATTGCAGATTTTTACGCTCCGTTTCATGAAGCGTATCAAGCTTAAACGAGTCACAGATAATTTGGTTTAACTCGCGCACTCGGGTCATAGCGCGAAATAATTGCCGCATCATACGCTCAATGGCTAACTGGCTATTATCGCCTTGACCAAATTGCATAAACTCGGCCACTGCGGCTTGATGCTCAAATAGCAACACGTCTTGTGGTGATTGGGTCACGCAGTGCAGTGCCCACCGAACTCGGCAAATAAAGTCATAAGCTTCGAGTAACTCGTACACTTCATCTTGCTGTAAAAAACCAATCGTTTTTAATGCGTTGGCATTCGCCAATGAGAAATGCTTCTGTGCAATCCACATAATGGTGTGTACATCACGCAAGCCTCCAGGATTATTCTTTAAATTTGGTTCTAAATACAGTGCAGTATTTTGCGCTTTATTGTGCCTAAGCTCTTGCTCTTCCATCTTGGCATCATAAAAAGAAAGGCTGGTCCAAAGTTCATTTTGGTATAACTGCTCTTTTATTACCTGAGCATGTTTTTTAGACCCCACTAAACAACGGATATCAAGTAAATTGGTCGCTATGGTGATATCTGTGGCTGCGGCGTCAATTGATTCAGACAGTGTTCTAACGGTTTGGCCTATGTCTAAGCCAAAGTCCCAAAGGCGGGTAAGGAAAAGTGATAATTGTTCTTGCTGGTGTGAGGAAAGATCTTGTTCAATAATTATCGCTAAATCAATATCTGATCTGGGATGTAAAGCCCTGCGGCCGTAGCCCCCCACAGCGTTAAGCGACATAGTGGTCTTATGTAAGTTATACATTTTCCATAATGAAACCAACATTTCATCTATATGCTTGGCCCGCCTCTTCAATAGAGATTGTACCGGCAGAGTTAAAAACTGCGCATTTAGCTTTTCGTCGAAGGTTTTTATATGAAACTTCAACTCCGATAGAGAATTAAGTTCCAATGCACTAGACATAATAAGGCTCTTTCCTATTCGCTATATAACCGCTAGCTTATACCTTAATACATTAAGGTAAATGACAACATCCGATGTCGTAATTAGACCGCAGAAACATGATTTTTACTGGATTAATCGCGACATAACCATAACAATTACAAGACTTTTTTTCAACAAAGCGGCCTATTTGCTCAGTTTAACAGCCTCACTCGCTCATCTACTAAAAGCATATTTACTCTCGTCCTAGCGTAAATCACCTGCTATTGAGCCTCCTTTCACTTGCAGTCAGTGTATTGAATAATAACAAGTTAACGACATCATCCCTCACTCTCTGCTAAAGTAATCCTTATTACTGTAATAAGCACTTTAGTTAAAATTTATCCATCAGCAAGTAATGTATAAAAACTAGCAGAGTTCTCCGTTTTAAGGGTATCTAATGAATCAAAAAGTCGTATTTGTCAAAAGCTACTTCGCAAAGATTGAAACTGATAAGCGCGAACAAATGTGGGCTGCAAACCCCAAAACAACTGAGTTTGAGTTCTCGACATGCAAAATTGATAGTGAGCGCTTAAATAACGATTTGCAGCAAGCGATATCGAGCTTAAATCAACAGGGCTATAAAGTAATACAGATAACCCCTGTGACCTCGGGCAACTTTGCTTTTAAAGACCACTTTAGTGATCCACACTTACTAGGTAATGGTGTGAGCACTGAAGGTGGCTACGGTTATGGATTTTCTTATACCGACAGCTTAATTGTTTTAGCCGAGCAAGTTAGTCAACCTCATAGCGAACAAGTCGCACCGGCTAATGAGAGTGTTATTGAAGCAGACCTCAGCCCAGAACCTGAAACTCACGACTAAATATTGATGGATTAACCAATAACTGCTGGGCGCTATACATTTTGAAACAGTACTTCGAAGCGTAAAGGTTAGCACCGCTTGGTTAATACGCTCGGAGAACTCGTCCTCTTTACTCCAGCGATACTCTGGAGTCACAGCAAAGAACAGCCAGTCACGCAGAAAGTTTTGCCTATATGTGGCACTAACACTGGCATTTTTGACATAGTGATAGGGCTCATCGACCCCATAAATACTCGCTTGGTAACTGAGAGCCTGACGATTATTAATATATTGATATAGCTTGAGGCTAGAACCAAACTCCCAACCATTATCGCGATTCTCATATTGTGCAACTGCGCTCCAACGACCAACAAAGGTTTCGTTAAAGGCATGCTCAATATCAAACTCCGTCGACTCACCAGTGACTTTCTTTTCTTGATAAAGCTTCTGGGTCAATCGCGTCACGGTGCTATCAGATATCGGATAAGTGTAGCGCCATCTCGCTTCAACCTTTGGTTTTAGATTAGCCTTAATATTAAAGCTGACTCGGCCTTTTGCATACCAATCATACCTCAAGCCTATATCTCTATCATTGTTGTCATCGGGGGACTTAATAAACGAAAATGGGTCGTCTTCACCGGTTGAATCTAAAATAAGCTTTAATCGTTTAGTCGCGCCTGGTAAGTGCAATCTAGCATTGAGGTTAGAACGGTATTTAAACCCTTCCTCGCCATGATAGGCAAAGTCGTTATACCAACGAATAATCGTACCAGCACGGGCATCATCTTCAATTCTGTCGTCAACAAAAAAACTATCGAACCAAATTGCCGGTTGGCAAAACTTAGTATTAAGATAGTTAAAAGCTTTATCTATAGCGTCATCCATTTGCGAATGGCTGTAGCAAGGATCGTCTAATTCAGTAGGCTTCTCTGAGGTAACTAATGCTTCTTGTTGCTGTGGCTTGTCCTCATCGACGGGTACAGAAGCCTGCGCCGCTGAACATGACGAAGTAGTGATAAAAGCAACAATAAAAAGACGAGAGCAAGACTTAAGCAATGATTCACTCAATGGCAAGGCGTTAATTTGGCAGGAATAATATCACCAATCACATTTAACCAACACCATTAGCAATGTAGAAACAAGCGTCCAAGTTAATGTCAAAAAGTATCAGCTTTATGCTTGCATAAAAAAAGCAGGAATAACTGACGTTTCCTGCTTATAAACGGGAGTAGCGAGAAGAGTCCCAAACTGGACTCTATGCGTTCGGTAATACTAACCTTTAATATTTAGCCTGCAGTGTTAGCCATAATTTGTCTGTATCATTTGAGAAACCATAGCCCGCATCTGCACCACTAAAGCTGGCATACTTAACACCAACGCTATAGTAGTCAGCAAATCGGTAAGTGGCAGCTACGCCCCACTCTTGTCCCATATCTATATCACCATAATCAGATTCAAATGTATGGTACTTAGCAAGTAACTTTAAACCCGCTAGTTTGGCAGTAACAATAAAGTGTGTGTCCACTAAACCATTTTCCCAGTTACCTTTGCCGCCAAACAAAAACTTATCCGTCCAACCGTTAAAGGCATGTAAAGTCGCTAGCGGAGTAATAAAACCGGCTTTACCGTCATCGGACCCAAGTACTTCATAACCCACTTTAGCGCCAAAGCCATCAAAGTTTATTCCAGCACCTAATTTGTAGTAAGAGGCACTGTAACTAACAGGGTTATCTCCACCTTCTGACTGCTGCGCAAACTCAGCTTCATAACTCAGTTTTAAGGCATCGAGCTTGATATCACCCGTAGCACGAATACCATAAGTGTCTGTAGAGAAAGCGGCTACATCACGGTTATCAATTAGGTAAGCGTAACCAGATAACTTAGCGAAATCTAAGCCCTTGTAGTTGATATTAACTAAGTTAGTTTTGTTTTCATGCTCTTCTTTACCTGAACCCTCAGGGAAAATTCGGTTCACATCTGCCACGTAAGCGTAATAAGCGGTTAATCCAGCAATTGCTGTGTTTTTCACAGACACCGCATCATAAGTTTGCTCGTTTTGGCGGAACCCTACACCACCAACAAAGCGCTGGTTATCTAATAAGATTCGCTGGCGACCAAGTAGTGCAAGGATTTCAGCTGGCGCTCGGTAACCAATATAGCCTTGGTTTATTTGGGTATACTTATAGTCAGCAATCAGTGGCTCATTATCTGTGGAGAGAACATCATCAACCTCAGCCACAGCGTATAAGTTATAAATATCGCCAGTTTGGTAATTTAAGCGCGTGCGTAAAGTTGTTTGGTTTTGCTGGTCAACATTCGCAACATCTACGTCTTCAAAGCGCAGGCGAAATTGCACTTTGACAGCAGAGTCATCGATAAAAGCTTTTTTGAGTGGATCCACGGTTTCTGCAGCTACTGCAGTTGAGGCTAAGCTTGCTAATACAGCTAATGTGAGGGCGTGAACTTTCATCTATTGTAATCCTTTTGTTTCATCATTTTCACATGCAGTTATATTGCCGAAACAAATGAATTAACTTGATCCAGAACAAGATTACACTTTGATTACAAACTCGCATCAATATCTGTGACAAGGATCATTACCGAATACTAATTTAGAGGTACACATAAATAAGTATTAATCTAATTTAACTAATTTCATTAGTACTAAACAAAGGCTGATATGTTTAAATTCTTTAATACTAAGCTTCATTTCCCCTTAGCCCTATATAGGGTAAGCTCATCTTTCTCAATACTCGTATTAAAGGATTAATATTAGTGAATTACCTTCACTTAAAAAAAACTAACTATTTATTATTCGCCGGGCTTATTAGCCTCGTTGCGGTTTCAGTTAAAGTACTGCTTATTTTGTTTTTTCCTGCGCAGCTTTTTATTGTTGGCGTCAGTCTACCTACTGACTATTCCAGTAATCATTTTTTACAAGATCAAAACCAAAGGTTTTGTATATTTTTAATTATCACTTACGCGATATTTACTACTTATTGCGCTATTGCTAGCACTAAAGATAAACAACTACCGTTTATGATTTCAGTATTAACGTTATTTGCATTGTCATCACTATTTTCGACAGTGCTAACCCTATGTAACCCGCTTATCGAGTCAATTGAATCCAGTTATCGCTATTGGCCAATATGGGTTATCAACAGCCTTACTGAACTCATTATCGCGACTTTGGCCTTTGTTGGCCTTAAACATTCATGGAAAAACTTAACCGCTAAAATCAATTACCAACAAAATATTGTCATGCTCAGTGCCATGGTCATCGCTTTTAGCATTACTCAGTTCTATGTTCCTGATAGTTATATGGACTGGAGCCTGACCTTAATGAAGCAATATAAAGAGCTGCTAACTCAATTACCCTATGAACTTGATGTTCTTATTAGCATGTTTTGGTTTAGCCTCCCTAAATATGTCATCTTATTTACTATATCAATTGCTCTCTTGGCTAAACTTGGGCATGGTCGTCACTTTGTTTACGCGCTGCTTTTAAGCTTTATCTTGCTACAATTTGTCCTCAAACAGCTACCGATAATCTCAACGTTAGTCATAGGCTCAACAACGAAAGTAAGCCAAATTATTTTGCTTTCAAACAGCTTTGCAATTGGATTACTTGTCGTTATGGTTGGTTGTTTATCAAATACTCAAAGCAAAAATCTTGGCACAGGCAAAGTTTAACCGTAATCATTATTCTGTTGACCTGTCTACAGGTATAGGCTTGATACTCCACGCTGTCGTCAAAGCTAGGATGAAATATGTATACCGTTACCCAACTTGCAAAACGCGCCAACATCTCTCGAACCACACTGCTCTATTATGAGAAAGAGGGGCTGCTCACACCGGCGTTACGAGCAGATAATGGTTATCGATATTATGGCGAGGCTGAAGATAAAAAGTTAGCCGCAATAGTGTCGTATCGTGCGTATGGGTTATCGGTAGCCAGTATTGCAACCTTACTTAACGAAGAAAACGCACTTGAGCAACCTCAGCTGTTAAAAGAGCATTTTAATCAGCTTGAGCAAGAGGTCGCCAAACTTAGACAGCAACAGCGGGCTATTGTCATTTTATTGAAAGCCCCTGATTTATTGGAGAACGAAATGGTAAACAAACAGCGCTGGGTTGAGATCATGATTGAAGCAGGCTTTGATGAAGCTGCAATGGTACGCTGGCATCAAACATTTGAAAAACTTGAGCCGGAAGAACATCAAAAATTCTTAGAATCTTTGAGTATTGATGCGGAAGAAATCAAACGCATTCGTACTTTATAATATACGCACCTCATATATGCCTGCGTGAGCGCAGGCATTTTCACTCGTAAAATATCATTCTCGTCCTCTCTCCCACACAACCTTGTATTTAACCTAAGGTTTGGCTTTACTTATCTAAGCAACAATACTGTCCATTCACTATTTTAGGGGGTGATATGTTAGGCGAAGATCACTCACTTATTCATGAGTTTCCTGAGTACCAAGATATAATTGTTAAGCTTTGTCAAAGTGATGAGGCTTTTGCAAAAGACACTAAACATTACAATGCACTGGATAAAGAAATCCGCAATTTAGAACTAAGAGGTGCCCCAATTGATGATGAGGCGATGCACCAACTCAAACATGACAGAGCAGTATTAAAAGATGCGCTTTACCAGCAATTAAACCACTTTAACGGTTAAGCCCCCTTAATAACGGCATCTAAATCATCTGTACGCGATTGATGCCGCTTCCCCTCTTCTAAAACAACAACCAAAGCAACACAATAGCAACCAATTAAACACAATTGTTTCACCCGTTAGCATTTGCTGGTATCTTTGCAGCGCAAATTTCGAAAGGATATCAAAATGCTGCAAAAAAACTCAAAACTTACTCAACTTACAAAATCATTTTCATTGTTAAAGATTCTGCCAATTTTATTGATTATCGTGGCAATCTTTAACTCTTACTTTATCGTTGTTGAAGGCCATGTCGGCGTGGTAAAACGCTTCGGTGAGGCCAAAGATCAGCAAAATCCTGGCTTACATTTCAAAATCCCTTTTATTGAAACCGTTGAAATGATCGAAGTGCGTACTCGTAAGAATGCCGAGAAAATGGCATCGAGCACTAAAGAACAAATGCCAGTAACCATCGAGGTATCAGTTAACTGGACGGTAAATAAAGAAGCTGCACTTGATCTGTTTAAACGCTATGGCGGCTTAACTCAGTTCGAGCAACGAATTCTCGACCCGCGCTTTCGCTCGGCAACCAAAGACACCATTCCTCAATTTGAAGCTGAGCAGTTAATACAAGACAGAGCCAGCGCCATTCAAGGTATCGAACGTCGCTTGGCTGAAGAGATGGAAGGTTTTCCTGTTATTGTTGATAACATCCAAATTGAAAATATCATTCTGCCGCAAAAGTACATCAACTCGATTGAAATTAAGCAGACCGAGAAAAACCTCGCGGCCGCAGAAGAACACAAGCTTGAGCGCCAACGTTTAGAAGCTCTGCGCGCGGTAAATACCGCTGATGCACGTGCAAAAGGTATTTTAAAAGTGGCTGAAGCTGAAGCGCAATCAATCTTGCTTAAAGGTAAGGCAGAAGCCCAAGCGATTGAAGCAAAAGCTAAAGCACTTAAGAATAACCCATTAATTGTAAAGTTAACTGAAGCACAAGCATGGGATGGAAGACTGCCATCAACCATGATGGGCGACGGCGCAATGCCAATTATGGATATTCGTGACGCAAATAAGTAATCCATCGTTCGCAATAAAATAAAAATGGAGCCTTTTGGCTCCATTTTTATTTTATCCCATGATATTTCTCGATCGAGTTCAAGTAATTCAGATGCTTGCACTGCACAACTACAGCTTTATGTTAGTTTGCCCGCCTTATACCAATTGCTAACTAATTATGTTGCTTACTAACAACAGGCAAAGGACAAGGACTCAATGAGAGCATTCAAGTTAACTATCGCCATACTTAGCTCAAGCCTATTCGGCTTAGGGGGCTGTGCATTAACCCAAGCACCAAAGCTTGTCAGTGAAGTCGAGTTTACAGACCCTCAATTCGCAAAATGTGTACAAAAAACTGAAATCAAAAATCTAGCTCAGATCACCGAACTTCAATGTAATACTCAACAAATACGTAATGTTGATGAAATCCGCTTTATGCCTGGGCTAAAAACATTGATATTACTCGATAACCAGCTAACCCATATCGATATCAGCGAACTTGAACAACTCGATAGGCTTATTCTTGCCGATAATCAGTTAACGAATATCGACCTGTCTAATAACCCTAACCTTACTGCATTGAACTTATCAGGAAATAAACTCAGCTCTATTAATGTCAGCAGCAATCCTAAATTAAAAAGCCTTTATGCTTATAAGCTGCCATTGAGCGATATTGATTTATCAGCACAGCCAAAACTTCGAGATATTGGCTTAAGTAATCATCAACTTACCGAGATAGATCTGTCTAAAAATTTAGAGTTACAGGCCTTGAGTTTGCCTGTTGGGACATTAAAAACCATTGACTTATCGCATAACCCTAAACTAAAGCATCTCCATTTATCTAGCAATAAACTGAATGAACTCAACTTAGAGTATCATCCCGACCTAAGAGTCGTTTCGGTTAGAAATAACCAACTAAAGCAGCTCGATCTCAGCCATAACCCGCAGCTGATCAAAGTCAAAGCCGATTACAATCAAATTGATGAGCTTAAGCTAAACTCGAACTCTCCTTTAAAAGAAATTGAGCTTAATAGTAATCGTATTACCAGCTTAGATATCTCCGCTTATACTCAGCTACAGAAAGTAATTGCATTCAATAACCCACTACAGCAGCTAACCCTCAATGAGGAGCATTTTCCGCAAGTTATCTCAATTGAAGGTACACCGTTAGATATCAGCAATAAAGCTGCTCATGAACAACAATCGCTATCCAATTTAATCTCACCAAGAGTGAGCATTATAGAGGCTGGTACAATTAGCCAAAAAGGCACTCAATATAATGTGGCTGCCAGCCAATTAGCCACGCCAACCTTAGGTCAATACATAGGCTATAGATATTCAGTAAGCTTACCGAAAAATGCTCAAGGTCAAATTGATCCAGTTATTAAGAATCAAAGTCAGTTCCCAATAACCGTGCGTATGACTCACCCTGAAATTGTCGATCCTAAGAGTGGCAAGGGCTTTACTAGCTCAAGTTGGACCGACACCATGTTTAAGCATGATAAAAACTTAGCCATGTGGTATTTCGGTGAGCCTCATGAGCTTGTAACAGGTCGCTGGACATTAGAGATCCTTTATCGTGACTCAGTTGTCGCTAAGAAGTCTTTTATGCTGGTAAATATGGATGAAAAGCCCAGCAGTGTGGGCAAAAAAAATAAGGTTATTGAGCAAGGATTAACGCTCGAAAAGTTAATCACCCGAGGTGAATATTATCTTTGTGAGCAAGATAAGTATCAACAGTGCTTTGGCTTTAGCGATACCCAAACTTGTGCTATCAGCATGCAACCGTTTAAGTCTCAATGCTTACAAGAGGCACTAATCATGATCAAGCAACGCTCTGCAATACCGATGAATGAGCAACTGAGGGAGTTTTTCAGTCATTACACAGCTTGTATGGGCAGTCAGTACATTGCGACCTCAGAGCTAAACCCACAAAAAGTGGGCCAATGTCTAACCCAGTAAATACTTCCCACCTTTCAAGCCCGCGAATAGCGGGCTTGCTATTTAAGCAATTTGTTAACCCTATCACGCGTCTTTACACTTCTTTAATTGCAGTTAAAAGTGAGATTGATTACCATTCTCGCAAGTTTTATCTAACTTATTCCTTTCGCTAAAAACAATATAAAAATCAATACGTTTATAGCATAAAACTTAAGGTATCCCTTTTTTGTCTTGGACCAACATTTGCCTAGACTTACATTGAGAATGTAAATATGAACGCAGTAGCCGCTTTAAAATGGTTCCATAATTGGGTGGGATTTTTCATCAGTATTACCATGCTTATCGTACTTACTACTGGCGTATATCTAGGTAGCGTGGATATGTACAAACGACTCGATGATAAAGGCCAGCAATATGCGCCATTGTCTATTGAGCAAAAAGCCCATACCGTCGAAACACTATTCGAACGTTATCCTGAAATGAGCACAGTGCGTTTTCCAACTGAGCACACGCCTTATATTCAAGCAGCCACACGCGGTAAAAGTATTGCATTAGACAGTGAACTAAACGAGCTATCTGTCAGTTCATTTGGCGACATCCCTGGCTACCGCACAGTGTTTTGGTTACATCGTAACTTCTTGCTAGAAGACTTTGGCGGTAAGTACATCAATGCTTGGGCATCACTGCTTGGTGGCGCTGTCACATTAGTCGGTATTTATCTATGGTGGCGTGTGCGTAAAGGCTTTAGATTAAAGCAAAGTATTCCTACTGACACACGTTCAAGTAGTTTAGTGAAGAGCCATATTCAACTCGGTTTATTTATCTCTATACCATTGTTCATCTTATGCATTAGCGGCTTTTTAATTACCTATAAAAGCTTATGGGTTGGCGCGCTTAAACAGCCTGCGGCTGAAATCAGCTACCCAGTGAGTCAAGCCAGTAACTGGCAAAGCCAGCTACAAACAGCACAAGAGCTATGGCCTGAATCAAACTTAGTGGCAATTAGCAAGCCGCGAGTGAAGAAAGGCGAAACGCCTACTGAACTTAATTACAGCATTCGTTTTGATAGCCATAACGATGTGTGGTTACGTGAAGCTGACCGCATGACCATGAGTTTTGAGCAAGGCATCATCAAAAATGCCCTTAAGCACAGCGATAGAACCTTATCAGGCCAAGTTGCTAGCTTTGTCAGACCACTGCACGATGCGTTAAATATGTCATTAAGCTATGTGATTTTTATCACTTCAGTATCTGTCATTGGCTGTATGATTTTACTCTTTAGCGCGGTTACTTTTTACCGCCGCATATTTGCGAAAAAAACCAAGCGGGTGAATAAACAAGCCACTGCTTAATCAACACCATTAATAGCAGCCAATAGGCTGCTATTTTTTTACCCCCCTCATTTCCCATCCCGCCAAACAAACCTGTTAACAATTCATTAGTTGACATTTTATGCCAATCCTAGAAGATAACTGAGTTAAAACTCATGATATGCTGGGTTGAAAATCATAATAAAAACCGTTAGAAAAACGATAAAAGATTGACAAGGAAGAAAGGATAAAAATGAAAAAGTCATTAATAGCTATTGCTCTAGCAACCACATTTTTAGCGGGTTGTGGCGCATCAGATGTAAACAACGAAGCCAAAAATGAAGTCACTAAAGTTGCAGCAACTAAAGCAGAACTAGGTAGTTTTGGTGTTGATTTAACTGCACGAAATGAAGCCGTAAAACCTGGTGATGATTTCTTTATGTATGCCAGCGGCACTTGGTATGACAACTACGTTATGCCTGCTGATAAAACACGTTTTGGCGCATTCACCGGTCTTGCTGAGCGCAGTGAAAAGCAAGTTAAAGAAATTATCGATGACATCGCTAGCCGCAGCGACCTAAATGCTGAAGAGCAGCTCATCGCTGATTTTTATCAAGCTTACATGGACACAGATACCATCAATAAACTGGGTATCACGCCTATTCAAGGCACACTTGATCAAATCAATGCTATTAAATCAACTGACGACTTAACTAAAGTCTTCGGTGCATCTTGGTTAACTGGCGCAAGCTCACCAATTGCTGGCGGCATGTGGTTTAACCGTTTAGACCCTAACCAGTATGAAATGTCGATTGGTGCCAGTGGTTTAGGTTTACCAGACCGTTCTTACTACCTTGAAGATGCTGAGCGTTTTGTCAAAATCCGTGAAGCATACGTTAGCCATATTGCCGAAATGCTCGCTTTTGCCGGCATTAAAGATGGTCAAGCTCGCGCCGAGGCAATTCTAGCGTTAGAAACTAAGATGGCTGAAGGCCAATGGCCACGTGAAAAGCGTCGTAACCGCGACCTAACGCTAAACCAAGTGAAGCGTAGTGATCTCGCTAAAGAGTACCCAGGTTTCGATTGGGATGTGTATTTCGAGCAAACTGGCTACAAGGTTCCTCAGCTAAATATCTCTCAACCTGATCCAGTTAAAGCCATGATTAAGTTGGTGAACACTGAATCATTAAAGGTTTGGCAGGACTATTTAACTTTCCATACGGTAAGCAACAATGCAGGTTTACTATCTGAAGATATCTACGCCGCTAACTTTGGCTTTTACGGCAAGACCCTAAGTGGTCAGCAAGAGCCGCGTCCACGTTGGAAGCGTGCAATCTCTGAAATGTCTGGCACTCAATCTCTTGGTTTTGCGATTGGTAAAGTTTACGTTGCACGTTACTTCCCAGAATCTTCTAAGCAGCAAATGGCAGCGCTAGTTGAAAACTTACGTACCGCAATGGGCGAGCGTATTGACGACCTAGACTGGATGGGCGCAGAAACCAAAGTTAACGCCCACGCTAAGCTTGCCGCATTTAACCCGAAAATTGGTTACCCAGATGTATGGCAAGAGTTTGATGGCGTAGAGCTCACCAACAAGGACCTAGTCGGTAATATTCAAAACCTACGTCAGTTCTTTAATGCCGATAGCGTCGCTAAAGAGCTTAAAAAGACTGACCGTAATCGTTGGGGCATGACGCCACAACGTGTTAACGCATACTACAACAGCTCGTTTAACGAGATTGTGTTCCCAGCAGCTATCTTGCAACCTCCGTTCTTCGATCCTAATGCCGACCCAGCAGTAAACTACGGCGGTATTGGTGCGGTAATTGGCCATGAAATGGGCCACGGTTTCGATGACCAAGGTTCAAAGTCTGACGCTAACGGTATTCAACGTAACTGGTGGACCGATGCTGACCGCGCCGCATTTGAAGCCAAAGCCGATCAGCTTGCCGCCCAGTACAGCAAGTATGAACCAATCCCAGAAAACTTCGTTAACGGTCGTAACAGTCTAGGCGAAAACATTGGTGATGTGGGCGGTCTTTCAATGGCCTACCACGCATACAAGTTAAGCCTTAACGGCAAAGAAGCACCAGTAATTGATGGTGTTACCGGCGATCAACGCTTCTTCCTAGCTTGGGCACAAGTATGGAAAGAAAAGCGCACTGAACAAAGCATGCTCAATCAGCTGCGTGCAGGTACTCATGCACCGGGCCGTTACCGTGCACAAGCACCACGTAACCACGATGCATGGTATAAAGCATTTGACGTTAAGCCAGGTGATGAGCTGTATCTACCAGAAGATCAGCGCGTACGTATTTGGTAATCAGCTAATACTTATCGAGTAATCTAAAATGCCAGTCAGTTATCTGACTGGCATTTTTTATTGCTAAATTTTATTGAGAGTTTTAGTCGAAAGCCATCTCAATCAGATTAAAGGGTTATATAGATTAACCAGAATTAGGGTTTTAAAACCGTTTTTAGACCCGATATCTATACTGTTAAGCCAGTTAAACCATAAACAGGCAAACTGCTCGATTTTAAGAACAGCCTAAAACCAATAGGATATGACATGACAAACCAATACACACCGGCAAAAGTTTGGACCATGGATAATGAAAATGGTGGTCAATGGGCCAGTATTAATCGCCCAGATTCAGGCCCAAGGCATGAGCAAGCACTGCCAAATGGTGAGCATCCATTACAACTGCACTCGCTAGCTACGCCTAATGGTCAAAAAGTGACTATCATGCTGGAAGAGTTGCTCGCAAAAGGAGTTACTGCCGCAGAGTATGATGCCTACACCATCAACATCGGCGAAGGCGATCAGTTCGGCTCGGGTTTTGTCGATATCAACCCAAACTCCAAAATCCCAGCGCTACTTGATACTTCAACCGGTACACCAACTCGTGTATTTGAGTCGGGCAATATCTTGCTGTATTTAGCAGAAAAGTTTGGTCACTTTTTACCGAAAGATTTAGCTGCTAAAACCGAAGTGATGAACTGGCTATTTTGGCTGCAAGGCTCTGCACCATATCTTGGCGGCGGTTTTGGTCACTTCTACGCTTATGCACCAGAAAAGTTCGAATATCCAATCAACCGCTTTACCATGGAAACAAAGCGTCAGCTAGACGTGCTCGATAAGCAGCTGGCTAACAATCAATATATTGGCGGCGATGAATACAGTATTGCCGATATCGCCATCTGGCCCTGGTACGGTAATTTGGTGCTAGGCAACTTATACAATGCCGCAGAGTTTTTAGATGTCGCCAGTTACCCACATCTGCTGCGCTGGGCAAAACAAGTTGAACAGCGTGACGCTGTGCAGCGTGGCCGCATCGTAAATCGCACATTTGGCGAAGAATGGGAGCAACTCAGCGAGCGCCATAGCGCAGCTGATATAGATGCAGTGCTAAGTAAAAAGCCTTAATGACTCTGTATATGCTTACCTAAATATAACGCCAGTCTTTACTGGCGTTATGTTTATCAACAGATTTAAACTTAGCTGCCAACACCACAGCGACTTAAACGCTTAATCACTTCTTCGTGCTGCGGGTAATCAGTGAGTAAGGTTTCTTGGCTAAACAGCTCAAAGTCGTCAAAAGTAAAACCTGGCGACACCATACAGCCCACTAACGAAAAACCGGGCTTATTCATCGCTGAGCCAAAAATACAGCCCTTAGGCACTAAAAATTGTGGGCGTTCACCGGCTGCTAAATCAAGACCAAGCTGCGCGGTGGTTAGCGCTCCTTGCTCGTCAATCATATAAATCGTCAATGACTCACCAGCGTGGAAGTACCACATTTCATCAGCAGTTAAGCGGTGAAAATTCGACACCTCATTTGTGCGCAATAAGAAGTAAATGCTAGTCCATAATGTACGAGTGTCGTCAAAGCTTTGATCTGAGCGATAAGATGAGCGGAAATAACCGCCTTCGATATGTTGTTCTAACTCAAGGTGTTCAATAAAGTATTCAGCGGTTTGCATCAAAAGGCCTTTCTCATTTTAATATGGCGCATGTTTAGGTTGAATAGCACTGTTTGGTAGGGAACATTTCTATCCATAAATTCGCGCAGAAGTATAATCTCACCTTGGTTAAAAGACTGAGAGCAGAATTAAAGTTTTGTATGTGACACTCGCTTTATCGCCATAAAAAAGCCCAAGCATAATGCTTAGGCTTCAATGGCAATAAAAATAACAATAAGCGAGTGCTTAGTGCTTGCCCATTACGCCATCGCGTACCATCTCTTTACCTGTCTCATACACTTCATCGGTTACCCAACGTGCGTGCAACAGTTTATGGTTAGCATCAAACACGGCAACAAAGTGACGTCCATCAGCATTGTTGGTTGCCATGCCAACCCCTTCCACACCTTGAAGACCCAAACCACCGGTTTCAACTGAAACTAAAAAGCGTCTTAGGTCGTCTAGGTTATCAATTACGTTTTGCTCGTCACTCATCGTTAATACTCTTATCTGCGCTATCTACAACAGCTATTTATGAAAGCCATCAACTACAAGGCTTTTAGCCCTGCATACACTATGCGGCGTACTTTACAGATCATAGCCAAAGATTAAAAGACTGCAGCATAAATAACAAAATCGCGGGTGCCCTCAAGGAGATAAGCAACTGCATGTAATTTAAGCGCATGCTTATTTAGTCTATTAGCTTGGTCACACTTCACGGTTTAATTTATTAACTTTCGATGTGCTCATGTAATACTCGCGCGGCATAGACCCTACACACAAAAAAGATGGATACAGCAAGATGTCTGAGATTAAATTTGCAGTTCTAGGACAATATTTTCATTGCCCAACCAAAGGTGATTTTGAGTACGCCCAACAAGCATTAATTCAGGTGAATAACCAAGGCACTATCGTTTCAGTTACAACCGAAACTGATGCAGACTTCCAAGCGCAAGTCAGCACATTATCCAGCAACAATCAGCTAATCGAACTCTCTTCAACTCAGTACTTAATGCCTGGCATGGTTGATTTGCACGTGCATGCGCCGCAATTTCAACAAGCGGGTAAAGGCTTAGATTTGCCGCTTTACGATTGGCTACAAGATTACACTTTCCCATTAGAAGCCAAATTTGCTGACATGGACTTTACCAAGCAAATATATCCAAGCTTAGTGAAGTCTCTTCTTGCTAACGGCACCACCAGCGCGGTGTACTTTGCCACTATTCATAAAGACAGCTCTGTTGAGCTGGCTCGCGAATGTTTAAAGCAAGGTCAACGTGGCTTTGTTGGTAAAGTGAATATGGATGAAGCAAGCCAATGTCCGCCATTTTATATTGAACATTCAACTACCGAAGCGCTAAAAGAGACTGAACAATTCGTGCAAGAGGTAATTGCCCTTGAGGGTAATGAGCAACAATTAGTCTCGCCTGTGTTAACCCCCCGCTTTGTACCAAGTTGCACCAGTGAGATGCTACAAGGTCTAGGTGAGCTTGCTCAGAAATACCAATGCCACGTACAAACCCACTGCTCAGAAATACCAATGCCACGTACAAACCCACTGCTCAGAAAGCGACTGGGCGCGAGATTATAGCCAGCAGATGTATGGCAAAACCGACGCAGAGATCTATCGTGATTTTGGTTTAATGACCAACAAAACCATTCTTGCACACTCGATTTTCTTAACCCCAGCCGATCACACCATCATTAAAGAAACCGGCGCCAGTATTGCCCACTGCCCGTTATCAAACATGTATTTTGCCAATGCCGCAATGCAGACCCGCGAGATCTTAGATAAGGATCTAAAGTGCGGCCTAGGCAGTGATTTAGCAGGTGCGCCGATCCCATCAATCTTCCACACTTGCCTTGATGCTGTTAACCACTCACGCGTGCGAGAAGACGGTACTTCAACTTACCTAGCAGCCGATACTCGCGGCGAAAGTGGCAGTCGTATCTCATTTTTAGAGTCTTACTGGATGGCAACCGTCGGTGGTGGACAAGCGATTGATGCTAAAGTGGGTTTGTTCCAGCCAGGGTTTGAGTTTGATGCCTTAGTGGTTGATACAGCAGTTGCAGACAGCAATATCTTTATTATTGATGAGATGGACAGCGCTAAAGACAAGTTAGAGAAGATCATTACCCTCAATAACCGTCAGAACATCTGTAAGGTGTGGGTTAAAGGCCGATTGCTGATAGAGAAGTAATCGTAAAATAGAAAGAAGGGCTCGCCCTTCTTTCTGCTAACAACAGCCTATTAATACTTATAAAACAAAGCCAATAACAATCGTTATCGCCCCCGCTAAAATACTATACAAAGCTGGCGTTTTTAATTGCGGTAGCTGTAAGGTAATCACCACGCCGCTGATAATGCTAAAACTTAAACTCGCCGCAAACAAAATCGAAAACCATTTAAAAAATTGCCCAGCAAAACCTTTATGGATAATAAGCAGCTGCAACAACAAATCATGTTCTTTCACCACAAGCTTTGCTGCATTTCCACTATCGGGCTTAATTAGAATCACTTCTTGTTTGTAGCCGTACCAATCATGATTCCCATGCTCAAAATAGTAATCTTCAGGCAGTGCTGCATGGGGCTTATTGAGCAAAAAAGCATTCACTATAGGTAAAGCTTGTGCTTCAGCGGCTGGCCAACCTGCGGGTAAGCTTACGGCATATTCAAATTCATCTGCCACTTTGCCTTTAATGTCGAACATATAAAGTGTGCCAGTAACGATATAAACCAAGGTAATGGGCAAGAAAAAGCATGCCAAATAGGCATGCAATTTCATCCATAACAATCGTGTCTTTGCTTTCATATTGTTTCCATAAACAAAAGGGTAAGCAAAGAAACTTGCTTACCCTTAAAATAACCAAGCTATTTGTTAAAATTGATAGCCAAGCGACAAACGAATATCACGCCCTGCTTCATACAGACCAGCTACCCCTTCCCAACCAGCAACATGGTTGTAATCACCAACACTTGAGTGATCGCGATATTGCTCATCAAATAAGTTTTGCACCGCAAGATTAATGTTTAAGGTTTCGTCATAAAACGGTAACCATTGCACATAAATATCATGTACTTGATAACTAGGCTTATCGATAAACTGAGTTTGATCTATCCAACCGATATCCACACCGCGTTGCAGTACTTCAATGTCATTTAGTGAACTAACATAATTAGCATTCCAGCCCATTTGAATGGTATCGGTTAGGGTGTAATTAACATTTAAGCCAAAGGTGTCGCCACGGGCATTGGCTAAACCTATATGCTCATAGCCTTCAACCGTTTCACCGTTTAGCTCAGCATCATTGTTGCTGTAACTGGCTTGCACTCGCCAATCTTCATAAGCAAACACACCTCTTAGCTCAAAGCCCTTGGTTTCTAGCTTACCGACATTTTCAAAATACACGCCGCGTCCAAGCTGATCATAAATAACATTGTCGATATCAGACTGATAGACGGTTGCCGTTAACTGCCAGTATTCATCATGGTAAGTTAAACCGAGTTCAGTATTATCCACCTCTTCCGCTTTTAAGTCAGGGTCGATAGATGTCCAACCCGGTGCTTGCTCTAACGTAAACGCATCACCAACCTCTTTACCGCGCATCGCTTGAGCGTAACCAGCGGTCACACGCCAGTTCTCATGTAAGTCGTAATTCAAGCCAATGTTGCCACTCACACCATCACTGTCTGTTTTATCGCCGTAGGTCACTTGTTCAAGCGAATACTCGTCGTATCGCAGACCAAAACTTAACAATAAGTCAGCGGTCAACTGCCAGTGATCTTGAATGTATATGCCTTTAACTTCGCCCTCTTCCTTGAACTTGCCAACCAAGGGATCCCATGCCCAATTTTGCCAAACGTCAACAGGTGCTAAATATTGACTGCTGACTTCATCTTTACGGTATTCGATACCATAGGTCAGTGCATGTTGCCCAAGCTGACTGAGATTACGAATATCAAAACCATAAGTGGTCATGTCTGCACCGTATTTACCCCAACGGTCAAAGCGGTTTTGCTCTACTGAGGATTGGGTATGAAACAGGGTGGTTTCTAAATTAATATACTCGCTCGCTAGAAACTGATGATTAACCACAAAGGTTTCACGCTCAGCGTCCATAGGGTACAAGGTGTCTCCCTCTAGCGTTGGCCAGTTAGGTCTTGCGCCAAACTCGCCCTGCTCATTTCTATTTTCATAACTAATGGTTAGGTTTTGATTATCTGTAAGCTCACCGTTAACTTTAAAAAAGCCTAACTTTTGCTTAGCAGATGTGCCATATAGCTCATTGCCGTCACCGTCTTCCATGTTGTTGCGATCAACATAAACATAAGAGCCTAGTAGCCCCCAAGAATCCGTTAGGCGGCCATAGAATGTACCACTGGCTTTATAGCCGTCATTGCTGAAGTAACCCGCTTTGAGGCTGCCGCCGAAGCGCTCATCAGAATCAAGTAAGTCATCAACATTTTTGGTTTTAAAGCGAATTGCACCGCCGATAGCACCAGCACCACTGGTGGCTTCACCCGCTCCCGCTTGTACTTCAACCTCTTTTAATAGTTCTGGTTCAATGGCTACGCGGCCAATATGGTGAAATAGCGTGCCTGTTTGCGGCGCGCCATCAACGGTGACATTAAATAAAGTGTCTTCTAGGCCGCGGATATACACTTTCTGAGCAATGCCTAATGAACCGCCGACTGAAACTGACGGTACAAAGCGAAATATGTCCGCCAAATCATTAGCCTGATATTTTTCTAACTCTTCAGGGGTGATTTCGGTATTGGTTGTTTGTCCAACTACCACCACAGACTCGATATCATCAAAGTCTGTTGATTCAGCAGCGTCGGCCGCATAAACATTGCCAGCCATAAAAGCTAAACTAAGTGATACAACAAGTGGGTGAAGTTTTTTTCCTGACAGGGTGGGAGCCATAATTTATCCATAATGCAGCAAATTCGTAGTGAGAATTATTATCATTTAAGGGTTAAAAAACAGCTATTTTACAATTGTTACATTTGACCGCAATTTAAGCCCTATTGGGGCAGCACAATTGTCATACGTAAACCTGTGGTAACTTGGTCGACAACTTCATTGCTAGCTTGGATCTGAGCATTAATTGCAGCTAGCTGCCTTTTAGCCAGTGCTAAACCTAAACCAAAGCTACTGCCATCTGCGGTGCGTGATTTATCGACTCTAAAAAATGGCTTAAAAATCGCGGTTAGGTACTCCTCTGGTACACCAGGGCCTTGATCGACAATGTCGATCCGATAGTGATTATTCTCTTTATGCATACTCATCGACACCGTTTTGCCGCGAGCGGTATAGCGCAGTGCGTTACGCAATACATTTTCAATTGCTTGCCCAGCAGCTCGATGATTCGATTGACATGCTAATGCGCTATTAGGCAGTTGGTAAACAATATTTCTATCAGGAAACTCAAACTTGGCATCTTCGATAAGCACATCTAATAGATCCACCAACTCGACTGTTTCTTCATTCAGTAACGGCTGCTCATTTTCAAGCCACGCAAGAATGAGAGTATCTTCCACCAGCTTACGAATGTGTTTGGATTCACGACCAATTCGGCTGACGGCCTCTGCATTTATAACGGGCTGTGTCCCCCCTTCGAGCGCAATATCAAGGCGGTTGACAACTTCTGTGCTTATCGCGGAGTGTGTTACTCCTTCAAGCGCAATATCAAGCCGGGTGAGTGGCGTGCGCAGCTCATGAGATAAATCCGCAATTAACTGCCTTTGGCTGATAATCTGCTCGCTGATCCGCTGCGCCATATTATCAAATGCCAAGGCTAACTCTGAAAACTCGTCACTACGATTTCCCATTAAGGCTTTAGCACTGATATCAAACTGCCCTTTACTAAAGTGCCCTGTAACCTGCTGCAATTGCACTAACGGTTTCATGATATGGCGGTATAAAACAAACGAAAGTAATGCTAGCAATATCGCCGGTAAGATAATTTGGAAAGTAATTTCAGTTTGTCGCCAGTAATCACCGGGGCGCATTCGATTAGGTAATTGAATGAGAAAGCTGACTTGCTGATCCTTAAAAGGTAGCTCCATTATCGGGTTATCGGCAAAGTACAAATGGACTTTCCATTCGATATTACGACCTAAATTATAACCTTGGTTAAATCGGTCATTTAGCGCATCGCCGGCAATATGGTTAACTTCATAATTGGCCACCGCTGCCCATGTGTTTTCTTGTAATTTTAACTCGGTTAACCACTGTTCCAGCTCTGTGCGGCTGCCATGGTTATATAATTCTTCAGCTGTTTCCCCCCATGCTTTGAGCGTTTGCCGATCTTCTAGCGCCAGTAAACTCATGCCCTCTTCAGTGCGGGAGATAAAAAGGCTAATCACATAAAATAGCGCGACTACGCCCGTAGCGATAATTAAACACAGCTTCCAGAAAAGTTTACGGCTCATAGTAGGCAATACCCTTTACCATGGCTGGTTTGCAATCGCTCCCCGGGCCAGTTTGCCTCGGTGAGCTTGCGCCTAACTCGGCTCAAATGCATATCGAGACTACGGTCGTATGCACCGATATTCCGATTGAGGACTCTTTGATATAGATAGGCCTTACTCAACACTTCACCTTTGTGTTGTAGGAGCTCCCATAATAGTTTGAATTGGATCGGGGTAAACTCTAATGCTTGACCTGCAACCTCAACAGACTGGGCTCGACTATTAAGCTGGAGGCTATCAATAGATAACGCTTGAAGCGGATGATCCGCCTCCTTGGCATAGCTGCGACGCAGCATCGCTTCTATACGTAAAATCAGCTCTGCAGAACTGAACGGTTTAGCCACATAGTCGTCTGCGCCTTGGCTAAATCCCTGGACTCGCTCCTGCTCCGCGCCCTTAGCCGTTACCATGATCACTGGGGTTTGGCAGGTCTTACGTAATATTTTTAATAACGAAAAACCGTCTCGAATAGGCAGCATCACATCCAATAAAATGAGCTGGTACTTATCCGTGGCCGCTTGCAGTAAGCCCGCTTCGCCATCAAAACACTGATCGACCAAATAGCTTTTTTGTTGCAGCATTGCAGTGAGCTGATCATTTAAAATGACATCATCTTCAACGACTAAAACCCTAATCACAGTCATAACAATTGGTTCACCAACTTAAAACAAAAGGGTCAGTGTAATCCGTTAGTTAAATCATTCAACCATCTTTACTTTTCTCGTAAACTATCAATATCCCCCCCAAAAAAATTAAAAAGGCTCAGAAGCATGCTTCTGAGCCTTTAGTCTGTTCAATTAACTGTTAAGCCAGCCGATTAGTGACCATCAACAAAAGCAAACTTGATGATAAATAGCAGTGCCACTAAGGCAACACCAGGGTGAATTTCACGCCAGCGGTTAGTTCCCACTTTTAGCACGCAGTAAGTAATAAAACCTGCTGCAACCCCTTCAGTAATCGAGAAAGTAAACGGCATCATCACCGCAGTGATAAAGGCCGGTGCCGACTCTGTTAAGTCTTTACCATCGATTTTCGCCAGCTCTGATGACATCAAAATTCCCACATAAACCAATGCGCCCGCAACTGCGTAACCCGGCACCATTGCCGCTAATGGTGAGAAGAAGATTACTAAGATAAACAATAGGCCCGCCACAATCGCGGCTAGACCTGTACGCCCCCCCGCAGCCACGCCTGCAGAGCTTTCAATGTAAGCGGTAACCGTTGATGTGCCCATATAAGCGCCGACAACAGACGTCGCAGAGTCGGTGATCAAGGCTTGCTTCATACGTGGGAAACGACCGCGCTTGTCGGTAAAGCCACATTTTTCGGTCACACCTATCATGGTGCCAGAGCTATCAAATAGACTAACCAGTGCAAATGAGAAAATCACCCCCATTAGCGCGACATCAAGTGAACCTGCTAAGTCTAGCTCACCAAAGGTATTACTAATACTTGGCGGCATAGACACGATGCCAGTATATTCAATATCGCCCATCAATGCCGCAATAGCGGTGACGACTGCAATTGAAATAAGCACAGCAGAATGGACACCATGTGAGGCTAATATCACAATAATAAAGAAGCCTAGTGCACCTAATACACATTCTAGTGAGCTTAAGTCACCCACAGTAATCATGGTTGCAGGGCTTGCCACCACAATACCTGCGTTACTAAAACCGACCATGGCGATAAGTAAACCAATACCACTTGGAATACCAATACGTAAGCATTTTGGAATGTTAGTTAAAATCCAAGAGCGGATCCCAAGTAACGACACAATGGCAAAACACACCGCGCCCCAAAAAATGGTACCCATACCTACTTGCCAGCTTACGCCCATCCCCACAACCACAGAAAAAGCGAAAAAGGCATTTAAGCCCATTGCTGGAGCCAGTGCGATAGGTAAGTTAGCAATCAAGCCCATAGCGATACAACCAATAGCGCTGATCAAACAGGTCACCACAAATACCGCGCTGGCATCCATACCCGCAGCAGACAAAATTTGCGGATTAACAAAAACGATATACACCATGGTCATAAAGGTAGTGATACCGGCAATCACCTCAGTTGAAACACTAGTGTTGTGGGCAGATAATTTAAAAAAGCGCTCTAACACGCCTGACTTTGCAAGCATATCATTAGAACTTGCTGCACTATTCGTTGTTGCAGCTTTAACATCGCTGTGCGGTGTATGACTTGGCGTACTCATAACTAGATTATTTCCATCTGAACTTCACTGTTGCCACAGCAAAAAATGGCTTATTTATCGCCATTTTTACGTTTGCGGCGCGCGCACTTAATCCCCAGAATAGGCATTCTGAAGATAACGATTAAACAATTTCGGTTTAGGTAACGAAAGGGGCGTTATTGTAGAGTACTGACGGCCTTAAACATGAGTGATTCACATCACATATTGCAGAGTTTTTTAGAGGGAAATAAGCTTTCGGCAACCGTCTATAGCCATAACTCCGGTGACAGACAGTAAATAAGTGCTTACTACGAGTAAGTGCTCAGTAACGATGATTTAACTAACCTATTAGATACAAAGTAGTTATTGAGCTGAACCACACCTAATGCTAGTGTCTCGCTCAAGCTTATTTAGATCCAAGGAAAGATAAATGCTAAAAAAACTTCTCGCCAGTGTTGGTATTGGCAAAGCCACCGTTGATACCATTTTACTTGATGAACAATTACGTGCTGGTGATACCTTTGCTATCGAAGTCGTCATTAAAGGTGGCGATGTTGAGCAACAGCTAAACGGTCTAGAATTTGCCATTATGGCCGAAGCTAAAGCCGAGCAAGAAGTCGGTGACAATGAAGTTAAGTACAACAAAAGCCTAGTACTGCAAAGCTGGCAACCTAGCCTAGATATCACTATTCAGCCTGGCGAAACCATCACTCAGCAATTTGAGTTAGATCTGCATCCAGAGATCCCCGCTTCTAACTTATTTGGTCAGCGTATTGCCAAAGTATGGCTGCAAACTGGCTTAGATATTAAAAATGGCATAGATGGCTCAGATAAAGACCCATTAATCATTGTGCCGTCAAATACCCAGCTTTCGGTATTAGAGTTCATAGAAAACAGCGGTTACCGTTTATTTAAATCAGATCTTGAAGTTGGCTATATTAGTGCACAAAACTTTTCGTCTCACTTACCCTGTTACCAAGAATACGAATTTAAACCAGAGTCTCGTTCTTTCTTTGGTGCTAAAGAGCTAGAAGTCACCTTTGTTGATAACGGCGCAGAAACTGGCGTACTCATTGAAATTGACAGAGCATTCTCAGGCGATGGCTACCACAGTGTGTCGATTCCTAATTATTGCGATAACGTTGACAGTGTTAGACCATATATTGAAAGGCTACTGAGTTAAAAAATTAAGACAGTTTAAAATCGAAGACTAACAACAAAAGCCAGTTCCCCATACTGGCTTTTCTTTTATAAACTTGATACTGAAATTCACTTTTACTTGGCTACTGTTCAAAACACCAGCTTAAACTCGCCATTATCTCCATTTCTAACTGCAAACAGAATATTTGACCAATATTGCGGCACAGCTCACTCACGAATAATAAAAGCTGCTACCTAGGTCAAATATAAATAAATATTAATCCAAATCGTACAATTAGCGTACAACCAGAGATATCCCAGAGATAAATAAGTGTGGCAGTATATGCCGCCACCAAATAGGCGTAAAAATAAAAAACCAACAAAAACAAACCAATAAAAACAAAAAGTCAGCAACAAATAAACAGGTTTTTTATAACGACTTTATCTATTTTGCTAGGAGTCATATGAATACAGTCTTTACCATTGGCGAACTCGAATCATTTTTAGTCGCGATTCTCGTGCTATTTATCGGTCATGCGGTTAACCGCTATATCCCAATATTAAAAAATATAATATCCCCGAACCCATTGTCGGCGGCTTAATTATTGCTGCTGCTATAACAGTGCTGCACTTCAACGATATTACCGTTGCCTTTAGCCTATCGATGCAAAACACCCTGATGCTGATGTTCTTTAGTACCGTAGGTTTAGCGGCAAACTATAAGTTGCTACTAAAAGGCGGCAGTAAAGTTTTCATCTTCTTAGGTGTCGCGTCACTGTTTATTGTTATTCAAAATATTGTCGGCGTTAGTTTAGCTAACCTTTTAGGGCTTGAGTCCTTTATGGGCTTGATTGCAGGCTCGATTACCCTATCGGGTGGACATGGCACAGGCGCAGCTTGGGCTGATACCTTCCAAACTGAATACGGCATCAACACACTTGAGTTTGCCATGGCAGCGGCTACTTTTGGTTTGGTAATGGGCGGTATTATCGGTGGTCCAGTTGCCCAGCAACTTATTAATAAAAACAAGCTCGTTTCTAGCTACGGAATTGGTGGCAATCATCACACTGATCACCCCGATCTTGTAACTTATGATCAATTAGAAATTGACCGAGTCACAGCCAAGAGCGTGCTAGAAGTCCTGTTCATCATGCTACTTTGTGTTGCTGGTGCGAAGTGGACTAGCACACTTATTGAAGTGGTTGGTGCAAGCTGGTTAAAAATGCCAGAGTTTGTTTATGCGCTGTTTATTGGCGTGATTATTACTAACTGTACTGAACTGTCACGTAGCTACAAAATAAACAGTGAGTGTGTTGATGTGCTAGGTTCGGTATCGCTAGCGCTGTTCCTGTCAATGGCACTAATGAACCTAAAACTATGGGAAATTTTTGACCTTGCTATTCCACTACTCATTATATTAGTGGTGCAAACAGCGGTACTTGCGTTATTTGCTTATTTCGTGACATTTAAGATGATGGGCAGCAATTACGATGCCGCAGTCATGGCGGGCGGTCACTGTGGCTTTGGCCTAGGTGCTACGCCAACAGCAGTAATGAACATGGGCGCGCTAGTTTCAAGAACCGGCCCGTCACCGCAAGCCTTTATGGTGGTGCCAATTGTAGGCGCGTTCTTTGTCGATATCGTTAACGCGATTATCCTCAAAGGTTTTATGAGCTTTGTTGGCTAACTATCACTAGCCGGAAAGTTATGTAAAAGCAGACAGCACAAAACCGAAAAAAGCCAGCTAAAATAGCTGGCTTTTTTTAATCCATCTTCATGCTGATTTAGCTAATTCCATCTTAGCAAGCTCTGCCTTGGCATAACGCCTAGAAAGCTTTATATAGGTAATCAAAGACAGGAAAATCACCCCACCACCCAGTAGCTTTTGCGGTTCTAATGTTTCACCCAGCACACTAATACTGAGTAATAAGGTCCAGACTGGTTCTAAAATCATTAATAGTGCCGCTGTTTCCATGCTGACTTTATACTGCCCCATGGTTTGTAATAGGTAGCGCACAGAGGTTGCTGCAACCGTTGAAACCACAAACCACACCATCAGTTGATTGGAAAACTGCACAGCATCTGGCTCTGTGTATAGCGTGTATAACAAGCCAACTAAACCAACCACAAACAGCTGCAAGCAGATAGAAACAAGCGGTTTTAAATTGCCGCTAATACGCTTATTCATCACAAAGTGTACTGACAGCAAAGCCGATGCGAGCAAGAACAATAACTGGCTCGACTCCATCTTCCAGCCATTAGTTAAGCTCATTAACATCATGCCGCTCACACTGACCGGCAGTGCAATCCAAAATGCACGATTAGGTTTAACTTGAAACAGTAACCAGGCAGTTAAAGGCGCAATAATCATGGCTAAACTCATGATAAATGCGCCCTCAGATAAGCCATCACTTATCGATACCGCATAAATCCATACTTGTAATGCTAAGCCTAAAAACACCCCAACACCACAGGCTGACAGCACTTGCTTGGCGCTTAACTTAAGTAAACTTTTATAGCAAAAAGGCACTAAAATCAGGCTTGCGAGTATAAATCTACTCGCAATAAACATTTCTCCCGCCATTGACTGTACAACCACTTTTGAGGCAATCCAGCCCATAGCAGCCAATAAGGTGGCGACAAAAAGATACAAGACTCCGCGCATTATGAGCACTCTTAAAAAGGAGATGGATACGTTATTTTGATATGGAGAGAAGTGACAACATCAAAATAGACAGCACAAAACAAAATAGCAATCCACATGGGATTGCTATTACTGACTATTTTAAATTAGGAAGTGCGGCTAATGCTACTGATTATATTCACTGTAATCAGTTAAGCCTTTTTCAGCGCCACCAAACAAGGTTGCAGGGTCGTGCGTAGCAAGCTCAAATCCATGCTTAATACGATTAGGTAGGTCAGGGTTTGCCACAAATGGACGCCCGAAACCAATCATATCGGCTAAACCATCTGCGACAGTTTGCGCCGCTTTGTCAGCGTCATATTTACCGGCATAAATCAGCACACCATCAAACGCATCACGCACGGCACGTTTAAATGTTGCAGGCGTTTCAGGCGCATCGTCCCAGTCCACTTCTGCAAGGTGCAGATACACAATATTGTGCTTGTTAAGTAATGCTGCCGCTGCGGTATAGGTCTCTTCAGGGGTCGCATCGACAGTGCCGTTGAGTGAGGTAAATGGCGCTAAACGCACACCGACTTTATCGCTGCCGATGGCATCCACCATTGTTGCCACCACTTCATCTAAAAAGCGCAAACGATTTTCAATGCTGCCACCGTATTCGTCGGTACGGTTATTCGCTTCAGAATCAATAAACTGATTCACCAAGTAACCGTTAGCTGCGTGCAGTTCAATGCCATCAAAGCCTGCTTCAACTGCGTTTAACGCCGCTTGACGGTACTGAGCAATCACCATTTCAATATCGGCTTTAGTCATTTCGCGCGGTTCAACCACTTCAACAAAACCTGGCTCATCACTGCCATTATCGATAAAGACTTTTACACCTTCAGCTTTTAAAGCCGATGATGAAATTGGCTGCTCACCACCAATATTGTCAGGGTGCGTCACACGGCCAACGTGCCATAACTGAGCAAAAATAACCCCGCCTTTTTCATGTACGGCGTCAGTGGTTTTCTTCCAGCCAGCAATTTGTGATGGGCTGTAAATGCCCGGCGTCCACGCATAGCCTTGGCCCATTGGCGAAATTTGGGTGCCTTCAGCAACAATTAACCCAGCCGATGCACGCTGCGCGTAATAAGTGGCCATCATATCGTTAGCTTCATTACCTGGCTGAGTGGCGCGCGAACGGGTCATTGGAGGCATCACAATGCGGTTATTAAGAGTGTGGCGGCCTAGTTGTACTGGTTGAAATAGTGCGTTTTTCATTTTCAATTCCTCTTAAGCGACGCTGCTCAGCCTAAAAATAATATAAAACTTCAGCAGTCTGCTGAGCGCGGTTAAATTCTGATAACAGTGATAAACCTGTGCGATGAACTAACGTGAGAAACCTGAGCTATAAATTATCGTAATCAACTAGCTAAGCTGAATAAGCTCAATTTGATAGCCATCAGGATCGGTAATAAAGGCAATATGAGTCGAGCCACCTTTTACCGGCCCCGGTTCGCGAGTCACATTACCGCCAAGCGCTGTAATCTTATCGCAAGCAGCATAAATATCATCGGTACCTAACGCCAAGTGGCCAAATGCAGTACCTTTTTCATAGCTGTTGGTGTCCCAGTTATGGGTTAATTCGATTGTGGTGCCGCCAGCTTCAAAGCCAACAAACACTAAGGTGTAGCGGTACTCAGTGTTGTCTGTTCTTTCAAGTACCTTCATACCCAACACTTTGTTGTAAAACTCAATTGATTTGTCTAAATCAACAACACGCAACATGGTGTGTAAAAACTTCATCTTTAGCTCCAAAACACATTCGCTGATCTTGCTAGCAGGGATGATTATCACTCCCGCGTAAGCAATCTATGGAGGCTATATTAAGGCAATTAAATCCAGATAAATAATTATGATGTTTTCTTATTATTATAATTATTTGTTATCAACAGTTGTTATTAGAAGTTAAGCGTTAGCAGCGCTAGCGCTAGCGCTAGCAGCAAAGTGACTGCGGCAGGGATCGCATCGCTGCATTTATCAAATCGATAGTGAAACCCAAGTGCACCAAAAGAAGTAACCGCTATCATTCCTGCTCCTATGGTTTGCCATTGAAGGTCGCCCCAACATAAAGCTGCTAATAACAGCAGTGCGGCTGTAAATTCAATAATACCGACAGCAAACATTGCCGCTCTATTTAAGCCATACTTTTTAAAGAAATTGAGCTGGGTTTCGAATATAAACTTCTGCCAACCAGTTAATTTTATTGAGCCTGCAAACATAAAAAATACCATCAGTAATGCAGATATTGTCGAGGAAATAGTTAAGGTCATTATTTTGTTCTCCGCATAAGTAAGACTTACATTTAACCATTCCAGACAAGGCAGAATAATAGCTTTATTAGACTTATACTGATTCCTATTTGGAATGCATTAATTAAGTAAGTAAACTAATAAGGATATAAGCCCTAATCAGTTAGTAGGTAACTGCATGGATAAATACGATTGTCAGCGCCTTTTCATTCGCGTCGCTCAGCTTGGCAGTTTTACCGCAGCGGCCGAAAATTTAAATCTGACACAAAGTGCTGTGAGTAAAAGAATTGCTTGGTTAGAGCATAGGATTGGCTTTAGCTTATTCCACCGAAATAGTCGGCAAGTAAACCTCACCAGCCAAGGAAAAGAATACCTTAGCTATTGCGATAAGCTGCTTGATGAAATGAGTTACACCGAGTCACGCTTAAAGGAAGAGTTGAATCAAGTTAGCGGCGAGTTAAGCTTGTCGTTACCAAGCGCGATGGCAACCACCCTATTAGCCAAGCCGATAAGCCAGTTTATGCAGCTGCACCCACTGCTTAAGATCAATATCTCGGTTAATGATCGCTTAGTGGATTTAATCGAAACTAATACCGATATTGCTGTGCGAGTGAGCCAGCTTGCAGACTCAAACTATAAGGCACGCTTTTTATTTAATAATCGGGCGATACTCGTCGCATCTGCAGAGTACTTAACCCACCAAGCAAAGATAACCATACCGAGCGACTTAGCCCAACAGCGGTGCTTGAGCTATTCATTAAGCGCGTTGTCTAACACTTGGCAATTAACCGATAACCACCAGCAAGTCAGCAAAGTGAATGTAAATAGCGCTTTTAGTAGTGATAGTGCAGAAATGCTATTAGCTATGGCTAAAATGGGCCAAGGCATTACCGCCTTGCCGAGTTGGATGGTAGAACCTGCGCTAGCTAACCAAGAGCTACAACAAGTTTTACCCGCTTATAGTGCAGCTAACTTACCTATGTATGCGGTTTATAAGGCTAGTGAGTACCAAACCCAGCGAGTACGGGCATTTATCGATTATTTGGTGGCTTATTTTACCGATAAGTTTACCGATTGAAGGCTAGTGTTAAGGGCTAGTGTTAAGGGCTAGTCTTAAGAGCTAGTATTGCAGAGCAGCGATTGCTGCTGGTAATCAATAATAACGCCCACAAAAAAGCGAACCTATGAATGAGCAAGGTTCGCTTTTTAATGGTTAATAACTTATCTCGTTAAAACAGCTTAACGCATGTTATTTAGCCATGTTTGCCACTTTAGCGCGAGCGCTATGCAGCTTCTTGTAGCTTTCAATTAAGCGTAAGTGTGGCTCAATGCCTTCAAGTGCCATACTTGTTTTAGTTAAGCCGTAGAAACGCACTTCACCGCTAACTGTGCCCACAACGTTTTGCATCACATCGATGCCGAACATACGGTTGAAGTTATGGATAAAGTGTTCAAGCTCAAGCTCTTCGTCCATTTCCACTTCAAGTACTGCGCTAACCGCTTGATAGAACAAGCCACGCTCAACCGTGTTGTCGTTAAACTGTAGGAAACTGTCGACTAGCTCCATCGCCTCTTCTGCTGCGCCCAGTGCTAGATAGATTAAGATCTTAAGCTCAATAATCGTTAGCTGACCCCAGACTGTGTTTTCATCAAACACGATACCAATCATGGTGCGGATGTCAGTGTAGTTATCTAGCTGGCTTTCTTCTAGGCGGTTAACTAAATTTACTAGCTCTTCATCAGAAAGCGAGTGCAGATTAAGAATATCTTCGCGGTACTCCAGCGCCTTGTTGGTGTTATCCCAAATCAAGTCATCAACTGGGTACACTTCAGAGAAGTCTGGTACCAACATGCGGCAAGCTGAT
Source organism: Shewanella sairae (assembly GCF_023283535.1). GTDB lineage: Bacteria > Pseudomonadota > Gammaproteobacteria > Enterobacterales > Shewanellaceae > Shewanella > Shewanella sairae. The sequence continues at coordinate 24,055 of NZ_JAKILT010000014.1, read as the reverse complement.
GCGCCAAGTTGGTCAAATTCTGCGGTATACACCTCTTTACCTAAATCGGCCAAAATACCAAATAAGCTGTCAGCTTCTTCTTGGTTAGTACCAGAGAAATCCCACTCGCAGAAATCAAACTCAGCATTGCTGCTGAAGAAGCGCCATGAAATTACACCAGTTGAATCAATAAAGTGTTCCACAAAGTTTTCAGGCTCAGTGACTGCCATGCTGTTAAAAGTTGGCTTTGGTACATCGTTTAAGCCTTCGAAGCTACGACCTTGCAATAGCTCAGTTAAGCTGCGCTCTAATGCCACTTCAAAGCTTGGGTGTGCGCCAAATGAAGCAAATACACCGCCAGTTTTCGGGTTCATTAGGGTCACACACATCACTGGGAATTGACCGCCTAATGATGCATCTTTAACAACAACTGGGAAGCCCTGCTCTTCCAGACCGTTAATACCGGCAAGAATACTTGGGTACTTTTCAAGTACGCTCATTGGCACTTCTGGCAGGATAATTTCTTGCTCGATGATTTGGCGTTTAACTGCACGCTCAAAGATCTCTGACAGACACTGAACCTGCGCTTCTTGGATATTGTTACCCGCGCTCATACCGTTACTTAAGAACAAGTTCTCAATCAGGTTTGATGGGAAGTAAACCGTTTCACCGTCTGAGTGACGAGTATATGGAATACTGCAAATGCCGCGGTCGATATTGCCTGAGTTAGTATCAATCAGGTTAGAGCCTGCAAGTTCGCCTTCTGGGTTGTAGATCTCAAGACAATATTCATCAAGAATGCCAGTTGGCAGTGAGTCATCGTCAGTGAGTGCGAACCACTTTTCATTTGGGTAATGCACAAATTCACTGTTAGCAATCTCTTCACCAAAGAACTGGTCGTTGTAGAAGAAGTTGCAGTTTAGACGTTCGATAAACTCGCCCAGTGCAGAACAAAGCGCGCTCTCTTTGGTTGCACCTTTACCGTTAGTGAAACACATAGGTGATGCCGCATCACGAATATGCAGTGACCACACGTTTGGCACGATATTGCGCCATGATGAGATCTCAATCTTCATGCCTAAGTCGGCTAGCATGCCAGTCATGTTGGCAATGGTTTGCTCAAGCGGTAAGTCTTTACCTAAGATATAAGTGCTAGCATCGCTGTCGCTTTGACCCATTAGCATCGCATTAGCGTCTGCATCTAGGTTTTCAACGGTTTCAATCTTAAATTCTGGGCCAGTTTGCACCACTTTTTTAACGGTACAACGCTCAATCGAGCGCAAAATGCCTTGGCGATCTTTGTCAGAAATATCGTCTGGCAATTCAACTTGGATTTGGAAGATCTGGTTATAACGATCTTCAGGATCAACGATATTGTTTTGCGACAAACGAATGTTTTCAGTTGGAATATCGCGAGCCTTACAATACACCTTGATAAAGTAAGCCGCACACAAAGCAGATGATGCTAAGAAGTAATCAAATGGACTCGGTGCTGAGCCATCGCCTTTATAACGGATTGGCTGATCGGCGGTGACGGTAAAGTCGTCGAACTTGGCTTCTAATCTCAAATTATCGAGAAAGTTAACTTTGATTTCCATTGAATATGATTTCCACTTTGTTGCGAGCGCGCCTAAAGAACAAGTCTAGTTTATGAGTTGTTTGCTCAGTAATGAGCATGTTACTCAACGATTGTTAAGGCTAAATAAACGTATTGGGAGAATTATCGGTGTTTTTGGCGCATTAGTCTTGGGTTAATTAACTAAATGCGCTGATTAAGGCTAATTAGTTACTGGCTATTAAATGCTTAATCGCTTAAGTATGGATTCACAATAGAGGCTAACTTATTGGTTATTATCGGCTTCGCGTTTAACCAAAATAAAGGTGAGGTACATTTTGGTGGGCAGTGACAACACCATGCCAAAGGCGACACACATGGCGCTAATGACGATCCCCTGCACGCCCATCGCATGCACGGTTGCGTTAAAATTATGCAGGTAGATCCCCAGTATAATAAGACACAACCCAATGCTAATGCAGGTTTTAAGGATTAAGATCAGCTTTTGGTCTGTGACTTGGCTACCTGACACCATGCGCTCCCTACAATCAACCTTGTACACTAGACAATGTATGATTATGGCGACATGGTGTTTTTTAAACTGATGTAGATCAAATTTAGTTAAGCTAGCGCTAATTAAACAGCTGGCGATTAATGGCCATCTATCGGCAATGTCACCAAGGCCTTATCAGGTTTAGCATAACTTAAGCGCGCCAATCTTTGGGTTTGGTGATAGCTATCAAGCCCTGATACGGCAACACTTTCCAGCGCTTCAATATCAATATAACCATCTTCTTTTAGGCCTGACTCATCCACCATAATATGAGTAATTTCGCCTATCACTAAGATTGTACCGTTAATTGCTAGCGGCATTATTTCTCTCAGTTCAAGCGAAAATTTAAGCTGACTTTGCGCAACAAAAGGCGCCTCAATACCAGCAACAAATTCAGCTGATAGACCGACTTTATCGAACTCAGACACCTCTGCAGCATAACGCGCTGAAGTCTGATGCGCCTGACGATAAATATTGGCTGATACATGGTTAATGGTATAGCAGCCCATTTGCTCAATATTGCTTAGCGTATCGCGAGGCACACTATCGGGGCGAATAACCATCCCCATCAATGCAGGGCTAGCACCGAGATGAAAACACGAGCTAATAATCGCCACATTGCTATGCCCCTCTTCACTTATCGTTGCGACTAAATTGGCGCTTTTAAATCCAGACAAACTGTTGATTAAGCGTGCCCGGCTACGCTGTTCCATCTGCTCAATATCAGCAAAATTAATATGTTTCATTTATCAATATCCTTATAAATTATCGATATTTCGAATCAAATACTCAGCACGTTGTAAAATAAGTTGCTGTGCTTCAGGCGGCTTTTTTAGCCAGTTGGCATAAACCATACGCGTACGTGGATTGCCCTTAAAATCATCAATATGTTGCTGCATAAAATGCCAATAAAGTGCATTTAGCGGACAAGCATTATCGCTGTGACTTTGTTTCACCTCGTACTGACAACCACTGCAGTAATCACTCATTTTATTGATGTAGTTACCGCTTGCAGCATACGCTTTGGAGCCCACAATGCCGCCATCGGCAAACTGACTCATACCACGGGTATTGGGCATCTCGACCCACTCAATAGCGTCGATATAAATGCCCAGATACCAAGCGTCAACCTCATCGGGATCAATACCCGCGATTAAGCAAAAGTTTCCGGTTACCATTAAGCGCTGAATGTGGTGAGCGTAAGCATAATCAAGGGATTGTTTTATCGCGTGCTGCATACAGTTCATTTTGGTATTACCACTCCAAAACCAGCTCGGTAACTTTCGCCTAGCGCCAAGATGATTCAAGCTGGCGTACTCAGGCATATTTGCCCAATAAACCCCTCTGATAAATTCACGCCAACCTAGAATTTGCCGGACAAAACCCTCAATTTGCGCCAAGGTAATCGCACCATCAGCTTGCTGATAAGTGGCAATAGCGGTATCGACGACGTGCTGCGGGCTTAACATTTTGGCATTGAGCGCAAACGACAACCGCGAGTGATACAGGCTCCACTGCTTTTTGTATTCTGCAATCGTGACTTGTTCGACTTTGCTGTCTGGAGCAGGCGCTAGCGCTAACTCGCCATTAACAGGTGCTGCGGCCGTGTCTAACTCATGGGTCATCGCATCTTGAAAGCGACCAAAATTGACTAAACAGTGACGACAAAAATATTGGAGTAACTCATTAGCTTGATGACGGCTTACCGGCCACAACAATGCAGCATGAGCAAGGCCAATGGTTTTAACATTATGACGCTTAAGTCGGCTTAAAATATCGCTAACATCGTTAGTAAACGTCAATGGCGTTGGTACAGCTGCAAAATCCGCGGCTTTAAGTTTTTGCCGATTTTCAGCATCATAATTCCACTGCCCACCAGCAGGTTCATTACCTTGCATTAATAGATCAAAGCGGCGACGCAGCTTGCGATAGAAATGCTCTAAACGATGTTTTTTGCCCTGAGAGAAGTAATCCTTTAACTCCGAGTCTGACAAGTAAAAATGCTCAGTTTCAAACGCCATAAAAGGAATAGGTAGCTGGCGACAAAACAGCGATAGCTGCTGGCGTAAACGGTATTCATCAGGTAACTGATACTGAAACTCGCTAATCTGATATTGACTCATTAACTCTGTTAGCAAAGCAGGTAAATCTTGATACTTTGTGGTGTCATCGAGTGTTAAGTGCAACACCTTATGCCCAGCTGTCTGCAGGGCTAATGCAAATGCCTGCATGGCAGCAAAAAAAGCACAAACCTTTTGCACGTGGTGCTTGGCATAGTCTGTTTCTTGCTTTAGCTCAGCAATCACATACAAGGTATCGTCATCTTGCTGTTGGTACCAAGAGTGAGCAGCATTGAGTTGGTCGCCCAATATTAGCCGCAACCTTTTTACAGACGGGTGATCGCTCATGCACTCTCCTTGTCAGTCTCAGTGTTAGCTAGTCTAGATTTTTGGCCTGCGCAGCGCTTGGAGCAATACTTCACTTGCTCCCAATCTTTGCGCCACTTTTTACGCCAATTAAATGGCCTTAAGCACACCAGGCATACTTTTGACTCAAGCTTTGAGTGACTCAACTAGGCCTCCGATTTAGCCAGTAGCGTTTCAGCTTGCAAAGGCCAATCAGCAGCATCAACTGAGTCTAGCGCTTGGCTGCTATTAACCTCTCCCTGCCACTTGGCAATAAACTCGCCTGCAGGATCATAAATCTCTGTTTGTTTTTGTAGATTAAACTGCCGACCGCCGCGAGGATCGACGCCAACACCAGCTATGTATTGCCAATTGCCCCAATTAGACGCCACATCATAATCAACCAACTGCAGCTCGAAATAAGCAGCGCCATAGCGCCAATCAAGACCTAACTCATTAACCAAGCAACTAGCGACAATCTGCCGGCCTCGATTAGACATATAGCCGGTGGCATTAAGCTGTTTCATACACGCATTAACTAATGGATATGGCGTACAGCCACTACACCATTTGGTAAAGCGCTCAGGAAAATAACTGGTTAACGGCGCTGCAGCAGCTAAACCTTTAAACTGAAACAGCGCTTTACCCATACGCAGCGCTAACCAATGAAAATACTCGCGCCATAGCAGTTCGAAGCCTATCCAATAGCTTGAATCACTTGACCCTTGATCTAATTCAAAGTGTTTAAGTGCGTTCCATATCTGCCGAGCAGATAAATTACCCTGAGCAAGATAGGGACTAAATTTGGTTGAATTGTCAAAGCCATCGAATGTATTACGAGTGGCTTTATAGCTATGAGGCAGTGAGGTTAAAAAGTATTGAGTTAAATGTGCTTGTGCTGCTTGCTCGCCCGCTTTAAAAGGAGTGCTAGCCGCAGCACTATTGTCAGATAGCCAAGCGTCACTAACTTTAAAACGCTGTGATGCCAAAGATAAGTCCAATGGCTTTACTCGGCGCTGTGGCCAAGTTTCACAAGGCATGGCAACGGTTAGCAAAGACTTTTCGACCTTGCGACGAAAACAAGAAAAACTGCTAAACGCATCAGCAAGCGAGCTTATTTGCTCAGCACTAAATAAACTGTTGTTCCAATTGGCAAGAAAATTGACTTTACGATTAACGTTTTCTGCCCCGCTCCATGCAGATGCTAATTTATGCCAACGACTTTGTTCCTCAGCCCCCACTGATGCTGTGTATCCCACCAGACTAAAAGCTTCATTATTGATTAGCTCAGACAATACAGTCACAGGATCTCCCAACAAGATCTGTAACTGGTGGCCTTGTGCGCGTAATTGCTGCTCAAGATCCAGCAGGCTGTTGATAATAAAATTTAGGCGGTGCTTTCCTAGCGAGGCTTGATGATAGCGCTGAGCAATAAAGTCTTGTGGGTTGAAGATATAAACCAAGGCAACAGACTCACATTGCTGCAGTACATAATTTAGCGCTTGGTTATCGCTTAACCTTAAATCATTGCTGAAGCAAAAGAGTGCTTTTTTGTGCGGTGACATGCGCTTGCCTATCGTTGCTACTGGTAAGGGGTATTACGTAGCAACATAGAATTTAGATTAGTCTTTTGATCGATATGGCGAGTTATGCTTATTGCGGCTGATTAAGCTGCCTAAAGCGATTATCTACCAGCGAATTAAATTCGTTGTAGGTCATCCGCTTTTGATACTCATAAGCAAAACGGCCGTGAAACATCAGCGTCATCACTAAGTCCTGATAGCCCAAATAACAGGTGTAGCCATCGATATCATGCCAGGCCGTTAAGCCATCTAAATGATATTTATCATCACGTTTTATGCCGTTAGCAACCACATGATTAAAAACGAATAGATGTTTCGATAAAGACATAAATACCCCTTGAAAGCTTTGCTCATCACAGTGCTAATAACAAAGCCCCTTGCTTTGGCTGCAGTGATAAAGGCACCTATTGGCCTCTACAGAGGTAAATACGCATATACCTCTAATCTGGTTTACAGTTTTTTGCATCATAAAAAAGGGATAAGCCGTAAAGCTTATCCCTTTAGTTCATGTTGCAGGCATCAATATCGAAAACCGCTGTTACATCGCCTGCTTTAGCATTTCAACAATGTCTTGATGCTCACGGTCTACAGCCAAATCCATCGCGCTTGAGTCATGAATATTCTGATGATGTATCGTCTTGGCCGCGCCATTAGCAAGCAGTAACTCAACAATCGCAGCACGTTCATTATAATTACCAATAACAGCCTTAATTAATGCTGTATTACCATCGCCACTGAGCGCATTACTATCGGCACCTGATTGCAGCAATAATGCCACCACCTCGGCAGTGCTCTGACCGGCTGCAGCCATCAGTGCGCTCTCAGCTTCATCATCTAAGCCGTTGACGTCTGCCCCCTTTGATAATAACAACTGCATGATTGGTAACATGCCGTTAAAACTGGCGATATTGAGTGCTAACGTGCCATAACTGCCCGCTTGATTAGGATTCGCGCCAGCTTCAAGTAGTAAGCTAACAATCTCAAGCGTACTTTTTTGGACCGCATGATTAAGCGGTTTATTCTTGTACCAATCGCCCTGATTGACGTCTGCACCATTGGAAATCATCTTGGCAACTAATGCGGCGTCTTTAGCTAAAATGGCTTGAATAAGCGCGGTAAAACCATTGGCATCTAGACCGTTCTCATCGAATCCATGCTCATCAAAACGATCTTTATCATCTTCGTCATCATCAAAGTCATCGTCGTCATCAAAATCATCGTCATAGTCATCATAGTCATAGCCGAAATCAGCGCCGTGGCCTTGCTCAAGCCCCTCAACATAGCCGCTTAATCCCGGCCAATTGCCACGATCGCAAAAATCATTAAACTCGACAATCGACTCATTAGGCGATTTTTCAATGAGGGTTTCTAATAATTGGGTCGACCACTTCAACGTCTCAACCGGCTTACCTAAGCTGTTGTGATGAAAAACCGCTATTTGTGCGGTTACCTTATTAGCAGCAAAGGCGTCAAGTAACATGTTTGCTAGTGACTTGACCTCGTCCACTTCGCACTCAAGGCTGAATAATAGCAGCTGCTTTTCAAGTCTAAAGGCATAAATGTCGTCATCGAGATGATCAAGCTCAGGGATCAACATCTTTATCGCTTCATCAGCTGTCGTACTTAATTGCATACAGATAAAGTAAGGCTCATCGTAACTGTCTAACCCTGCAAGATGTTCACTTAACACGTCGTCTAACGTTAACCTGTCGAAAACAGTACTGCTAAGCATGTAAACCTCATTTTTATCTTTAATCTGCAACTGAAGCAGGCGGGTTCGCCACCAGCTTGTGTGCGCGTAGAGTATTCCTTAGTTTTTTTGAGTGCAAGTCATTACTTTTAAAAGCGATACCAATAACAGAAATAAGTGACAACAGTACCTATTTTGGCGTTATTTAAGCCCCGAACTCTTTATTAAACAGTGCTTAAACTCAATATAAGTCACATCTACCAATAGCGCCTAAAAGGCAAGATTTAATACTAACAAGGCGCTTCAATCTGACATAAAAAAGAGATTTATATCGCCAAAACAACCTATAAAAGACACAACCTTTACAGTTTTTGATTTAGATCAATGAGCCCCTAACGCTTTTGAGGTCATATAAAGGTGAGCTTGATCACGTAGAGACTTTTCGATTTCAAAGCCAAGCTCACGTATGTGCAGATTTATCTCTTTTAAAATAATAATGAAACCTAAAGGTGCCCTATGGAACTCCTACCAAATTGCTATACAGATTTATGTGTAAACGGAAAATGGTTTCACTATGATCACGGCGAAAACTCAGTGTTTATGTTAAACGGCAGTGCCCCAGTCACTTTTGAACTAAATTCTCTGCCTAAAACTGAAGGTGAACTAGAGATGCACTTAGAAGCAATCTCAAACGAATTGATTTAACAGCCTAAGATAGGCCAGCTAAGGCCTATTATTGAAGCGGGAACATTAAAGGTAACGATTAGCGACTTAGCATACATCGACATTAAAACGTGCGGTTCTAGCCTCAGCCATAGTGCAGTCGGTCAGGTGGGCAAGTTCAGCCAAAGTGATATTTGGTTCGTGGCGAATAAGCCTGGCAAGTTTATCCTCTAAAGACTCGAGTTTATCTGCATGTTTGAGCAGTCCGGCATCGAGCTTCTTAATCAAGTAAGCAAACTCACTACTAGCAACACTTAACTGCATCGTTTTTAGTTGCTGATTAAAAGATTGAACCTGTAACGCCTCACCTGTAATGCCCCAGTTGCGTGAACGACGTATTCGCTTAAGCTCACAATGACACTTGGTTGCAAGGTCCTGAGCCTGTTTTACAGACTCACGCCCAATGCGATGAATAAGCGAAGGTAGGGCAATCGTAATATCACCCGTTTTAGATGAGTGAGTCATAGCTGAATTCGCAATACTTGCTTGTGCCTCGGTAATTAAACTAATTCATCTCAAGTTGAGCAAGCCCACTTAAGTAACCATATTTGGGTGCATATTTAGGTGTGGCCTATTTGATTCGAGCAGAGCCACTCGAATCAAAGCATTATAAAACAGCCCACACATCACAATATTCGCTGCAGAGCTACATACAAATCTAGGTTACATACAAACCTGATTACGACCTTTCTTCTTAGCTTTATATAGGGCTAAATCGGATCGTTTCATGGTTTGCTCAAAGGTTTCACCATTTTCATGCTCAGCAACACCAATGGATATTGTCACGCTCACAGTTTGATGCAGGTTTCTGCCTTGGTCTTTGCCGCGCGTCGCCTTAGATTGGCTTTTACGCTTTTCATTGCGAAGCACAATATCGTAATCTTCAACGGCTTCACGTACCGCTTCAAGGTAACAAAGCACTGAGCTTGCATCTTTTCGAGAAAAGATAATGGTAAACTCTTCACCACCATAGCGAAAGGCTTTGCCCCCCCCTTTAACCGCACCTATCTTGCTGGCGACTAATTTTAAAACCTGATCACCCACATCATGACCGTAAGTGTCATTAAACTTTTTAAAATGGTCGATATCCAGCATAGCCACACTATACTTGCGGCCTAAAGAGAGCACTAAATTAAATAATGCTCGACGAGATGCTAACCCCGTCAGCTCATCCCGATATGCAAGAAAGTAAGAATCCGTTAATACAGTCAAAATATAGACAACTGCCAGCACAGTCATAGACAAAGGAAGTGTCATTAATTCTGGAGAAATAAAGTGTACAGCCCATAAACATAAAGTAATAAATATTGAGGTATTGACTAAGTTTGCCCGCCAAAGTGCCAGTATCCAAACTAAAGACACACAGAAATACAAAGGCAGTAAAGTGCGATAAGTCATGCCTGAACTTTCGGGGAGATAGCTATCTAATTGCTGTTGGTATTGCGTATTAGCCCACACCCATAAAAAACCAGCAATAAAACACAATGAGATCCCCAATAAACGCACGATAGAATGAGGCGACAGTAATCCCCTATCTTTAACAAATGCGAACCAGGTGATAGTGAAGCTACCACCCAACAGAATTTGCTCCCAGTATGTGTTTTGCTCAGCAGCAGTAAAACCGATGTTTTTTGTATAGGCGTAATAGCCCAACATTAATAAAGCCAAATAACCTAGCCGACTGCGATTAAATTGCAGTGCGATGATCACCGCAGCACTTAATAACCAATAAGGAAGCTGTTCTATCACCTCCTGCCATTGCTGCAAACTTGTTTGATAAAAAGATAAGGCTCCTAGCGCGCAAGCAACAAACAAAATAGGCAACAGGAAATAGCGACAACTATGGTAAAAAGCAGACAAAATAAACCTCAATGTAAACCGAATTAAATGCATAACGCTGCTATGCAGTGCTAAATAATCAGCGCAATAACCCTTATAGGTTTTTGGGATGAGTTAATCGTAGTAATTTATAACCTTATAGTAAGTCGACATTTTTATCATAAGATGAAACTTGGTTCAGTATAATTCGCTGCTTAACATGAGTTAAACTTCCCCAGCAATACACTTTAATAAACTCTGCCTAGACAGTTATTAGTCAAAAATCACAACTCAACTAGCCTCATTACACTTTTGCAAAACAAGCAAAGCTTTACCATTTGTGTCACTGCCCAAAATGGCAAGAAAGAGCAGGTTATAACGATCCTAGGTTCTATTTTTTACACCATTTGAGACGCTCATCACGAAATTACATTTCAGTAATCAACACACTCCAATTTAACAGCAAACGAACTATTTATTTACACCGTCAGCTGTTAAATTACCGATAGGTAACCTGCTGACTTGATTGATAAAAAATAGCTACATCATCATAAACTAAGTGCAAATAATTTAACTCGCGAAGTCATACATAGCGGTTAGCAGAATCTTATACCGGCAAGTAAGAGGTCAGCCAGTCAGTCTTTTGCTCTAATTCGTTTTCCTGCTCAAGCTCCACCGACACTCAGCTCTGAGCGGCTTGATACTCTGATATTGCTCCCACTTGCTAATTTAAAATAAATATAAACAGGCTTCTTATGAAACTCACTGTAAAACAAAAAATTTATCTTTCCTTTATTAGTATTATTTCTATATTGATAGCCATCACTATGGTTATCTATACGCAACTTGTATCAGCAGAGTATCAAGCCCATGCGATTAAAAATGATGACGTACCCGCCGTCACCTTGTATTTAACGCTAGTTGATGAATCTGGAGATATTTATCGCGATGCCCTCAAAATAATCGCAAACTTTGATGCTAACGCGAAACAAGACTTTTATGAAAATCTAGAACAATACCGCACAGCGCTAGCGCAGTTAATTCCTCTAGAAAGTGCCAATCAGTCAGATAGAAACAATATGCAGAAAATTGAATCTTATATCGATCAGTTTCAGTCTGGTGTTGAAAATCAAATTATTGCTTCTGTCGGTATAAAACAGCAAAGCGTTTTATTCTCTGAGCTACACCGATTATCAAACCAACACTTAGTGCCTTTAGAAGCATTGCTCGATGAATTGAGTATGAATGAAAAAGCTGAAGCTGAAAAAGCGCTAAACTCACTACTAGAATCTTTCTACACCATGGAAAGCGCATCACTGATCTTAACTGCCATCGGCACGTTAGTTTCAATTATTGTGGCTTACTTGCTGGCTAACTCTATTACTAGCCGCTTACAGCGATTAACAAACGTCTCTCAAAAGGTCGCTAACGGCGACTTAACCTCAGAGGGAATTGTCGATAATGTAGGCGATGAGCTTAGTGAACTCGCCAACTCTATTAATACCATGCAATCTTCGCTAAAAGAGCTTATTAGTTCAATTGCATTAGTCAGCAATCAAGTACAAACAGCAAGTAGCGCAATTGCTGATGTTAGTAACGAAATGGTCAATGGAGCATCAGATCAAGCCGCCCGAGCTAACCTCATTGCTACCGCTTCAGAAGAGCTCAGCCTAACCATCAACGAAGTGGCGCAACAAGCAGCGTCTACAGCAGACATGGCAACGTTATCTGGAGATTCTGCAGATAACGGTCGCCACACAACCAAGCAAATGATCAACAGCATCGAAAATGTTGCAATACAAATCGAAGATATGTCATCACAAATGCAAACTCTGCACGCCCATAGCGACCAAATCGGCGGTGTAATAAAAGTGATTGAGGACATTGCTTCGCAAACCAACCTTCTTGCCTTAAATGCAGCGATTGAAGCGGCACGAGCCGGAGAACTAGGTCGAGGATTTGCCGTTGTTGCTGATGAAGTACGTGCACTAGCAGAACGTACAACACAAGCAACTAATGAAGTAGGCAATATCATTAAAGTGATTCAATCTGGTACCGAACAAGCTGTAAATTCTACGGTAGAAAGCAAGCAACTTACCGAAATAGGAGTCTCGCAGAGCGCTGGAGCCAATACCGCACTAGAGCAAATCGTTGATAGCACACAAAATGTAAAAAGTATGGTGCATGCCATAGCAACTGCGGCTGAAGAACAAACTGCGGTGACCAAAGAAATAGCCACTGATATTACCATTATTCACGATATTTCAGAGCAGACCCTAGAGCTAGCAGCGAGAGGGGCAGATAACAGCAGAGTGCTCGCAGAAAAAGTAAGCGACCTCGACACTTTGTTAACTCGATTTAAATTAAGCTAAAAAACTTAAAATGACAATTATTGACTAGCGGGCTTACACGCCCGCTATAACTCACTTCCCATTAGCCCCTTAAGAGCCTCACGTTAACGCCCCTGCACTTTAAAGCAAAGTCTACGGCCAATCTTATTATGAATTTTACTGGCTATTAATCAGTAAAATAAGCTGGTAACTGACAGTTTAATATCGTTAATAAAACAAAAACTTGAAGTCTCTCAGCAGAAACTCGATAGCCGCGACTTTATACCAATCAGTATAAACATTTAGTCGCTCAGCGAGAGTTTAGCGGTTTTGAGGCAAGGCAACGAGCGAAGGGCATAGTTATTCTACGTTCAAGTTCGTTAACACAGCATCAGAATCGCTAAAACTCGCCAGTCTGGAACGTTTTTGGCTGCCTACTTCTGCGTTGAATAGATTTATAAGGGAATAACCATTATTACAGCTATTCGCCTTGAATTAGTTTGCCAAAAATCGTTCTGAGCTGATCAAATTCTTATACTGATTGGTATTATCTACTTCGCTCAAAACAGGCTAATATTAATACTTGTTCGCCGTTTTATTAACCAAGGTCTAAGCGGGTGACCTGCAGGAGTTAAGGTGAAGCTGTCAATTTCAATGCTTTTTATCGCTAGTCTCTTCTTTTTTTCAGGCGCTTGCACAGCAAGCGCTAGCCTTGAACTTGCCTATGGTTTTATCCCCACTAAAGAGAGCGGGTCGACAAACGGTAACAGCTGGAGAGTGTCCTACTCCCATAAAATCAATCACTTTGATAACTTCTTAAACGATTACAATCTCAACTTGAGGCTTGAGTTCTCCACACAGAAGGGGCACGCCAACAATGCAAGCAATAACTATGTGCTGAGTATCAATCCAATATTCCAATATTTATGGCAATCTGAGCCTGTATCTTTGTTTGTCGAATTTGGCATTGGTGCGGCATATTTTGAAAACAGTTATTACCTTGACCGCAACTTAGGTGCTAATTGGTTATTTGAGGATAAACTTGGCGTGGGGGTTATCATTAATCGACATCATAGGCTGGGCGTCTTTTTCATGCATTATTCAAATGCTGACCTCGCAAGCCATAACGATGGTGCTGACTCAATAGGCATAAACTACGGCTACATTTGGTAAGCCTTTGCAAAAAATTTTGTCTCAGCCTTGATGCTAAGAAAGTGCTCCACAATTTGCAGAGCACTTAGGTAACGACAGACTACTTATCAAGTAACTGGTCAGGCGCCTGATAACTAATATGTTGGTGGAAGCGAACAATAAGATCTTCACGAGACTTATCGAATTCAAGGCCCGCAGTAAAGCTCTTCAACGCCTCTTCAACTCTATTAAGATAGCGGCCCAAACCGCCCTCTTTTGAGTCTTTCGTCTCTGCAGCAATGGTAAAACTCACCGTTTCAACTAGGCGGTCACCGTCCCAATGACGAATAAATTGTTGCTGCTCGACATTAGGATCAAAACCTAGCATTTGCACTTCGTCAGTACCATCAACCTGATCAAACTTACTGTTACGTACCAAAGGTGTTAAACCATTGGCAACCATAGCAATATGCTTTAACTGTTTGCCGGCCGTGGCCTCTACAAATCCCTCTTCTAGCTTTTGATACAGAGGCGTAAAGTCGTTTGTATCTGCTGGTAACAAAGCATTTTTAAGCTTACGGCTTAACGGTAATTTGACGGTGACATAGCATAATGAACCATGCCCTTCTGGCAATGGACATTCTCGCGCTTGGTAGCGGTTACTGATTGAGCGCAGCTTGTAACCATAGCTTTCTTTATTACCCTTAGCTTTAGCAAAAAGATCATAAGATAGATGCTGATGATCTCGGACCTTAACCCTAAGCTGCTTTTCTGGCAACAGAGGCATTAATTTAGCGAGGAAAGATTGCACTTTGATATGGAAATTAGCAGAGTTGCTGCGAATATCTTCACCTGTCGCTAGGAATACAATTCTAATCTTACGGGCGCGGTAATCATCTTTGCTGTGCAAAGTTTGCGCTTCATGGTATTCGGGGTTGTAAAAGAAAATAATCTGTTCAGCCGTTGGAAAACTATAGGCTTCAGTATGAAAACGCACCACAGGCAGCTTGTCGTTAGTGATAACGTGAAGGTTGTAAATTTCTTGCTGCTCACCCAGGTTAAAAATGGTGCGACTAAGGGTCTGATAACACGTTTTATAATCAGGATAATGTGCTAACAACTCGTCAGTTACAATAATTTCTGCGCTGATATATTGGTTACTACGAACATCCTTGGGTATATACACTTTTTGCTGATGACTAAGGGCCATAAATACTCCTTGTAATAATTTACCTTGCATAGTTGGCGCTCATTCTAGCGACCCACTATGACAATAATCCTACGGTAGAACACGCTTTTATCTTCTGGCTATATAATACGCTTTGAATATGATTTTATTCTTAAAACCTTATAAAAAATGCGTGATTTAAGAGAAGAATGTACTCCGTACAACTCGGCGTTAAATTAACAGGAAAAAGACACTTAAAAGAAGGGTGGGATTGTAATGCATCGCGATCGAAAAACATAAAGCAGAACTCAACAAGCAGCCACGATACCGCTGCCGATTGAGTTCAGTGACTAAACTAATAAAGTCAGGCGAAAACTGTGCTATACCGTGCGGAAACGACGAATGATATCAGCCAGATTAACGGCTAATTGACTTAACTCGTTACTCGATTGAGAAACCTGAGCAGTCCCCTCACTCACACGACTCGCTGCATCACTAATATTAATAATATTTTGGCTCAACTCTTCAGTGACAGCTGTTTGTTGTTCGGTGGCACTCGCCACTTGAATTGCCATATCGTTAATTTGCGTAATCGCAGTATTAATATCACCAATCGCATCGCTAGCACAATTTGCCTGCTCAACACTGAGTTTCATCTTATCGCGACTAGAGCTCATTACCGTTACCGCCGTTTGCGAACGCTTCTGCAGTAACTCAATGGTTGTTTTAATTTCATGGGCAGAACTTTGAGTGCGGCTAGCTAATGTACGCACTTCATCAGCAACAACCGCAAAACCACGTCCTTGCTCTCCGGCACGTGCAGCCTCGATGGCGGCGTTTAATGCCAACAGGTTAGTTTGGTCGGTAATGTCTGAAATCACTTCAACAATCACCGATATCGCATCCGTGTCTTGCTGTAACTGGCTAATGACGTCACTCACTGCGGTAATTTCAGATTCAGACTCATTAATTGCCACCATAGTATTAGCAACAACTCGGCGTCCGCTATCTGCTGCATTAACCGCTAACAAAGCTTGCTCTGCCGTTTGGTTAGTATTACGGGCAATTTCTGTAATCGAGGTTTGCAACTCGGTCATTGCGGTAGCGACTTGGTCAACTTCATGTTGCTGTTGCCCCACACCATTGGCAGACTCTCCAGCAATGGTACTCACTTCTTCTACAGCGGCAGCCAACTGAATCGAGGCGGCGCCTATTTGCGAGATCATATCATGCAATTGATTGCGCATTTGCAGCAACACTTGCGCCATTTCACTAAACTCACGGCTTTTAAACTTGTCCATATCGATATCGACAACCAGATCACCGTTAGCGATAGTCGAAAGTACCGTTTTAGTGGCATGCAAAGGCGACAATATGCGTTTTAGTAGATACACAGCAGAACTTGATAAGGTCAACATGAACAGAATGGCGACAAGAATCGTACTGCTATTTAACGACTCCATGGCTTCATCAGCGGCATGTTTAGCCGCCACCACTTTCTCTGCTTGCTGTTCCATCAACAAGAAAATACCTTGCTCAACATTATTATAAATATGCCAAGCTTCCATTGAACTTAGCATTTGTCCCGCAGCAGCTGCGCCTTGGCTGGCGTCGCTTTGTAAGAAATCTTGATGCAGGCGACTAAACGCTGCAATTTGTGATTGCAGCTTATTAATCTGCACTAAGGTGTCATCACTCACTACCTGATTGGCTTTATCTACGATGTCATCAATATCAACGACCTGTTGATTCAAATACTCTCTAGACTCTTCACTCATAGGGGAAGCTTGTACACGACGCAAACTGTATCCAAGCTGCTCGCGGCGCAATCCAGACACTTTATTCAATAGTTGCGAAACCAACTCACTGGTATGGTTTTCAAGCTCTAGGGTATGTATTTGTGCTTCTAATTGCTTACTGTGGTAATTGATTAGCCCTAAGGAAAGGGCAAAAATCATTAATAAGCTACTGAAGAGGGTGATAAATAATTGCTTGATAGAGAGATTAGACATACTAAAGCCATTCTAGCCAGTTTGTGATTATAAAAAGGGCTGAAATATTATCAGTTTGTACAACAGAAACTGTGACAGACTAACGATTATCACGGTATTGGAATATCTTATTAATTATTTAAGAATATCATTAACTAACCAGCCTTTATGATAGTAATAAATACACAAGTTCCAACTTAAAATCACTAAGCTTCCTGCGCTCTAAAACCCAACGAAAAACCGCGATTGAAGAAAATACAGCCACAAGCCACTGTTTAACTAACCTAGAGCAAATAAAAACACAGATAAAAATGCAGCGATTTGATTGTTTTTATAGCAGGATTTAGGCAAGCTTTGGTAAGATTTATCAAACATAAAAAATATAATAAATCATGCAGATAAAACAGCTTACCCAAGCCAGTGGCTCATTGTGGCAAAGCGCTATGGCAATATACTGCCAAGTGTTTCCCGATTGGGAACGCGAGCCAATAGCAGAGTTACAACAAGCCATCGATAGCGCTAGCTCTCGCTGTGTTGTCCTCTGCGATGATAACCAAGTATACGGCGTCTCTATTACCGAGCTTTATCCTCAGCAAGGTTTTGCGTTACTTGGTTACTTATTCATTGCTCCAAGCCATCAAGGGCAAGGACTCGGCAAGTTGTTATGCGACGAACTGTTTCAGTTTATTGAGCAGCAAACAACTCAGATATTATTGGTTGAAGCAGAATCAGGACCTGCCAAGTTTTACCAAAAACTTGGCTTTAACGCTTTTGATATCGACTACCTATCACCCCATTACGATGACATAGACTCAACACCGATGGCACTGATGTATCATGCTTCACATCACGATCCACATCATTGCCCAACGCCCTCGCCTAAGCAAATATGGCACATGATTGAGCATATATTCATCAATAGTTATTACTTAACTCCAACCGATCCGAGACTCAAGCAGCAGCGAAGCCAGATACTGTCCAAGGAAGACACATGACACTTGATAGAGACACACAGCAACAAGCTATTGTTGAGCAGTTTTTTCAATATATTCGCGCTGAAGATTTTGAACAATGTTTTCACTGGGCTAAAAAAAACTTACAACAGCGTCAATCTACCGCCTTCGCTTTAGTTAGCCAGTTTGAGCAGCAAGCGGAAATTTTTGCAAAACAAGTGGAAGATCTTCCAGCAGTTGAAACGCTATTAGTATTTTGTGCCTGCTACAGCTATGCCCGTCATGAAGTAGAAGAAAGTAATTGGTATCTGCATGCAGAAACCTTAGTTCGCTCCAGCATCACCGCCATTAGCACACTCCCCAATTGCGGGATAACTAAGGTACTGCAACAATTTGCCGCGATTCAAATTGATATTTGCTATATCGATCGTGGAATTTACACCAGCCAAGACTGGTTAATATCCGATGCCGCCAGCAATATCGAAGCGCACTTAGCAGCCGCCAGAGAAGTCACAGAGCAGTTCAGTGAGTCGGAACAACAATTTTACACTGAGCACTTAAACGCCGAATTTAGCGCCTACCAGTGTTTTAACGACGGTGTCAGCATTGTTGCCTACCTTTACGCAATACGTTGGGGTGACCCAGCAGTATTAACTGAGCAAATGGTTAAGTTACGGCCTAAATTTGTCGAGGCGGTAAGTGCATTAACTGCTGCAGACAAGTACATAATGTCAACGGACCTTGAAGCGTTATGGCCGCCGTTAACCTTCTTTAGTGAAAACAGGCAAGCAAGTTCTGGCGAGCTCTACGTCGAGCGAGGCTCAATCAGCATCTCTTATTTTGCCAACGTTAATCATCTTATCACTCGTGAACTTAGGCAGACCTTAAGTCATATTGTCGCAAGTCCACCAGCTGTGCACCCATTGTACTTCGCCGATTGGGGCGCAGAGTCACCACAGAGTAATATGCTCAATGACATTTGGGCTGGAATAGCCAAAGACTTTGAAGATATCTATTCGTGGCAACTCCCCAATTTGCGCATGCCGTTTCGCAATAGAAATGCCAACAATAAACAGCTCAATTTTGATGTTGAACTTATATATTACCCAATGGGGATATTTGCCCTAAACCTCAAAGCGCCACTAGACGACACCAGTGCCAGCGGCGTGCGCCATGCAATGTCTTTAGGCACGCCCTTTGCGATGGATCAAGACATGCGCTGGCATGAGCAACAGGTAGGGCTTTTAGAAGATTTTGCCCAGCAAAGGTTTAGCGAACTTGCCACATTGCTCAACACTCAGTATCCACATTACCAAGAAGATGTTGAAGATCTACTGATCTTTAACCCATCAGAAAACCGTTTTGTTTCAACTCTGCTAGATAGAGTTGTTGAGCGGATTAACGGCCAAGATAACTCTGTTACCGCCAAATCATTAAAGTCACACTTCGCCTATCCCGCATTTGTATTACCACAGCGCGAGCTTCGTAGCGCTGTTGACGATTGGTGCTTGCGCACAGTCACCAGCGAACAGCATAACCTCAATCAAGATTGCTATAACCACGATGAGTTTGTATTTACCAACCATCACGAGTGTGTGCTTGGACTATTACAGCAACCTAACTGGGTACTAGAGCAATCTGCAGAGATGATGGAGGTTGCAGCCGCGGTAAATAATCTATTTCATTTAACCAATAAGCTACTCGATAAACAGTTAAGGGTTAACTTAGAACAAGCCGTTCCGAGCCTAAAAGACAAAGATATTTCAGCCGCTAAATTAAGGGCACATGTTAAAAAACTCACCGATGAAGGCGATTGTTTAAAGCAATTTACAAATGATGCACATTGGCTATTAGACTTAATAAACGCGGGCAGTATGATGACCTTTCCCGATCATACTCGGATGATCCAGAAGGTGTTTCATTATATGGATTTTGAAAAATTACATACCCGCACCCAAGAAACATTAGACAAAATCCATTACCGCCAAAAAGAGATTATCTCCGAAACGGCTAAGCTTTATGACAAATTGCGCACCCGCAATAGCAAACGCTTCACAAGGATCCTCTCCGGCTCAATGGCACTAATTTCTATTGGTGCACTCAAAGATATTTTCGATATTCTTAATGGCAGTAAAATGGGCTTTGTGATCTCAGGCCCCTTGCAGGTCAGTATTGTCACCTTCTTTGGTATGCTGTTGATTATATTGCTTATTAATAAAAATGAAGGCGATAAATAGTGGCTGTAATTTTCGTTAACCGAGCCGTTATCGTTTTAACGGCTCGGTTAGCGGTTATGACTGACTCATAGAAATGAATTAGTGCGCAGTATTTAACCCGCATGGTGATGGGCATAGATCGAGGCTGGCGTTTATTTGCTGATCGCCTAACGCTCTATCTTTTAGCTTACTCATATCGCCCCTTAGTTCACCTTGAGCTAAACGCGTCGGCAAAATAGCTTGCCATTGTCCGGCGCGATCTTGCTCTGCAAACACAAATTTAAAGGCAAGATTGCCGAACATGCCTAAACGTAAATCAGACACCACTAACTGCTTATCTTGCTGATCAAATCGCACAAAGCCATCGGTAAAGGTTTTTAGCGCTTGCAGCTGCTCAGGCTCTACTGACAACGGCCAATTACCGCGCTTTTGGGCAATAAACTCAACCTGTTGATTTGTATCTAGTACAGATGCCAGCCCCTCCCAATACTCATCGCCATCCAATACCACAATTCGCCAAAGCAAAGTATTAAAAGGCGTAGGCGTAATAAACACTGACTCTGCCTTAATCCCCAAGGTATCAAGGCTCGCTATAGTTCGCTGTTCAACATATAGCTTAGCCGCCAAACTCCAGGCGAGGTACAGCGATGAAACACATAATGCGATGGCACAATACCGGCTCAATGACGCTTTTCTCGCCATACCAACAGCAAGGGAAATAAGCAGAGGCAATGTGTACAAGGGATCAATAATAAACACGCTCGATAAGGAGAAATATCCAGGGATTGGCCACAATAATTGCGTGCCGTAACTGGTGAAATTATCGAGTAGAGGATGGGTTATTAAACAAGCGGCAATAAGTAACCAAAGTCTTGAGAACGACCAGTCCTCCAAAGGCTTAATTCGCTCAATGATTGCCGTCAGCAATAAAGAGAATGGCAGTAAGATCAATAATGAATGGGAAAAACCACGGTGCTTTACGGTATTACTAATATCATCACCGTAATCAATAAATACGTCTAAATCCGGCAAAGTACCGAGCAATGCCCCGGCAAGTAAAACTTTGCCGTTACAGCGTTTACCGGCTATTGCGCCTGCAACCGTGGCACCTAATGCAGCTTGAGTAATTGAATCCACAAAATATCTCTTGTTAGCGTTACTTTTAGTTTAAGCCATTATCGCTTAGCAGACTCATTAAACCGGTAACGGATAGTGACTGACCCCGTTAATTTAGCGGTATCAAAGTCATCTAAACCATGTCGTTTAATCAAAGCCTGTAAATTGTCGACATAGGCTTCGCCGCGGGTTGAATAATGGACCAATGCTTTTACTAACTCAGCACCATTTAGCTTATCTTGCTCGCGCAAATGTTTACGCAACAACCTTAAATCTTGGTAAGCGAGTGTAGTATTAAGGTTATGCATATAGCTGGCTGTACCTTGATATAAATTAGCAAATGCAGCGACCTTGACATGTCCACCAGGTGTCGTTAAATATTCGCCGCCATGTTCAGATAAATGCTCGCCGTAGAGATTATTGCCTGCGATGGCAAAATAACTGCTACCCCAACCGCTCTCATCAATCGCTTGGGCTAGAACCATGCCCGTTGGTACAATATCGAGCTGCAATAACAAGTCTTCTATTTGAGCTGATTTGACCACATAACTATCAAACAAACCTTGGAGCCAATCCTGCTCTGTGACTGACCACTTTGACTTAGGCTTTTGTGAAAGCGTGATGACTTGGGTTCTGACCGCCAGAATTTGCTGATTCACCGCCTTAATCGTCGGCAATAATAAGCGAATAAATAGCGAGATCTTTTGCTCTACTGGCAACGCGTTTAAATCATTTGGCAAGTTTTCCACAAAATATGCTGGCAACTGATGTGTTTTGAGCACAGCTTCTAATTGATAATGCTTACTATCAAATTCAGCCTGCAAGTCATGGGCATTAGCAAGCTCAACTACAGCGACTTGTGGGTAGGACTTTGCCACTTGAATTGGTGGCACTGGTAGCTGTTGCGCCAAAGGCGCGTTTGGGGCAAGTGTTTGATGGGGACTGGCAAACACTGCCGGGGAAACAACTAGAATAATACTCGCGACAATTTTGGCTAAAGACATTCAAACCCTCTACGCTAGGTCGTTCAATCTGATTTCTATAAGTATGCCAGCAAGATAACATCTTGCCTGCCTAGCAACAAACCAGTGTAGAGCCTTGGCTGAAATCGATTTTTAGTAACAAAAAAGGTCGCTATCGCGACCTTTTCATTTATTGGCATAACCGTAAAAACACGTTTTTACTTATAAAATGCTTCAACAGTGCCTTTTACAGTGATCATCAGCGGCTGACCACGACGGTCTAACGCTTTGTGAGATGGCACTTTAACCCAACCTTCGCTGATGCAGTATTCTTCAACATCGAAACGCTCTTTACCGTTAACGGTAATACCGATATCGAATTCGAAAATAGCTTCTACGTGGTGAGGGCTACGTGGGTTAACTGAAAGACGATCAGGTAAAGCTGGTTGTGCTGTAGTGTCAGACATGATTCTGGCCTATAGTGAAAATTGCGATAAATAAAAAGTGCGCTATTGTAGGCAATACACTGGCTTTGCTCAAGCGAAGATACACGCAAAACAAGATTAAAAATGCCAGCTAAGAACTGCGTACAACTACATTGTTAGCGCAATGTGCGACAGTTATCAAACTGAGTATAGCAAGCTGAGTTTACTAGCTAATGAGTCGTATCAATTGCTATCATCGGCATCGACTAATTAACAATGTTCAACCGACTACAACCTGTCGTTTCTTATGACTAATAACCTCGAAAAGTATACCGCTGCAACTCAACTACTTTGCGGCACATTTACACTGCAAAATGGCTATATATCGCCATTAGTTAGCGCAGATATTGTGGCGTTAAAAGCAATTGGTATGGATCCTAACATTTGGCGATTCGCACGCTTTCCAAAAGATACTACCGACGCTTTTGACAGCTATTTTAGCAGGGTACTGAGTGATTCTGATTGTTTACTCTTTACAATAAGATGTGGCACGACACATAACGTCATTGGTTTTACACGGTTAAAAAATATTGAATTAGCTGAAAAACG
Organism: Shewanella sairae; assembly: GCF_023283535.1. GTDB lineage: Bacteria > Pseudomonadota > Gammaproteobacteria > Enterobacterales > Shewanellaceae > Shewanella > Shewanella sairae. The sequence goes on along the minus strand of NZ_JAKILT010000014.1, from coordinate 848 downwards.
AGTAGAGATTGGCACCTGGCTTACGGGTCAATATCAAGGAAAAGGGCTTAACCGCTTTATCAAGCAACAGCTTTTACAAGTGGCTTTTGAGATTTTACAGCTGGATGAAATCTATTGTTTTGTCAGTGAAGAGAATCAACCCTCAATCAAAAGCTTATTAGCATTTGGCTTTGAAGTTGACGCCACAAAACAGCGCTTATCGCCAACTAAAGTCGCCGAGAAAGAGATGCCCCAGCATTATATTTTTATCACCGCTAAAAGCTTTGGTAGATTAAGTTAACTCAGTTGGCCACGCAGTTGCTCCAAACCAGAGCAACTGCATCTTCCTATCAAATTTTTGCAGGCATTCAACCTCACAAAAATGAGCTTAGGCTTTACTTACAAACGCTTCAAATTGCAGACATTCGCCACATACTTAAAAACAAAAATGTGACCTTAACGTGGTTAGTTTCCAAGTTGGTTAATTTTATAAATAAACATAGGGATATTGCCGATAAACGGTTGACTTGTTTTTAGTGAGTCATTAATATCCGCCCCCAGCAAAAAGCGGCCCGCTGCGGCTTATCTTTTCTTTTTGCTTTATATCAGCTGATCTCGGTCAGTTGTTTCTCTATTTTTATAAAGTGAGAGACAACAATTTTTGAGAACAGAATGACCAGCCAAACCGCACCTAAAATAACACCTACAGCTAGCGTAACAACGACTCGCGCTTGGAAAAATAAAGCAATTATTAGTGTCGCCTTTTTAATGGCAATGACTGTCCCGTCCTGAGATAAGTTGACACTTTGGAGACTTATCTATGAAACCCTCAGGTGCAATCCGCAGTAAACGTACACAACGTGACTACA